>CALUWJ010000010.1 GCA_944324455.1 Candidatus Gastranaerophilales bacterium | reverse complement strand
GATGGTTCAACTGTTGGTTCTTTTGATGGTTCAACTGTTGGTTCTTTTGATGGTTCAACTGTTGGTTCTTTTGATGGCTCTACATCATCATCAAAATCTGCACCGCCATCTTCTGCATCCATATCGCCATCGCCGCTGTCAGGATTTGACGGCTCTACTGTTGGTTCTTTTGATGGCTCTACTGTTGGTTCTTTTGATGGTTCAACTGTTGGTTCTTTTGATGGCTCTACATCATCATCAAAATCTGCACCGCCATCTTCTGCATCCATATCGCCGTCACTAGTATCAGGTAATTCGGTTGTTGAAGGATCTGTACTTGGAGTTTCAGTTACAGATGGAGGAGGAGTTTCAGGTTCATCAGTTGTTATTGGAGTATCACTGGGTTCAACCTCCGGCAAAGTAGGACAAGTCGTAGGTTCTTCTGTTGGAACATCTGTCGGTTCCTCTGTAGGAATTTCCGTAGGCTCTTCTGTAGGAATTTCAGTAGGCTCTTCTGTTGGGATTTCTGTTGGAACATCTGTCGGTTCCTCTGTAGGAATTTCCGTTGGGGTTTCAGTAGGAACTTCCGTTGGAGTTTCTGTCGGACATTCTGTTGGACATTCCGTTGGAGTTTGAGTTGGACATTCCGTTGGAGTTTGAGTTGGACATTCTGTTGGACATTCCGTTGGAGTTTGAGTTGGACATTCCGTTGGAGTTTGTGTTGGACATTCTGTTGGACATTCCGTTGGAGTTTGTGTTGGGCATTCTGATGGAGTTATACTTGGACATTGTGTCGGAGTTTGAGTTGGGCGTGTAACAGGCGTTTCAACCGGTTTTGATGGTTCAGGAGTCGGACATTTAATTTCTTCATCCAAAAATTCTCTAAAATCATCCCCCGGCACATACCATTCTCTTTTAGAATTATTATCACAAGGTTTATATTCATCTAGAGAAAGTATATTATCAGGCGTTTTAGTAAATATATTATAATCTATTGAATTACCGTAAACTGCGCCTTCAAGGTTATTTACATAGGTTCTATCTCTGCCTGTTGTATCAGCAAAAGCAACTTTATCATAATCTTGAGGTTGAATTGCATAAACTAAAGTTCTATCGGCACTATTACCGGCAATTACTAATATTGTACCGTCGTCTTCTGTTTTACATACAATACCCATATGGTGTGAATTAATAAAGCAAATATCACCAACAATTGCCTTATTTCCTTCAATCATTGCACAATTATCTTCTGCTGCTTTTCTTACATATTTAACTGTCCAAGAATCTTTTACGCCATCACGATTGATATCTTGACGTATATTATCGTACCAAGGCAATAAATCTATGCCTGAATTTTCGTTGATGTAGGTAACATAAGCTGCGCACCAAGCAACACCACCCTTATCGCCATTAGCACCGAGTCCGCTTTCTTCAACAAAATGGTCAGCATCACCTGCTTGCTCGCTTCTTATAACACCATCTATAATATTTTCAGGATCGGCTATTTCATCATAAAGAGGGTCAATATAATTTATGTAATCAGGATCAACAGCTTCTTTTTCATCAATTATATCATTCACCACAACCACAGTATTAGTTGGAGTAGAATCATCCTCTTTCATTTCATGGGTAATAGAAGGAGCACTATCCTCAACTTCTAACTCATCTATATTAGAAGAATTGTCAATATCTTCAGCTAAACTATGAGATGTAGGAACAGTGTCAGTATCTGAACTTGGCTTAGAAGCACAAGTTGTAATACCCAATGCAGTTGTTAACATAACTAAAGCAGCGGCAATTTTAGCTGCTAAGCGCTGTTTAAGACTTGATTTTTTACCTTTAAAAGATACAGTATCAAAATTATACTGATTTTTATAAATTGGATTTTGACTTCTTTGATTTGTTATATTTTGTTTTTCAGTTTTACTTGTTTGAATTGAAGATATTCCATTAATTTTCATATGCAACGACTCCTAAAATAAATTGCTGTATTTTAAAGTTACGTAAATAATAAGATTTGCTCATACGGGGAAAACTTTAACACAAAATTTACATTCCTTAATAAATTTTTACAATAATGGCATTAAATATTATTCCCTTAACATATCAAATTTTAAAGACTCATTAATTAAGTATTTTTATTATATTTTGTTAACCGGTGTAGATATTTATATATTAAAACATGATATTTTTCAAGAGCATGGAATACATAATAGTTTATTAGATGTATTTTTTATAAAAAAAACACCCATGATTATGGGTGTTTTTGGAGCGGAAGACGGGGCTCGAACCCGCAGCAGCCTGCTTGGAAGGCAGGTACTCTACCAATTGAGTTACTTCCGCAACTACAAGATTATTTTGCTATAAACAAAAATTATTTGCAATAGGTAGTTAGGATTTTATCCAGTCTTTCCATAGCTTCTTTTGTTAATTCATTTGTTCCAAAAGAAGTTAAGCGGAAAAATCCTTCGCCGTTTTTGCCAAAACCGGCTCCGGGAGTACCCACAATCTGAGCTTTTTCTAAAAGAAAATCGAAAAATTCCCAACTTGTCATGTTATTAGGACATTTAAGCCAGATATAGGGTGAATGAATACCGCCTGTAAACCAAATATTGTGCTTAGATAAAGTATCAGCAATAATTTTAGCGTTCTTTTTATAGTAATCAATATTTTCTTTAATTTCTTTTTGACCTTGTTCACTAAATACTGCTTGCGCACCTTTTTGAACGATATATGGAACACCATTGAATTTTGTTGTTTGTCTTCTTAACCACATTTTATTTAAGCTCATATCATCAAATTTAAGCTCAAAAGGAACAACAGTATAACCGCAGCGAGTACCTGTGAAACCTGCTGTTTTAGATAATGAACAAAATTCAATAGCGCAAGTTTTAGCACCCTCAATCTCAAAAATACTTCTAGGTAAATTATCATCGCTGATAAAACATTCATAAGCAGCATCAAATAAAATTATTGCTTTATTTTTATTTGCCCAATCTACCCATTTTTTAAGCTGTTCTTTATTATAAACAGCTCCTGTCGGATTATTTGGTGAACAAATATATATAATATCAGCTTTTAAATTTTCATCAGGCAAAGGAAGAAAATTATTCTCTTGATTCGCTTGAGCAAATATTATTTTTCTTCCTTGCATTATATTTGTATCAACATAAACAGGATAAACAGGATCAGGAACTAAAACCGTATTTTCTTTTGAAAATATATCTAAAATATTTCCTAAATCAGATTTAGCGCCATCAGAAATAAATATTTCATCAATCTCTAAATTAACATTTTTTTCTTTATAATAATTTTGAATTTCTTTTTTTAGAAAATCATAACCTTGTTCAGGACCATAGCCGTGAAATCCCTCAAAAGTACCCATTTCGCTAACCGCATTTTTCATAGCTTCAACTACACTTTTGCACAATGGTCTTGTAACATCCCCTATTCCAAGACGAATAACCTTTTTATCGGGGTTTTTTTCAACAAATTCTTTTACCTTTTTTGCTATTGTAGAAAAAAGATAACTAGCTTCAAGATTTTTATAATTTTTATTAATTTCCATACTTGCCTCAATTAATCATATTATTTTAATTCAATCACCAATGTAACATCAGCAGCTTTTGAAATTATGCCGTTACTTGGCGGTTTCATGTATGTTAAAGTATCATTTATAACTTTTTTAATTGCATCATCAATCGCAACGGTGCCTGATGATGACGCTAATTTAATATCGTCAATATTACCTGTGGAAGATATTTTTATATCTAATTTTACAATTTTATTTATCGGAACATCATTAACCAAAAGTAAATCGTTTTGCAGATTTAATTTTATATTTTTTCCAATTAATTGTAAAAATTTAATATAACTATCTTTTTTAACAATACTTTCAGGTGCTTCCCAAGAGATTTTTGCAACAGAGGGTGAATATGCAGGACTATTTGAAACAGGCTGTTTTATTATAAAATCATTTATATCTGTTTCTTTTGGAATAAGTTGTGCTTGCCCATTTGATGACATCGGATATGAATAAGACTCATCATAATTTTCGCTTGCTTCTTCAAATTCAGCCAAAGGAGTGTTTTCCTCTAAAGTTTCCGTGCTTCCTTTAATTGAAATAAAAGCAAAACTTCCTAAAATTATGAATATCAAAGCAATTACAAACATTGTTCTTCTGTGCTTTGCACTAACCACCGTTTTAATTTGCGGCAATTCTAATTTAGGAATTTCATTAAAAATTGCATCAATTACATTTTTTCTTGATTGTCTATTTGAATCATCAGCTGATAAATCAAACATTTGAACGGTTTTAGGTTTTTCTTTATCTGAAAAATCTTCTTTTTCATCAATTGGTTTTTCTATATCAATAAAAGTTTCTTCAATTTCATCTTCATTATCGTCCAAAACAACATTTTCAAGGCTTTCTTCCAAAGTCATTGCTTTTTTAGGAGATTGTAATTCTGATGAAATATCTTTTGCTTTAATTTTAGCCTCGTTTTTTCTTACAACATCAGGATAATATTTTATATTATTTGCCAATTTTTCAAATTCAACAACATCAATAAAACGGGCTCTGCATGAATCGCAATTCATAAGATGCTGAATCATTTGTCTTTTATATAAAGATGATAAATCATTATCAATAAATTTTAAAAATAAGCCTAAACAATCAATATGTTTACCAAGAAGTGTTTTTGCAGGAACTGAGTGTCTTGTTAAATTAACAAATTTATTTACATCAAAAATCATATCCAAAGTCGGATAGAAAAACTTAGAATCTGATGAGCAGGCGCTGATACTTTTTGAATCAATAAAACCTATCATCTTTGCTTCTTTTATTTTGGCCCCGATTTGTACAACAAAATAAAAATGAGGCATTATATCCATTTCAGAATGGATTTTAGGGATTTTTATTGTTTTTTCTCTATAAAGAGTTATAACATCAATTCTATAATTCCCGTGGTAAATATCTGTTATTTTAAATTCTTCAAACAAAAGCGGAATTTTATATACGCTTCTTTTAGTGTTAACTCTTATTTTTTTGTTATTTAGGTAATTTATAGCACAAGAAATACCGAGCATATCAATCATTGCTCTTTTTCTCGCTTTGCTTTCAGATAAAGCACTCGCTAAGAGCTTAGCGTCGTATGCTTGCTCATCAGCTATTTCAACTATTTCCACTTCCTGTATTAACAAAATTTATAAACCCAATAATCTCTTTATCTATAATTTGACACATAATGAAAATTTTTTCAAAAAAAATTTCATTATTGTTACGTTTTTGTTGCATTTTCTTAATATATTTTTTTAGTTTATATTTTGTTTTGATTTTTATAATATAATCTAATTACTATGAGAAAAGATTTTTTATTGGAAATATTGGTTCAAGAGCTTCCATATAAATTCATTCCCAGTGCAATTTTGCAGCTAAAAAGCTCTTTTGAAAAACTATTTAAAGAAAATGCGCTTAATTATGGCGATATTAAAGTTTATGCAACTCCAAGACGTTTAGCAGTTATTGTTGAAAATTTAGCAGATAAACAACAAGATATTGAAAAAGAAGCTAAGGGCCCTATATTGTCTGTTGCAAAAAATGATGATGGCACATATAGTCCTGCTGCTGTTGGTTTTGCAAAGAAAAACAATGTCGATGTTTCAATGCTTTATGAAAAAGATAACTATATCTGGGCAAAAATAGAAATAAAAGGCAAAACCGCACAAGAAATTCTTAAAGAAAATATTGAAAATTTAATCTTAAAAATGCAAGGCTCACACTTTATGCGCTGGGCAGATAATACAGAAAAATTCTCTCGTCCCATTGAAAACGTTGTTGCAATTTTAGGAAATGAAATTGTTGAGTTAAATATCCTTGATAAAAAATCAACAAATAAAACTCAAGGTCATAGATATTCTAAAAACAGATATTTGAATATAGATGAGCCTAAAAATTATCTTGAAATTTTGAAAACAGGTAATGTTATAGCAAATCAAGATGAAAGAAAAGAAGTTATTGTTAATCTTGCTCAAAAATGCGCCCAAGAAAACAACCTTGAAATAAATTTTGAAAATGTTGAAGATTTATTAGAAGAAATTACTTTTATCACAGAATGGCCCGTTCCTGTTTTGTGTGAATTTGATGAAAAATATCTTCAAATTCCATCAATTGTTACAACAACCGTTATGACTCAACATCAAAGATATTTCCCGCTTTGGAATAAAAACGGCAAATTATCAAATAAATTCATCACAATGGCGAATTATGTTGGGAATGATTTTTCAAACATAAAAGCAGGTAATCAAAGAGTTATTACGGCAAGATTAGAAGACGGCGCATTTTTCTATAATGAAGACACTAAAACAAAACTTATAGATAAATTAGATAACCTTAAAGGAATGACTTTCCAAAAAGGTCTTGGCACACTTTTTGATAAAACTCAAAGAATGGTTAATCTAACTCAATTTATCTGTGATAAATTAGCTGTAGAAGATACTGAAAACATCCTAAGATGTGCTCTTTTATCAAAATGTGATTTATCTTCTAAATTAGTTTTCGAATTTACCGAATTGCAAGGTTTTATCGGCGAAAACTATGCTATGTTTGATAAAGAAAATGAAACAGTTTCAAAGGGAATTTGTGAACATTATTTTCCTTTGGGTGCAAATGGCGAACTGCCTAGCGAAATAGCAGGTCAAATTGTTTCAATAGCAGATAAAGTTGATACAATTTGTGCTTTATTTATTTCAACTCAAAAAGACAAAAAGAAAAAACGCCCCACAGGCTCAAACGACCCTCTTGGCGCAAGACGTGCCGCAATCGGCATTTTAAGAACAATTATTGAAAAAAATCTAAACCTTGATTTAGAAAGCGTTATTAAACATTCTCTTGATTTATTATCAAAAGAATTTAATATCGAGCTTGAAGAAACAATTTTAGATGAATTAAAAGAATTTTTCCTACAAAGATTATTATTCATGTATGAAAAAGATTTCCAAATTCAAGTTATTAATTCAATTTCAGAATTTAATCCTTTAAAAGATTTAACAGGATTTATTGAAAAAGCTAAAATATTAACAAAATATCAAACAAATTCTGATTTTGAATTAATTAAAGAAAACGCAACAAGGGTTAAAAGAATTTTGAAAAATAATTCTTTTGATAATATTTCAAGTGATTTATTTGTTTTAGATGAAGAAAAAGCTCTTTATGAAGCAATTAAAAATCATAATGCAAATACAAATAATCTTGATTTATATATTCAATCACTAAAATCTTTAATAAGTCCTATTGTTCAATTTTTTGACAAAGTTCTCGTTATGGATAAAGATGAAAAAATCAAAAATAACAGACTCGCACTATTATCAAAACTAAATGAAAAATTCAGTGTAGTTTGCGATTTTGAAAAATTATAATGAAAATATTATTAATTAGCGATTTATATCCTCTAAAATCTGATAGCACAATTCCATCAGTTTTAGAGGATTTTTCGCTTGCATTAAATGAAAAAAATATTTTAGTTGAAGTTATCAGACCCAATTTTTTATTCAACACTTTTTTAAGAAAACACAAAATATTTAAAACAGGAATTTATTATAGAAATAATATAAAAATTTATAACAGAAATTTTTTAACACCTTTTTTATTTGATAATTTAAAATTAGAAAATAATTTTGATGTGATAATTTCCCACATGCCCTCGGGGCATATTTATGCTGATTTAATCAACAAAAAACTAAAACTTCCGAGAATTTCCATTCTGCATTATAGCGATTATCGGGTTTTAAAAGAATTTAAATACAGCTTTTATTTTAAAAAAAGATTAAAAAAAGCACTAAAAAACTCAACCCTGATTGGTGCCAGAAGTCATTTTTTAAAAAAAGAATTAAAAGCAGATTTTATACTTCCCTCATTTGTTGAAAAAGAAAATATAAAAGAAAAGAAAACTTTTAATCAAAATAAATTAAAAATAATAACCCTTTCAAAATTAATTAAAAGAAAAAATCTAAATCTTGTTATTAAAGCACTAAGCAAAATTGATTTTGATTTTGAATATAAAATATATGGAAAAGGAGCAGAATATAACAATTTAAACAACCTAATCAAAAAATTAAATCTTCATAATAAAATTGAAATCTTGCCCTACATAAATCACGATTTAATTTTTGAAAAATTGGATGAAAATGATGTTTTTATACTTCCATCAATAAAAGAAACCCTTGGATTGGCCTATCTTGAAGCTATGACAAGAGGATTAATTACAATAGGAACAAAAAATGAAGGCATAGATGGCATAATAAAAAACAACGAAAACGGCTTTTTAATTAATCCAAATGTTGAAGAAATAAAAAAAATTTTATTTGAAATTTATAATTTTCCAATCGAAAAAAAAGAAGAAATTTCAAAAAATGCACTAAAAACAATTAAAAATTATGAAAAAGAAAAAATTATAACAAAATATGTTGAAACAATTAAAAAAATTCTATGAAAATAGACGTGTTTTCAATATAATTAAAATATAATTTAAAAAGGAACTAAAAATGCAAGCAAGAAGAGCAAGCAGAGAATTAACTTTAATATTATTCTCTCAATTGGATAAAAATTTAGAAAAATATAAAAACGAAGATTTTTCTTCTATCATTTTAAAATCAGTTAGAACACTTATTTCAACATCTTCTGATGAAATTTCAATGTGTGTTTCTAAATTAAACGAAATCAAAAATCAAATAATTGACTTTGAAAACAATCACCCTGACAATCTTTCTCGCCCGATTGATTGCGAGAATATACCTGTTGTGCTTCCTTTAACATCAGACTTAGAAGCAAAAATTGATGTTTTATTAAATGCAAGCGAAAAAACAATGAGCGCACTTGATATAGCAGAATTATGCACACTATCATCTCAAGATGATGTTAGAAGCTATATTTTAAAAATTTGCAGTGATTATCAAAAAAATAAAGTTGAAATTGATAAAATAATCAGCGAATTTGCCTTTGGCTGGGATATAGACAGATTATTTAAAATAGATAAAGACATTCTAAGAATTGCAATAACAGAATTGGTGTTCATTAAAGACGCACCGCACAAAGTTGTTATTGATGAAGCCTTAGAACTTGCTAAAAAATATTCAACTGATGATTCACCTTCATTTATCAACGGTATTTTAGCTAAAGTAGTTGAAAAATATGTTTAATTTTTTTAAAAAAAATAAAGACGAAAATAAAAAAGAAAACACTCTTAAAAACGCTTTATCAAAAACAATTAATTCTCTAATCAACAATGTTACATCAATAGCTAATGATGAAATCATTAATGAATATGAATTTGATGATATTGAATCTATGTTGATTAAAGCTGATTTAGGGGTGGATTTATCTGTTGAGCTTGTTGAAAAATTAAAAGATAGAAAAATTAAATCTTCTGAATTAAAGCCATTTTTAAAAGAAGAATTTATTAATATTTTAAATAATGCCCCCAATGAAAAATTAAAATTTGATAAAGATAAAATTAATATCTATTTTGTTGTGGGCGTAAATGGCGCAGGAAAAACTACTCTTATCGGAAAACTGGCTCATAAATTTAAAAAAGAAGGGCAAAAAGTTCTTCTTGTTGCGGGGGATACTTTTAGAGCAGCAGCAGAAGAACAGCTTGATGTTTGGTCTAAAAGAGCAGATGTTGATATTTTAAGAGAAGATAAAGCAGACAGCGCTTCTTTAGCTTATAGAGCCATTGATATGGCAAGAAAAGATAATTACAATGTTGTAATTATTGATAGCGCAGGAAGATTGCAAAATAAATTTAATTTAATTGAAGAATTAAAAAAAATAAAAAATGTCATAGCAAAGAAAATTGAAAACGATAACCTTGAAACAATCCTTGTTCTAGACGGCACCCAAGGACAAAACGGACTAAATCAAGCAATGGTATTTAATGAAGCAGTGGATATTTCAGCTATTGCAATAACAAAGCTTGATGGCACTCCAAAAGGCGGGATTATTTTTTCTATTGCAAAAAATCTTAAATTGCCGACTAAATTAATAGGAGTTGGTGAAAATATTGAAGATATTAAAGAATTTAATAAAGATGAATTTATAAACGCTTTATTTGATTAAAATGAATGAGAACACAAAAACTTTTTTATACGAAAAAAATTTTACCATATTATTTTCTCTATTTTATATCTTTGGAGTTTTAGGCTGTTTTTATAACCATGGCATAGTATTTGCTTTTATTACATTTGTGGTTTTATCTTTTTTGGTTTTGTATTTTAACTACAACAAAAAGAAGATTTTAATTTTATATTTAATATTTTTTGTTGGGTTTATAAGAGCGGATTTTTCTAAAAATGATGATATTTTAAAAGGCATAAATTGCTCAGATGCAAAAATTCAAGGAAGAATAATAAGCTCCAAGGATGTTTCATATAAAACTAACAAAATAAAATTTTATTTAGAAGCAAATAAAGCAGAAATATTTAATAGAACAATTTCTAATATTAATTCTAAAATTTTAGTTAGCATAGATTACGATAAAAATATTGAAAACATAATAAAAATAGGAAACAGAGTTGAAATAAAAGGCAAATTAAGAACTCCAAAAGAAGCAACAAACCCATATCAATTTGATTATAGAAAATATTTATCCAATAATGATTGCCATAGCGTTTTTTATATAAATAACAATGACTTAACTCTGATAAAAAGCTCAAAATTCAATCATAATCTTAAAGATAACTGGTATCATATTTTAAATAATTTTGAAAATATAAGAGAAAAAATAATCAAACAACACTCCAAGAAAATTAAATCACCGAATTTAGAAGTATTAGGAGGTATTGTTTTTGGTAATGAAACCATAAACCCTGATGAAAGCATAAAAGAAAATTTCAAAAATTCAGGTTTATTACATCTTTTAGCAGCAAGCGGCTTAAATGTTGCCTTAATTTATGGAATTTGGTGGTGGATTGCAAGTTTAATAAAATTGCCCTATAAAATTTCCATTTTAACAGGCAGTGTTTTTGTAATTTTATATACATTTATGACAGGTTTTCCACCATCAATTTTAAGAGCTTCTCTAATGCTTTTATTTATTTTATTTGGCAAATTAATAGATAGAGACGCTGATTCCATTGCTTTAGTTTGTTTTGTCGGGTTTTTAATACTTCTTTTTAATCCGAAAATGTTTTTCGATATTGGTTTTCAATTATCTTTTATGGTAACTTTCGGTTTAATTGTTTGTTGTCCTGTAATTGTTGAAAAATTCAGAAAAAAAGATGAAAAATTTAAAGAAAAATTTAAAAATAAAAGCCGTTTTGAAAAATATATTTTATTTTTATTCTCGCCAATGAATGCAGTTTCTTTGATTTGCGCTCCTCTTGTAGCGCAATTATGGGTTATTCCTTTGCAAATGCATTATTTTAATAATCTTGCACCTTTTAGCATATTAGCTAATATTGCAGTCATTCCTTTTATCGGGATATTAAGCTTTATTGGATTTATCAGTTCAATTTTAGCACTTTTACCTAAAATTTCAGATTATTGTATTTTTATTTTTGATACAATAGCAAACCCTTTATTAAGTTTATTAGTTAAAATAAGTCAAATTTTCTCGTCTTTTAAATTCTCTTTGATTACAACTATGGGTTTTAATATTTTTCAAATATTAGGCTTTTGGACTTTAATTTTATTATTTATTTTAAATTTAAAAAATAATTTCAGAAAAACAAAACACGCTATAATACTTATTTTATCAATAATTATCTTCCTTTTGAGCTTTATAAAACCCGCAATTTTTCAAAATAATCTTGAAATTATTATGTTTGATGTTGAAAATGCCGATTGTTTTTTAATTAAAACCCCAAAAAATAAATACATAATGATTGATACAGGTAAAATTATCTATAAATCATCAAACAGCGCTCAAAACGTCATTCTTCCTTATATGAGAAATGAAAGAATAAAAAATCTTGATATTCTTGAAATAACACACTTTGATTCTGACCATTGCGGCGGAGCGTTGGATTTAATGAAAAATATAAAAATTAAAAAAATTATAATTCAAAAAGAACAAACTAAATCAAAAATCTCTGCTTCGATTATGGATTATATTAAAAATAAACATCTTAATTATTCAACAGCTAAAAATAATGAAATAATTTATGAAGAAAAAGACCTTAAAATAAGAACCTTTAGTGCAAAATTTAATCAAAATAATGATAAATATGATAACGAAGAATCAATTATAACTCTTTTAACTTACAAAAATAAAAACTATCTTTTTATGGCAGACTGCGGAGTTGAGGGTTTTAATAAAATCAAAAAAGATATTCAAGGTGAAATTGAAATTTTAAAAATAGGACACCACGGCGCAAAAGATGTAATAAATAAAACAATGCTAAATCAGCTAAAACCTAAATATGCTCTTATTTCAACAGGATTAAATAAATATAATCATCCGCATTATTCAACAATTATATTGTTAGAAAATAACAATATTAAAACAATTTCAACTAAAAATTATGGTTTTAGCAAAGTAATAATCAACAAAAATATAAAACCTGATTTTAAACATTTCGATAAAACAACTCATTCAATTCAAGAAATTTTGTTTAATAAAAAAGATGAACTTCCTTTTCATAAGAGTATTTTTATGCAAAATCTGATAAAAGAAAATTCTTAATTTGAAAAAAGTATTTTCCCGTTATATAATAAAATCGCTTTTAAGGACAAAATAAGGAATTTTATTATGATACATAAAAAATCAAGAGAAGAAATAAAATTAATGCGCCATGCCGGAAACATTGTTGCTCTAGTCCATCAAGAAATGAAAAAGGTAATAGAAGCCGGAATTTCTACTCTTGAGCTTGATAAAATTGCTTATGACATAATTAAAAAAAATAAAGCTATTCCAACTTTCTTAGGCTATGCAGGTTTTCCTAATTCAATTTGTGCTTCAATAAACGAGCAAGTTGTCCATGGAATCCCCTCTAAAGATGCTATTTTAAAAGAAGGGGATATTATTTCCATTGATGTTGGTGCAACTTTTAGAGGCATGGTGGGTGATGGCGCTTGGACTTATCCTGTCGGTAAAGTTAGCCCTGAAGTTGAAAATTTATTAAAAGCAACCGAAAAAGCTCTATTTAAAGGAATAGAACAAATGATTCCCGATAAACCTCTGGAAAACGTATCAGCCGCTATTGAAGATGTTGCTCTTGAAGCAAAAATGGGCATTGTAAGACAATATGGCGGTCATGGCGTGGGTAGAGAAATGCATGAAGACCCATTTTTATTCAATTATCGAACAAATTGTGATGTAATCATTAAAAATAATTGCGCTATTGCAATTGAACCTATGTTTAATTTAGGATGTGATGATGTACACACTTTAGCTGATAAATGGACGGTTGTAACTGATGATAAAAAACCATCTGCCCATTTTGAGCACACAGTTATTGCGACCCAAGACGGACCTATTATTACAACTGTTTTATTGTAAATAAATTTAAATTTATTAAAAAATATCCTAAAAAAAATTAAAGTTTTTTTACTTTATGCCGATAAAGTGAATAATAAAATTTCTAAGAGGAAGAACACATGTTGAATGTGAAAAACGACTTATTTTTAAATAATGTCGGGGATTTAATTAGCGCTGCAAGTATTCATAATGAACACACCATTTTAATTGTAGATGATGAAATAAACAATCTGCAACTTTTAAAAAGAACTTTTAGAAATAAATATAAAGTTTTAACAGCCTCAAACGGGCTTGAAGGTTTAGAAACTTTAAAAAACAATATAAATGATATTTCCCTAATTGTATCAGACCATAAAATGCCCATTATGGAAGGCACAAAATTCCTTGAAGAAGCAAATAACATTGCGCCTGATGTTATAAAAATTCTTTTAACCGGTTTTTCCGATATTGAAATTATTACAGATGCAGTTAATAAATGTAATCTTTTTCAATATATCTTAAAACCTTTCAACCCTGAAGAATTACTGGAAGTTGTTAAAAACGGAGTTGATAAATTTGATCTTGCTTCTTCTAAATCCATAATTTTAAAAGATTTAAAAGAATTATTCTATAAAACAATAAAATCAATAGCTTCAGCCCTTGATGCCAAAGACCCCTATACCCATGGGCATTCTATGAGAGTTACATTATATTCAATCATCTTAGCTAAAGAATTAAATGTGCCCTCTAATCAATTAGAATCTATTGAAACAGCGGGTTTGTTGCATGATATAGGAAAAATTGCCATTCCTGAATCAATTTTATGCAAACCCGGCAAATTAACCGATGATGAATTTACAATTATGAAATCTCATCCGGCTAATTCTGAAAAACTTATTTCAAGCATTAAAAAACTCCATGAAATTTCCCCTGGGGTAAAACATCACCACGAAAGATGGGACGGCAAGGGATATCCTGATAAATTACAAGGAGAAGATATACCCTTTGCAGCAAGAATTATAGCAATAGCTGATACTTATGATGCTATGACTTCAACACGTTCTTATAGAGTAGCGCTAAGTCATCAAACAGCAATATCGGAAATTGAAAAATGCGCAGGTACACAATTTGACCCTGTTTTAGCTAAAAAATTCGTAGAAATTCAAGATATTATAGAAGCAGCAAAAGAACACCCTGAAGAATATTATTTAAAATATTCAACATTATATGAACAAATCCATTAAGCTTTTATTAATGAAGAATGTTCATCGCTTCCGCCTGTTTTAATTAAATTTAGTTCTTTCGCAATTTCAAAAGGATAGTTTCTTGATGAGAATTTTATTATGCCTCTAAATCTATCATAAGGATAATAAACCTCAATTCCATCAAGCCCATAATTTTTTAATCTTTTAACAAAATCTTTTAAAAATAAAACATTACAACAGCAAGGATGAGCCAAAACCGCAATTCCTCCTGCGTTATGTATAGCTTTTATAACCTTTTTAGGATGTCTTGATTTAAAAAGACGAATTAAATCATTTTTTTGTTCAAGTTCATTTTTTGCGCATAATTTATTTAATTCTATGTTTTCAATATCTATTCCATAACCCAAAATATGCAATAAAGACATCCTATAAAAACAATCAAACTCGACCCCTTTTATTAAAATAGGGTCGTCTTTATATTTTGAATTCTTATAGCCCTCAACACAATTATGATCGGTTATTGAAATATATTTCATATTAAGTTTTTTTGCTTGCAAAATTAGTTCATCAAAATCAATTTTCCCGTCAGAATAATTAGAATGAATATGTAAATTTACCTTATTATAAAAATCTTCTTTTTTAAAAGTTGAAAATAATTCCTTAATATCCATAAATTAATTGCCCTTAATAATATACTAATAGTATAATTCAACTAAAGAGGATATTACAATGGAATTAATTAAAAATTATTTTAAATATTTGTTTGATGTAATCTTGAAAAGCTTGATTTCATTTAAAAACAATATAAAAACTCAAGCACTCATTTGGGTTTTAATTATAGTACAAGTTATAGGTTATTTAATGATTGTTATACCTATGAAATTATATGGCGCAATAGATACCCTTATAATAGAAGCTTTTGTTGCTGTTGGCGCTATGATTTATATTCCGTCTTTATTTTTCATGTTTAAAACAATCTTTAATTTTGTTTCAAAAAATCTTGAAAAAGATAAATTAAATAACCTTTCAATAATAAAATCTCTTTTAGTTTTAGGATTATTCAACATAGTTCCTATGTTTATTTTCTTTTTAATTATTTCGCTTGCAAAATTTAATAGCCCTATAATAATGTATCTGCAAATAATTGCAAATATTTTCACTGTTTTATATTATTTATCTTTATTTTTATCTGTTTCATCAATTGTATATTACCAAGATAAAAATCCGTTTTTTGCAGTATATCAATCTATGAAAATCACAGTTAAAAACATATTAAAAACAGCTCCATTATATCTTTTTGTATATATTTTGGGTCAAATTTCTGTAATTTTAATATGCACAATAGTTTTTTATATTGCTGCAAGATTTATCCCATTAAATCAATTTTTATTAGAGTCATTCCATGCAATAGTAAATAATTTAGGACTATATTTAATAGCGCCTATATATTTATCTATTCAAACAATTTTAATCAATGATTTAGCTAAAGGACAAAATAATGAGTGAAATTAATAAATATCTTAAATATAGTAAAAAATTCAGCAAAAAATATATAAAAGAATACCTTATTTTAATGTTAAAACCAATTATAGTTGGGCTCATCGGCTATATGTTTGTACAGTTAGCCATGAAAAATCCGTTTTTTATAATTTTTGTATTTTTAATAACATTTCCTTGTATATTTTGGGCATTTTGGAGAGGTTATGTTATTACTTATGCACTAAATTATGCTGCTTATGATTTTTATAATGATGAAAATGACTATACACTATTAGATTTTATTGAGCAAAATAAAACCAAAGAAAAAAATCTTGCACTATATCTTAGTTTTTGCGCTATTGTTACTATTATTTTATTCATGCCTACAATTTTATCTTCAATATCAATTTTAGGCACTTTATTTACTAACCCCGCAGGAATAATGACTATGCTGAATAAATTTGTCAGCACATTTATAATCTTTTTAATAAATTCAATAGTATTAATTCCTTTTATAAACTTCATGACACAAGCATTTTTCTTCAAAAAAGACTATGAAACATTTTCTGATGTATTTATAAATTGTTATAAATATTTAGATAAAGATGGAGTTATCATAGCTTTGACAATCTCTATTATATCAAGCCTGCCAGGGCTTTTAAATCCTGTTTTACAAGGGGTTATAATGCTTCTTTTAAATGTTTATTTTTATTCAATAAATACTTTCTGGTTCTATGACAAAATAAATAAAAAGAAATAACTATTTTTCTTCATAAATAACAACTTTATTTCTACCTGTTTCTTTTGCTTCATATAAAGCACTATCTGCTTTTTTATAAAGCATTTGTGGGTCTTTATCCGTTTTATTATATTGAGAAACCCCTATAGAAATAGTAACAGAAATTTCTTTAATATCTTTTATATTATATTCTTCTATGTTTATTTTTTTATTTTCAACCGCATTTTTAAGCCTTTGGGCAACAATTTCCGCTTCAGAAAGGTTTGTATGAGGTAATAAGAAAATAAATTCTTCTCCACCATATCTTGATGGAATATCAGACTCACGAAGCTCTTTTTTGATTGTTTTTGCAACAGTTTTTAAAACGCAATCACCAACAGCATGCCCATAAGTATCATTAACCTTTTTAAAATAATCAATATCAGACATAATACAACACAAGGGCTGATTTTGTCTTTTTGCCGCTGCAATTGTTTCTTTTAATCTTTTTTCAAATTGATGACGGTTATTATATCCTGTTAGGGCGTCAAGCGTTGCATATTCTAATACCTCTATATACGATTTAGCACGCTCCAATGTAGTTTGCGCTTGAGATTTAATTTCTTCAAGATATTCTATTTCTTTATTTGTTATTTTATCAAAATGATTATATGCAACAATCGCCCCATAAGGCTTTGAATCAATAATCAAAGGGAAAATTCCCATTCTTCCGTCTTGTTTAATTAAAGTATGTGATTTTGAATTAATTTCTTCTAAATAGCTATATATTCTATCATCGGAACATTTTTTCGGCCAAATTAATTTATATTCTTTTTTAGATTTATTTTTAATAAAAATATAAATTAAATGCTCTTGAATAAAACCATCTATCATTTCACCCATTATAGGTAAAATATAATCAAGCTCATATTGAGTTTCAGTAATTTTTGCTATATTTCTAACTGTTTGATGAAATTTTGAACTGATTTTAATTTGTTCTTCATTTTTTAATGCTCCACACAAAAAAGAAATTTGAGCAATAGCTAAAGGTAATATTTCAAAAAAACTGTTTTGATTATTAAAATCTTCTCTTGCTTTTACTTCCACAAGCCCCAGAGTTTTATTTTTTTGAACAATCGGAAAATATAAAAAATTGTCTTTTATTTCATAATTTGATTTTTGAACTAAAAAATTATCAAATTTCTTTTTGATATTTTCATTTTCTTCAACATTTGATATATTTTCCCAAGGTTTTATAAAATCTTTTAATTGATAAGAATATTCATCCATCATAAAAATTCTAAGACCAACAACAGGAAAATATAATGATAGCGCTTTTATAAAACCCTCGCACAAAGAAGTCCTATCTTGGCTTTCTTGAGCGGATTTTATTAATATACATATAAAATCATATAATAATGTTTGCATTATTCATCCGCCCCCATAAAAAATTCCTTACCCTCACAAATAGAAAAATTCTTTAACAATTCATCATCTTTTCCTTTTGAATCTAAATCTATAATCAATTTACCCGCTTTATATTTTGAAGAAAGATTTTTTTCTTCATCTTCTTTTAGTTTTTTAAAATAACCCTCATCATTTGTAATTGCAATTCTTTGATTAACTTCAGATAAAACATCATATAAATATCTTGTTTTAACATTATCTGATATAGAATCCAAAATTAAACCCGCTTTTTTAAATTCTTCAGCTGATTGAGGGTATTTTTCCATATCCTTTAATAAAACAGCAAGATTAAAATGCGCTTCATATTCCATTGGCTCTATTGCCATTGCTTTACAATAATAATAGCCTGCTTGATGGGTATTTTTTAATAATTGGTTTATTAAACCCAAATTATAATTTGAATTATATGTTTTTAAAATATCGACAGCTTCTTCATAAGATTCGCCTGCTTTACTTAAATATTCTCTGCTTGTTTTCTTGTTTAAACCTGCCAATAAAGATTTTGTTCTATAAGCTATACCCATATTATAATAAGCAACGCCTTTATTATGATAATAAGATTTTTTATTATCAACAATAAAGGGTATTTTATAAAATTTAGGTTTATTATTAATTACTTTTTTATATTGTTCTATTGCTTCATCAGTTCTATATGTTTCAGATAAAATTATGGCATAGTCAATTCTTGCAACTTCATAATCAGGACGAACCAAAAGAGCCTTTTCATAGTTTTTTAAAGCTGAATAATAATCTTCATAAGCTACATAAATATTTGCAAGATTATACATAGCTCTATAATGCTTTGGGTGTAATTTTATGCCATATTCATAGCAATTAACTGCTCTTTGTAAATCCCTTTTTTTATAGGCAACATCCCCTTGATGCACCCAATAATAGCCCTTAATTTTATTTATTTGAACTTTATAAAAATCATAAAAGAAAAACCCGCTCAACACAAAAGAAACAATGAGCACAAGGCTCATAACACGAACTAAGGTTGATTCAAATATTCTTCTTATTTTATACATTTTAGTGATGGTTTATGATTTCTATGCTTCAAATAATTTATAGAGTCTGTCTTCTATAATTTTTTGATCCATTTCATTTTTTTCTTTGTTTAAATTTAGAGCTTTTTGATATTGTTTAGCTGCTTGGATTTTTTCATCTAAAACTTCATGGCTTCTTGCTAAGTTAAAATGAGCAAGAACATAAGATGGATTAATAGCAATTGCAGTTTTAAAATATTCCATTGCTCTTTGGCTATCTCCCAAGCCATCAAGGAACACAACTCCAAGATTATTGTATGCTATATCATAGCTTGAATCAAGCTCTATTGCTTTTGAATAATAAATAATTGCTTTTTCAATACAATCTTTTTCCCAATATGCCATAGCAAGACGTGAATAAATTTTTGGATTTTCACTATCTTCTTTTAGAGCTAATTGATAATATTCGACTGCATTATCAAGCTTTTCGTTATCATAATATATATCAGCTATCGCTTCATGGATTTGCGATTTATTTTTTGTTAATAAAAGGCTGCTTTGCAACATTGAAATTGCAGCATCTGAATTACCCTTGATTTGGTGGTATATAGCAGCAAGAGCTTGTGCAACAACAGCCGACCATTCATCGTTAGGATTTGTTTCAAGAGCCTTTTTATATAGCTCTATGGCGCTATCATACTGTTCTAATTGAACATAAGCATAGGCTAGAGAATTTTGATAATAAGGATTATTCTCATCATATTTTAGCGCCAATTTAAATGCTGAAAGCGCATTTATTTTTTCATCTTTCTTTAAATATAAATGTCCCAATTCATAATAACATTTAGAAAATTCAGGATATTTATTAGCTAAAATTGTATAATAATCTATTAATTCATCTACTTTATCTTTTTGATATTCTTCAATAAATTCAATGGCATTAACCACTTTCATCGGGTCATTATTTGATAAAATAACAACATTATTCAAGCAATCAAAAGCTATGTCATAACGATTTTTCTTGATTGCAATTTTTGCCATACGTTCATACAATAAAATTGATCTTTTAGAATTATCAACTGCGCTAAGATAGATATTATAAGCTTTTTTTTGCGAATTTATTTTTTCATAAAATTCGCCTTTTGTTTTGTATTTTATAAAATTAATATCATCTTTTATATTTTGACAAAGCATTTTTATACTTGCTTTATCAAATATGCTCATCAAAGTTCCTGTAATTCCATAATAAATTGCACCTGTTAAATCTTTTATTGCATTTTTATCATGGGTATTTCTGATTTTTTCAAGACAAGTCAAAGCCATTACAATACGTGTTCTTGAAGCAACAGGCTTTAAATTTATCGCTTTTTTAAATTCTTCTTTAGCTTCATCAAAATTAGCATTTAAAGAAAGAAAATATCCCAAATACATGTGCGCATTAGCATCATCAGGATTAATCGCAACTGCTTTTTTACACTGTTCAATAGCACTTTCAATACCTATTTGACCATTTTTATGTAAAAGCGTTGCTAATCTGTAATATGCTGTTGTTTGTTTTGGATTTTCGGATATTGTTTCAATATAACCGTTTATTGCAGCACTTAAATCCTCATTGGTTTCTTTTAAAAGATACCTTTGATGTGCTGCAACTGCCTTTTCCAATGTTTTTTGCGCTTGTGTCATAGATGTTTCGTTTTCTTTTATGGGGAAATTCTCTTGATGTTTTATCATTTTAATCCTTGCTTTGACAAATTTTAGTATTGTCTTAGCTATCGATTGTATAAGATTATGCTTTAATATTATTAAGATTAAATCATCTAATTAGATGAAATTATCTTAATCCTAACTTTCCTATTGAAATAATGTATTTATCAACTCCCAAAATATTTGGGGATTCAGCGCCATTTACGTCAAAATATATTAATCCGCAGCTTTTTTGAGCCACAGTGGTATTAGGAAGCATGGGATTATATAAGCCTGTGGCTTCTTGAGTGCAATCTCCATTTAATTCTATTTTAAAAGCGGCATTATTTCTTAAAGTTACTTCGCCATCAACAATTGCGCTATCACTTCTTTTTACGATTAAATATTTTTTATATAACCCTAAAAAACATTTTGCATCATCTTCTTTTGTAATAGAACAGCTTGTGCCATCAAGCGCTTTTACGTTATCCAGAGAATATGTAGGAGAATTTTTAATAATTATTTGATTGGTTGCAAAATCAATATGACGATATAGCACCAATCCCGCTTTTTGCAATGCCTCTTGTTTTACATTACCCGGTTTAAACGCTATAAATAAAACAGTGACTATAGTTCCTGCTACAATCATTGCCACCATAGCTTCAAATAAAGTAAAAGCACTTTTTGCCATTTTTAAACCCTATTTAATACATTATGCCATCAGGCCCTATAGGAAGTAAAAATTGGTCTTTACCCACAGCATTAGGTTCTTCTGCTCCGTTGATATCAAATTTAATAATTCCATATTCTGCTGCAACATCTGTGGTTGTATCTTCTCCAGGGAAAATTGTAGCAGCTGTGTCAACTTTTCCCATTTTAACACCCATGCATGCTCCATCTTTTAAAGCAAAATAAAAAGTAGTATCTACGGCACATTCTGTATCTGTTACATCTTTTCTTGTAGTAGTTAAATATTTTTTAAATAAATTTTTCAAATTATCAGCTTTATCAACTTCCGAAAAACTAAACATTACGGCACCATCAATTAAATTTGTTAATTTACCGTATTTTGAATCATTAACAAGAATTTGAGTCATTGTTGTATCAATTTCGGTTAAAACTTTATTTGCCATAATTGAAAAACCTTTATCTTTAAATTGAGCAGGTTTCAATGATGTTATCATAATTGTTGCAATTATACCCAAAATGGTCATTACTAAAATAGCTTCCGCCATTGTAAAAGCCTTTTTATATTTCATTTTATCTCCTTTATTATTACTAATCATATTTAAGCCCTCTACTATATATTGCCACAATATGCTGATCTAATCCCAATTTATTCGGTTTTGCGTATGAATTTACATCATAAAATATAGAACCGCATATATCATTTGTTTCATAAACTCCGTTATAGCCTGCAGGAGAGGTTAATTTTTCGGTGGCAGAGCAAGAGTTATATAATCTAAAGCCAACTAAAACTCCATCTTGTATTAAAAAGAAATTGTTATATAAATCTTTTAATGGTACATTCGAGAGTTCTTTTTTGGCACCTTTAATGTTTTTTGAAAAATACTCATTTGTAGAATCTATATTAATATCCACATCTTGAAGATATCTTTTATATAAATCCGAAAATCTTTTTTCGATATTTTTATCTTCAATTGAAAAATATCCTTTTGAATCCCTCATTTTTTTATAATCATCATATATACAATTATTTAATAAAATTCCCGTACTTGCTTGTTCAAGTGCTATTTCTGTTTTTTCTGAAATCGTAGTCCAACCTTCTTTTGTCGGGTTTGGCACTGAATATACTGACATATAAATGGCAAAAATAATTGCCATGATTAAAAGTATAACCAAGGTTTCAGTTAGTGTAAAAGCTCTTTTTTTAAATTTAGATATATCCACAAAATTATTATATCAATTAGCTTTTAATATTCAATTCCAAGTCCTCTATTTATATGAACAGTGAAATCCGATTTTGTGTAAAAATATACTTGGGTATTTAATAGGTATAAAATGTTTGATTTTAAAAAGAAAAAAGCATTTACCATTGCAGAATCTTTAATAGTTTTAGCTGTTATAGGTTTAGTTTCAGTGCTTACAATTGCCACCAGTGTTAATGTTGATACAATAAAAAGAAAACAAACAATTGTAGTCAGTCAAGATTTTTATTCAACAATCATAACAACCCTTCAAAATGTTTTAATAAATAACAGTGTAAATAGCGATTTAAGAAATCTTAAAGATGAAAACGGCGATACATTAGTTGACGCTGTGGATTTAAGAAATTATTTTGTTAAATATTTAGATGGAGAACCCATAGATTGTTCTGAAATTTTAATAAGTACTGAAGGAATTAAAGACTACATAAATTCATCCTTAGACCCGCAATGTGCGTTTTTTGTACCAAAAATCAAAGCTGCTTTTGTTTATGATAATACCTGTTCATTAAACGTTTTAACTAAAGAATATCTTTCAAAAGATGATAAGTATGCTCAAATTGAAAATACAAAAAATAATGAGGATGAAAGCCAAGAAGACGATGGCTCTCCAAATGCAGAAGAAGGGCTTTTACCAAGCTCTGACACAAGAACGGTTAGTAATGCTTGCGGATATATTTTATATTCATATATAAACAGCGAAGGCATTTTTACAAAAGATACTTTTATTGTTCCTTTTGGAATTACAAGAGTTAAATAATATTTTTAATATAATATAAATCAACCTCTAAGGTTTTAATTGTTGAATTTATGTTTAATAGTTTTACATTATCCATTGGTTTAAAATCAAAAATTTTATTTTTTAAATCCCAGTATTTTAAATAAACATCATGGTTAATTACAACTTTATTTAAATTTTTATATTCATTTATTTTGTGTAATATCTTTAAATTTTCCTTTATATCGGTATTTTTTAAAGAAGCATACAACGTAAATAAATAATTTGTTTCAATTGATTTTTGCCTGTCTATATTTTCTATAACTTCATATAATCTTAAAATATCACTAACGATTGAATTTATTAAAGAAAAATCATTACAAATAAAAAATACTTTATCGGATGTAAAAAATTTTAAATTTGAAGAATATTTTTCATTTAATTTCCGCTCAATTATTTTTGAATATTCTTTCTTTAATTTTTTAATATCAGTATATGATTTTTCATTCTCATCCGTATATTTTAGTTTAAATTCAAATAGCGCAAAGAAAAAATTAATTTTTTCTTCTTTTTTTTGCTTTATAATTTTTGGCTCTTTTTTTTCTGTTTTTTCTAAAACAACATTTTTTTTAGGTTCAATTTTTTCTTCTTTTATATTTTCTTCTATATTTGTTTCATTTATCGGTTCTTTTGTAAGCAATGTTAAAATTAAAGCTGCTACAATTAAAAATAAAGCACAATAAATATAGCCCAGTGAATAAAATTCACCATTTATTACAATATCAACACCAATTATTTCATCAAAATAATCAGGCAAAAACCCAAAGATACCATTTAATTTTTCATATAAATCAATCGCAAATATCTGAGTAATCCAAATAAAAAAATAAAGAAAAGCTAAAACAAACATCAAAAATTTTAATGTTTGAAAAAATATAGACATTATTTTTTTAATTATTCCCATAATAAAATATTATCGATTAATCTTGTATTTGTTTCAGGAGTTCTTGCTGCAATTAAAATAAGCGTGTCATTGTTTATTTCTTCTTGTTCTATAAATGTATTTTTATCAACAAATTCAATGTATTCCACATCTAAATCTGCCATCAGTTTCAAAGAATTATCTATTATCGCTCTTTTTGTTAAAGTGCCCTCTTTATATAATCTCTTTGCTTCAAATAAAGCTTTTGAAATATTAAGTGCAATTTTTCTTTCATTATCAGTCAAATATTTGTTTCTGCTTGATAGTGCAAGATTATCAGCCTCTCTTACAATTGGACAAGAAACAATTTCAATATCAAAATTTAAATCTCTAACCATTTTTTGAATAATAAATAATTGTTGAGCGTCTTTTTGCCCAAAATAAGCTCTAGTAGCTTTTGTTAAATTAAATAATTTTGCAACAACGCTGCATACCCCATCAAAATGCCCAGGACGAGATTTTCCGCATAATTTATCTACAATCGAATAAGATGGACAAATTAAAGTTAAATTATTTTTATCCTCTTGATACATTTCGCTGACTTTTGGCGCAAAAACAATTTTTACACCAGCATTTTCACAAAGCTCAGCGTCTTTTTTTAGTTGTCTTGGATATTTATCCAAATCTTCGCCAGCACAAAACTGAATTGGATTAACAAATATAGAAACAATAACGTTATCATTTTCTTTTATTGCTCTATCAATTAAAGATTTATGACCGTTATGCAAAGCACCCATAGTAGGCACAAGCCCAATTGAGCCTTGTAATTTTTTAATTTCTTCTTTTAATTCCTTAATGTTATCTATAATTTTCAAGTTTTTCTATCTCCTTAATATCTAGTGAAAAAGACTCTTTGATACTGGGGAATACCCCATTTTCAACGTCTTGGCAATATGCTTTTGCTACATTTAATATTATATCTTTTAAACTTGAATATTGACGAGCAAATTTTGGTTTAAATCTGTCATATTTTCCAAGCATATCATCAGAAACCAATACTTGTCCATCACAGAATTTTCCTCCGCCAATTCCTATTGTTGGAATTCTTAATCTTTGAGAAATAAACTGGCTTGATTGCAGGGGCATTAATTCTAAAACAATTGCAAAACAACCCGCATTTTGCAATCTTAGTGCATCTTTTAAAATATCAATAGTTCTATCGGCGTCTTTTCCCTGAATTTTATGACCGCCCAAAGAATTTATGCTCATAGGAGTAAAACCCAAATGCCCCATAACAGGAATACCATTTTGAGTTAGATGTTTAATGGTATCAATTAAATAATCGGATATTCCTTCCATTTTAACAGCATTTGCGCCTGCTTTAATTAATTTGCAGGCATTTTTCATTGTTTCATTTTTATCTATTTGAAAACTCATAAAAGGCATATCGGCGATTAATAGCGCATTTTCAACCCCTCTGGATACAGCTTTTGTAAACACTATCATTTCATCCATGCCAATATCAGTGGTATTTTCGTATCCAAGGGCAACTTGAGCTAATGAATCGCCTACTAAAATCATATCCACGCCCGCTTGGTCTATATATTTTGCCGTAGAATAATCATAAGCGGTCAAAACCGTTATTTTTTTACCCTCTTTTTTGAAATTTTGTATTTTTTGAATACTTTTTCTCATACCATCAAAATTTTCGCTCTTTTATAAGAGCATTCTATCCTATTTCTTTTTAGTTGTTTTTTTATACCAGAAATAAATTGCACGAGCCACTTTAGAACAATTATGGCGCACTAAACCCTCTTTATTATCTTCTAATAGGCTTCTTTGAACTACTTCTACCCCTAATCTTCTTAATTCTGATATATCAATCTCAACAGGCAGAGAGCCTGCTTGTTCATATTTTTCTGCTAAGTTTCTTGGCATAGTATTATTTACTAATACCGCATCAAAGAAGTTTTTATTTGAATCATCAATATCATCAAGTCTTACATGGTCAAATATTGTTTTAACGTGGTCTGAAACAGAATAATTATCAGTTTCGCCCACTTGTGTCATTGCATTACATACATATATTTTTTTAGCTTTAGCATGCCAAATAGCTCTTGTAATATCTTTTACTAAAAAATTTGAAATAACAGATGTATATAAGCTGCCTGGACCCATAATTATTAAATCAGCATTATTTATAGCATCAATTACTTCTGGAATTGGTTTGCAATTCGCAGGCTCGCAACATAATTGCATGATTTTTTTACCTGCTTCAGGTATATTGCTTTCACCTCGAACAATGGAATCATCTTCCATTTTTGCATATAATTTCATATCATCACAAGTTGCAGGCAGTACTCTGCCTCTAATTAAAAGAACTTTAGATGATTCTTTAATAGCTGAAATCATATCACCGCAAATGGCAGTCATTGCAGTAATAAATAAATTACCGAAACTGTGGCCTTCAAGCCCTTCACCTGTTTTAAAACGATATTGAAATAATTTTGTAACAATATCATCATCATCAGCTAGAGCAGCAATACAGTTTCTTATATCTCCCGGAGGCAAAACTCCCATTTGCTCTCTTAATCTTCCTGATGAACCGCCGTCATCACCAACTGTTACAACAGCAGTAATGTTATTTGTAATTTTTTTAATTCCGCGAAGTAACATAGAAAGACCTGTACCGCCGCCTATTGCAACAATTTTAGGTCCGTGGTTAAGTTTCATTCTTCTATATAAAACTTCACCCATAGAGTCTTTTTTTCTTAATTGATTAACATCATTCACATCCATCATTGAAAGATTTGTTTTTTTCCAAGCTAAAAGAAATAAAACCGCTCCGACAAAAACAAATAAAACCCCGATTGGCTCAGGAGGCACAACATGGAATAATTCTTTTGCAGTTTTAACAATATAATACAAAGGCTCTAATTTAAATATAAAAGTAGCACCTATTGCAGCTAAAACAGAACCTGTAACAGATAAAGCAAACCAGCGTTTAACTCTTAGCCCCGGAACTAACCATATTGCATCTTTTGGGATTTTAACTTTTTTATCAAAAATTTTCATTACTTCGCCTTTTAAATTTGTTCTTGAACTCTATTATAATTAATTGGAGTGGGTTTTATGATTTCATAAGCTTTTTTAATATCTTCAAGAGTCCTAAAATGTATTGTATCGGGCTTATTTTGAATATCTTTATTTAATAAAATTTCTTCAAAATAATCTAGTTCATAAGCAGATTTCAGCCCTAAACTTTGAACAAAATCCTTAGTTTCAGGTTTTTGAACAATTAAATTAAGCCAAGGACTAATTTTTTTAATAGCTTCAACAATAACTGAAGCATCTTCTTCATTTGAATTGAGCGTATCTTTCAAAGCGCCATGACATCTTACTTGTTCAATTTCAAGGTCATAAGTTTTTGCGTAAGCGACAATTGCCCCAACTTGATAAATCACAACAGCTTCCAATTCTTCTTTTGATAAATCCATTTTTCTTTTACCAAAACCTTGAATATCAGGATAGCCAATGTGCGCTCCAAGCGCAATATTATTGTCTTTTGCAAATAATAGAGCAGCTCTTATTTTCATAGGGTCACCTGAATGAAAACCTGCTGAAATATTAATTGAGCTTGCATATTTTGCCATTTCAAGCTCTAAATCATTTTTATAAATTCCATAGGATTGTGCTGCATCACAATTAAAATCAAACAAATTTGTATTCTCCATAATTTTTGTATAAATAAAGCACTATACAATGCATATTATAGCTAAATTATACAATGAATAACAATAAAATAAGAAAATTTTCAAAAAAATTTATATTTGTTTACCTTTCGAAGTTTGAGTAATAGTCCGACTGGACTTAGCGAAAACGAGAAAGGCATTGGTGTGTGGAGCTCGTGACGGCAGTCCGTTGAGGACTGGCGGACAGAGCGGATACCGTACCTTTCGAAGTTTGAGCAATAGTCCGACTGGACTTAGCGAAAACGAGAAAGGCATAGGTGTGTGGAGCACGCAGGCAGGAGCGTGGAGCTCTTGCCAAGTGCGGATACCGTACCTTTCGAAGTTTGAGCCTAGCCAAACTTGGCTTGGCGCAAAGCACGAAGTCCGTACTAAAGTGACGTAAGAATTTGCGTTGCGCAAATTCCACAGGAACATGCAGGAGCGTGGAGCTCTTGCCAAGTGCGGATACCGTACCTGAGTTAAGCGAGCTCTAGTTCGCAGGGCGAACTTAGCGAGCAAAGCGAAGGCATAGGTGTGTGGAGAACTTCTGCAGTTTGAGCCTTGCTCCGACGGAGTTAGGCGAAAACAAAGAAGCAAAAGGATGTGAGGGCGTGATGTCAAAACGTTGAGTTTTGACAGACAGCCCGACACTGGACTAAAGTGACGTAAGAATTTGCGTTGCGCAAATTCCACAGGAACATGCAGGAGCGTGGAGCTTGGCGCAAAGCACGAAGTCCGTACTACAAACAATGCCATAACCCCTTAATAAAAACAAGTTTTACAGATTGAAAATACCCTTGAGGCACAAAAGACAATTAAGTGAACAAACGACAGCAGTAAATCACTACAAACCTATCCGACAAAACTAGAACGGTTTTGTTTGAGATAATCTGTTTCTCAATTCTCTAAATTTTGCAATATCTTCTTGAACTTTAGAACTTTCTTTAAATAAAGTTTGAGAAGCAGGATGCATAATTACAATTGAATCAATATGGATTTCTAAAAAGTCATATCTTTTAGGAGTAGTACCGCCTTGCACCATGATTTCAGCATTTGTAACAGCCAAAAATCTTCTTTCTTTATCGTTTAATAATTCTGTTAATTCGCGGTTTGATTTTGTAAACTTTGAAACATAAACCGTTCCTTTGATTTCATGGTCTTTAGTTATAATAACTACTTCAACAGGTGCTGTATCAGATGGTTGTTTTGTCATTTATTAATTACTCCTATAATCTAAGACTATTATATATTAATTTTTAAATTTGCGCCATAGTTTAATTTTATGCTAGAATATTTATGCCACACTTCACGGGGGGTTGCTTCTCCTTGACCGAAAGCTTATGTCGGGTGCAGAGTATATCATGAGGCATATATATTTGTAATTTGAAAATTAAAAAATTGTTGATAATTTAAATTTTTATGGCGCAAAATCGCTCGAATCGGGTCAGGATGGAAACATAGCAGCCCTAAGGCAGATGATGCGGGTGTAAGGATTTATTTAGGAGATTTTTTAATCGTAGAATTATAAATATAGTGTCAATAGATATAGTGTGGCTTTTATTATGTTAACAAACCTTCAATCGGTTTTATAATAATCTTTTTATTTTTTATATCGACAACAGGAAAAAATTCATCCACAAAAGGTACAAGGCAAATTTTTCCGATTAAATTTTTGATATTCAATAAATCTTGTGATGAATTTGTTGAAATTGCAACAACTTCACCTAGTTTTTCATTATTTTTATCATAAACAATGCAACCAACTAAATCAGAAATTAAAAACTCATCTTTTTCAAGTTTTTTAATTGCTTCTTCTTTTAAAACAAAAATTCTCTGTCCTTTATATTGAATTAAATCATTAATATCATCAATTTCATTGAATTTTACTATTGCAAAATTTTTATGAAAACGAATAGATTTAATTGTTAATTTTCTTTTTGATATATCATCTAATAAAAAAACTTCTTTTGCATTCTTAATTTGATTGAGATTATCAAAGCCTATTTTTGCTTCGCCTCTAATTCCAAAAAAATTAGTTATTTTGCCGATTGAAATATATTTATTTTCCATAAAGAAATTATACCATAATTAAATTAATCATCTTCTTCAATATCCCAAACTTCAAGCAAATCTTCATCAAGATTATCTAAAAATCTTGATGGCTTTGTTAAAATCATTTGAGTTGAATAATCGTACATATCAACAGGATAGCTGATATATAAATCGGATTTTGCCCTTGTTGTTGCAACATACATTAATCTTAATTCTTCTTCCATTTCTTCATCAGAATTAAATGAATATGCGCTTGGAAACCTGCCGTCTACCGCACCGATTATAAAAACACTATTCCATTCAAGCCCTTTTGCAGAGTGTATTGTTGAAATTGTTAAACAATCGTCTTTAATATTTCTCCTATACATCCCTTCAACAGACGCTTCAGGCGGTTCAAGCGCTAAATCTGATAAAAAGCTATCTAATTTTTTATATAAGGTTGCTAAATATGAAAAATGTTCAAGGTCTTTTTCTCTTTTTTGCCAATCGTCATATTTATCTTTTAAAATAGGTTTATAATATTCAATCACAGCTCCCACAAGCTCAGATAAGCTATAATTATTTTCATCTTGTTTAGTTAATAAATTAAATAATGGCGTTAAAGAAGTTGAATATTTAGAGGGTAATAATTTTTGATTATAGTTTTTTGCTTGCATTAAAGGAATAATCGAACTAACCGCTTTTGAACCTATTCCTTTTAAAAGAAGCAAAATTCTGCTTAAGCTAATTGTATCATCAGGATTTAAAATAATTCTTAAATGAGCAATAATATCTTTAATATGAGCGGCTTCTAAAAATTTTGGTCCGCCAAATTTTTGATAAGGAATATTATATTTAGATAGTTCAATTTCAAGATTATAGCTCATTCTTGCGTTTCTTATAAGAACGCAAATATCGCTTAGTTCAATGTCTTCATCTAAAAGTTCAAGCACTTTTTGACAAACAAATTCCGCTTCCATTTGAGAATTTAGAGCTTTTATTATTGCAGGCTTTTTATTATCTTCAATATTTGAAAAAAGCTCTTTTTTATAGCCTTTTTTGGCTTTTGAAATGATTGCATTTGTAAGATTTAGAATATTTTTACTGCTTCTATAATTTTGCTCTAATTTAATTATTTTGCAATTTGGAAAAATATCAGGAAATTCAAGAATATTTTTATAATTTGCTCCTCTAAAAGAATAAATGCTTTGAGCGTCATCTCCAACAGCCATAATATTATTGTGTTCAGAAGCTAAAAGCTTAATAATATCAGCTTGTAAGGTATTTGTATCTTGATATTCATCCACCATGATATATTGATATTGATTAGATAATTTTTTTCTTATATTTTCATTATCTTCAAGTAAAAATTTTAAATATAAAAGTAAATCATCATAATCTAAAATTGAATTTTCTCTTTTATATTTCACATAGGCTTTATGAATTTCAATAATTTTATCTTCAACATCAGTGAAATTATAATATTCTTTTTCAATCAGTTCTTTAACAGGCATTTTTTTATTAACTGATTTTGAATAAATTTCCAATATTGTTGATTTTTTAGGAAATCTTTTTTCTTTTTTAGGATATAGTACATTTGTGCAGTGCTGGATAACATCTTGAGCATCAGCTTGGTCCATTATTGTAAAATTATTTTTAAAACCCAAAAGTTTAGAATATTTTCTTAAAATTAAATTAGAAAAACTATGAAATGTTCCTCCTGAAACCTTTTCACATCTGTCATCCAAAACTAAAGCCGCTCTATTTAGCATTTCTTTAGCAGCTTTTTTTGTAAATGTTAAAAGTAAAATTGAACTTGGCTCAACCCCATCTTCAATTAATCTTGCACACCTATAGGTTAGAGTTTTAGTTTTACCTGTTCCAGCTCCAGCCACAACCAAAATCGGGCCTTTTTGAGAAATAACCGCTTCTAATTGCGCTTTATTTAATTCATTTTCATAATCAACTTTATAATCTGTTTTTATTGATGTTCTTTTTTTTAAAACAAATTTTTTTCTTGTTATTGCTTGATTTTCATTTTTTTCTATAAGATTATCAGACATAATTATTGATTTTTACCAAAAATATTGTCAAATTTAATAAAGCTTTTTTCATGGGTATTTTTTTCTTCTTGTTTATAACCAAGTATTCTTATTAAATCTGCCTTTAATTTTCCCAAGTCCTCATATTTTTTTAATATTCCATCTATTGCAACAGAAACATCTCCTGTTTCTTCTGATACAACAATGCAAGCGCAATCAGGATAAACCTCAGAAACCCCAATTGCGGCTCTATGACGTGTTCCATATCTCCAAGACAATTTAGGGTCCTCTGTTAGGGGCAACAATACTCCTGCTGCTATAATTTTATTTTCTCTAATTACCACAGCGCCGTCATGCAAAGGAGTTTTAGGGAAAAAGATAGTTAATAAAAGCTCTTGAGAAATATCTGCATTTAATTTAACGCCCACTCCTGATTGAGCTATTGAATTAATATCTTTCTGCAATACAATCAAACCGCCTGTTTTAGATTTTGAAAGATATTTTATTGTTTCTATTAATTCCTTTGCAACATCTGTTTTTTTAGTATTATCAAACTCATTATTATTTATAAAAAGCTTTTCAAACAAATTTCCTTGTCCGATATAGCCTAAAAATCTTCTTAATTCCGGTTGAAAAATTACAATCAAAGCAAAAGAAACAATCAAAACCAATGTTTTTAAAAATACACCGAAAATATAAAGATTGATTTTAATTAATATTTCAGATATTCCCCACATTACAACAAGAGCAAGTGAACCTCTAACAAGATTTTCGCTTTGGCTTCCTTTAATAAATCTTTGATATAGATAATACAAAATAAAAGCTAAAACCAATATTTCAAATATATTGATAAACAAACTCACTTTATCCATTTCATGGAAAAAATGTTGTATTTGAGTGGTTAATATAATATCTAAATCAGTAAAATTCAATTTTATTCCTCTATTTTAATCTATCTAAAATAACATCATTTTGAACAAGCTGCTCCAATGTTTGCCTTTTAACAATTACATCTGATACCCCATTATTAATCAGCACCATTGCGGGTTTTAAAATATTGTTATAATTTGATGACATTGAATAACAATATGCACCAGTATCATAAACACACAATATATCGCCTGATTTTGGAGAATTAAGCTCAATATCTTTAATTAAAATATCTCCTGATTCACAGAATTTTCCCGCTACTGTTACTTTTTCAAAATCATCTTTTTCTTTAGCATTGGCAATTTCAGCAAAATATTTAGCCTGATACATGGATGGACGAGGATTATCCGCCATGCCGCCATCAATCGCTACATATTTTCTAACACCTTCAATATTTTTTTGGCTTCCTATGGTGTATAAACTAAAACCGGCGCTGCACACCAAAGAACGCCCAGGTTCAATATATAAAACAGGTTTTTTTAAATTAAATTCTTTTGTATGAATTTCAATAGAATTAATTATTGTATCCGCTATCTCATATACGCTTGGAGGGTTATCTTCTTTTGTATATGTTACACCAAGACCGCCGCCAAGATTAATTTCATTAAGTTCAAGATTAAATTTATCTTTTATTCTTTTAATTTCAGATAATAAAATTTTAACTTCATCAAAATATACGCTTACTTCAAAAATTTGTGAGCCTATATGGGCATGTAGACCAACCAATTTAAGATTTTTGTATTCATCTTGAATTAATTTTATTGCATTATCAATTTGGTTTAAATCAAAACCGAATTTTGAATCAGATTGCCCTGTTTTAATGTATTCATGGGTATGACATTCAATTCCGGGGGTAATTCTTAAATGAATTTTTTGAACTTTATTTTTTTCTTTTGCAATTAAATTTAATTTTTCTAATTCGTAAAAATTATCAACGCTGAAATGGTCAATATTGTTATCTATTGCAAAAGCAATTTCTTCAAGCGATTTATTGTTACCGTTAAAAGAAACTTTTTTTAAATCAATTCCTGCATTTAAAAGAGTATAAATTTCGCCTATTGAGACAACATCAAAACCAAACCCGAGATTATGAAATATTTTAGCTATGGATGATGTCATTAAGGCTTTTGAAGCAAAAGTCATTTTAACATTTTCATATTTTGAAAATGCTTTTTTATAATCATCAGCCATTTTAGTTAATGTTATTTCATCCATGACATATAATGGTGTTGAATATTTTTTAGCTAATTCAACAACATCGCAGCCTGAAATTTCTAAATTACCTTTTTCATTTCTTTTTGTATTCAGGGGTTTAATATTTTGGTTCACAAAACCTTGATTAGACATCCGATTATACTACTTTCTGCTTGCTAATTTTCTTAAAAGATTATACCATAAATAAGTAAATCTTAAAATTCGGAGAAAAAATGGAAAATATAAAAGTTTTAACCCCTAAAAATGTTGTAGTTTTTATAGTTATTTTAGCAATAATAACTCTTTCAATTTTTTCACTAGATATTTTGATGATGTTATTTGCTTCTTTTGTAATAACATGTGCTATTAACCCTGTTATTAATAAACTTGAAAAATTCATCCCGAGAGTCTGGGCTGTAACATTAGTTTTATTGGCTTTAATTTTAGCAAGTTTTTTAATTATTGTTCCATTAATTTCAATCTCAATCAGAGAGGCAACTGCTCTTATTGGTAATTTTCCAAACGTTATAGATAATATTGATAATCTTTTAAATTTCAAAATTTTTGATAAATCAATTTCAAGTTTTATAACTTTTGATTCCTTAAAAGATCCTTTAGCACAAGGTGCACAAAGGTTAATCGAAAATTCTATTTTAGCAGGAAAATGGATTGCTAATTTTCTAACCACAACGCTTGCTATTTCAATAATGGTTTTTTATTTTGCTTATGATGAAAAAAGATTAAAAAATAAATTTATTGAATTTTTCCCTAAAAACCAAAAAGACCACGCACTAAAAATCTTTGAAAATATTGCTTCAAAAGTTGGTAATTATGTTTTCGCTCAAGGTATAGCAATGGTTTTTGTGGGAGCTTTAACTACTTTTGGATTGCTTTTAATCCACAATCATCACGCATTTTTACTTGGTTTTATAACTTGCATTTTTGATATTATCCCTGTTGTTGGCCCTGCTATTGCAGTTGGACTTGGTTTATTAACAAGCGTTAGTCAAGGCTTTTTATATGTATTATTGACTTTTGCAATTTATATGGTGGCTCAATGGGCGCAAAATCAGCTTTTAAGACCAATTGTTTTTGGTAAATTATTAAACATGCACCCTTTGTTAATAATAGTTGCCTTATTAATCGCAGCCAGATTTTTAGGCTTTTGGGGCGTGATTTTATCACCTGCGATTGCTTCTGTAATCTGTGTTTTAGTTGATGAACTTTATTTAAATAGAATAAATCAAGAATAAAATGGAGAAATTTTTATATCAAAGATTAAACCATAAAGAACCGAAAATTAATGTCTGGTGGATGTATCCTGCAATAGAAAGTTTTGCTATGGCATCATTGGGCTATTTAACCATTTTTAAATTGCTTGATTTAAATAAAGATTTATATGTTGAAAGAGTTTATTCAGATACAAAATCAACACAAATTCCACCTAAAGATGTTGATTGTATAGGGCTTTCAATTAGTTTTGAAATTGATATTTTAAACATGATTAAAATGTTAAAGAAATATTCAATTCCTCTAAAATCCTGTGACAGAAAAGAAAATGACCCGATTATTTTTGGAGGCGGTCCTGTTTTAATGTCTAATCCTCTGCCTTATGAAGAATTTTTTGATTTTATTTCAATAGGCGAAAAATGCTGTTTAAATAATGTTTTTGAGATATTAAAAAATAAAAATAACTTTTCAAGAGATGAAATTCTAGCTAAACTTTCAGAGCTTGAAGGAATTTATGTTCCTAAATATAAAAAAGATAAAATTAAAATTGTAAGAGATAATCTTGATGATGAAGTAGTTTATACTGAAATTTTATCTGATAAAAGCTTTTTTAAAGATACTTTTGTAATTGAGCTTGAAAGAGGCTGCCCTAAAATGTGTAATTTTTGCCTTGCAAGCTGGCTAAATTTGCCCACAAGATTTGCTCCTTATGAAAAAATTATCAAAGCAATTGATTTAGGTTTAGAATATACAAACAAACTTGCTTTATTAGGGGCTTATGTTGCAGGACATCCAAGGTTTGATGATATTATAAATTATATTGCTCAAAAATGTGAAACAAGAGAAATAGAGCTTTCAATTTCATCACTAAGAGCTGATTTAGCAGATGAAAATTTAATTAAAACCCTTGTAAAATGCAATCAAAAAACAGCTACAATAGCGCTTGAAGCAGGCAGTCAAAGATTAAGAGATTACATCAAAAAAGATTTAAATGAAGCTCAAGTCCTAAAAATAGTTGAAACAGCACAACTTGGCGGATTAAAAGGGCTTAAAATATATGCTATGATTGGTTTACCTACTGAAAGTGATGAAGACATTGAAGCTTTAGTTGAATTAATGAAAAAAATTAAAGTGCAAATTAAAAAAACAAAACAACCTTTTGAAATAACCCTTTCAACTTCAACATTCATTCCAAAAGCTCAAACTCCTTTTGAAAAAGTTGAGCGAACAGACAAAAAAACGCTTGAAAAAAGAATTAATTATCTAAAGAAAAATTTAGCTAAAATCGGAGTAAATTATAGAGCTCCTAGTGTTGAATGGGATATTATTCAAAGCATTTTATCAAGATATGAAGAATCTTTAGCTGATTTTTTGATTGAAGTTGTGGAAAATGGCGGAAATCTTGGAGCATTTAAACAATTATGGCGAAAATATGCCAAAAATCAAATGCTGCCTTCTTATGAAGACAGCATCCAAATGCCCTTACAAAACATCAAAGCTCCGAAATGGAATTTTATAGATACAGGCACAAATAATTTAAAAAACTTGCGCATTGGGGAATTATATGGTGGCTCTATTCAATAAAGCCATGTTAGATAGTTGTGAATATAGTGTGGTTGAAGTATTAAAAGTTGTTGAATAATTGTTTTTAAAATCAATGTATAAATCTTCAATGTAGCTTTCTAAATCCGTAATTTCTTTAGAAAGTTCTTCATCGTCCATGCCATTGGTTAAATAAGCAAGCTCTCTTTTGATATCTTCAATATCATCCTTAGGGTCATCATTAAAAGGAATATTTAATTGATACATAATATCTGCCCAAGGTCTATCGCTATTTGGAATATTTTGAGAAGTGCCGGCTTCTTGTCTTGATTCTTCAAGAGCTTTTGCTTGTCTTAACAAAGCAGCATTCATTACTTCGTTATCAGTCGGAGTAAGTCCATATTTTTTCATCTCGTCAGCCAAGGGAGATTCTTTTTTATCATCTTCCTTGCGATTAATTTGATAATAATATTCATATATAGAAAGGCTTGAAATTGCGTTTATAGACATAACTCACTCATAACCTCTTACTATCCATAATATAAATTCCCAAAAATAATAAAAAAATAACATTAACCCTTTACGTTTAGGGAATTTTAGAGTTATAATAACTAATACCAATATTTAAAAGAGGATAAAATGAATATAAGCTATACTGAACTTTTAAAAGATGCTATTGAAGCAAGCAAAAAATCATATTCACCATATTCAACTTTTCCTGTTGGAGCTTGTGTTTTATATGAAAGCGGAAATAAATATCAAGGTTGTAATGTTGAAAATGCAAGCTATGGTTTAACTTTATGCGCTGAAAGAAATGCAATATCAAATGCAATTATAAATGGTGAAACATCTAAAATAGAAGCGATTGCAATATATTCACCAAAACAAAAAAGATGTCTTCCATGCGGAGCTTGCAGACAATGGTTGAGTGAATTTGCAAAAAATGAAAAAGAAACTAAAATTATTCTTGAAGATACAAATGATAAAATTCTTGTGTTATCTTTGGAAGATATTTTTCCTTACGGTTTTAAATTTGACGAATAATTTTTAAATTATTCGTCAATTAAAACTTGTTTTAATTCAATATCAGGTTTTCCTAATACTCTTACTAATTCTAAAACAGATGCTTTCATTTGGCATTTTTGGCTTGAATTATTAAAAAAATCTGTATAAAAACAACCCTCACAGTTGCAACCTCTTTTATAACATTCAATAGCAGTTTGTGTCCATCTTCTTACTGCAGTTGCTCTGCCAAAATCTCTACTTTTTAACACTTTATAAACTCTCCCAAAAAATCTAGTTTCCAAACAGAGAAGCAGGCTTTTGCCTTACTGCCCCTTGGCTTTAATATAATTATATCTTTTCATGTTCAATTATCAAGCAATTTTTCGGCAATTATTACGACATTTAACAATCATGCTATTGCCTATCATGCTTGAATTTCAAGGATAAGCACCGCCCAAGAGCCATGCTATCACATGGTTTTAGTATTATGACCCTTTTAAAAGCCATGAGTAGAGCATGATATGAGTTATTTTAAAAATTGTAAAGGTGTAAATAATTGTAAATAATACACGTTTAAAGGCATGCTTTAAGCATGCCTTTAAAAAAATGATTTGAAAATTCAATTATTCAACAGTAACGGATTTAGCTAAATTTCTTGGTTGATCAACATCTTTTCCAAGATATTCTGCTATATAATAAGCTAATAATTGTAAAATAATTATATTTAGCGCAGGACTTAAAGTATCAGATACTGATGGAATTATTATTAAATCGTCAAATAAATCTTTGTCTTTTTCTGCAATATAATCAGCAACACCAATTAATTTTGCTTGACGAGCACGCGCTTCTTCGCAATTTGATAAAACCTTATCATATACAATACCTCTATTTAAAATTGCCAATACTGGCATATTTTCATCAAGCATTGCAATAGGACCGTGTTTTAATTCACCTGCACCATAACCTGTTGCATTAATATAGCTTATTTCTTTTAGTTTTAGCGCACCTTCTAAAGCTGATGGGAAATTTATTCCCCTTGCTATAAAAATAAAATCTTTGTAGCTTGAATATTTTTTCGCTAATGCCTTAACATCATCCGTATTTTCCAACATTGCCTCGATTTTATTAGGCAATTCAATCAATTCTTGCTTCAAATTAGTTATTTCATCATTATATTTTGTAATTCCTTTTTGCTCCATTAAATAAATTGCAAGCATATAAAGACTAATTAATTGAGCCATATATGATTTTGTAGCTGCAACAGAAACTTCAATACCGGCACTAACAGGTAATAAGCTATCCGCCAGTCTTGCCATTGTAGAATCAGCCCTATTTGTGATAATTATTATATGAGAATTTTTTTCTTTAACTTGTTTAATAGCCGTAATTGTATCAGCTGTTTCACCAGATTGAGATATACCTATTACAAGAGTGTTTTCATCTGCTATTGTTTCTCTATAAATATATTCGCTTGATGGCTCAACATCAGTTGGAATACCTGCATATTTTTCAATTATATATTTACCCACCATTCCGGCATGCAAGCTTGTTCCACACGCAACAATTTGAACTCTTTGAATTTTTTTAATTTTTTCAGGTGTTAATTTAAATTCATTAAGCTGTATTTTATCATCATGAGATAATAATTTACCGCTTAAAACATTTCTTACAACATCACTTTGCTCATGGATTTCTTTAAGCATGAAATGTTTATAACCCATTTTTGATATTGCTATTGCTTCAAAAGGAAGATTTTCAATTTTATTTTGTGTAATTAGGTCATTTTCATCATAAATTTCTATTGAATTTTTCTTAACAACACCAACTTGTCCATCAGATAAATAAATTGCTTTTTTAGTGTATTCAATTATTGCAGGGATATCTGAAGCAATAAAGTTTTCATCTTGTCCAACGCCAATTACTAAAGGTGCATTTCTTTTAGCAACAACAATTCTATCCGGTTCATTTTTATGAATTGCGCAAAAAGCAAATGCGCCTTTTATTTTTTTAACAGCTGATTGCATTGCTTTTAAAAGGTTTTTAGTTTTGCCGTATTCATGTGCAATTAAATGGGCTGCAACTTCCGTATCGGTTTGAGAAACAAAGTGGCAGCCCAATTTAGTTAATTCTTCTTTTAATTCTTGATAATTTTCAATAATTCCATTATGTACAAGGGTTAAATTCTTGCAATCACAAGTATGAGGATGTGCGTTGATTGTTGTAGGAAGCCCATGGGTTGCCCAGCGAATGTGCCCAATACCAATATGAGCATTATTACAAATATCTTGTTTGTCTTTTAAAATTTCAATAAGATTTTTTAATTTACCTTGTGCTTTAAAAATTTGAACATCGGAACCTCTCATCAAAGCAACACCCGATGAATCATAGCCCCTATATTCAAGATGGGACAGACCTGAAATTAGGACTTCACTTGCTTTTCTGTCACCTATATAACCAATTATTCCGCACATAATAACTCCTAAAATCTAGCTTATTTAGTAATTTTAATACAGGCTTAAATGAAATACAAATAAAGATTTTGTAAATATCTTAGAACATTAATCAAATTAAATACAAAACAATGAAATTTATGATAAATGTTATATTTATATAGGATTAAAAAAAGACAAGCTCCAAGCTTGTCTTTTTTTACACACGGCTTGCGCTTATTTGCTCCTGTGGAGTTTTGTCAAAACAAAACTCTTACGTCGCCATAGTAAGGTTTTCGCAATAAGGCAGGAGCTCTACACTCCTGCCTTATTGCTTCACACACTTATGCCTTATTTGTTTTCGCCAAGCCAAGTCTGGCTAGGCTCAAACTACATAAGGTTTTTAACGGACTGCCGTCACGAGCTCACACACCATGGGGTCATTCGTAAAACCTAGCGCAGTCGCGCTACGGTTTTACATCATTCCCATTCCGCCCATGCCTGGCATACCGCCTGCCATAGGAGCATCTGCAGCTTTTTCTTCAGGAATTTCAACAACTGCTGCTTCTGTTGTTAATAACATTGAAGCAACTGAAGCTGCATTTTCTAAAGCACTTCTTGTAACTTTGGCTGGGTCTACAATACCAGCTTCAAACATATCAACATATCTGTTAGCCATAGCATCATAGCCATAAGCGCCGGTTTCTTTTCTAACAGCATCAACTACAACTTCACCTTTAGCACCAGCGTTATTAGCAATTGCAATAACAGGAATATCAAGAGCTGCGGTTAAGATTTTGAAACCTGTTTTTTCGTCATCATTAGCAAAAGTTCTTGATTCTAATTCTTTTTGAAGAACTTGTTGAACTCTTAATAGCGCAACACCGCCACCAGGAACAATACCTTCTTCTTGAGCTGCACGAGTTGCATTCAAAGCATCTTCAATTCTTAATTTTGATTCTTTTAATTCAACTTCGCTAGCTGCACCAACTTCAATTACTGCAACACCGCCTGAAAGTTTTGCAATTCTTTCTTGAAGTTTTTCTTTATCATATTCTGAATCTGAAGCTTCAAGTTGTTTTTTGATTAAATGAACTCTTTCTGCAACAGCTGCTTTTGTTTCATCGCCGACAACAATTGTTGTTTCATCTTTTGTAACGGTAACGCGTTTAGCTCTACCAAGCATTTGAACAGTTACATTTTCAAGTTTAATGCCTAGTTCTTCAGTAAACATTTGACCGCCTGTTAATACAGCGATATCTTCAAGCATTGCTTTTCTTCTATCACCAAAACCTGGAGCTTTAACGGCAACTGCTCTTAAAACTTTTCTCATTGTATTAACAACTAATGTTGCTAGGGCTTCACCTTCAACATCTTCGGCGATTAATAATAATGATTTACCATCTCTTGCAACTTGTTCTAAGATAGGTACAAGGTCAGCAATTAGATTGATTTTTTTGTTTACGCAAAGAACATAAGCGTCTTCTAAAACTGCTTCCATGCGTTCAGGATCAGTTATGAAATATGGTGAAATATAACCTTTATCGAATTGCATACCTTCAACAACTTTTTTATCAGTTCCGAAAGTTTTTGATTCTTCAACTGTTATAACGCCGTCTGTTCCAACTGCTTCCATACAATCGGCAATTAAATCGCCGATAAATTTATCGTTGCCTGCTGAAATTGCAGCAACTTGAGCGCGCATTTCTTTTGAATCAACAGATTTTGACATTTTTTTAATTTCTTCTTGGGCAACTTTAACAGCATCTACTATACCTCTTTTAATGCCCATTGGATTAGCACCTGCTGTAAGGTTTTTAATACCTTCTTTAAAAATTGCTTGAGCTAAAACAGAAGCTGTTGTAGTACCATCCCCTGCAACATCGTTTGTTTTAGATGAAACTTCTTTTAATAATTGAGCACCTGCGTTTTCTAAACCGTCTTTAAGCTCAATTTCTTTTGCAATAGTTACACCATCATTAACAATTTGAGGTGAACCAAATTTTTTTTCAATAATTACATTTCTTCCTTTAGGTCCTAATGTAACTTTTACTGCATCTGCTACTGCATTTACACCTTTTAATAAGGCTTCTCTGGCAGCTGTATCAAATACTACTTTTTTAGCCATAATTTACTTTCCTTTTCTTTCTAGTGATAAACTTTAAAAATTTTATTAGCCAAGGATGGCAAGAGCGTCTTTAACAGAAATAATTTTATATTCTACATCATCAACTTTTACATCTGTTCCTGAATATTTTGCAAACAATACAACATCCCCTACTTTTACTTCCATAGGTTCTTTTTCGCCGTTATCAAGAGTTTTGCCTGAACCAACTGCTACAACTTCCCCTTTTTGAGGTTTTTCTTTTGCGCTATCAGGAATAAAAATTCCGCCTGAAGTTTGTTGCACATCATCAATAACTTTAATAACAAGTCTGTCTGCTAAAGGTTTAATCATAATATCCTCCATTTATGCTGATTACATTTTGTATTACAATATTCTACTTTACTATAATATATGTAATTTTAAAAAATATATAGGATATTAACAAAAAATTAATTATTCAAAACAACAAACTAAAAAGCAACCATATCATCAATCATAAAACGATATAATTGAACATCATCTTGAACTTCTTTTGGTTTATCTTTTTCTCTTTCAAGGCGAATTTGTTCTTCTTTTGTTTCAGATTTCAATTCAACCAAAGGTTGTCCTTTTTCTCGATTAAAGAAATTCCATTTAAAGCCGTCTATTAAACCGTAGTCAGTTTCTGTTTTATAAGTACCAAAATTAACTGCAAACACAGGATAAATAGTAAATAAAACAAATAAAAAGGTTACAAAAATCTTTTTCATACTTAAATATTAGCACAATTTAAGGTATTATAGAAGTATGTTTGAATATGATTATGAAAATGAAGACAAAGAACTAAAGCTCGTTGGTTTAGAGCTTATGTTTTTGACGCCTGAAAAATATTCAAACCCAAAAGGCATAACTGCTGTTGAATTATCTAAAAGAGTTAATTTAAGTCTTGATATAGTAAAGAAAAAATTAAGAGTCTTATATGAGCACTCTATAATAAGATGCAGCGGAATAAATCCAAGATATTGGAAATTTGATGAATATAATTATCAAAGACTTGATGAAGATGACGAAATATATCAGCTATTATGTTCTTTTGATGATGTAGATTTTGACAGGTATTTTTCATATTGATTAAACTAAATGACATTATAAATATAAAAACAGAAAAATTAACCTATGGTAATGACGCTCTTAGCCGCTATGGGGAAGAAAAATTTGTTATTTTTATCAAAGGTGCACTTCCAAATGAAGAATTAAAAGTTAAAATCACTTCTCTAAATAAAAAATTTGCACGTGCTGAAATCATTGAAATATTAAAACCCTCATCTCATAGAATAAAACCATTTTGCGCTATTTATAACGCTTGCGGAAGTTGTCAAAATCAAATTTGCGATTATGATTATTTAATTGAGCAAAAAACTCTGATTTTAAAAGATATTTTTAGAGATATTATTGATGAAAAATTAATTTATCCCATCATAAAAAGCCCAAAAACTCTTAATTACAGACATAAAATTCAATATTGCGCAAGACAAACAAAAAACTCAAAAAGAATTTTATTAGGTTATTATAAAAACAATTCTCACAATTTAACAAACATCAAATTCTGCCCTATACAGCCTGAAATAATTAATACTATAACTCAATTTATAAGAGATAATTTTCCTCTTGATTGTTATAATGAAAAAAACCATAAAGGCTTATTAAAAAATGTTTTATTTAGAATTAACTCATCAAATGATGAAATTTTATTAACCTTAGTATTAAATTCAACACAGGATGATTTTATTAATTTTGAAAGTCCGATTTTTAAATTCAGCAAAAAAATATCAACGCAATTTAGTGAATTAAAAGGTATTTTTATTAATTTTAATCCCCTTAAAACAAACAACATCTTAGGAAAAGAAACAATAAAAATTTTTGATAAAGATTATATAATTGAAACACTAAAAGATAAAAAATATTATATTGGCGCAACTTCCTTTTTTCAAATCAACCCTTGCGCTGCAAGTTGCCTTTTTGATGTGGTTAAAAATTCAATTAAAAATAATTCAACAATTTTAGATGCCTATGGAGGAGTGGGCGCAATAGGAATTTATTGCAGTAAAAAAGCTAAAAAAATAACCCTTGTAGAAGAAAATGAAAATGCTGTTTTAATGGCGCAAAAAAATTTCCAACTAAACAATATTAAAAATTTTGAAATTTTAAAAGGGGACGCAAAAAAACATTTTATTGATTTTCAAAAAGAAAATAAAAAATTTGACTATGTAATTTTAGACCCTCCTCGCTCGGGTTGCGATAAAGAAGGACTTTTATCAATTTCAAAAACCGCAAATAAAATAGTATATGTTTCTTGTAATCCCCAAACTTTAAAAAGGGATATTTTAGAGCTAAAAAAAGAAAATTTTATACCAAAATTCATTCAAGGTGTAGATTTGTTTCCATATACTTATCATATTGAATCGGTTGTTTTATTAGAGAGGGAATAGAATTGGATAAAAAATTTGAAAAAAGGATAGAAAATTTTAAGTTATTAAAAAACTGCAAAAATGATATTGAAAAAGCAGCTAACTTAATAAAAGAAGCTTTTAAAAACAACAATAAAATTTTCTTTTGCGGAAACGGAGGTTCAGCCTCTGATTGCAACCATTTAGCTTGCGAATTTATATCAAAATTCCAAAAAGAAAGAAAATCCCTGCCTGCTATTTCATTATGTTCTAATAATTCAATAATAACTGCAATTTCTAATGATTATTCTTTTGAAAATATTTTTATTCGCCAATTAGAAGGTTTAGCAAATAAAAATGATATTTTAATTGCAATTTCAACAAGCGCAAAAAGCAAAAATATACTAAAAGCAATTGAATATGCTAAAGAAAATAATCTAAAAGTAATTTTTCTAACAGGAAAAAATAAAACAAATCTTGATGTTGATATAGAAATCAATGCACCATCTTGTGTTACTTGTGAAATTCAAGAACTGCATATTGCAATAGGACATATAATTTGTGAAATTATTGAAGAAAAATAAAAACCACCATGAACTTATAAAATAAGTTCTTTTTTTGTGGTGGTTTATATATAAAAACAAAGAAAATATGATACCAAAAGAAAGGCAATAATTAATCTATTTTCAATTTTTTAGTGTCTTCTTTTTTATCTTGGTGTAATTTAGGTAATTCAATATGCAATATACCATTTTTAAATTCGCTTTTAGCTTCTTCAATATTAATTGCATGTTCTAAGGGAATTGTTCTAACAAATTTACCATATCTGAATTCTGTTGTTTTTAAATTTTCTTCTTCCTTGCATTCTTCAAATTTTGATTCAGCTTTTAAGGATAAACTATTTTCAGATAATTCAACATCAATATCTTCTTTATTAACATTGGGTAATTCAATTTTTATTTTATATTCATTTTTCTTTTCTTTTACTTCAACCGCAGGGCGAAATGCCTTATATATCGAATTATTGGTTTTATCTAAATATTCTATATCACCAAAAGTGTCTTTTAAAAATCTATTTAGGTCTTCATGGATATTTTCAAAAAAATATGACGGTTCTCTTTTAACAATACTAAAATGCATTTTTCCTCCTTTTATAAACTTGATAATATATTTTGAATTATTTTTTAAAATTTAACATTGCCTTTTTGTTTATTAAATTTTAAAAAAAGAGTAATCTTTGTAAACATTCTTTACAAAACAATATAAATCATTAAAGTTTAAATATTAATATGTCGTAATTTTAAATATAAGGTCGAACAATAAAGGAGATTTTATGACTCAAAATTATAATTTAAGTTCAAAATTCGGCTTAAATGTTACGCCTCAATCAACTAAAACTTATCAAGGATCCAAAAAAGAACTTGATATAAATCCAAGCTCTCCAAATTTGTTTGATTCAATGTCAAATTATTTTATAAAAAATGAAAATGTTTTTAATGGCGATGTAGCAAAAGAAATAAATATGTATTCTCGTCAGGCAATGATTGTGGGGATGAATTTAAAAGCAACTGAAACAAAAAGAAGTTTTGATGTAAATATATAAAAACACACTAAAAAAAGCGGATTTAAAATAAACTCCGCTTTTTTACTTTTGAAAATCTTTTGTTTTAAACCAACCCTAAAACTTTTTTGTACCAACTGAATGTTTCTAATTCTAATCCGTTAAATGTTGTTTTTAAACATTGTTTTTTCAAATAATGTTGAAATTCATCATTGAACTTAGATTTAATTGAAATCTGAGTCTGCGTTTTTTGAGTAGAAAGTGACATAAGAACCTCCTAACGATATTAATACAACTAACAACTTTTGCAAGCATTATACCACAAAAAATATATTTTGTAAGCCTAACAAAGAAAAAATAAGTCATTAGAACTAGGAAAACCAGATATATATTACATTCTACGAATATAGTATTTTTACATTTCCTTTACATTAATTAATATACTGCTTATTTTTCAACATTTTTTTCTTTTAGAGGTTTTGTATTATTTGTCTGAAATTAACGTTGGAAAAATTATGAAAATCTCTAATAATTTTATTTATTTTAATACGCAAAAAACTAACAACAATAAACAAAATAAAAATATAAATTCAAGCGTTTTAAATCAAAATAAACAAACCAATTTAAATTTAATGAATTCAAATTATCCTGTATTTACAGGTGGTTATAGCTTAAATTTAAAAGATGTTTATAACAATTTATCTGATAATGACTATCCCAAAGATATTAAAATTGCCGTTGAAAATGAAATTAAAAACTCAGATAACAACAAAAGCCTTTATGATATTCATTTTGATAAATACAAAGGAATAAATGACTGTTATACATTAGAAGAATTAAAAGAAAAATACCCTGAATTCAATAATGTAGTTTCTGCATATTCTGTAAATACGCAAGAAGGAAGTTTTATAAATAACTGGCAAAATGGTAATGATAAAGTTTTTTCATCTGATGAAGATTTAACATTGCAATTAATTAAATTATACTGGGGTCAAGGTTTTACTTTAAACGATTTATCAAAATATATAAAAGACACCACAGGTGATAAAAAAGGAACAAAACTACACTACACACTAACCAAAAAATTAAATATACCTTTAATGACAATTCGCTATGCAAGAGTATTAAAACTTTCAAACAAAGAATATAATGAAAATTTCACACAATCTCTTTCACAAAAACTAAAAGAAACAAAAGAAGCTCATAAACAAGCTCTTGAAGGTGAACCGATTTACATTCCTTCAAAACCGCATTCAGAAGCTCATAAACAACATATTTCAGAAGGTCTTATAAAATATTATATTAAACATCCCGAAGCTTCTTATAAAATTTCACAAAGACAAAAAGAATTTTACGAAAAGAATCCTGAAAAAAAAGATGAATTGTCTCAAATTATGGATTTTGCTTGGAATAACACATCTGAAGGAAAAACAATTAAAAAACAGCTCATAAAATTCTTTAAAAAACAATCAAAAAACATATCAGATAATGAACTGTCGTCTCCTATGGATTTACCAAAAGAAAAAGAAAATTTACTGGAACAATTCTGGAAAGTTAATAAATGGGCAAAAGAACCATGGTCAACAGCCACTAAAAAAGGGTGGGATTCTTTCAAAATATTTAATTCAGTATCTTTAAAAAATTCAGATGGAATAAATATTTTATCCCTAAAATGTCTTCCTGATAAGATTATGGAGCAAATTTATCAATTAGCAAAAGATAATAATGAAACTATCTCTAAACAGCACATTGGAGTTGCTTTTATCAGCAGAGATGATTTAGATGAATACAATGAAAAATCTAAATTCTTCATTAAAAAAATACAAAAATACATTAATTTATATTTAGATAAAAACCCAAAAGAAGATGACAAAATCGCTACTGCACTTCATCTTGGTATTTATGATTTCTTTAATGATTTAAATGAAAATTCAGATAATTTGCCACCTGAAATAAAAAATAATAAAGAAGTAAGGTTTGGGCTTATTGGTGCATTATTACTTTTAAATAAAAAAGTTCCCATTTTTAACATCGAAGATAATAATGTACAGGTAAAATTTAACACAAATGTAAGTCAAATTACTGACTTTCTATACATATTTTTAAATTTCTGTATGAGAGAAGAAATAGTTAATACAAAAATTATTTCTGATTATTTTAATAAATTATTCAACAGAAGTTATAATGCAATGAATCGCTAAATAGACTCGGCAATTTTAGTTAAATATTTTCCATATCCGTTTTGTTTATATTTATCTGCTAATTTAATCAATTGGTCTTTTGAAATATAACCCATACGATATGCAACTTCTTCAATTGAAGCTATTTTCATGCCTGTATTAATTTCCATTGATTGAACAAAATTTGCTGCTTGCAATAAACTCTCAAAAGTACCTGTATCAAGCCAAGCAAAACCTCTGCCTAAAATTTCAACTTTTAAATTATTTTTTTCTAAATAAATTTTATTTAAATCAGTGATTTCTAATTCACCTCTTAATGATGGAGTTAAGGTTTTAGCATATTCAACAACATTGTTATCATAGAAATATAATCCTGTAACAGCATAATTTGATTTAGGATTTTTTGGTTTTTCTTCTATTGAAACAGCTTTTTTATTTTCATCAAATTCAACAACACCAAACCTTTCAGGGTCTTGAACCTGATAGCCAAATACAGTTGCACCTTTTTCTCTTTTTCCTACTTCTTTTAACATTGATGAAAAACCAAACCCATGGAAAATATTATCACCTAAAATCAAAGCCACAGGAGAATTTTCAATAAAATCTTCAGCAATCAAAAAGCTTTCGGCTATGCCTTTTGGAATTTCTTGTATAGCATAAGAAAATTTAACCCCAATTGAACTGCCATCTCCTAAAACTTTTTTAAAATTATCGACATCATAAGGACTTGTAATAATTAAAATATCCTTAATTCCTGCCAACAACAGCGTTGTTATAGGATAATAAATCATAGGTTTATCATATACAGGCAGTAATATTTTTGAAATAGGTAAACTTGCAGGATACAGTCTAGAGCCTGCACCTGCAGCTAAAATAATACCTTTCATCTATTTTTCTTCCTTGTTTTCAGTTTCTTGTTGAGGTTTATTTTTAGAAGCAATTTTTTCTCTAACTTTTGCTTCAATTTCAGCTAAAATATCAGGATTTTGTTCTAAAAATTCTTTTGCTTTTTCTCTGCCTTGACCTAGTTTTTCATCATTATAACTAAACCAAGCACCGGCTTTTTTAATAATTTCAAAATTCACCGCAACATCGATAATATTACCTAAAGCGCAAATTCCTTTGCCATAAATAATATCAAACTCAGCAACTTTAAATGGAGGTGCAACTTTATTTTTAGCAACTTTTACTCTAACTCTATTACCTATATCTTCATTATCTTTATTTTTAACACTATCACATCTTCTTATATCAAGACGTACAGAAGCATAATATTTTAGAGCATTACCTCCTGTTGTTGTTTCAGGATTTCCAAACATTATGCCGATTTTTTGTCTTAATTGGTTAATAAAAATAACAGTTGTATTGGTTTTACCCACAATACCCGTTAATTTTCTTAATGCCTTTGACATCAAACGAGCCTGTAAGCCCATTTGTTGTTCATCCATAGCTTTTTCAATTTCTGCTTTAGGGACTAGTGCTGCAACTGAGTCAATTACAATAACATCAATAGCGCCTGAGCGAACCAATTCTTCAGCAATTTCTAATGCTTGTTCACCTGTATCAGGTTGAGAAATTAATAACTGGTCAACATCCACTCCAAGATTTCTTGCATATTCAGGGTCAAGTGCGTGTTCAGCATCAATAAATGCTGCAATTCCACCTTTTTTCTGCGCATTTGCAACAATATGTTGAGCCAAAGTTGTTTTACCTGATGATTCAGGACCATAGATTTCAATTATTCTTCCTCTAGGTACACCACCAATTCCAAGTGCAATATCAAGAGCCAATGAACCAGTTGGAATACATTCACAATTCACACTTGATTTATCACCAAGGCGCATAATTGAACCTTTTCCAAAATCTTTTTCAATTTTATCTAATGCTAATTTAAGCGCTTTATTTTTACCTTCTTGGATGGCTTTTTGTTCTTTTTCATCAATTTCTTTTGTTGGTGCTGCGCACATAAAACTTTTCCTCACTTCCCTAATATTAATTATTATTATATAATAAAACTCATGAAAACTCTAACACTTAATAATTTTGAAATCGGAAAAGATAAACTTACAATTTTAGCTGGTCCTTGTGCTATGGAAAGTGAAGAAATAACGCTAACCACCGCTAAAAAACTAAAAGAAATTTGTAAAAAACTTGATATAAATTTTATTTTTAAAACCTCTTTTGATAAAGCAAACCGCTCATCACTAAATTCATATAGAGGTTTAGGAATTGAAAAAGGATTAGAAATCTTAGCTAAAGTTAAAAAAGAACTTGATTTACCTATTGTTACAGATATCCACGAACCATCTCAAGCTGACATAACTGCAAAAGTTGCTGATATTATTCAAATTCCCGCTTTTTTGTGTAGGCAAACAGACCTGCTTGTAGCAGCAGCTAAAACAGATAAAATTGTAAATATTAAAAAAGGTCAATTTTTGTCACCTTATCAAATGAAATCAATTGCGCAAAAAGTAATAGATTCAGGAAATGATAAAATTTTAATAACAGATAGAGGAACATCATTTGGCTATAACAATCTTGTAGTTGATATGAGAGGTGTTCAAATTATTCAAGATGAACTGGGTTATCCTTTAGTTTTTGATGCTACCCATAGCGTACAAATCCCCGGAGGCCATGGGGGAAGTTCTGCAGGGGAGCGAAAATTTGTGCCTTTATTAGCAAAAGCAGCTGTTGCAGCAGGAGCTAAATGTTTATTTTTTGAAATACATCCAAACCCCGATTGTGCACTTTGTGATGGTGATAACATGCTTAAATTAGATAGTTGCGAAGAAACTTTTGATATTTGTAATAAAATATTTAAACTTGTTAATTAACTTTTGCAACCCTATGTTGTTCTATTAAAACCATTAAAACAGAAACATCTGCCGGTTTAACTCCGCCTATTCTAAGGGCTTGCCCTATGGTTTTAGGTCTGATTTTATTAAGCTTTTCTTTTGATTCTGTTGATATTTGCTTAATTGCATTATAATCAATATCATCAGGAATTCTTATTTCATCAGTTTTAATTTGTTTATCAATTTGATCCAATTGACGCTTAATATAGCCATCATATTTAATTAAAATTTCTGCTTGTTCTTCTATATCTCGGATTAAATAATTATCAGAAGAATTAACTCTTGATTTATAGCCTAATTCTTTTAATATTTTAAAATCAACATTTGGTCTTTTTAAAATATTAAAACCGTTTGTTCCAAGCTCAAGCGCTTCATTATATTTTGCTAAAATTTCTTTATTTTTTTCATTTGAACTAATTTTAAATTCTTTTAAATTTTCAATCAGTTTATTAATTTCTTCTTCTTTAATTCTTTTTCTTTGAATATCAGATTCTTTCACAAGCCCTGCTTTATAACCTAATTCCATTAATCTTAAATCAGCATTATCTTGTCTTAAAATTAATCTATATTCACTTCTTGATGTAAGCATTCTATATGGTTCATCAATATCTTTTGTAATTAAATCATCAATCAAAGTCCCAATATATGAATTTGAGCGAGTTAATTCAATATATTCTTTTTTATCAAGATAATTTTTAGCATTTATTCCAGCTACAAGCCCTTGGGCTGCAGCTTCTTCATAACCTGATGTACCATTTATTTGACCTGCTAAAAATAAACCTTTGATTTTTTTAGTCATTAAACCATTATCTAATTCAAGCGCACATACACTATCATATTCAACAGCATAAGCCGGTTTTATAACTGATACATTTTCCAATCCTGAAAGAGAATGTATCATCTCAAATTGTGCTTCAATAGGTAAGCTTGTTGAAAACCCTTGAATATAAACTTCATAAGTATCAACTCCTTCAGGCTCAATAAAAATATGATGCGAGGGGTTGTGACTAAATCTAACCACTTTATCTTCAATACTTGGGCAATACCTTGGACCAACCCCTGTTATTAAACCTCGATAAAGAGGTGAATATTGAAGATTTTCTTTAATTATTTGATGAGTTCTTTCATTTGTTTTTGTTAAATAACAAGGATATTGTTTTCTTATCGGGCGGTTGGGTTTGTAGCTAAAAAATCGAGGCATACCATCTATTACTTCATCCCCTGGGTGAAGCTCAAGCTTTGAATAATCAATAGTTCTTCCATCGACTCTTGCAGGAGTTCCTGTTTTTAATTTTCGAACATTTAAGCCAAGTTCTCTTAATTTATTTGATAAACCGTTTGCGCTTCTTTCTCCCAATCTGCCTGCTTGAAAAGATTTTAACCCGATAAAAATTCGCCCCTCAAGGCTTGTTCCTGTGGTTAAAATAACAGTTGGCGCAAAATATTCAATACCAAGTTCATCAACAACACCTTTTATTTCATTTTTTTCAACAATTAAATCAACAATTTGTGTTTGTTTCAAAGTTAAATTTTCTTGCTGTTCAACTAAATGCCTTGCAGCATATCTGTATTCTTTTTTATCAGACTGCGCTCTTAGCGCTCTAACAGCAGGACCTTTAGAAGAATTAAGAGTTTTTAATTGCATATAGGTTGAATCAGCTAATTCACCCATTACACCACCTAAAGCGTCAATTTCTCTAACAAGATTAGATTTGGCAGGTCCGCCTATTGCTGGATTACATGGCATAAGAGCAATATTATCAATATTAAGAGTGGTTAAAAGAGTTTTAAGCCCAAGTCTTGAAGCACTAATTGCAGCTTCAACGCCTGCATGACCTGCGCCCACAACAATACAATCAAACTTAAAACCGTTGTATAACATTTATTAACCATTCCTTTAATGCGCTATAAAATAACTGCGCCTTGCTTTTCAATGGGTAAATTTAAGAAATTTGTTTCAACATTAAAGTAATTCCAACTATTTGAAACAATTTCTTTAATTTCACCCACACCAATTCCATTATAAATAACTAAAATTGCAGGACCTGCACCGCATAAAACAGTGCCTATAACGCCTTTTGTGTGCTTTAAGTTATTCATAATATCAGACAGTCCGGGGACCAATTTTTCTCTATAAGGTTGATGAAGTTTATCTTTTAGAGCCAATTTTAAAAGTTCTTCATCTTTACTATAAAGTGCATCAACAAACATTGCACTTCTTTTTAAATTATGAATAGCTGATGACATAGGAACTTCTTTTGGTAAAACAGAGCGAGAAATTTCTGTATTTAATTCATAATCAGGAATACATACCATTAATTTCCAATCATCATTCCAAGGTAATTTACGATATATAACAGAACCATCATCTTCCCATGATGACATTGTAACACCGCCAACAAAGGCAGGGGTGATATTATCAGGATGTCCCTCTATTTCTGTTGCAATAGACATCAAAACTTTTGTATCAGCGGGTCTGCCTAAAAGTTCATTTGCAGCAATTAAACCACCTACAATAACAGATGATGATGAACCTAAACCTCTTGAAATCGGGATTTGAGTTTTAATTGTAATTTTAAGCTCATTAGGAATTTGACCAATGAAATTATATAATAATTCAATTGCTTTATATACAATATTTGTCTTATCTGTTGGAACATCAGCTAATTCAGATTTTTCGTTATTTTTTTCATTTATTATATTAATTTCAATTCCTGACCCCGGAAGAACTGTTTCTTCCACAGAAACAATATTATATAAAGGCAAAGCTAAGCCAAATGAATCAAAACCAGGTCCAAGATTTGCTATTGTTGCAGGAGTTTTAACGCTAACTTTCATAATGCTTCCTATTGAACTTTAACAGGCATAATTAAACAAATATAATTATTACTGTCTTCTTGCGGTTTAAAAATGGAAGCAGCTAAAACATCCGAAATTTCAATTTCAACTTTTTTAGAATCCATATTTTTTAAACCATCTAATACGTACTTATAATTAAATGCAGTTAACATATCATCAAAATTATATTGAATATCAATATAATCTTTTGATCTTCCTGCTTCAGGTGTATCTGCCATGATTTCAAGCTGCCCTTGAGTAAAATTAAATCGAACAACATTTGTTCTATCATTAACCATTACAGATACTCTTTCAATTGAATTAATTAATTCAACTCTATCTACAATAATTTTTCTTTCACTTTCAGATGGAATTAATTGCTGATATTTAGGATATACACCATCAATTAATCTTGATTGAAAAGCCAAATTTTCAAATTCAAATAACATTTTTGTTTTTTGAATTTTAATTGTAATCATTTCATCATCAACTATTGATGAAATTCTTAAAATTTCTTGTAAGGTTTTTGCAGGAACAATAAAATTGTAAGCTTCATCAACAGGATTTTCAAGTTTAATTTGTGCTCTTGTTAACCTGTTTCCATCTGTTGCAGCTAATTCAAGAATATCATTTTCGATATTAAAACAAACACCTGTTAAAACAGCTTGTGTTTCTTGTATTGATACTGCAAATATAACTTGTTTAACAACTTTTGCAAATTCGTTTTTATTTAAAACTATGGTTTTAAAATCACCTATTTCAACATCATCTAAAACTTTTGGAAATTCATTTGCACTTAAACCAATTAAATCAAATTCTGTTTTACCACTTTTAATTTTAATATTTTCAGTATCTTCTATTGTTTTTAAATTAACTTCACTGGATGATAATTTTGAAACAATTTCAGATATTTTTTTTGCACTTAATGTTGTTGAACCATCTTTTATAACTTCAGCTTGTATTTTGTAATTTATTGCAAGATTTAAATCTGTTGCACAAAATCTTATTCTATCTGATGACACGGTTTCAATTAAAATATTTGAAAGTATTGGCTGAATTGCTTTTTGTGAAGTAACTTTTTCAACAATTTTAATTCCGTTTGAAAAATCTTCTTTATTTAAAACTATTTCCACTGGCAATTTCTCCATTTTAGTTTATCATTCTAAAATTATAGTATAAAAACAAAAAAAGATACAAACCACCCTTTTAAAAGTTTTTTAAAATTTTATATTATATATAAATAAATATATTTATATATAAATTTAATAATCTATAATAAAGACAAAATATTTGTGTAAAACTATCTGAAACTATTGTTATATCTGATTTTTTTCTTGTGTAAAACATGTGTAATTTTTACACAATTAATCCACAAGAGAGTTTATTTTGTTTTTGAAATTGTAAGACAAGTTATATTATTAAAATCTAATTCTAAAAAGCAGTTGATTATTTCTTCTAAAGTTGCTCCGGATGTAGTTATATCATCAATTAAAAGGAGTTTTTTATCTTTTAGTTTTAAGAGTTCTTTTTGATTTATTCTAAAACTTCCTTTTATATTTTTTCTTCTGTCTTTTGCTTTATACTGGGGTTTTGTGGGTTTTATTTTTTTAATTAAATTTTTATTTACTTCAAATCCTGTTAGTTTTGAAAAGTGTTTAGCAATTAAAAACATATGATTATAGCCGCGCTCGGCTGATTTTATAAAATAACTGGGTGGATAAACAATTATAAAATCATCTTTTAAATTTAATTTTTTAAAATAACTAAAAAGTATATCTGATAAGGGTTTTGAGGCAGATTTTTTGTGTTTAAATTTTAACATTTGAATCAGAGTTTTTATATTTTTATCGTAAATTGCAGCTGAATAAATTGGAATTCTGTTGTAAAATTTATGTGCAAAATAAGACAAGAATTGAACATCTTTTAAACAGGTTTTGCACAATAAATCATCAGTTTTTGAACAACCACAGATAAGACATTTTTTCTTGTATATCATGTTTAAAAAGTTGTCATATAAATCTGGTATTATTTTTCTTAATTCCATGATGGTTATATTTTATTGGTTTAAAAAGAAATTTAAACATTTAATTGTAGGAGTGATTAAGTAGGTTAGATATATTTAATCAATAAAAGAAAAAGCCTTTTTTCATTTTGACTCCTGAAAGATTCTATAATTTTTTTATATTGAGAAATTATTTTAATCACCCAATGCTTTCTTCCGCCTGTGGGTATTTCGCAAAACTCACTATCGCTTGCGCTGTCGTTCGTTTGCTCAATTATCCTACGGCG
>CALUWJ010000009.1 GCA_944324455.1 Candidatus Gastranaerophilales bacterium | reverse complement strand
GGTCTGCCGTCACGAGCTCCACACACCAATGCCTTCGCTTTGCTCGCTAAGTTCGCCCTGCGAACTAGAGCTCGCTTTGCTCAGGTACGGTTTCTCAAACGCCAAAGCTCCACGCTTCGGCGTTCTCGGCACACACCTTGTGCCTTTCTCGTTTTTTTCTAACTCCGTCGGAGTAAGAAAAAAACTTCTAAAGGATTTGTTATTTTTTGTGTTTTGATATCTTAGCCTTTTAAATTCTTAAAAGGCTTTTTCTTTATAAATTAATACTTAGCAAATACACTCAAACTAAACTTATTTACCCATTTTACAAACTAAATATTAAGAAATGTAAACAAATAAAAAAGAAACAAGCAATTTAAATCGACAAAAAAACTTTATTACTATGTAAGGTTAGTTTAAATTTAATAGTGGAGTTTAGGTTATGACAACATTTAATTTAGGTGCAACTACTTTGAACACTGGTTCATATTTTGGCAGCGGTTATTCATCTGTAGGAACTTATGGAACAAGCGGAAATAGAGTTGCTTCAAGCACAAATTTACAAAGAGTATCTCGTGATATTGCACAAGGTTACAATTCAGATTTAGAAGTTATTAATTTATATTTACAACAAGGCGACACTGATAAAGCATTAGCACTGTATGAATCATTAATTGATGATGTAAAATTAACTGCTGATGACTATGGTTATGTTTTATCAGATGGTCAAATTTCTTCAATCTTAAATCAATCCTACGCAAATACAACAGGTCAATCATTCACATCAAGCGCTGTTGATGGTGCTCATAGTCCATTTGTTACAGGATTGATGGAAGGTATTCCAATAATCGGTTTAATGGCTAGAGGCAATTCTGACGCTGAAACATTATCAAAAGTTACAGGCACAGAAACACGTGTAGTAGATAAAATTTCAGAATATGCAGGAAGTATAGCTTCATCAGCTGCAGTAGGTGCTGCAATCGGAACTTTTGTACCTATCCCAGTTATAAGTACGGGTGTAGGCGCCATTATAGGCGGTGCAGTTGGTTTAGGTCAAGCAGTTTTAAAAGATATACTTAATTTCTAATCTAAATAAAAATAAAGTCGCCTAACTAGGCGACTTTATTTATTATATATTTTCTTCAAGTAAACTTGGCTCGGTTCTTAAATTCATAAATTCTTCATTTTGAGGTATAACCATATCACCAGTTAATAAAATATAAATTGTTTTATTATCCTTAATGTTAAATTCGGTTAACGGCGCCATTTGATGAGCACATTCAATTAAATAGTTTTTATTTGAAGTTTTTGTATTTGCATAATTTGCAACTTTTTTAATTGATTTAGTATCACCTTTGGCGTACACAATTTTTTCATTTTTAGTATATGGAACACCGGCCATATCATAAGTTTCACCATTAGGTAGAGAATATTTATAGAAAACAAATCTGGATTTTTCAGGTTTTGATCTCCATGCTGAATAGCCTAGACGATAAACTCTAGCATAAAACTCAGTTCCTTTTGGATATAAGAAAGTACCTTCTTTTGTATAAATATCATTTGGAGCAGTAAATGTATAACCATGACCAATTAAATGCTTTCTTGTTTTTACTTCATTTAATGAGGTACCAACTAAAATATTCCCTGCTTCAATAATTTTTTTCTTATCAAAAATTTTAACTTTGTTATTAGTTGCAAAAGGAGCTAACTCAAGAGTATTATCTGCAATGAATACAGCTTCATCAAAATTATAAGCAGATTGGTTACTATCATCATCTGGCATTTCATCATATAAATCACGATAATTGTCTTTAACTTTATCTAAATTAAGAGCAAGCCTATCAAATAAAACGGCTGCTTCAGCTCTTGTTAAATTTCTATCTGGAGTAAATTTATCTTCATCAGGATGATTTACATAAATATTATTTGCAACATTTTTTATATATGCTCTACGAGCCCATATCGGAATTTCATCATAATCAGAAAAATTTGTAATGTCTGCAGCAACATAATCACCATTAGTAACATTAGCTATCATGCTCATTGCTTCATTATGGCTAATTGGCGCATTTGGTTTAAATGTTTTATCAGGATAGCCAAAAGCCATTCTGATTTGTTCAGATAAAATTATACTTTTTTTATCAGGAGTTTTATTGGTAATATCTTTAAAAGAGGTACTTTGAACTAAAGGCTCATTTTGTCTTCTAACAGCTCTTAATAATGCGCTTGCAAATTCGCTTCTTGTCATTGTGCCTTCTGGAACAAATTTATTATTATCAATTACATAAATATAGCCTCTTTGAATGGCATTAATAATTTCTTGGCTTGCCCAATAATTTCTTTTAACATCAATGATTTCAAGAGCGCTTACTGAGTTAAATAAAAACAAAGCAAGTGTGACAATAAATAAATTTTTAATTTTTTTCATTTAGTACCTCTTATTCATACAAGATTATTTTTAAAATAATTTTACTATACTGAACAGCTAAAATCAATTTATTTTATCTAAAATTGAATTATAATCGATATTTAAGCATTCTGATGTTAAACAATTATTACCTCTTTTGTGCCATAAACAAGGTCTGCAACCAATATTATTGGTAATAACTTTAATATTATCCCTTTTTGGAATCAATTTAACTTCATTTGTAGGCCCAAAGATTGCAAAAATTGAAGCATTAACACAAACCCCAACATGCATCGGTGCACTATCAACACAAATTACATGCTTAGAATTTTTCATCAAAAAAGCCATTTCCATAATGCTTTTTGTTTTATTAAAATAATTTCTAAAATTAGGATGATTAGATATATTTTGATTTAACAATATTTGCTCAATTAAATCTTTATCATCGTTCGTACCCAACAAAACAACAACTTGATTTTTATTTAACAACCCCTCAATTAATCCATTCCAAAAAGGAAGCTTTGGGCATTTAAAAATTGACTTTGAAATTGACATTTTTGAAACACCAGGGTGTATACAAATATAGTTGTTCTTTTCAAGATTATTCAGTTCGAAATCTCCAACTATGTCAATTTTTGGATCTTGGTATTCGACATTAATCATAGGCTTAACTAAGTCATGATACATTTTTGCAGCATATTGATTATCGTTCAATTTAACTTTCTTAGTTAATAAAAAACCTGTCGTAGTATTATAACCAATTCTTTCTTTAGCACCGATTAAAAATAAAATTAATGCCACAAAAGGGCTTTTACCGCTCGAAATAACGCAATCGAACTTTTGTTTTCGAGCCTTAAAAATAAAATCTAAAATATTAAAATATTTCTTTATACCATTTGCCTTAATATCAATACAAAACAAGTCATCAATTAAAGATGTCAAATTCATAATGCTTTTTGAGCGAGGTTCAAGTGCTAATGAAATTTTTGCATTTGGAAACTGCTCCTTAATTGACCTAATTGTTGGCAAGAATAAAATTTCATCACCAATACCACCAAAATTAATAAATAAAATATTTTTATATGTTTTCATAATATTTATTATCCTTTTAATTTTTTTTAAGTCAATCTATTGACTAGAAATTATGTTGTTGATATTATTTTATGGCTGAGTAAAAATTGAAATTTAAATATTTTTCGGGATGTAGCGCAGCTTGGTAGCGCACCTCGCTTGGGACGAGGGGGTCGCAGGTTCGAATCCTGTCATCCCGATTTTTTGTTTTTTAAAATCAATATCAATGTGCTTACTCAATTATATTTTCGATTTGAGCTAAAATATATTGCGCAACTTCATGTTTCTTACAACTTACATCAATGATTTCTTTATCTTTTGTGTAAATCCGGACAAAGTTACTAAAACTATTTATTTGAGCTTCAGCATTTTTTATATTTTCAAAAGCAATATTTATATAGCTAAATTTTGATAATGAATTTAAATTTGCGCAATACACTAATCTTGAGCGAGTTTTATCAATTATAAGTTTTGTATTAGGAGTAGTATTAATTAATTTATCTGTTTTATAATCAAAATCAATTGCTATTTTTCGAAGATTATAACTTATAATAAACTCTTCAAATTCTTGTATAAAATCTCTATCAGCAAAATAACTTATTGTTTTTTCATTATCAAAAAGGAAAAAAACAATCTTATTGTCTTGATAAAAAACATCTTCAATTTTATCCAACCGGACTGATTGCAAATTATTAACTCCATTTGTTAAATATGCTACATCCTTGTATTTATCGTAAAAAATTCTATCATCTGAAATTACTGATGTTTTTTCCTTTATTGATTCAATTAAAAGATTAAAAATTTTATATAAAAAATCTTTTTCATACACTAATAATTGCTGCATTTGACCCAAAATTCTGGTTTCAAAATAGTTATATTTAGTATCAATCGTAAAATGCTCCTTTAAAAGATTTATTTTATATATTTGCGGACTATCCATCGAAATAAAATAAGCAAAAACACAGCTTTTTGGAGCATAAGCCCACACATAGCTGCAACTCCAATCGCTTGCAGAAGAAATATTAAATTTATATTGCGGAAATTTTTGACGAATTTTTTTAACACACATTTCTTTTAATACAAGATAAAAGAAATTTTTAATTTCCGAGTTTATCGTATTAATACAAAGTGTTTGATTTAATCCGTTTTTAATATAATGAATTTTATAAAAGCAGCTTTTTTGCTCAATTGAAGTAATAAATGAAGTTGCAAAAATTTCAAATTCATACATTGTAGGCATATTAATATTGAAATTATCAATTACCGCCAACATCGAGCAATCTTTACTTAATGCTAAAATTAATCTTGGATTTACCACTAATATTTTTTTTGAATAAAACCCCTTAGATTCAAGGATTTCCTGAACAACATCAATAGTTATTTTATTGGTATTTTTAGAATGTTTTACTATAAAATATATTAAAAAACCCAATATGATTATTAAAATAAAAACAAATAAAATTATTAGTATAATCATTTATTACTATAACTTTCTTTCAGTGACCAACATTGTCTTGTTAAATAAAACGTATCCATCTCATTAATAAATTTATCAATATAATTTTTAAAAGTATTTTCTTTAATCAAGACTTCACCTTTAGAAATTATATCGTCCTTAATTGCTAAATCGTTCAATAATTTAATTTTTTCCACTATATCAATTTCATCAAGCGGATTAAAATAAAGTGCTGCTTTTTTTAATTGTTCATTATATCCTTGATGATTTGAAATCAAGACAGGGCATCTAAAATACATTGATTCAAGCGCCACGATACTGTCAGGCCCTGCTAAACAAGGATAAACTGTTGCATACGCATTTTTATAAAGACTTGCAAGTTCCTCTTGAGGGATATAATCCAAAAATAAAACTTCATCTTCTAATTTTAAATCTTTCACCTGTTTAATTAAATATTTTTTATTGCCTCTATCCATACCGCAAAAAACAACCTGAAGATTAATATTTTGTTCCTGCATTATTTGTGCAGCTAAAATCAATCTTATATGGTTTTTATGCGCCCAAAATTGAGCAGGGTATAATATATAGCTGTTTTGTTTTAGAGAATATTTTTTTAGGGTATTAACATCTTCTTTCACATTCTTAATCCAATTAGGATAAGGAAGATTTACAGTAATTATATTTTCTTCAATAACTCTATAAAGAGTCTTTATATCTTTTTTTGCAACTTTATTACATGTAATAATTTTTGAGGCACCAACTAAAAATAAGTTTAACTTTTTTTCCATTTTTTCAACAATAGCATTTGTACTATATTCCGGAAAATGCGGTAAAACCCTGTGGGCAACATCTCTTGTTAGCGCATAATATGGTATTTCAATGTGTTCATGCAAATAAGGAGCTAAAAAGAAAACAACATTTATGTTATCTTTTTTTAACTTGTGATTTAAGGAAACAAAAGGAGTTTTATATAATTTAACATCAAGAGGAAATAAAGATATTTCAGGTTTTTTGTAGTATTTTAAAGGCACAAATTTTGCATTTTGGTTAGGTTTAAATATATTTTTTTTGCCAAAATAATAAATAACAAATTCATGTTCTGTCTTTTGAGCTAACAGCTCCTCCACAAAAGAAAGTTCAAAAGTTAGCGCACCAACTGATTTTGGTTTTTTAATATCACCCAGAAAAATTCCTATTTTCAAATAATTCTCCTCCATTAAATAAAGACGGTATGAAAATATCTTGTTTAATAATCTCAACCGTCTTTAAAATTTTATTGAAAGCTAAACGCTTTATTTCAACTAAGCTTTTGTAAATTTTCCTGCTCTGATACAAGATGTGCAAACAGACATTTTTTTAACAGTACCATTTGCAAGTCTAACTTTTACAGATTGCAAATTTGGCAGTTGTCTGTGAACATTTTGTTTATGAGAGAACGAAATCTTAGCTGCTTTAAGTGATTTTTTACCACAGATTTCGCAATATACTGACATTTCTACATCCTTTCATAAGTATTGTTATTTTAATCATATAGAATAAATAAAAAAAATCAAGACTTTTAATAAAAAATGTAACTTTAAATTTTGTTTATATTATTATTTTAATATGGACATTTTAGTTGGCGTATCAGGCGGTGTAGATTCTGCTTGTGTATTGAACATTTTAAAATCACAAGGTCATAGTGTAATTGGTGCTATGATGAAAATTTATGATGGAGACATTAAAACAATAGCAAATTCTTGTTATGGCACTGACAAGAAAAAAGAAATAAAAGATGCAATGGAAGTTTGCAAAATGACAGATGTTCCATTTCATTTGATAGATTTATCAAAAGAATTTAACAATCTTGTTTTTAGTGAATTTAAAAAGCAATATCTGAGCGGGCTAACGCCAAACCCATGTGTAATGTGCAATAAAATAATTAAATTCGGTTTATTACCCAAAATGGCAAAAAAAATCGGACTAAAATTTGAAAAATTTGCCACAGGACACTACGCAAGAAATGAATTTAATGAAACAACTCAAAGATATGAATTAAAAAAAGGAATTAACCCTAAAAAAGATCAAACCTATTTTTTATATAAACTATCACAAGATGAATTAAAAAATATTCTTTTTCCTTTAGGTAATTTTGAAAAAGAGCAAGTTAGAAAATACGCACTTGAAAACAATATTCCTGTTGCAAAAAAAACAGACAGTCAGGATTTTTATAAAGGCGATTATTCAGATTTGTTTGATTGCAAGATAAATGAAGGCAAAATTATCGATAGAAAAGGTAATGTTCTAGGTTACCACAATGGAATTTGGAATTACACAATAGGGCAAAGAAAAGGTTTAAAAATAGCATATAGTGAGCCATTATACGTTCTTGAAATCGATAAAAATTCTAATTGTATTATAGTTGGCACAAAAAATGAAACTTTTAACAAAACATTAATTGCAAATGATATAAATTGGGTTGCCCTGAATAACCCAACAAAACCATTTGAAGCAACAGCTAAAATTCGCTCTGCTTCAAATCCCGTGGATGTTATTGTGTATCCCTTAGAAGATAAAATTAAAGTTAAATTTAAAAATGAAATTTCATCAATTGCACCAGCGCAATCCGTTGTATTATATCAAGATGATATTGTTTTAGGCGGCGGAACGATTATTGAAGCGTATTAACACTATTTGATGCAGCAAGTTTTTGTTTTGCTTTATTGATAAAATCAATCGCATAATTTGATGGCAGGGCAAACCCAATTCCGATATTAGATCTATTATTATCAGGATTATATATTGATTGATTTATGCCGATAATTTCACCATTTAAATTAATCAAAGGTCCGCCAGAACAACCGGGGTTAATAGCTGCATCAGTTTGAATTTTATTTCTTTCATAATCAATTCTTGAAATTATTCCTGTTGTTAAAGTATCTTTAAAACCAAAAGGACATCCGATTGTTAAAACTCTTTGACCAACTTTTATTTCATCAGAATTACCGAATTTAGCTAAAGGCAAATCTTCTTTTGTATCAATTTTAATTAAAGCTAAATCATTTTTGTTTTTCAAAATTGCTAAAATTTTTGCGCTATATTTTTTTCCGCTATGGGTCGTAACTTCAATATTTCTTGAATGTTCTATAACATGGGAACTTGTTAAAATAATTCCGCTTTTAGAGACAATACAGCCGGTCCCGCCTGATGTACCTTTATCAATATCAGCTTCAATTGATACAATAGAGGGAAGTGTTTTTTCATACACTTCTATATAATTTTTTTCTTCTTGGGATGTAGGAATGTAAGCCAAAACACTTGCATTTTGACTAAATATCATTAAAGAAAAAAATGACAATATCATCAATTTTATATGTTTAATCATTTTTCATGCCTTATATTGTATCTGATAATGAATAAATATTAGCATTGAATATTGATTGCTTAATTGCACATAATGTCTAATTGTGATAAAATTCAACTGTACTAGAAAAGAGGAAAAACAAATGGGAATTGAAGTTTTTAAAAAACATTTAAGAGAAAAAAGAGCCGTTAAAATTATTGCAGGCATTGACAACTACAACACTGAAAATGTTGCAAAAGTTTGCAGAGCTGCACAAGCAGGACATGCCAGTGCAGTTGATATAGCTTGCTCTAAAGAAATTTATGAAACAGCACGCAAAAATACAAAACTACCAATCTTTGTATCTTCAATTCATCCTTTTGAGTTGCTTGAAGCAGTTAAATGGGGTGCTGATGCAATAGAAATAGGCAATTTTGATGCATTATACAAAAAAGGTCAAGAATTTTCAGCTGATGAAGTTTATACAATTGTTCTTGAAACTCTTGGTTTAATTAATAAATATGACGTTTATACCTGCGTTACAATCCCAGGAAACATTGATATAGCAGAACAAATTGAATTAGTTAAAAAGCTTGAAATTCTAGGTGTAGATTTAATTCAAACAGAAGGCTTGAAAAAAGACACAACTTCAACAAACCCTTCAGCTCACCTTGTAAGCTATGCTCAAGCAACTATTGCAAACACTATTGAATTAACTCAACATACAACACTCCCTATCATGACATCTTCAGGAATTAGTGCAAAAACAGCTCCTTTAGCTTTTGCTTCAGGTGCAAGCGCTGTTGGTGTTGGTTCTGCTGTTAATAAACTTGATTCAGAAGTTGCAATGAGTGCAACAGTTATGGCTATTGTAAGCTCTATATTTCACAGAAACTCAATCAACAAAGAAATTATCAGAACTTCAAGAGAATTAGCTCTTAACTAATCAATATTTATTGTTTAGTTAATTAATTAAACAATAAAATTTATTTAATAATTAAGCCCTCTTTCAAAGAGGGCTTAATTCATTTTATTTAGCTTCGTTAACTGTTACCGGTATATCTTTTATATCATTTACATCAATTACTTTAGCTTGCGGAGCAACCATTACCTGACCTTGAATTTCATATTTTGATGCAATTCTTTCTTTTTGTTCAGGGCTTGTTGCAACAAGACCGGTTTTAGTATCTATACAAGAAATTAAATGCGCTCTTTCAAAATCTTCCAAAGGAAAATCTCCTGAAGCGATTTGCATTGTAGTATGGTATAGTTGATTTAAAGTACCACAATCCGCCCAAGGCTCATTTGTAGGAACAGCGATAATTTTTTGATTTTTTAATATATCTTTTGCTTTTTTAATTGTTTCATCATCTATTGGAGTAGAATTAGGACCAAAAACAGGTGCTAATTTTTCTCTTATGACATTATTATCGTTTTCTTGAGTTAATGTTTTTAAAATAGGCACATATTGTTTTGACCAATCTCTTGTTTCTTTTGATTTATCTGTTTTTGAGAAGAATGGTTCAACTAAATCCAACACTTCAAACGCTTCATCAGATACGGCAAATTGGAAAGTATTAGTTAAACATTTTCCATTCTTTTCATACCCTTCAGGAATTACAGGAGGTTTTTCAGCGAATTCTAGAATTTCATTATTTTCACCCAATTTCATAATCCCAAAGTTATTAATACAATCTTTTGCAGGAACTTCTTTTGCTATCATAACAATAGCAGCATTACCTTGTGCCATTATTTTATTAGCCTCAACAACTGCATTTGTCATTCTGCTCATAGCGTCATTTGGGAACAACATAACAGCTTTTCTATCCGGTCTTGCCATTGTTTTTTGTAAGCCGACTGAGTATCCGCCGTTACCTTTGTTACCTGTTTTATTAAGATAAAATTTAATATTTTTACCAATTTCAAGAGCATCTTTAGAACAATCTAAAAGACCAGCGTTATGTAAAGTTACAAAAGTTGTTTCCATAGGAGTTAAACCGGTTGCGGTTCTAAAAACGCCTTTTGTTGATTGAGTGCCGTCTTCTTCGTCATGGAATATAGCGCTTGAAGAAGCATTTGTATATTCAGCACGAGATCCAAACCCGCCTGCCAACATAACAAGTTGTGTATCTTTGGCATTTGGCATTGCTTTAAATTGGTCTAATACAATTTCACCGTTTTTAACTTTTTCAACAAAAGTTTTAATAGAATCCTTGATTTCATTTTCAAATCTTCCATCTTCCATGCCGATAACAATTTCAGTACCTTCACCCACTGACGGCATTGGTTTTCTTTCTTTTACAGGTTGAGCATTAACCTCAAAAGGCTTAAATATATTTTTAGCTTCCGTTGCACTAACTTCAAATTTACCGTCAGAATCATCTTTTTTCTTTATGCTGCCTGCATTTGTTAAAAGAACATCATTATTGTCTTCTACAACTGCCATTAAATTTCCTTTAGTATTTAAAACATAGACTTGCTCTAAAATGCCTTTTCCTTTGTAGTTTATTGGAGTCATAGAAATTGCAATATTTTGTTTTAAATTATCACATTTATCAAAATTGCTTGCCTCTTTTGATGGTTCTCTTACTGCCATTTCAAAAAGAAGTGTTTGTTTATCATTTCTATCATCTTTATCTAATAATTTAATTTGTGTTCTTGCTTTAATTGGGGTGTCTTTACCATCTATTTTTTTAGTTCCAATCTGAACTGTCGTTTTAATAGCATCATTAGGTTGAGAAAAATCATTTTGGTAATCATGCAGAAGTTTATTTACGCTCGCTCTTGAACCAACACTTTCCCCTTTTGAGTCTTTAGTTTTACAAGTAACCATTGCAGTATTTAATTCTTGAAAAGCACCCAGCAGTGAACCTGTAAATCTTACTGTTCTAGATAAATTTAGACCATTTAATTTTAATGCTTGACTTGAAGCCTTTGAATAACCGCTAAATTTTTTAACAGCTAATGGGTTTGAATGAACTTTTAAACCGGTTGATGAATTGTTAATGCCACCGTTACCGATAGCGCTAATAGCATTTACTATCATAAATTTCCTTTCAACATACTAACAACTTTGTGGAACAATTCTAATACGGTAAAAAATTAATTGCAATAGTATGTTGTAAAATTTAAACTTTTTTGCTTTTTTTAAATAAGCTATGTTATACTTGTAAAAACTAAACAATAGGAGGTATTTTGATTAAAGTTGCAGTAGTCGGCGCATTAGGAAAAATGGGGTCTGAAGTTGTTAAAATGACTGTAAATAACCCTGATTTTCAATTAGTTTGCGCCATCGATAAAAATAATATTGGAGTAAATCTAATAGAAGATATTGCTATTGAAGGAGATATTGAGCTTGCTATAACAAAATCAAAACCGGATGTTGTAGTTGATTTCACGCAACCGAGTACAATTTTTGAAAATATTAAAAAATATATAAAACTAAAAACAAAATCAGTTATTGGTACAACAGGATTATCTGATAATCAAATAGCAGAAATTAAAACTCTATCCAAAGAAAATAATACAGGCATAATTATTGCACCCAACTTTTCAATCGGTGCAATATTAATGATGAAGTTTGCGCGTGAAGCTTCAAAATATTTTTCAAATGCGGAAATAATTGAATATCACCATAATCAAAAAAAAGACGCTCCATCAGGAACATCAATAAAAACAGCGCAATTAATGATTGAAAGCAATTCTAATTTCAAACAGGGTAATTGCCTTGAAACTGAAACAATCAAAGGAGCTCGAGGCGGAGAATTTATTCAAAACGAAAAAGGCCACATTCAAATTCATTCTGTACGCATGCCGGGGTTTGTTGCTTCTCAAGAAGTAATCTTTGGCGCTGATGGACAAGTGCTAAAAATCCATCATGACACAATAAATAGAGAATGTTATATGTCAGGAGTTGCATTAGCCATAGAAAATGTCTTTAAAAATAACAACTTTATATATGGATTGGAGAATATACTATGACAAAAAAAATGCCAAATTTAGCTGTATTAGGTGCAACAGGAGTTGTAGGCAGAGAAATTTTGAATATTCTTGCTGAAAATAAAGTTGAATATAATTCAATTAAATTTTTAGCCTCCAAAAGAAGCGCAGGCTCAACAATTGAATTTAAAGGAGAAAACCACACAGTAATAGAAGCAACTGACGATGTTTTTGATGATATAGACATTTGCCTTGCTTCTGCAGGCGGAGAAACAAGCAAAAGATTTGCACCGGTGGCCGCTAAAAAAGGATGTGTTTTTATTGATAATTCTTCTGCATTCAGAATGGAAAATGATGTTCCATTAGTAATAGCAGGGGTAAATGATGAAGACTTAAGAAAACACAAAGGAATTATAGCAAATCCTAATTGCTCAACAAGTCAATTAATGCTACCGCTAAAAGCACTTGATGAAAAATATAAAGTTAAAAGATTGATAGTATCAACTTATCAGGCTGTATCAGGAGCGGGTTTAAAAGCAATCAACGAATTAACCGAAAACATTAAAACAAATTTAGTCGGTATGCCTTATGAACCAAGTGCATTTAAATACGAAATCGCATTCAATGTAATACCGCAAATTGATGCTTTTTGTGAGAATGGCTATACAAAAGAAGAAATGAAAGTCACAAATGAAACAAGAAAAATTCTTCATTTTGATGAATCTATAAAAATTTCATGCACAGCAGTAAGGGTTCCTGTATATATAGGTCATTCTGAGGCTGTAAGTGTAGAATTCGAAAATAAAGTCAATGCAAAAGAAGCAAGAGAACTTTTAAAAAACACTTGGGGAGTTGAATTAAGAGATGATATATCAACATTCACATACCCAACCCCAAAAGATGCTGCAGGAAAAAATCCGGTTTACATAGGCAGAATAAGAGACTCAATTGCTTTTGATAACGGACTTGAATTTTTCTGTGTAGCAGATAATCTAAGAATAGGTGCTGCACTAAATACAGTGCGTTTAGCTCAAAAAGTTATTGAAATGGAATTATACTAATAAAGGAGACTTCTTATGACATTAAGATATGATTTAGGTGAAGTAATCACGGCAATGATTACCCCTTTTGATAATGAAAGAGCAGTTGATTATAAGGCACTTGAAAAAATTGTCAGACATCTTTTAAATCAAAATACAGATGCAATTGTTGTAGCAGGAACAACAGGAGAAAGCCCTACCTTAACTTTTGACGAAGAATACGAAATGCTATATTGCACTAAAAGCGTAACATCAGGTCAATGTAAAGTAATTATGGGCGCAGGTTCAAATTCAACAGATACAGCTGTTTCATCAGCCAAAAAAGCACAAGAACTTGGAGCTGATGCTATATTATCAGTTGTGCCATATTATAATAAACCTTCTCAAAAAGGCTTAATTGAACATTTTGGCACAATTGCAAAAAGTGTTGATATTCCAATAATTCTATACAACATACCATCACGCACAGGAATAGATATGGCGCCTGAAACAATAGCATTTTTAGCTAAAGAATATTCAAATATTGTTGCAGTTAAACAATCAAATGCAAATTTGGATTTAGTTTCTGAAATTAAAATGCTGGCACCTGATGATTTTACAATATATTGTGGTGATGACAGCTTGACATTACCAATGTTATCCTTAGGAGCTCATGGTGTAGTTTCTGTTGCATCTCATGTGGTTGGTAATGAAATCAAATCAATGATACACAATTTTAAATCCGGACAAGTAATACCCGCACAAAATATGCACAAAATACTATATCCGTTATTTAAAAAACTATTCTTTGCACCAAACCCAACCCCAATTAAAGCTTTATTATCAAAACTTGGAATAGTTGAAAATTATGTAAGACGTCCGTTGGTTGAAGTTGAAATGGCACAAGGAATAGAACTTTTAGATATTTTAAATGATGTAGTTAATAAATTAAACAACTAATTAAAAGGGTTATTTGACCCTTTTAATTTTTTAAAGTAAAAGTTTATTAAGTTTTGTTTGTAAAAGCAAAACTTTTTTGTTAAAATCATTCTAAATTGTCATAAATTTATATAGAAATTGGAGGAAATTAATGCAAAAACGTGTATGGCTTTTTAGAGAAGGCAATGCAGATATGAGAAACCTCCTTGGTGGTAAAGGTGCTAACTTAGCTGAAATGACAAACTTAGGTTTGCCTGTACCTCCGGGGTTAACAATTACCACAGAAGTATGTATGGAATACATAAATAACGGAAATAAAATGCCGGACGGCTTAATGGATGAAGTAAGACAAGCCTTAAATGATGTTGAAAATCAAACAGGTAAAAAATTTGGTGACACACAAAATCCCCTGCTTGTTTCAGTTCGTTCAGGCGCTCGCGTTTCTATGCCAGGTATGATGGAAACAATATTAAATCTTGGTTTAAACGATGAAACAGTTGAAGCCATGGTTAAATTAACAAATAACCCACGTTTTTGTTATGACAGCTATAGAAGATTCTTAACAATGTTTGGTTCTGTTGCGTGGGATATGGATAGACAAAAATATTTTGAATCAGAAGTTGATAAATTAAAAGAACGTGAAAATGTTAAAGAAGATACAGAAATTTCAGCTGAAGGCTGGAAATCATTAATTCCAATTTATAAAAATGTTATTAAAGAAGTAACAGGAAAAGAATTCCCTCAAGATCCTTTTATACAGCTACAAGAAGCAATTGAAGCAGTATTCCGCTCATGGAATATTCCTCGTGCAGTTGCTTATAGAACAATGAATAAAATTGACCATAATTTTGGTACTGCTGTTAACGTTCAAACAATGGTATTTGGAAATATGGGAGATGACTGTGCTACCGGTGTTTCATTTACAAGAAACCCTGCAACAGGTGAAAATAAATTCTATGGTGAATATTTAACAAATGCGCAAGGTGAAGATGTTGTTGCAGGTATCAGAACCCCAAAACCAATTTGTGAGCTTGAAACAGAAATGCCTGATTTATATCGCCAATATGTTGATATAGCAAAAAAACTTGAACATGGATATAAAGACGTTCAAGATATGGAATTTACAATTGAAAAAGGTAAATTATATATTCTTCAAACAAGAAGCGGTAAAAGAACAGCAACAGCAGCTGTTAGAATTGCCGTTGAAATGGAAAAAGAAGGAATTATTACAAAAGAAAGAGCTATTCAATTAGTTGACCCATATACGGTAAATCAAATCCTATTACCTTGTTTTGACCCGCAAGCTCTAAAAGAAGCACACGTTGTAGCTCATGGTGTTAATGCATCTCCTGGAGCTGCTGTTGGTAAAATCGTATTTAATACTGATGAAGCAGCACAACGTGGCGAAAATGGCGAAAAAGTAATATTAGTTAGAATTGAAACATGCCCAGATGATATTCACGGTATGGCAGTTGCTCAAGGCGTTTTAACACTAAGAGGCGGAGCTACATCTCACGCAGCCGTAGTTGCAAAAGGCATGGGTAAACCATGTGTTGCAGGTTGTGAAGATATGAAAATCGACCTTGAAAAAGAAACTCTAACAGGTGCTGATGGCACAGTTTACCATAAAGATGACGTAATTTCGCTTGATGGCGGTAAAGGTCTTGTTATGGATGGAGCTGTTAAATTAGCTGAAGCTCAAATTGACGATAACTTTAAGACTTTCTTCTCTTGGGTTAATGAAATTAAAACAATGACAATTGAAGCTAACGCTGATACTGTTAAAGATGTTGAAAATGCTTTAATGTTCCACGCTGAAGGCGTAGGTTTATGCAGAACAGAACACATGTTTATGGATCCAGACAGACTTCCTTGGGTTCAAAAAATGATTATTGCGGGAACAAAAGAAGCAAGAAAAGAAGCACTTGATAAACTGCTTCCAATGCAATATCAAGATTTCTACGGTATGTTTAAAGCACTAGGCGAAAAACCGCTTACAATTCGTCTTCTTGATCCTCCATTGCATGAATTTTTACCATCTAAAGAAGAATTAATAGCAGAAGTTGCAGCTAAAAAAGTTCTAAAACAGGATTGCACTGAAGAACAAGCCCTATTGACAATTGTTGAAGGTCTATCTGAATCAAATCCTATGATGGGTCTTCGTGGTTGCCGTTTAGGCTTAACTTATCCTGAAATTAATGAAATGCAAGTTAGAGCTATTTTTGAAGCAGCATGTGACGTTAAAAAAGAAGGAATTAATGTAATGCCTTACGTTATGATTCCTTTAATCGGACATGTTAACGAGCTTAAAACAGCTAAAGAAATTCTAGTTAAAGTTGCACAAGATGTAATGAAAGAAAAAGGCGTTGAAGTTGAATATAAATTCGGCACAATGATTGAGATACCTCGCGCAGCTCTAACAGCAGACGAAATTGCACCTTATGCAGAATTCTTCTCATTTGGTACAAATGACTTAACACAAATGACATTCGGTTATTCAAGAGATGATGCTGAAGGTAAATTCTTAAAACGCTATGTTGAACAAAAAATCCTTCCGTATAATCCTTTTGATACCCTTGATTTCAAAGGCGTTGGTCAGTTAATTGAAATTTCAATGCAAAAAGGTAAAGCAGTTAATCCAAAATTAATCGGCGGTATTTGCGGTGAACATGGCGGTGATCCTGATAGCGTTAAATTTGCACACAAAATTGGATTAAACTATGTATCATGCTCTCCGTTTAGAATTCCGCAAGCAGCATTAGCTGCAGCGCAAGCAGTTATTGAAAATAAATAAAATAACAGCAAATAAAATAAGACCCTTTCGAGGGTCTTATTTTTTTGGCAATTTTTAATTTTTAAAGTATAATTAACCTATGGAAAATACAGAAATGAATAAAGTGCTTGATTTAATTGAAAAAGAAGATTATATACAAGCTAAGGCATTATTAGAACAAATTATTAAAAATGACGAAAATAATATAGAAGCATATAAAAACCTAGGATTGTGTGAAGTTAATCTTGATAACCCTATTTTAGCTATTAAAGCTTTTAAAAAAGCAGTTGAACTTGATAAAAACGATGCAACAAGTTTATTTTACCTTGCCAGTTGTTATACAAGAACAGGCGACAAAAAAACAGCCATTGAAAATTTTAATAAAGTAATAGAATTACGACCAAATTTTCTTGATGCCTATAAAAATCTCGGTATGATTTATGTTGAATTTACAGAATACGATAATGCAATAAACCTTTTAGAAAATGCTCTAAAAAACAGCGAGCTTGAAGCAGATTACACTTTTTATTATATTTTATCAACTTCATACATTATGAAAAAAGACTATAAAAATGCTTCAATTTATCTTGAAAAAGCACTTGAATTAAATCCTGATCATATATCAATGCTAAATAGCCTTGGTGTATGTTATATGAATTTAAAAGAATACGATAAAGCTCTTGTTACCCTGCAAAAAGCATTTTTATCAGACGAAAAAAATTCACTAACTGTCTATAATCTTGGAATTTTGTATCAAACAATGGGCGAATATAATCAAGCCTTAAAGTTTTTCCAAATCTCATATTCGATAGACCCATCTATAACAATGCTTGCAACACTGGCAAAATGTGCTCTTGAAGCGCAACAATATCAACTGGCAAGCACGCTATATCAAAACCTTGTTATGACATATCCAAATAATTCACAATATCGATACTCTTATGTTGAATGTTTAATGAATACACTCCAATATGATACTGCCTTAGATAATGTTAATCAATTGTTAACTCTAGATGAAAAAAACATTGATTTAACAAAGAAAAAAGGAACTCTATTAAGAAAATTAGGCAGATATGAAGAATCAATCGAAACATTTACTATTCTTTTAAACAGAGGAAAAATAGATGTTGAGGTATATTATAATTTAGCATTCAACTATATTGAAATGAATGATTTTGATAATGCGAAAGAAATGTTTAAAAAATGTATCACACTAGAGCCGCAAAACCCTTATGCCCATAAAGATTTAGGCGTGCTATATTTAAAAATGAATTGCTACGACTGGGCAGTTGATGAAATGCAAGAAGCAATCAAATTAGAAAATGATGTATCAGAATTTCATTATTCGCTAGGTGTTGCATATATGATGTTAAGCAGAATAACAGAAGCAAAAGGAGCATTTTTAAACGCAATTAAATATGATTCAAATAATGCTGATGCATTAGCATATTTAGGGTACATATATCTATTTGAAAAAGATAAAAATCAAGCATTAGAAACATTACAAAAAGCGCTAAAAATTGATTCTAACAATTTTCTTGCAAAAACACATATTGCAAAATATTATTTTCAAGAAAAAAAATATGATATAGCTATACAATTCTTATTAGACATTACTCAAACAACAAAAGACGATGAAACACTCAATATGCTTGCTGTTTGCTATATGGAATTAAAAGAATATGAAAACGCCATGGGTATTTTTTATAAATTAGCCTTAAGTTATCCTGATAATCACATACTTTTAACAAATTTAGCTAAATGCGAACTAAAATGCGACAAAAAAAATGAAGCACAAGAGCACATAAGGCAAGCCTTAATGATATTTGATGATTACCAAGAAGCTCTTGATTTATTGGAGGAGATTAACTGTGGAAAATAAAAAAAGAATAATGTCAGGAATGCGCCCAACAGGAAAACTGCACCTTGGACATTATTTTGGTGTTTTAAAAAACTGGGTTGAATTGCAAGAAAAATATGAAAGTTATTTTTTTATAGCAGACTGGCATGCGCTAACAACAAAATACAATCAAACTGATGATTTAAAAGAAAATGTTAAAAATGTACTCCTTGATTGGATAGCAGCAGGGATTGACCCTGATAAATCAACTATATATTTACAATCTTTTGTACCTGAAACTGCAATGCTTCATATATATTTATCTATGATTACGCCGCAAAATTGGGTGGAAAGAGACCCAACTTTAAAAGATTTAGCAAAAATCATGAAAGATAAACAAGAAAATATGTCCAACTTGTCTTATGGTCTATTTGGATATCCTGTTTTAATGACGGCAGATATTTTAACATTCAACACTCATTTTGTTCCTGTCGGAATAGATCAAGTTGCCCATGTTGAATTATCAAGAGATATTGCAAGAAGATTTAATAATATCTACAAAACCGATTTCTTTATCGAACCGCAGCCATTATTAACCAAAATTCCTTTATTAAAAGGTTTGGATGGAAACAAAATGGGTAAATCATTTAATAATGATATTAAAATATCAGATAGCAAAGAAATTACGGAAAAGAAAATTAAAACAGGCATAACAGACAGAAATAGAATTAAAAAAGATGACAAAGGAAACCCTGATAATTGCGAAGTGATTTTTGATTATTGGAAAATTTTTGGTTCAGAAAATGAAATATCAGAAATTTGCGAAAACTGTAAAAATGCAACAATAGGCTGTGCTGAATGCAAAAAAAGATTAGCACAAAAAATCAATGAAACACTTGAACCCATAAGAGAAAAAAGAGCAAAATACGAAAACAATGATAAATTAATTAAAGAAATAATTTATGAAGGTTCTAAAAAAGCAAGAACAAAAGCCAAAGAAGTTCTTGATGGCGTAATAGATGTAGTTAAAATGTATAAATAAAGAGGTATAAAATGGATGTAATTAGTATTTTTAAAGAATTAGTAACAATCCCATCTCCATCACTTAATGAAATCAATGTTTCAAATAAAATACTGGAATATACATACAATAATGGTATAAATGCATACTATGATGATTATCGAAATTTAATCATAAGAATACCTTCCAATTGTGATAACAAAAAACCGCTTTTACTGTCAGCACACATGGATGTTGTAGGAAATTCAAGCCCAATAAACCTAAAAATCAGCGATGACAATAAGTTTTTTGAAACAGATAAAACAAGAACACTTGGAGCTGATGATAAAGCAGGTATCTCAGCTGCATTGGCTCTAGCAATATATATAGCAAAAAACCCTAATATTAAACATGGCGGTTTGGAAATCGTCTTAACAAGAGATGAAGAAACATCAATGACAGGAATTAAAAATGTTAAGTTTAACGAGCTTGAAAGCGAAAACGTTCTTGTTTTGGATTCTGATAAACTTGGAAATTTTGAAATTGCAGGTGCAGGTTATACTAAAATTGATATTGAAGTTACAACAAAATTAGGAGGCCACAGCGGAAACGATATTCAAGATAAAAAGCGCTATAATGCAGCAAAATTAATTGCGGATTTAGTTTCAAAATTACCTAATGGTGTTTATAAAACAGAAAACGGTTTTACAATAACATCTTGCAATCTTGGTTCAATTGTTGCAGGAGCAACAGAAATCGGAATAGAAAGATTACTAGAAAAAAATGAAGTTGAAAAACCATATTCTAAAACATTAGTATCACTATCAGCTGATAACGTTATCAACACAAAAGCTTATGCCCATTATTCTCTAAGAAGCTCAGTTAAAAAATATGAACAAGATTTATTAAATAAATTCCAAAAGAAAATTGATAAATTTAATTCAAAATATAAAGAATGGGCAAATGCAAAAATGGATGTAACAATACATATGCTGCCTTTTGAAAAATCACAGAACCAAGAAATGGCTAAAATTGCCAAAATTGCAGGCTCAAAATTGAACATAGATGTAAAAGTCCAATCATTCCACGCAGGAGCCGAAACTCATATATACGCAAATCAATTAAATAAATATAATAAAAAATTCTCTCCTGTTTTAGTTGGCGTAGCAGACATTTATTCTATGCACTCACCAAACGAAAAAATGGATATAGAAAGCCTTAAAAAAGGTTATGAATTTATAAAAGAAATATTTTTAGAATACAACAAATAAAAGGGAAATTATGTCGATAAAATTTGAAAAATGGCAAGGTTTAGGAAACGATTTTATAATCTTGTTTGATGACATTGCAACATCAGATTTAGCCTCTAAAATGTGTGATAGAAACTTTGGAGTTGGGGCTGATGGATTATTTTGCCCAACAGAATCACAAATAGCAGATATTGGCTGGAAATTTTTTAATTCCGATGGAACTATTGCACAAATGTGCGGAAATGGAATTAGGTGTTTTGCAAATTTTGTTAAAAAGCATAATTTAATATCAAAAGATAAATTTAGCACTGAAACACTGGCAGGAATAATAACACCCGAAATACTTCCTAATGGAAATGTGTTAGTTGATATGGGTGAACCCATATTAGAGCCATCCTCAATACCTGTAAATTGCGAAAATCCGATTAATTTTCAAGTCCAAAGTTATAGTGCCACTGCTGTTTCAATGGGAAATCCGCATTGCGTAATATTTTGCGAAGAAGACGCAGAAATTCAAGCACGAGCTTTTGGTTCTTCAATCGAAAACGACCCAATTTTTCCCGAAAAAACAAATGTTGAATTTGTAAATATAATTTCATCAAACAGAATTAAAATGAATGTTTGGGAAAGAGGCTGCGGAATAACTCTAGCTTGCGGCACAGGAGCTTGTGCAAGCGTTGTAGCGGGGGTTAAAAGAGGTTTAATAGGCAGGAAATGTGATGTGGTACTTCCAGGGGGTGTATTGAATATAGAATATAGAGAAGATAACCATGTATACATGCAAGGACCTGCAAAATTTGTATTTTATGGCGAATATGAGCCATAAACAAAACAAAACTTTATAAATATCGAAAAAATCAATTTTTTTCTTGTTTTGTATGTATGTTCGTGTTAATATCTAACATACATAATCACCAAAGGAGAAAAAATGAAAAATTACGAATTATTCACAATAATCAAACCAAATCTTGATAACGAAGAAGCTGATAAAGTTATCGCTCGCGTTGAAGAAATCATTACAACACTAGGCGGACAAGTTTCAAATTGTGACAAAATGGGAAGAAAAAAACTTGCTTACGAAGTACAAGGCTTCAGTGATGGTTTTATGGTTAATCAAGTTATTACTATTCCATCAGATAAAATTACAGAATTAAAAAGACAATTGAAACTTAACGATTCTGTTATCCGTATTATGTTTACTAAAAAGGAATGCGCATAAATGTCATTTGCAAAAGCATTTGTTTCAGGCACAGTTGTTAAAGCGCCCGAAAAAAGATTTACACAAAATGATATGGCAATTGCCGGCTTTAGCTTGAATATTGACCCTCAAAATGAAACAATTTTGAGAGTTGTTGCTTTCGGAAATTTGGCAGAAAATATTTCTGCTACCGTTGCGCAAGGTGATGAAGTTATAGTAGAAGGCAGATTGCAAATCAATACATATAAACTTCCAAACGGAAAAGACAAGAAAGTTTTTGAAATTAATGCAAATGCAGTTGAAAAAATGGGTGCAGGTTCATCAAAAGCAACCGCAGCAGTGCAAAATTCAGAAAATATTGTTTCATTTAACCAAGATGAAATAGCACAAGATTTAATAGATGAAGATGAAATACCGTTCTAACGGTGGTCGAAAACTAGAAAAGGAAAATAAATAAAAATGGCTAAAGATTTAAAAGATGTTAAAAAGAAAAAAAATTGTTCTTTTTGCAATGATAAAATCGATTGTTTAGATTATAAAGATGTTTCTAAATTGAAAAGATTTTTATCAGAAGCCGGCAAAATTCTTCCAAGAAGAATTACAGGAACATGTGCAAAACATCAAAGAATGTTATCAAATGCTGTTAAAAAAGCAAGAGAATCAGGCTTAATGGCATACGTTTTTGATAATTAATTTTAATTTTTAATTACAAAAAACACCTGATATAAAATCAGGTGTTTTTTGTTTTCTTTTAATTTTTTAAACAAATAATTTACAGAACTCTTTTATTAATTAATAAAAAAACAATATTTTTTAAACTGCTTGTTAAAAAATTTTTCCAAAACAATTTCATATGTTATCGATAAATTTGAGCTTTATAACAATTAATTTTTATAATATTTTTATGCTATTATTTTTGTATGTTAAATATAGGCGTAGATATTGAAGACAATTCACGATTTGAAGATAAAGTTCTTGAGAAAGATATAAAATTCTTAAAAAAAATCTTTACTCAAAATGAACTTGAATATTGCTTTAAAAACAAAACCCCCGCCCCTCATCTTTGCGCCAGATATTGCGCTAAAGAAGCAGTTGTTAAAGCTTTTTCTAATATTTACAACAAATTAATCCCATATTCAAAAATAGAAATTTTAAAAAACGACAATGGCTCGGTATTTGTTAATATTTTAATTGAAGAATTAAAAAAATACAAAATTCAACTATCAATTTCACATGAAAAAGAAAAATCCATTGCATTTGTAATAATAGAGTGATATTTTAATATTGTAAAACAAGGAGATAATATTATGTATAATGTATTTATCAAAAAACAAGGTTCATATAATCCTGATTTAGCGGGAGAATTTTCAAACATTAACGATGCAATTAAATTGGCAAATGACTTAAAAGAAAAAGACGGAACAATTACATATACAATTGAAGAAACAACAGGACATTTCGATAGTTATGGCGAACCGCTAACAACAGTTGTCAAAAGAGGATAAGAAATAAAAATTAAGTTTTGTTAAAATAATAGCAACTTTTTTAACCTTCCAATTTTTTATAATTATTCAATAAAAAAGGAAGGTTATTTTATGCAAATTTCACCAGTTACGATGTCACTAAACAATGCGAAAAACATCAAAAAGTCATCCAACACACAGTTGTCTTTCAAAGGACAAACTAATGATAAAGAAAGTTCAAAAATCCCATATTGTCAAATAGATATGCAATCATTTTTAAACAACCCCATGGTCAATTTATATACGCAATTAATTAAAGATGGTTTTAAAACAGAAGAACTAAAGAAAACAAAAATATTTCAAACAATAAATATGAACCCTGATTTTGATACATATATGTTAATGGGTTTGGATAGAACACCAGATAATTATATCAACCAAATTAAAGCACAAATGTTTGACTACAAGCCAAAATCCCAAGAAGACATAAAAGCAATGATAAAATTATACAAACAATTAAAAGAAAAATTTGCTTCAAATGATGTTATTCAATACAACAAAGAAACACAAAAATTAATGAACGACCTAAAAAAAATGTTCAATGATGCTCCTTGTGATGAAAATGAACCAATACGAGGAATGATGTTACATATCCTTAGTGCAACCAACAGTAAAAATGGAAATATAGCCGAAGCATTATTAAATGATGAAAATTTTAATAATTTGGACATAAATACCGCCCTTTTGGGAATAGACAGCAAAGAAAAATCAGCGTATGGACAAAAAGTTTTGCAAATTGCGCAAAAAAATGGCTATAATAAAGAATTTAGCTTTCCTTTAGCCATTATGATTTCAGAAGCAAACCAAGAAAACATTAAAATGATAGAGAGATTAATTGAAGAAGAACAAGATTTTTTTATAAATAATGAAGAATTTACAACATGTGAGCTTATGGATTTTTTACGTTTTGAAAATCCGTTAACGCTTACATATATATCAGATAATGAAATTCCAATGGAAACAATTCAAGAATTGATGGAAATGGATGAAGAATTAGATGAAGATTTAGATGATTTTGAATAAAAAAAGAGCAACTAAAAAAGTTGCTCTTTTAATAATAAAAAAATTATTTTTGAATATCTTTCATTGATAAACCAATTCTATGTTCTTGAGGAGTGAATTTTTTAATTAAAACTTCAACTTCATCACCTAAGTTAAACATAGAATTAATGTTTACTTGTCCATCACCAATTTCTGATGAAGGTAATAGTGCTTCAACACCAGGGTAGATATTAATAAAAGCACCAAAAGAAGTTATTTTATTAATTGTACCTTTAATAACATCACCTTCTTTAAATTTATCAACAATTTCTTCCCAAGGATTTGCACCCATTCTCTTGAGTGAAAGAGAAATTCTTTTTAGGTCTTCATCAATTTTAATAATTTTAACTTGAATTTTTTGGCCTAATTGAATAACATCAGAAGGATGTTTGATTCTTTCCCATGAAATTTCAGAAATTGGAAGTAAACCGTCAATTCCTTCAATATCAACAAAAGCACCAAAATCAGCAATTCTAACTACTTCACCTTCAACAACTTGGTCAACTGCTAATTTTGAAATAATTTCATCAGCAACCATTTCTCTTTGTTGAGTATAAACTTGTCTCTGAGATAAGATAAGTTTATTTCTTTTTGGGTCAGCTTCAAGAATTTTAACTTCAATTTCTTGTCCAACTTGCATTTCAGATGGTGCACCAGTTCTTAATTGGCTAGATGGAATAAATCCTCTTAATCCTTCGATTTCAGCAATTAAACCACCTTTAACAGAAGAAAGAACTTTTGCAATGCAGTTTTCATTGTTGTTTTTAATTTCGGCAAGTTTTTGCCAAGCTTGCGCGCATGAAACTTTTTTCAATGAAAGAATGGCAACTTCATCATCTTCTTCATCCTTGATGATGTAAAATTCTTTTTCATCCCAAAGTTTAATGATATCGTCAACATTTTTATCTGGGAAATTAGAAATTTCTCTATTTGGTAAAAATGCTTCAGTTTTAGCACCGATATCAACTAAGTAGCCATCTTTTTCTTTTTTTACAACTACGCCTTTTACAACGTCAGCAACGTTGATTTTGTAAGTGTATGAATTTAGCAACAATTGTTCAAATTCATCATTAGTCATTGTTTCGTTTGACATTTATTTTTCCTTTCTAATTTATATTTTCTAATTTTATTATTACTTCGTTTATTATAGAATCAGGTGTTGAAGCACCGGCTGTTACACCTATATTTACCGATGTTTTTATTAATTCGGTATAATTTTTTAATTCTTCTTGATGTTCAATATGAATAGTCTTAGTAATTTTTTGTAATATTTCAGCAAGATGTGTGGTGTTCGCACTTTTTTTAGAACCAACAACCACCATTAAATCGGATTCTTGGGCTAATTTTTTTGCTTCATTTTGCCTTAATGAGGTTGAAGGACAAATTGTATTTTCGATTTTTAACACTTTACAAATACAAGATAAATAATCAATAACATCTAAAAGATACTCAAATGTTTGAGTAGTTTGCAAAACTACTCCCACTTTTTTAACTGATTTAATTTTAAATTCAATATCTTTAAGTGCTTGCACATTTGATGCTACAAAAATATTATCCGGATTTAGCGCGACATCCTTTGCATTAGCACAAATTGCTTTTACTTCAGGGTGCTCTTTTTTTCCTAAAATAATTACAAAAAAACCTTCTTTAGCCATTTCCATGGCTTTTTGCTGTACTTTTTTAACATCAAAACATGTTAAATCAACAAGTTCATAACCGCAGCTTTGAACCTTATTAAATACGTCAATACTTTCACCATGGCTTCTTATAATACAAATTCCACAAGCATTTTGCTCAGGCTCATATATTGTTTCTATGCCTAAATTTTCTAACTCAGAAATAACATGCGAATTATGTATCAATTCACCCAAAACTGAAACTTTTTTATTCGGGTTTTCTTTTTTTATTTTCTTTGTAGTCTCAACGGCTCTTTTAACGCCATAACAAAAACCGGCATTTTTAGCTAATTTGATATTTTTAATGGTTTTAAACCAACTTTCTTATAGAGTCAATATTAAAAAATAATATTGCTAATTCTATTTAAACATAAACATTTTTTTAGTACAATAATAATTATAAAAAAGGAGTTATGATGGAATTTAAAGAACACGGCTCAAAAAGCGACATATTATATTGGTCAAAAAGACTTTATCAAAAAGAAATGTCGCCATCTACAAGTGGAAATGTTTCAACAAGAACTAATAATGGTATCTTAATCACCGCAAGCGGAGTATGCTTAAATGACATGGATGAAAATGATATAGTCTTAATAGATTACAACGGCAATTTAATAGAGGGAAATAAAAAAGCCTCCAGCGAAAAAATAATGCACACTGAAATATATACAAAAAGGGATGATATTAATGCAATTATTCATTGTCATTGTCCTGTAATTACAGCTTTTTGTGTTGCAGGAAAACCAATAACAAAAGCTATATTACCTGATTTTGCCTTAATGTACAATGAAATCCCCCTAATTCCTTATTATTGCCCATCAACAATAGAGTTAGCAGATATAGTCGGTAAATACTTTGAAAACAACAATGTTGTATTATTGCAAAACCATGGTGTGGTTTTAGGTGCTGATACACTACAAAATGCATTTTATCAGCTTGAATCACTAAGAGCATATATACAAACTTATTTTGGTGCAGAAATTATTTCTAGCGCAAAATCATTAAACAAAAAACAAATAGCTGAAATTAGACAACTTTACATAAAAAAATAGGAGATAAATATGACAACGCAGATACTACAAGCCAAGCAAGGAATTGTTACTGATGAAATGTATCAAGTAGCGAGAATGGAAAAAGTAGATGTTGAATATATAAGAGAAAAAATTGCACAAGGAAGAATTGTAATACTAAAAAACAACAAAAGAAAAAACTCAACACCGGTTGCAGTTGGTGAAGGTTTAAAAGTTAAAATTAATGCAAATATAGGTACATCAAACGAAAAATCATCCATTGATGAAGAATTAGATAAAACAAGAGTAATAGAACAAGCAGGAGCAGATGTACTAATGGATTTGTCAACAGGTAAATACGTTGATGAAACAAGACAAGCTATTATAGCAGCTACAAAACTTCCTATTGGTACAGTTCCTATGTATCAAGCAGGAAAAGAAGCGCTTGATGAATTTAAAGATATTGCTAAATTATCAAAAGATAAACTGTTTTCTGATATTGAAAAACAATGTAATGACGGAGTTGATTTTATAACAGTTCATTGCGGAGTAACAAAATTTGTAATAGATCAATTAGAAAAACAAAAAAGATTAACAGGTATTGTTTCAAGAGGCGGTTCTATGCTTGCTTGCTGGATTAAAAAAACAGGCTTAGAAAACCCATTATATCAATACTATGATGAACTTTTAGATTTAGTTAAACAATATGATGTTACTTTATCTCTTGGAGATGGTTTAAGACCTGGATGTACAGCCGATGCTGGAGATAGAGCACAAGTTGCTGAAACTATAGTATTGGGTGAACTTGTTAAAAGAGCCAAAAATGCCGGTGTTCAAGCAATGGTAGAAGGCCCTGGACATGTTTCATTAGATAAAATTCCATCAATGATTAAAACAATAAAAGAATTAACAGAATATGCTCCATTATATGTTCTAGGGCCTTTAGCTTGTGATTGCGCTCCTGGGTATGATCATATAACTTCAGCTATCGGGGGAACTCTAGCAGCTTACCATGGCGCTGATTTTCTATGTTATGTAACCCCAGCTGAACACATAAGCTTGCCTAATTCGTCTCAAGTTAGAGAAGGAATAATAACAGCAAAAATTGCTGCGCATTGTGCTGACTTAGCAAGAGGAAACAAAGAAGCAATAGAAAAAAACTTTTTAATCTCAAAAGCAAGAGTTGAATTGAACTGGAAAGATCAAATTGAAAATTGCATAGATAAGAGCGCTTTTGACGGAGTAAATGTAGCAAAAGAAGGAAAACCCTGTACAATGTGCGGTTCATACTGCTCTATGAAATTATTCAAACAACATTTTGATAAATAAAAATAAAATTGACGAGGTTGCATACTTTTAATATAATTAATTTATGCAACCTCTAATTTCACCCGAAAATGTAGAAAATGTAATAAATGAAATCTTATCTGATTTAAGCAATTGGAGAAAGGATATGATTCATTACATTAAAGATGAAAACCCTGAATTAAATAGTGCCATCATTGAAATTGCCCAAAAAACAGATTTAGACCCAAAAGCAGTTGCTACAGGTGCATATATGGCTTATAAATTGCTTGAAAATGAAGGTGGAATATTAGATTTTGACTCCGCTAAAGAAGATGAAGAATAAAGTTTGGATTAATCATGACTGAATTAAACAAAAATGAGCTTGAACAAGCAAAAAAACTTGCCAATATGTCTAAAATTTCTAAAATTTTAGAAAATATTAGAGAAGTAATTGCACTGGATAGAAAACAAAAACAGCCGCTTATTTTAAGAATTAATGAAGCGTTTATTTTTAACATCGCAAGAAAAGCGATATCAGAAAAAAATTCAACATTCATTATGTCAATTGCAGGAGAAAGTGCTTCAGGAAAAACAACTCTTGTTAAAAATGCTGCAAAAGCGTGTCTTAAATCAGATACAGATAATGTTTATACAGTTATTTGCTGCGATGACTATTATAAAGACGCATCAAAAGAACTATCCCAAGCAGGGAATTATGAAAAACTCTTTGAATCAGGATTTAGTTTTGATACTCCTGATGCAATTGACCTTAATCTAATGAAAGAACACTTAAAAGAGCTAAAACACGGAAAAGAAATATATTCACCATTATATAATTTCATTACTTGTGAAAGTAAAAAAAATTCAGTATTAAAAAAACCTGCTAAGTTAATTTTAAATGAAGGTTTATATGTTCTTCATGAGATTTTAAGGGATATAATTGATGTAAAAATATATGTATATACGCCTTTTGAAGTCATAAAAGACAGATGGTTTGCACGTGCGGCAAGCAGAGGAAAAACGGGTTTAGCTGCGCAAATGCAGTTCCATGACGTTAATCAAACAGCCTTTAGACACATAAGGCCCACTATGGATATAGCTGATGTTGTAATAAATGGTATGACAACACAAGAATATATTGAAGATTTTATACATCAATTAATTGAAGCAATTACAAGCGTTACATCAAATAAGCATTTATCACTTTAATTACAAATTTATCTTGACAATTTTCATTTATATATTAATATAGTAATTGTCCTTGGGGCGTCGCCAAGTGGTAAGGCACCTGGTTTTGGTCCAGGCATTTCGGAGGTTCGAATCCTTCCGCCCCAGCCATAAAAAAGACCTCTCTATGAGGTCTTTTTTTGTTACAAAGTTGTAAATTCAATTCTAAAATGATAAGATTTACTAAAGTCTTTTTAAAATCGAGGGGTATGGAAGTAAAAATCAGTATTATTATTCCAATTTTTAATGCGCAAAGACATCTTGAAAAATGTCTTTGGAGCATACTCAATCAAAGTTTTCAAAATTTTGAAGTAATTTGTATTGATGATGGTTCAAACGACAATTCATTTGGCATTTTAAATGAATTTCAAAAAAAAGATGATAGATTTTATATATATAAACAAAATCATCAAGGAGCTTCAATAGCTAGAAATTTAGGCATTAAAAAAGCAAAAGGAGAATATATACAATTTCTTGATTCGGATGATTATTTTGAAAAAGATTTGCTTAATAATATGTATGATTACGCTAAAAAATACAATGCCGATTTAGTTGTATGTTCTTCAAAAAAAATTGATGAAAATAATAATATAATTGAAAGCTTATCGCCAACTTTTCCAATTAATAAACAAATAACACCATTTAAAAAAGTTTTCAACAAAAAAGATTTCAAAGATGATATTTTTTCATTATTTTCAACGGTTGTCTGGAATAAACTAATAAAAAAAACGCTATTGATTGATAATTCAATAGAATTTCCTCCTCTTAAAATATATGAAGATATATCATTTGTGCACAGCCTAGTAATTTGTGCTGATAAAATCGTTGCATTTGATGAAGAATTAATTAATTACAGGTGCCATACAAGAAGTCTTTCAAATAACAGAAACAAAAATACAATAGAAGCAATTAAGTCGTGCGTATATTTAAAAGAATTTTTAAAAGAAAAAGGATACTTGCCAAAATATGAAAAAGCATATAAAAAAGCTTTTATAAATCATATTAGAGCAGAGCTTTCATATTGCAATAATGATGAATATGAACAATTTTTAAAAGACTTTAAAAAATTATTGCCTTATGATTGGCAAAATTATAAATCTGCTTTACAAAAAAACGAAATTACTTATGAATATCTGAATCATATAATCGGAAACAAAAAAGTAATGCTATGGGGAGCAAGCTTATTTTTAGAACAACTCTTAGATAAAAAAGAAAAAAATCCAAATATCCTAGGAATAATAGATAAAAATCCAACTTTAAAAGGCAAAAAATTTCAGGATTATCTAATTTATTCACCATCTGATATAAATAAAATAAAACCAAATGGAGTGATATTAACGGTTTATTCAAACAATGAAACAATTTACCAATCCTTAAAAAAAGAATTTAAAATAAAATATCCTAATATTGAACTTTTACCCAATATATTTGAAAGAGGCCCAAATGCAGATAGAACCAATTAAAAATAACAATAATACAATTACAATAGTCTATTCTTTTAATGATACATATAGTATGTATTTTTCAACTGCCCTTAAATCATTAATAGAAAATTCTAAAAAAGAAATATTCTACGATATTATTGTTTTTAGCTCAGACATAACCGAATGGAATAAAAGACTTTTGTCTGATATGCTGCCTCAAAATTTTAATATCCGTTTTATAGATATTTCAAAATATTTAAAAGAAGCACTAAATGGCATAAATTTAAAAGGCTTTAAATATTGGTCCGTTGAAATGTATTATAGAATTGCAATCCCACTCATTATGAGAAAATATGATAAAGTCCTATATCTTGATTCTGATACAATATGCAAAAAAGATATTTCAGAATTATTCAATTTAAATTTTGAAAATAAAAAAATAATCGCAATAAAAGATGCTTTTAATCTTATTTCAAACTTAGATGATTGCAGGGAAACAAAAGAATATATTTTAAAATCTCTAAAAGTTGATGATGTTAATCATTATTTTAATTCAGGAGTAATATTATTTAACATTCAAAAAATTGACCCGAATTCATATATAGATAAGCTTAAAAAAGCTTTTGAAATAGAATTAACAAATTGTCCTGACCAAGATGTATTAAATTACATTTTCAAAAATGAAATTAAATATGCAGATTTAAGCTGGAATTTACAATATCATATCCCAATTTTATACAATGAACAAATTGAAAAATTTGATAAAAAAAGTCTAGATAAATATAATAAAGCATTTAACAACCCCGCTATAATACATTATACTTCGCCACAAAAGCCCTGGAACAATCCAAAAACAATATTAGCTGTTGACTTTTGGCGCTACGCAAGAAAAACAGATTACTATGAACAAATTCTTCATGCAATGTATGAAAATCAAATTGCACAATCAAGATTTGCAATGAATTTATATATGAAACTTCAAGAAAATAAAAAAGTGTTTCTCTGGGGTGCAAGCATATTTTTGGAGTACTTTTTTGAAAATTACAAAATGCTTTCAAAAAATATACTGGGTATAATTGATATCAATAAAAATAAACACGGTAAATATATCAAAAAATACGAAATATTTTCACCTGATATATTAAAAACGACACAATATGATGAAATTATATTAACCGTAGTCAATGCTCAAGATATTAGATATAAACAAGTTAAAAAATATTTAAAAGAAAACAAATTTGAAAACGCTAAATTAATTAAATTATAGAAAGATATTATGGAATTAACAAAAAATTGTACAGGATGTATGGCTTGCTATAATATTTGTCCAAATAATGCAATCACAATTGAATATAATGAATTTGGATTTTACGGACCAAAAATAGATAATTCAAAATGCACAAATTGCGGTTTATGTAGTTCAATTTGCCCGCAAATACAACCTATAAAACTCCATGACAAACCTCAAAAATGCTATGCGATTATTGCAAATGACGAGCTAAGAAAAAATAGTGCCTCTGGAGGAATATTTGCGCTCATTGCAAAAGAATACCTTAAAAATGGAGGATATGTTTGCGCAGCAAGTTTTTCTGATGATTTTAAAAAAGTTAATCACATCATCATATCTAAATCAGAAGATTTAATTAAATTGCAAAATTCAAAATACATTCAAAGCAATATAGGAAATACATTTAAAGAAATAAAAAAACTATTGAATAACAAAAAAGAAGTTTTTTTCTGCGGAACACCATGTCAGGTTGCAGGATTAAATAATTTTTTAAATAAAGAATATAGCAATCTTTTAACAATGGATTTAATTTGTTTTGGAATACCCTCGCCATATTTTTGGGAAAAATATACCAATGAAATTACAAACAATAAAAAAATAATAAACGCATATTTTAGAAACAAAAAAAGAACTTGGCATAAATCTCAATCATTAGAATTTATTGTTAAAAATAGAATATTTAATAAAAAAATAACAGATAGCTTATATTTTAGAGGCTTTTTAGAATACATAACAACAAACACTACTTGCCATGATTGTAAATATGCAAGCTTAAATAGAACCGCAGATTTAACCGCAGGAGATTTTTGGGGAATTGATAAAATAGATTCAGAAATGAATGATAAACTCGGCGTATCAGTCCTAACGATAAATTCTATTAAAGGTCAAAAAGCATTTGATAAACACAAAAACACACTTTTAAAATATAGAGAATATGATATAAAAGCGGCAACAGCAGGAAACCCTCGACTTGAAAAAAAATCCAAAGCACACATTTCACATGATTTCTTTATTAAAAACATATACAAGCTTCCTGCAAAAGAAAATATAAAAGAATGTCTTTGTCCAAAATATGATGGCATAATAAGAAATTTTTGGGGCTATCATAACTTTGGAGCAACGCTATCTGCTTATGCAATTCAACAATATTTTTTAGAAAGAAGAAAAAAATATTATTTATTATTAAATTCCAACCCCACAGACTACACAAAAGAATTTGCAGATAAATACCTAAAAACAACACATTTAGTTTTTAGCGAAAATCAATTTAAAGAATTAAATAAATGTACAAATAACTTTGTATTAGGAACAGACCAAGTCTTAAGACCTGATTTTATGGAAGGAAAAATTGGAAAAGATTTATATGAATATACTGATTTCAATAAAAACAGAATAGTATTTTCTGGCAGCTTTGGTTTTGATAGACTAAAAAACATCGATAAAATAGGTAAACTCAAATATTCAAAACTAATAAAAAGATTTGATTGTATTTCAACAAGAGAAATTGAAGGCAAGGAAATCTGCAAAAAAGAATTTTCTATTAATTCAGATTACATAATTGACCCTGTATTTTTAATAGATAAAAACAAATGGCTACAAATAGCTCCTGACACAAAAGAAAAATATAAAGATAAAATTGTATGCTATATGTTTCAAGTGGAAAATTGTGAATTTGAAAAAATTAAACAACATATTGAAAAAATATACAATAAAGAAGTTGTTAAAATTGAAAATAATAAAATTCCTACTGAAGAATTTATATCAGCAATTAAAGATTGCTATGCAGTTATAACAAATTCATTCCATGCAACCTGTTTTTCATTAATTTTTAATAAAAAATTTCTCACAATAACAAACATTAATTCAAACGATTCAAGATTTCAATCCTTGAAAAAAATTTTTAATATAGATAATTTGACTATAAATTCATACAATAAAATTTTTTCAAAAGAAGAACTTTTTAAAGAATACGACTATAACAAATTATCAGAAATTATAGAAGCAGAAAGAAAAAGAGCCGACATTTGGTTTAAAAACAATATAACAGACAAGAAAAAAATAACCTTAAAAAAAATATTAGCAGAAATAGATTATAAAATATTCAAATATTTTGAAAAATTTTTAAATTTCTGCTACAACATAAAATTTTATTATTTATGCAATAATAAAAATGCAAAAATTGTTATGTGGGGAGCAAGCTTATATTTAGATGATTTTCTAAATAAAAACCCTAAAATTGCAAAAAACATACTTGGAATTATAGATAAAAATAAAGCAATGCATTATAAAAATTTCCATGGCACAATTGTATATCCACCTGAAAAACTGGGAGAACTTAATCCAAACATTATAATTTCAACAATAAAAAATAACCACGAAAAAGTGCACTACGATATTAAAAAATATCTTGAAGAAAATTATCCGAATATAAAATTAATGCCGGATATTTTCGATTAAAATTAAACAAACAAAAGGATGAACTATGAAAGAAAAAATATTTGATGAATTATTTAATAAAATACCTGAAAACGGCTCACTTGTTATTTTTGGCGCATGTAAAACAGGAGCTGATATTTTAAATGATTTAAAAATATATAAACCAAAAACACAAATGCTTGGTTTTATTGATAACTTAATCAAGGGTCCATATTGCAATTTACCTGTTTGGACTTTAAGTGAATTTGTAAAATTAAATCTAAATTGCGATTTAGTCATAATGGCAACACAAACAAACAGCGATATAATTATTAATTGTCTTGATGTATATGATATCCCTGTTTTACCTCAAACTCCATACGTTAGCAAATATTATCGTCATAAGGTTGCGCCATTAAATGAAGAACAAAATTCTAAATACGAAAACGCATTTTCAAAAATTATGGATATGTTTCACAATCAAAAAGACAAAGAAATTTTTGAAATGCTTTATAAAATAAGAAGAAATGAAGAAGATGTCGAATTACTAGAAACATTCTTTTTAGATCAGCCAATAAATAAATACCATACTTATTGCCTGATTAAAAATCAATATATGGATAATATCAATAAAAATGCTGTTAAAAACCTTTTTGATGTAGGTTTTCATGATGGCTTTAATGTAGTTGCTTACGATAAATTATTACCTAATTTAGAAAAAATATACGGCTTTGAAGTTATATATGATGTTGTAAGAAAAAAATATATTGAAGACTTTTTTCCAAAAGAAAAACTTGAAATTGTACCTTATGCCCTTGGAAATGAATGTAAAAAACTAAATTTTTATATAAACAGAAATCATCTGCCGGGGTCATTTGTATCAGAACTTGCACCAACAAAAAGCACGATTGATTCAAATCTTGAACATAGATTTGTTGATGTAATAACAATGGATTCATATTGTGAAAACAACAACATAAGACCTGATTTAATTAAAATGGATATAGAAGGTGCTGAACTTTCAGCACTAAAAGGCGGAATTAATTCTATCATCAAATATCGTCCACAGCTTGCTATATCTATATACCATGGAATAGATGATTTTATTGATATACCCTTATATCTTAAAGAAAATCTTTCAAATTACACTTATGCAATAGGACACTACTCAGCATGGGTTCCTGAAACAGTTTTATATGCAATACCAAAAGAATTATGCTTAAATTAGCTGGAATGTATAAATACGATGTTATTGATAATTTAATTGAAATTTATTACAATTCTATTTTAAAAAAAAATGAAATAGAACTATTAAAGCTATCTTTTAATAAAAACCCAAAACAAGATGAACTTAACAAACTGTTAAAAAATTGGGATATAGAAATAAAAGGCGGAGCAAAATCTTTAATACTTGCATATATTCTAAAAAATCATCCTGATTTAAAATTTAATCCATATAATGAACCAAGATTAAAAGGATTATTGAATTATTACAGATTTCATAATTTAAAAACAATTTCGCATTTTGTAAAAATAGTTAAAATTTTAAATCAAAACAATATTACTCCAATGATTATAAAAGGGGTTTTGATGAAATATTTGCGCCCTGACCTTCCAAGAGCTATGGGTGATTGTGATATATTAATTCAAAAAAAAGACCATAAAAAATGTGAAAAAATAATTAATTCTCTAGTTGATTATCAAAAAGAAAATAATAAACATTCAATCGATTTACACCCAATTAATTCAAATGATAGCGGGGTTGATATACATAAATATATTGATATGAATACAAAAAAAGAAAAAAAATTCATACCAATATTATTCTCTCGCTCAAAAGAAGTTAGAGCATTTGGAATAAATTGCTTAATTCCATCAATGGAAGATTTATTTTTTATCATTTTAATTAATTTAGCAAAAAATTTAAAAAATAAAACAAGTCAAATAGGATTATTATATGCAATATTTGATTGCAAATATATACTTGATAATAAACCTGATTTTAATTGGTCAATAATAAAAGAAAATTCAAAATTAACCAATACGCAAATTCAAATTAATTTTGCAATTAAATTTATTGAAAAAATTTCACCTGATTTACTTCCTGACTACATTAAAAATAATGAAATGTTTAAAAAAGAAATAAAAGATTATTCTAATACAATTTTATACGAAAAATTTTATCTTGAAGATTTAAGAAATAAATGTGCTAAAATACCGATTAATAAAATTTTTGATAGTTTTGAAAATTTTATTAACTACATAAAATTAAAACCTAAATTTTATTTACTTAAAATGCTCCAAGGGCACCCATTATTAATTGAAACTTTTATTAAAAATTTAAATAACTGTAAAATCAAGGAAAATTAATGCAAATAAAAAATTTAACAAAAGAAAAAGAAATAGAATACTTTAAAAATATAGACAACTATTTATCAAAAAAAGATAAATTGTGGACTAAATATATTGATTTAAATTGTAAAATTGTGCGCTTGATAGGCTATAACAATGAATTTTTACCCCATATTGAAAAACAGCTTACATTTTGCTTAAAAGAGAATTCAACCAAATATGATGCAACAATAATATTGTGGAAAGAAGACGATTTTCAAAACCTCTGCAATCATATATCTGATGAATTTAATCCTAAAAAAAACCTTAGAATAAGGCTTGAAACCCTATATAACAAAGATAGAATAATTAATCAAATTGATATTTATGGCAATAATTTTTCTAAAACAAAACCCATAATAGATATTCAAATTAAAAGAGGATTTTTTATAGGAAACAATAAAGATAAAAACACATATTACTATGGTGTTAAAAACCTTGAAACAGAAGAATTAATAAAAGAAGGACATTTATTTATTCAATTTTTAAATAATATTTTAAAATCCAATGCATCAAATTTAATCCATGGGGCAGTAATTGGCTTAAATAATAACGGAATTTGCATTTGCGCCAGAGGACAAAGAGGCAAATCAACGCTTTGTGTATCATCAATAATAAAAGGGTTTGATTATGTATCAGATGATTATTTAATTCTCAATCAAGAAAATAAAGAACTGTTTGCAAACCCAATATATTCGATAATTACACTTTCTCCTCAAATGTATGATAAATTATATAAAAATTTAAAAAACTCTCAATTTGTCTCAAATAATGCAAGAAAAGATAAATATGTGTTTAATATTTCAAATTTTCATGACAAATTTAAAACAAACTACCCGATTAAACTGTGTATTTTCCCTGAAATCACCAAAAATTCAAATCCAAACATAAATCCCTGCACCCAAAAAGAAAAAAATAGAGCAATAGTTCAGCTGATACAATCAACGCTATCACAAACCCAAGATTTAGCAGAAAATCAAACAGCTAAAAAAATTATAAATATGCTAAAAAATTTACCGTTTTATAAATTTAATTTATCTTTTGATATAAATAAAAACACTGAAATTTTATTTGATTTTATGAATAAGTTTAGTATTGAAAGTGCTCCAATAATAGGGCTTGATGAAATTTGTATTGATATTACTTTTAATAGCGCAAATATTCTTAATTCTAAAACAGGTGCAATTTATACAATGAACAAATTTACAACAAACATATTTGAAAATATATTAAATGGAATATCAATAGAAAATATAATATCAGAACTAATAAAACTCCCTGACATTCCAAACAATATTAATGATAATATTAAATTATTAGTTGAAAAACTAAAAGAAAAAGGTATTATAGATGAAATCAAACCAACTTTTAATAAACCGGATTTAAACATTCATTTAATAAAAGAAGATAACTATAAACTATCATTAATTGAATACAATAATGAAAAATATACTCAACTAATCAAGGAGAATTAAAAAATGAATTATAAATTAAATGAAGAAAAAATGTTTGGAGATATTTCAGATAATATAGCTATAATAATAAATACGCAAACAGGAATTTATTATGGACTAAATTGCCTTGCAACATTGGTTTTTGAAAATCTTATTAACGGAGTTAATATAAAAAACATACTAAATAACCTTAAAACCATTAATAATTGCCCATCTGATATTGAAGAAAGATTAAACAATTTTATAAAATCAATGCTGGATTTTGAATTAATAAAAGAAGCATCAAAAAATGATAAAGAAGCTAATATAGACCAAAAAATTGCGACTGAAGCAAATTTTATTTTTGAAATAAAATCCTATGATGACGCACAAGAACTATTATTGGCTGATCCAATCCACGAAGTTAGTGAGGAAACAGGCTGGACTCCTGAAAAAAATTCAATAGCATACAATAAAGAAGAAACCAAAAAACGTGAAGAAAAAATGGAACAATAAAATTCATGCCAAAAATTTCTGTTATTATACCCATATATAACACTCAAAACCATCTTGAAAAATGTCTTGATAGTGTTATTAATCAAACATTTAAAGATATTGAAATAATATGTGTTAATGATTGTTCAAAAGATAATTCACTTGAAATTTTAAAAAAATATTCAAAAAAAGATAAAAGAATTAAAATTATTGATTTTAAAGAAAATAAAGGCCCTGCAAGCGCAAGAAATGAAGCCTTAAATATTGCTAAAGGTGAATATATTGGTTTTATTGATAGCGATGATTGGATTGATTTAGATTTTTTTGAAAAACTTTATTTTTCATCACAAAATTCTTTTATAGATATAATAAAAGGCACAATTAACTTTTATTTTGATGATATGACTCCTCTATCAGATAAAACAAAAAAAATTGTGATACAAGAACAAAAAATAATGCAGGATTTAGATAATAAAATACCTGAAAATAAAATGTATTTTAGATGTATGTTTACAAGTGCTATTTATAAAAAATCCCTGCTTGATAAATACAATATAAGATTTATTGAAAATTGCACCTGCGGTGAAGATTTAATTATACCAATAAAATCTGCTTTTTTTGCAAACAAAATAAAAATAATTAAAAACACAAAATATCATTATTTAAGAAAAAATAACTCCTTATCTTTAAATAATGACAATAAAAACCCAAAAAACTATTATTTAGCGCAAAAAAATATACTGGATTTTATAAATAATATACCAATAAATAAAGAATATTATAATTATATTGTTGAAAATTATATTCCACAAAATGATTTATTTAACATAATCAAGTATTACTATAATAATGAATTAGATTTAATTCAAACAGTTATCGATATACATAAATCTATAAAATATCCCGTAAACAAAGAAAATGAACTATTAAAAATCATAAATGAATATAATAAAAACCAAAACAAAGAAAAACTGATTTTGGAATTAAAAAAAATACAAAATCAAACCATACTAAAAAAAATAAGAGAAAACATAAAGGATAATTATGCCAAAAATTAGCATAATAATACCAATTTATAATGCAGAAAATTATTTAAAAAGATGTCTTAATAGTGTTGTTAATCAAACACTAAAAGATATTGAAATAATTTGTATTAACGATTGCTCAAAAGATAATTCACTTGAAATCTTAAAAGAATATTCAAAAAAAGATAACAGGATTAAAATAATTAATCTAAAAGAAAACAAAGGTGAATCAAAAGCAAGAAACATTGGTTTAGATAACACAAATAGCGAATACATTGCTTTTTTAGATAATGATGATGAAATAGATTTAGATTTTTATGAAAAACTATATAATAAAGCGATTAAAACAAATTCTGATATAGTTAAAGCTGGAGTAGATATAATTAACTATGATAAAAAACATCAAAAAGACAATTTAAATGAATTAATCAAACAAAATAATTCTAAACTATATTTTACACATTATTGGTGGAGCGCTATCTATAAATCATCACTTATAAAAGAAAACAATATAAAATTTTTAGAAAAATATGAAATAGGAGAAGATATCCTCTTTTTAAACCAAGCAATATTAAATTGTAAAAAACTGGAAATTATAGATAACACGTATTATCATTACCACAAAAGAGAAAATAGCACCGATTCAAAAATATTGAACTATGAAAAAATTAAATCAATAATCAATATAAGAGAAATAATTATAAATAATATTCTAAATTATGAAGATTTTGATAAATTATCAGATAAAATAATTAATGACATATTTATATGGCATATTAAATCAATTCTAAATTGTTGTTATAGAACGAAAAATTCAAAAGAGCTTGAATATATAATAGATAAAACAATTTTAATTTATACTAAAATTAATAAATATATAAAAATAAATTCAAATATAGATGAAATACATTTAAGCTATCTAAAATCAAATAATAAAGAAAAATTAAAAGAACTATATTTAAAAAATAATACTCCTAAAAAAATGTTCATAGAAAATCTAAGACTAAACCATAAAATAAAAAGTAACCTTAATGCCTAAAATAACAGCAATAATACCTATATATAACAGCGAAAACTATCTTAAAAAATGTCTTGATAGTGTTATTAATCAAACATTTAAAGATATTGAAATAATATGTGTTAACGATTGTTCAAAAGATAATTCACTTGAAATTTTAAAAAAATATTCAAAAAAGGATAAAAGAGTTAAAATTATTGATTTTACAGAAAATAAAGGCCCTGCAAGCGCAAGAAATGAAGCCTTAAATATTGCTAAAGGTGAATATATTAGTTTTATTGATAGCGACGATTGGATTGATTTAGATTTTTATGAAAAATTATACAATAAAGCAATTAAAACTAAAGCAGATATAATTAAAGGTGCAAATCTTAAAGGATATTATAATGACAAATATATAAACTATCCTGATTTAAATTCAAAAATTCCAAAAAATAAATATGAATTTAATAAACAATACACAAGCGCAATATATAAGCTTGAATTTTTAGAAAAAAATTCAATAAAATTTCCAACAGATTTAATATTCCATGAAGACCCATATTTTATACTTTTAGCTATTTATTATTCAAAAAATATTGTAACAGAAAATACAGCTCAATATCACGTTTTAATAAGAGATAATTCACTTAGCAGAAATATAAAAGAAAAACAAATAAAAGATTTTATTTTATATGTTGAAAAAATAATGAATTTTTTTAAATCTAAACTTAACAACAAAGATTATAGCTTTATTTTAAATATGCTATATAAACAAATATTTGCCTTTAGAGAACTTCATACGAAAAAAAATGATAAATACTATAATGAACTAACAAAACTATATATTGAGATTTTGTTGCAATATAAAAAAATAATTCAATAAAAACTATACAAATAACGGCTTAAATATTTATAATATTTAAAAAAGAGCAAAAATAAATGAAAAACAATAAACTACAAGAAAGATTGAATTTTTTACTTTGCAATCAAGATGAAAGAAAAAATAAATTAATCAATTTGACAATAGATAACAAAAGAAAAATTCAATCTCTAAAAAATAAATACGCTAAAGAAACCTGCTTTATTATTGGCTCATCTCCATCGCTAAATTTGCTTGATTTAACAAAATTAAATAATAAATATACTTTTACACTAAATCGAGGATACTTGCTAAAAGAAAAGGGGCTTTTACATTCAACTTTCCATGCAATATCGGATATTAATATATTTAATGACAAAAATTCAAAAAAAGAATTATTAAAAAATTATTCAGATAAATTATTTTGCTATGCAGGAATAAAAAATAATATTACTATTGATACAATCTACTTTGATTATATTCAATCGGAATTAAAAAAAGATATATGTTTTCAAGATGATTTAACTAAGCCCTTGATAGCTTATCAATCTGTTGTGCATTTTATAATACAAATTGCATATTACTTAGGTTTTAATAAAATATACCTTTTAGGTATTGATTTAGATTTTAAGGAAAACAAAGGTCATATCTATAATGAAACACAAGGAGAAAAAGAAAGAGAAAATATTTCTATAATTAATGCACCAAAAATGCTTAAAGGATTAGAGTTATGCACTAAATGGCTCAATAAAAACAATGTTGAAATCTTTAATGTATCACCTTGTGGTGTTGTAGATTGCATGCCAAAAATCAATTACAAGGAAATTTTTAATGAATAATATTCCGATTTTTTTATCTTCAGATAACAACTATTCACCTTTTATTGCAACAACCATTGCAAGTATCTGCGATAATACAAAATCATTTTGCAATTTTTATATCTTAGATAACGAAATAGAACTAAAAAACAAAACAAAAATAGGAAAGCTCAAAGAACAATTTAATAACTTTTCAATCGAATATATAAAGATAGATACACAAAAAATTTTTAAAAATATAGATTATAAAAACAACGAGTATATTTCTCTTGCAACCTATAATCGACTTTTAATCCCAAATTTAAAACCGGAATTAAAAAAAGCTCTATATTTAGATATTGATATAATTGTGCTCGGTGATATCCAAAAACTATATGACATTAATCTTGAACAATATATTATTGGAGCTGCTTGGGATAAAAGCAGAGCTTTATATAATACAGATACAAAAGAATTAATGGAATTATCAGATAATTACAAATATTTTAATGCAGGAGTTTTATTAATTGATATACCAAAATGGAATAAAAATAAAGTTACTAATCAGTTATTTGAGCTTGAAAAAAAATATAAAAAGAATATTTTACACGCTGATGAAACGCTATTAAACAAATATTTTGACAATAATTATAAAATTTTTGATATAAAATTTAACTACACAGACTATGATGTATTAAATCATCCAACAAATGATATTGTTATCAGACATTTTGCATCCAGCATAAAACCTTGGACAGCTAATTTTTCAATATTAAATAAAAAAATTACACCTTTAAAAAATTTTGATGATTTTTGGAAATATGCAAATATGACAGAATTTAAAGATGAAATCAAAAACATGTATAATAAAAATATCAATAAAAGTGTTTTTACAAAACAAATAGCAAAAAGATTCAAACGAGAGCTATAAATGAATAAATCAGAAGAAAAAAATTTTAGAATAAGAATTTTAAAAGAAGTATGGAGAGTTTCTAATTTAAATTTCATTCAAGAGCTTTTTAATTTTCCTGTTATTAATTTTTTAAATAATTTTAAAAAAGGAGAAAAACTTTTTTATATATTTTCAAAACTAAGATTTTTAATAAAACAAAAAGCAGGACTCCCTTGGATGAAAATATATTTAACTACCCGCTGCACAATGAATTGCAAACACTGTAATACATTTTTATCAAAATTCACAAATGAAACCCACACAAAAATTATGAATTTTGATGAATTTAAAAAGGATTTAGATAAACTTTTAAAAGCTGTTGATTATATTCAAATTTTAGAAATCGTTGGAGGAGAACCTCTATTAGCAAAAGATTTAGCTAAAATGCTCCAATATGCAGCAAAAAAACATCAAATTAAGCATATAGTTCTTCCAACAAACTGCACCATTCTACCATCAAAAGAACTTATTAATGCAATGAAAAATAAAAAAATTTCTGTTCAAATCAGCGATTATAGAAATGTAAAAAATATCAAAAATGGTGTAGTTGTTAAATATGATGAATTTAAACAAATTTTAGCAGATAACAATATAATCTATAATAACTATCAAGAAAAAAAAGGTGCAAAAACTTGGTTTACCATGCCTGAAATATATAAAGATAAACAAAATAGCACCCATCTTGAAAATCAATTCAAAAATTGTTTTGCAAGATACTGTTCAGGATTAACAGAGGGAAAACTTGTTATTTGCATGCCTGCATTATACATTTTAAGAAATATTGAACTAATCCCTGAAATAAAAGATGAAATCATCAACATAAGAAATTACAATTCAAGTAAAAAACTTGCTAAAGATATTATTAAATTTTATTCAAAACCATATTCACAATTTTGCAATTATTGCCACGCAACCAAAATAGAAACCAATTTACCATGCGGGGAACAGGTGTAGTTATGTATAAAAAAATAATGAAACTTTTATATTCATCAAAAACAATTTTTAAAAATGAAATTGCAAATTTCGGAATAACAATAAAAGAATATAAAATATTTTTTATTAAATTTAAAAAAACAATATATTACACAAATAACTCCTCAAATAAAATATTTAAATTAGACAGTAATAAAAACCATATACCATTTACAAATTATGAAGAAATAAAAAAATACGGTTCAATAAAAATAAATGGAGAAAATAATACAATTATTTTACCCGATACAAAAAACTTGGATTGCTTTATTGAAATCAACGGAAATTTTAATAAAATTGAAATTAAAGGAGTAAAAAGACCCTCTAAAATTTATTGCGTGTTTGAAAAAAACAACGACAACAGAGAATTATCTATCGGCAATTGCGAATTAATAGGAAATGTTAACTTTAGAATAATCGATTCAAACAAAAAAATAATAATCGGCGATAATTGTCTTTTTTCTTATGGAATATATATTTGGACAACCGATTCACACAGTATTTTTGATATAAATACCAACCAAAAAATAAATAACGATAAAGATGTATATATTGGAAACCATGTTTGGATTGGGAGAAATGCAACAATTAATAAAGGTTCATATATACCAGATAATTGCGTAGTGGGTGCAAATTCGTTTGTAAATAAAAAATTCAATGAAAATAATTGTATTATTGCAGGTACACCTGCAAAAACAGTAAAACATGGAATAACTTGGAAATATTAATCAAATAGGATTAAAAATGTCTGATTTAATTTCAATAATCATACCAACATACAATGGAGAAAAATATATAAAAGATTGTATTAAAAGTATCCAAAATCAAAATATGAATACTGAAATTATCGTAATAGATGATATTTCAGATGATAAAACAATAGAAATAGCAAAATCTCTAAATTGCAGAGTTATAATAAACAAAACAAGACAAGGGCAAATTATTGCTAAAAATACAGGAATTAAAGAAGCAAAAGGCAAATATTGGCTAACTATTGATCAAGATGATATTCTTGCTAAAAATGCGCTTAAAAAACTGGTTTATGAAATAGAAAAAAATAATGATAATTATATCGTTATGGCAAAATTAAAGGATTTTTGTTCAATAGATACGCCTGAGCAAAAAAAATACTGCAAAACTAAACCCTACTATGGAATTTTAACAGGCACCACATTATTTAAAACTGAAATATTTAATAAAATCGGCTTTTGGAAAAAAGGAATTATAACAGGAGATGTTATTGATTTAGAAAATCGATTAATTAATACAGAAATTAAAATAAAAAAAATAGATTTTGTTTCCTGTTATCGACGTATTCACGATAATAACTTTGGCAAAACAAACCAAAAAGATGAATATAAAGACTATGCAAAATTATTAAGAGAACGCCTTAAAATAAATAAGGAGTCCTATGGAAAATAAAAGAATTTTCACATTTTGGGAACCTAAAAACAAAATACCTGCATATTTAGAACTTTGCATTGAAACTTGGAAAAAATTTCTTCCCGACTACAAGATAATTATTCTTAATTACTCAAATTTAAATTATTGGCTTAGGGACAACTTCTATCCCGAAATTTTATTTGAAAAATATTCTAAAACTATTCAATCTGATGCAATAAGATGTGCAATATTAAATAAATATGGCGGTATTTGGTTTGATATAGATACAATAATTCTTTCAAACAATATAGAAAAAATTTTTGATACAAATACACAATTTCTTCTAATAAATGAACATATAGCTTTTATTAAAGCCAAAAAAAATGCTTTAATTTTAAATAAATGGCAAAAAGGCATTTTAAGACATTTAAAAATATCAAATTTTTTCTATAAAAAAATTAAGTTAAGACCGCTTAAAACACTTTTTAATATTTATTTTTATAAATATTTTTATAGCTGGGATTGCCTTGGAAATAAGATTTTAAAAGACTTATTAAAAATAAAAAATAAAAATATTTTCTATAAGCTAAATTCTGAAGAAATCAATGCTCTACCTGAATTAATTAATAAAAATACAAAACTAAAGCAATTTAATCTAGTTGAAAATTACGTTGATTTTTATTTTAAAAATGATAACTCAAAATTTATACTAAATAACAGCAAAATTGTTTTATTACTGCATAATTCTTGGACACCGGATGAATATAAAAAAATGTCCAAAGAAGAATTTTTAAATCATAATAATACTCTATCCAATCTTCTCAAGCACATATTAAATTAATATTAACTTATGTAAATATTTTTTAATTTCATTTAAGTTTTGGATTAATTAAGCCGTAATTAACTTTGTACATATGATGATAAAGGTGAATGGTATGGGTAATGAAAGTATTAACATGATTGGTGCGCATGATTTTAAACCCAATATGGATTTAAAACAAGCTTCTTCTAAAAACGCATCAGGAGTTTTAGAGCAATCAAAAGACTATGGTTCAATTTTTGGCCAAGGCAATGAACAAAAAGAAACAACAAAAGAAGAATTTATGGAAAGATTTGCTGATTTCGGATTTGATGACGAAATTGCAAACGCTTGCTGGGATGTATTAAACATAGACCCGAATGATGATTCAGATAACATTGATGATAGTGAATTAGAAAGATTAATTGGCGCATTTTCATCTGAAGAATAGAAATATTAATTTTTACATTAAAGCAAAAATACTAACGCAATGGAGACAAATATGGATAACTCAATCTCACAATATGGATTTAATTCAACAAGTGACTTAGAAAAAGCCATGAAAGACACTGGCTTAACAAAATTTGGAAAAGGCAGTGTAAGAAATGTCTCTATTTTTGGTGAAGACGGTTTACAAGCAGGAGCAACAAAAGAAGATTTTATTGACAGAATTACAGAAATCGGCTTTGATTCAAATATAGCAAATGCATGCTGGGAAATTTTGAATTATAACACAGATGATGATTCAAAAGATGTGATAGATGAAGATGAATTAGAACAACTGCTTTTAATGTATGGTTCAGATTTCAACGGTGAAAAAGGTGATGAAATTAATAAAATAACCGTTGGCAGTTTATATACATTTATTAATGCCCCTAGAGAAACAGAAGGCGAAATAGATTCTTCGTCAGATGATTTAGATATTACAGGTGCCGAAAATAAAGAAAACGAAGAAACACCCAAAGCAGAGGATGAAGATAATATAACTCCATCAACATCAGATTCAGGGGACTCTAATTCCGATGCTGCAAATATTGAATTAACCAATTTAATGAGTGAATTTACAGATGAACTTAATACATTACTTGAATCAGGTGATTATAGTTCAGATGATATAATAAACTTTGCAAAAAATTATGATTTTAATAAACTCTTAGAAAACGAAACTTCATCAGCTGATGAAGTTAAATATAGGTCAGAATTTATTGATAGCGCTACAAAATTATATGAAAGCTATATAAATTCAAATAATCCAAACATGGAACAATTAAAAGAATTAAATGATGATGTCAAATTAACAGATTTAATAATAAATTCATTTAACGACCAAGATTTAAGAAATCAAAAATTCGATAATTTCTTTGACACACTAAATTCAATGGAAGTTGAATCAAAATCAAGCGGGGTTGATTGGTCAAAATATGATACCCAAGAAGCACTTGATTTGCTATCAGAAGGCAACTACACAAATGCCGACATGAAAGAATTAATTAAAGATAAAGGCGGTATCGAAAATATAATTGATGAAGTTACAAAATATAATGATGATATTCAAAAGCAATATTTAGATGCAATTTTTAAAACCATGACAAATGGTGAAATAACAACGGATAAAACAAATGAATCTGAAGCTATGGACCCGACACCAAATGAAACAGGTGAAGCTGAAAACACTAACCCGACAGCAAGTGAAACTTTAAATGAAAATGTAATATCAGATAAAGAGGCGCTTACGATTGCAAGTGAATTAGTGTCAAATGGTCAAATAAATAAAGAAAATATAAACAATCTATTAAATAATAATGAGTATTCACAAGCTGACATTGTTAAAATTTTAGAAACATTTAATGAAAATAACGGCAGTTTCTTTAATGCAATAGATTCAAACTATCTATTAGATGATAGAACAAATCATATAAATCAATTCGCAGATATTCTAATTTCTCAAGCAGAAAACGGCAACGATAACGCCATTAATCTTTTAACAAAAGAATTAAAAAGCTCAACAGGAATTAGATTGGGCGGTTCTGATGACTATATTACAAGATTATTTAATACATCAAGCGATGAATTAATTGCACAAATTATAAAAGCATATCCTGAAATAAATAATAATGCAGATATCAAAAAAGATATTGAAAAAATATTTTCATCTGAGATAAAAAATAGCTGCCTTGAAAAAATTGCAAACATAGAAAAATTGCAAGAAAAGAAAAGTGATATTATGGCTATCTAAACCAGATAAACAAAAGATAAATTAGCCCAATTGATATTATTTATGCTATTATCTTTGTATGAAAAGAAAAAAGATAGTAAAATTTTTCATTCTTGCAATGATACTGCTTATCGGCTGGGGGGTTGTGTGGTCTTGGTTCATAACAAGAACCGTGCGCAAAAACTCAGACGATAATTCAATGAAAAATCAGCATGCCATTGTTAAAAATATCATTGTTACAGAAACACAAGACCAAAAAAAATATTGGGAATTTTACGCAAAATCAGGCGAATACAATTCTGAATACAATAGCGTACTATTAAATGATGTTATCGGAAATTTTTACGATAAAAATGGCGAAGTTGTTGTAAGTTTCAGATCTAACAAAGGAACTTATGACGAAAAAACCAAAAAAGTTATTCTAAACGGAGATAATCTTTTTGTTGGAAAAGACGGCTCTCAGCTATATGCTGATGAATTAATATGGCAAGGAGAAGATAAAGATATCCTTGCTAACGGTAATGTGCAATTTATCCATAATGACCAATTTATTGCAAAAGCAAAAAGGGCGGTTTTTAATTCCACACTTACTAATTTTAAAATTTTTGATAACACAATTTCAAAAGTTTATGCAGATGATAATGCAAAGAAAAAATATACACAGCTTTAATTTTATGCTAGATTATTAATTATGAAAAAGATAAATATAAAATTTATAATAGTATTTTTTGTTCTACTTTTTGCAAGCAGTGTTTTTGCAATTACAATTGAATCTAAAAAACAAGAAATACAAATGGATAAAAACAAAGGTTATTTTACAGGAGATGTTAAGGTTCAAGTTGGGGATGTAGTTGTCCAATCACCAAGAGCTGATCTTGACCTTGAACCTCAAACAAAAAAACCATCTTTAGCAACTTTTTTTGATAAACCCTACGCACATCAAATAAAAGATAATAAAAAACACGAAGTCAAAGCAGATATAATCAAAGTTTCTTTAATCAAAAAGATTATTACAGCACAAGGAAATACACAAACAAACATATTAGAAAATAAAAAACCTACAATAATTATTACAGCTAATATGCAAGAATATGATACAAATACAAACCTAATGAAAGCAATTGGTAATGTAGTAATTAACTATGAAGATATGGTAGCAACATCAGATAATGCTTATGCTCTTTTAGATAAAAAAGGAGATGTTCATAATCTTAAACTATCCTCCAGAGCAATAATCAAACAAGATAAAAGCATAATCAAAGGTGATGAAATCAGATATTCAAAATTAAGACAAGATATAATAGTAAACGGCAACACTCTTTCTGATGTAACGTTTGAAAATGGTGATAGAGTAATTATTACCGCCCGCAGCCAACAATACGACAGAAAAGGAAATACAATGATGGCTTCAGGTGCAGTACATGTTGATTACGGCGATTATGTAGCAGACGGACCAAAAGCGATTATGCACATAAACGCAAAAACAAATAAGCCAGAAAAAATTATCTTTACAGGAAGATCAAAAATTGTAGAAAAAGGTGTAAATTCTGTTGAAGCAGATAAAATCACCATGACAATGCAGCCTAAAACTTTTGAAGCGGTTGGCAATGTTAAAACAAATATTGAACAAAATACTACAAAAGAAAAAGACAACAAAATGGAGTTTAGCTTATAAAAATGTCAAATATAGTTCTTGAACATAAACAATGCTTAATAGCAGGAGATGGGCAGTTACCTGTCAATATGGCAAAAAGCGCCAAACAGAACGGTTTTGAAGTTATCTGCATTTCTTTATCATCTGATAACTACAAAGAATTAAAAAAATACTGTTCAAAAGTTGTTTCTTATGGCCCCGGGCAAGTTGATTCAATTAAAAAATTTCTTAAAGATGAAGAAATAAAACAACTAACTTTTTTAGGCAAAGTTTCTAAAACGATGCTTGTTAAACGCCCAAAACTTGAAAAGACAGCTATTGAGCTTCTAAAAGAAATGAAAAAGCTAAATGATGATGCAATAATGCTAAAAATAGTTGAACAATTGGAAAATATTGGAATAACAATACTGGATCAGACTATTTTCATTAAAAACTTAATGATTCAAAAAGGCGTTTTAACAAATATTGCACCAACAGAAGCTCAAAATGCAGACATAGAATATGGCTTTAAAATTGCAAAACAAATGGGCGGGCTAGATATAGGCCAATCTGTTGTTATGAAAGATAGAATGATTATGGCAATAGAAGCCATTGAAGGTACAGATAGATGCATTAAACGCGGAGCAAAACTGGCAAAAAGAAAAAATGCAATAGTGGTAAAAGTTTCAAAACCCGCTCAAGATAAACGCTTTGATATACCGGCAGTTGGTTTAAGAACAATAAAAACAATGAAAAAATACGGCGCAAATCTTTTAGCGCTTGAAAGCGGGGAAACTATTATTGTAGATAAAGAAAAAATGGTTGACTTTGCAAATAAACATAAAATGGTAATTGTAGCACTTTAATATGAAAAAAATCTTTATAATTACAGGAGAATATTCAGGGGACAAGCACGCTTCAGGAGTAGTTAGGGAATTAAAAAAAATATATCCTAATGTAATAATTGAAGGTGTTGGCGAATCAAACCTTGAAAATGAGGGAGTGAAACTATTTTGCAACCATAAAAAAATGGGAAAAGTCGGTTTAACTCCAAAAACAATCATAAATCATCTGTCATTAGGTTTAAAAATAGTTAAATATCTAAAAGAAGAATTTAAGCCAGACTTAGTTTTATTAGTGGATTACGGTGCTTTTAATCTGCAAATTTCAAAGCATTTAAAAAAAGCAGGTATTAAAACATTCTATTTTATCCCGCCCCAAGTTTGGGCTTCAAGAAAACATAGATTAAAAACAATCAAAAAAAATATAGATAAAGTTTTTACAATATTTCCTTTTGAAAAAGAGTTTTATGACAAAGAAGGAATTAAAGCTGAGTTTGTAGGACATCCTTTGGTGTCAGAATTGCCTATATGCAATCACAGAGAAGTTTTTTTTAAAAAACATAATTTAGATTTAAACAAGAAATTAATTGGAATTTTCCCCGGTTCAAGAATTTTTGAAATACATTTTCTATTAAATATTTTTATAAAAGCAGCAAAACTAATTGAAAAAACAAGAGATGACATACAATTTGTTTTTTCACATGCAAAAAGCTTATCAGATGTTGATTTTAAAATTCCTTACAAAGAACTAAAAGATGAAAACCATCAACTTTTGGCATATTCTGATGCTTTAATTTTAGCCTCAGGAACAGTTGCCCTAGAGGCTGCAATGTATGAAACTCCCATGCTAATAGCATATAAAGGTCCATTGTTTTTCTATTTAGTTTATCTTTTAGTTAGAAACATTAAAAAAGCATGCCTTGTTAATATAATCACAAAAAAAGACTATATAGATGAATTTTTAATGTATGAAGCAAGACCTGAAAAAATAGCAAAATGCATAAATCAAATTTTAGATGACAATAAAAAAAGAGAATATATATTAGAAGGCTGTAAAAAAACAAAAGAATTATTAACAAATTCACATTGTGTATTAAAAGTAGCACAAAGCATCAAAAAAGAGCTTGAGGAGGCATAAAATGAAAAATTTAGCAAATATTATAACACTATCAAGAATATGTTTTGTTTTTGTGGTAATTGGTTTACTATATTGCACAGAGTGTCCAACTTCATATTATGCTGCACTTTTTTTAACGGCAATTTTAATGTGGTTTGATGGTCTTGATGGTTTTGTAGCACGTAAATTTAATATATCATCTCGCTTTGGTGCACTTTTAGATATCATGGGCGATAGAATAGTTGAAAATGCTTTTTGGATTTCATTTTGTGCGCTTGGCTGGATAAATGTTATAATCCCTTTAATTGTTTTAACAAGAGGCATTATAACAGATTCTCTAAGAACACTTGCTTTTGAAAAAGGTTACACTGCCTTTGGTAAAACAACCATGATGCAAGGAAAAATTGCGAAATTCATTGTTGCATCAAATTTTTCAAGGTTCACTTATGCAGTATGTAAAGCAATAGCTTTCTTCTTGTTAATTGCAGGAAACATACCTCTTGAATATCAAAATAAAGATTTAATTTTTAATATTGGTTTAATTTGCGCTTATATTTCAGTTGCATTTTGTGTTTTAAGAGGGTTACCCGTAATATTTGAATCTAAAAGATTTTTTGAGGATAATCAAAATCAATAATGAAATCAGATTTTTTAAATATAGTCTTATATGAACCAGAAATTCCGCAAAACACAGGAAATATTGCCAGATTATGCGCCTGTCTTGGAGCAAAATTATATCTTGTGGGCAGATTGGGTTTTATTTTATCAGATAAATACCTTAAAAGAGCAGGGCTTGATTATTGGGATAAACTGGAAATTGAACATGTTGAAAATTTAGATACGTTATTAGAAAATAACAAAAATTCAAATTTTTATTATTTCACAACTAAAACAAATAACATATATACAAATATAGAATACAAGCAAGGGGATTTCTTGGTTTTTGGACCTGAAACAAGAGGAATACCAGAAGAAATTTTAAATAAAAATTCTGAATTTTGCGCTACAATTCCTATGAAAAAAAATACAAGAAGCCTGAATTTATCAAACTCTGTTGCAATAGCAGCCTATGAGGCTTTTAGGCAATTTGGGGTTAGTTTAAATGATTTTGGAGATTAACAAATGACGCAACAAAATGCCAATATTCAAGTTTTGGGAAAAGAAATTATTCTTAATTTGCTACCTAAAAGAGTACAAAATTCCCATAAAGGCACTTATGGACATGTGCTAAATATAGCAGGCTCAACACAATTCACTGGAGCTGCATATTTGAGTTCTATTGCATCATTAAGAGTCGGCGCAGGTTATACAATGCTTGCAAGTTGCTCCGATGTTATAAGCACAATTTCATCAATGTGCCCTGATATAACTTTTCTAGATTTAGGTCAATCTAACTATGGAACTATTCCAAAAGATTCACTTAAATATATTTCTGCAATTGCAAATTATGATGTTGTTTCTATCGGTTGCGGATTGAATTTAATAGGCGGGGTTAAAGATTTTATTTTAAATTTCATTAAAAAAAACTGTAAGTCCTACACTCCAATAATTATTGATGCAGATGCAATTAATACACTATCTGAAACAAATAATTTTTCTTTTCCGCTAAATTCAGTAATCACACCACATCCACTGGAACTATCAAGACTTTTAGGAGTTGATGTACAAGAAATACAACAAAATAGAGCCAAATGGGCTTGGGAAGCAAGCAGAGAATTTGATTGTATCGTCTTATTAAAAGGTCATGAATCCGTTATTGCAATACCAAACGGCAAGATATTTATTAATCATACAGGCAACTCAGCACTAGCTAAAGCAGGAAGCGGAGATGTTTTAACAGGAATGATAGCAGGCTTTTGCGCTCAAGGCTTATCATTAGAATCAGCAGTATGCACTGCAGTTTATATGCATGGCTTAACAAGCGAAATTGCATCAAAAGCAATGAGTGAATATTGCGTTTTGGCAAGCGATTTAGTTAAATATATACCCTATGCCTTTAAATCTATCTTAAATCCAAACTAAAGACTGGATAGCTGATATTCATCAGGATACATTTCAGATACCACTAAAGCATTTGAAACAGCAATTCCCTCTTGGTTAACAGCTGAATTTACAATCCTGCCTTTTACATACATAGCACTTGATGAACCGCCATCAAAATTCATAGCATATTCACAACCTATATTTTTCATTAATTTAGCCAATTCATATAACGTCATACCCACAGAAGCTTTTTCCCTGCCATCAATCGTAACAATTATAAATGTACCATCATTTTTATATCCTACCGCGCTCCTTGGATTTTTTCCTGAAATTGCCTGCAATTTCTGGGTTTTATAATCAACATAAATCTGAGAATCCTTAACAAGATAAGGTCCTGCGCCAATAATATGCTGAGCGCCTTTTAAATTATCAGGTACATTAATTTTGACAGAAATATTGTTATTATTTTTTGCAAGCTTTGATACCACTGATTTAGGTGCAGAAATCACAAAATCATTTTCACCCATTTCGATTGGATTAGCGGAAATTTTTTTAATTATATTTCCGCTAACCAAAATATTGTAACCATTTTGGGGCGCATAGGGAGATTTTACACCCCAAATCGGAGTATATAACAATGTATGAGTTAAAAGCATTCTTGGTTGATTAATATTGTCTATTTGAACAGTTGCATTATTAGTATATGCTTTAATATCAAAAGCAATATTATCCATTTTAAAATAAGTTTTTCCACTATCCTCAAATATGGCAATTCCTACTCTATTATAAATTGGACCTGTCAATACCTCTCCATTTATCATTAACGCCCCTAAAGGTACACCAGTCTGTGGTTTAAAAAATCCTCCATTAATTGCTATGGTTGCCCCTTGTCTTTGAGCTATTTTCCTAACACTTGATTTTGAATTTAATTTATTACTTGCGATTTGCGGTTGTATTTTTAAATATGGATTTACATTGGTGTTTAATTCAACAATATTAATTTTAATCGGTTTTGAATTGATATATTTAACCTTTTTAATATGCGCAACTCCTTTTGTCGGAAATGTTATATAGGAGCCTGAATACTTATTTTTTATATTCTTTTCAAAGTTTTCCTGTAAATATATCTTTTCTGTATCCTGAGTCAATTTAACATCATCAATATGCTGAGTGTTTGCAAATATTGGTTTTGAAATTCCTAAAATTGCTAATAATAAACTTATGATAAACAATATTATAATAGCGTTTATTCTGGCATCCTGTTTTTCCTTATGAGATAAATATTCGGAAAAATGGTAGCCAAAGTAAGCCCGATAATAATCGTCTGTCCCTGATCTTATCATCATTTCACCTATGCTTGTTAGTATGACCTATCTATATATTTAATTCCACAAAATAAAAACCCCTAAAATTATTGAATAGCTTGAATTTTGAGGATATTTTTAAGTGTAGTAAATACTATTTAGCAAAAGCGCACTAAATGGCAAACATTAAAAAACAAGCAAAAATAAGTGTAAAATCATACATTAAGAAATGTAAAAATGAAAAAAATAAAGATTTTTTTGGTTATAAAATTTCTATTATTGGCATTTATATACTATATGAGATTATTTTTAGGAGTATTATACAACTGATACAAGATATGCTTATATATTTTGTACTTTAACTTAGATTTACACACACCTACATTTTTCCTAACCTTTCCATCCTTTCTATGTACCAGATAGAAAAGCCTCGCTTTTTAGCGAGGATTTTTTTATACAAAAAAATGAGCCAAAATTGGCTCATTTTAATTATATTAATTTTTCTAATCTTTTTAGAACTTCGTCTTTTCCTAAAATCTGAATTGTTGCAACCATATCAGCGCCTCTTGTTCTGCCGGTTAGAGCGCTTCTTATTGCCCACATTGTTTCTTTGGGTTTAAAACCGTGGTTTTCTTTAAAGTAAGTTCTTAAATCAGCTAATTTATCGTGAATATCTTCTTCATTATTAAAATCATAAGTTTCAACATCATTTTTAAACTTCGGAAGAACAAGTTTAGCAACATCACCTTTTAAGATTTCTTCAACTTCATCATACTTTGGTTCTTCAAAGAAATATTGCGTATCGTTGACAAGATCTTTTAATAACGTAATTGGTTCTCTTGTTACTTCAATAATGTGTTCAAGTTGTTTTCTTGAATATTTATTTAGATCATACATATTTAAAAATGGTATAGCTAAATCTGTTAATTTAGAAATATCCATATGTTTTATATATTGACCGTTCATCCAGTTTAATTTTTCATATTCAAAAATTGAATTAGAACTTGAAACTTCATTTATTCTGAAATCTGCTGCAATTTCATCAACATTTTTAATTTCAACACCGTCTGATGGCGCCCAGCCTAATAAAGCAACAAAATTTAATAAAGCCTCTGTTAAATAGCCTTCTTTAATAAAATCTGAAACAGCAGTTGCACCATGTCTTTTTGATAATTTACTCCTGTCTGGAGCTAAAATCATGCCCAAATGTCCAAATTTAGGAACAGGAGCACCCAATGCTTCATAAATCAAAATTTGTTTTGGAGTATTTGAAATGTGGTCTTCTCCTCTTATTACATGGCTGATTTTCATCAACATATCATCAATTACAACGGCAAAATTATATGTAGGTGTGCCATTTGATTTCATTATTGCAAAATCGCCAATTAAACCTGTATCAAATTTTAATTCGCCCTTAACTAAATCATTAAAAATTAATTCTTTTGCATCAACTTTAAATCTGATTGAAGGTTTAATTCCTTTTGCTTTAAGCTCATCTTTTTGTTCTTTAGTTAAATTTAAACATTTTCTTGAATATTTATATGGAATTTTCTTTTCTTCAGCGATTCTGTGTTCTTCATCCAAGTCTTCATTAGAGCAAAAACATTCATACGCATAACCTTTATCAATAAGCATTTGAGCGTATTTGGGATATATATCAAATCTTTCTGATTGTTTATATGGTCCATAGGGCCCGCCTACATCAGGACCTTCATCCCAATTAAGACCCAGAGCCTTTAGTGAATCAAATATATTTTGTTTATATGCTTCAGATGATCTATCTAAATCTGTATCTTCAATTCTTAAAACGTATTCTCCGCCTGTTTTTTTAGCAAATAAATAATTAAAAAGAGCAGTTCTTGCTGTTCCTATGTGCAAATTACCTGATGGAGAAGGAGCAATCCTAACTCTTATTTTGTCTTCACTCATTTTTTAATCCTCATAAATATTCTTTATGCAACAATATTACAACAAAAATAAATTTATGTTATTATTTTCTTATGGAAAATAAAATTAAAATTGGAATAATCGGTTTAGGCACCGTTGGCAGCGGAGTTGTTAAGGTACTATCAAAGTTCAAAGATATTGAAATAACTTCAGCAGCTGTAAAAAATCTAGATAAAAAAAGAGAAGTTGAAGTTAAACACATCACAACAGACCCTTTTGAAATTGCAAAAAACCCTGAAATAGATATTGTGGTCGAAGTTGCAGGGTCAGTTTATGTTAAAGATGTTTTAATTGAAGCAATTAAAAACAAAAAACATATTGTAACAGCTAATAAGGAACTTTTAGCAAAACATGGCGCTGAATTATTTGATTTAGCTCGAGAAAACAACGTTGTAATAATGTATGAAGCAGCGGTTGCAGGAGGTATTCCTATAATACTTCCCATTAAAACAAGCTTAAAAGCTAATGACTTTAACTCTGTTGCAGGCATATTAAACGGTACAACAAACTATATCTTAACTAAAATGGAAGAAGAAAATCTTTCATATGAAGAATGTTTATCAAAAGCGCAAAAACTTGGCTACGCCGAAACTGACCCAACTGGAGATGTTGAGGGTTATGATGCTATGTATAAAATAGCAATTTTAGCCAATATTGTATTTAATAAAAGAATTGATTATACAAAAATCTATCGAGAAGGTATTACAAAAATTTCAGCAGGCGACATACAAATTGCAGATGAATTGGGATATAAAATTAAACTTATTGCACAAGCAAAAAAAGTTGAAAATTCCGATAAACTTGATATCAGGGTCCATCCAATGCTTGTTGATAAGAAAAAATCGATATCAGAAATTAAAAATGCAACAAATGCAGTTTTGTTATCAGGTTTTCCTGTTGATAAAGTTATGTTTGTAGGCCCCGGAGCGGGGCAATTCCCAACAGCAAGCTCTGTTGTCGGGGATATTTTATCTATAAAAGCAGAACTTGGCACAAATTCAAAGGTATTACCTATGACAATGTGTAACCATAATGAATATGCCAATTTAATAAACATTAATGACACAAAAAACTGCTATTACTTAAGAATCAGCGCCAATAATGAACCGGGGGTAATTGGTAAAATAGGCTCTGCTTGCGGAGAATTTAAAATCAATCTTTCATGTATTATTCAAAAAGGAGTCATAGATAACCCTAACGCAACAATAATTGTAATAACAGAAAGCTGCTATGAAAAAGATGTAAATTCAATGATTGATAAAATATCAAAAGATAATAACATTAGAGTTGAAAATAAAATAAGGGTTATGTAAGTTATGAGATATTTAGGATTAATTGAAAAATATAGAAAATATTTACCCGTAAATGAAAATACTCCAATCATAAGTCTTTGTGAAGGTAACACCCCTTTAATCAAAGCAAAAAATTTTGCTAAAGAAATCGGACTTGATGCTGAAATATATTTTAAATATGAGGGCTTGAACCCAACAGGAAGCTTTAAAGATAGAGGCATGACAATGGCAGTAACAAAAGCTGTTGAAGATGGCTCAAATGCCATAATCTGCGCTTCTACGGGTAACACCTCAGCATCAGCTGCAGCTTATGCTGCAAGAGCTAAAATAAAATGTTATGTTTTAATTCCCGATGGTCATATTGCAATGGGTAAATTATCTCAAGCAATGATGTACGGAGCTAAAGTTATTGCAATTAATGGAAATTTTGACGCTGCATTAGATGCAGTTCGTGAAATTTCATCAAAATACCCAATAACCCTTGTTAACTCAGTTAATCCATATAGAATTGAAGGGCAAAAAACAGGCGCTTTTGAAATTGTAGATGCACTTAATGATGCACCTGATTATCATTTTATCCCTGTTGGAAATGCAGGAAATATCACCGCATATTGGAAAGGATATAAAGAATATTATAAAGATAATAAATGCACAAAACTTCCTAAAATGATGGGTATTCAAGCTAAAGGTGCTGCTCCTATTGTTTTAGGACACAAAGTTGAAAACCCTGAAACAATTGCAACTGCAATTAGAATAGGAAATCCTGCAAGCTGGGAATATGCACTAAACGCCAAAAATGAATCCTCAGGCACCATTGATATGGTTGATGATGAAGAAATATTATCTGCATACAGATTACTAGCTAAAACAGAAGGTATATTTGCTGAACCGGGTTCAATTGCTTCTATTGCAGGATTAATTAAATTAAAAGACAAAATTAAATCAGGCTCAAAAATTGTTTGTATATTAACAGGTAATGGCTTAAAAGACCCGACAACAGCTATTGAACACTCTAACGCCACTGTTCATAAAACAACTAGCTCTATTGATGATATTATTAAAGTTATAAAGGAATAGGAATATAAAATGTTGGAAAAAGAATATTTTGCTCCAAAAATAGAAAAAAAATGGTTTGATATATGGGAAGAAACTAACCCTTATAAAGTTGATGACAATTCAGACAAACCAAAATATTATGCGCTATCAATGTTTCCATACCCATCAGGAAAATTACACATGGGTCATGTTAGAAACTACACAATTACAGATGTTGTAGCAAGATTTAAAAAAGCCCAAGGCTATAATGTATTACATCCAATGGGCTGGGATAGCTTTGGCTTACCTGCTGAAAATGCTGCAATTCAACATGGCGCAAACCCTCAAAAATGGACTCTCGATAATATAGCTTACATGAAAAAACAGCTTAAAATGCTCGGTTTATCAGTCGATTGGTCAAGAGAAGTTACAACATGCCTTCCCGATTACTACAAATGGACTCAATGGCTATTTTTACAACTATATAAAAAAGGGCTTGCCTATAAAAAGACAGCACCCGTAAATTGGTGTGAAAAATGCCATACAGTATTAGCTAATGAACAAGTTATAGACGGCAAATGCTGGAGATGTGACAGTGAAGTTACAAAGAAAAATTTATCTCAATGGTTTTTAAAAATAACCGATTATTCAGAAGAACTTTTAAAAGATTTAGACCTTTTGAAAGGCTGGGGAGATAACGTTAAAACAATGCAGGCAAATTGGATTGGAAAATCCACAGGTGCTATTTTAAAATTCAAAGTAAAAGAAATAGAAGGGCTTGAAATCCCTGTATATACCACAAGAGCAGATACCGTATATGGCATAACTTATCTTGTTGTAGCTCCTGAATATAAAGATATTGAAAAATTAACAACACCTGAAAACCTTGAAGCTGTCAAACAATATAGAGAAAATGCTAAAAAACTTTCTGAAATTGAAAGACTTTCAACAGAAAGAACCAAAACGGGTGTGCCTTTAGGAACTCATATTATAAATCCTTTTACAGGCAGAGTTTGCCCAATTTGGGTTGCTGATTATGCTTTAGTTGATTATGGAACAGGAGCAGTTATGGCGGTTCCATATCATGATGAGCGCGATTTTGATTTTGCAAAAAAATACAATCTTCCAATGATTCAAGTTATCACAGGGGAAGACTTTGAAGAAGGCAAATGCTATATTGAAAAAGGAACATTAATAAACAGTGCTCAATTTGACGGCATAAAAGCAACTGACGCCAGAGATAAAATCACCCAATTTGCAAAAGAACAAGGCTTTGGTGATTTTAAAACTCAATATAGATTGCGTGACTGGTTGATTTCTCGCCAAAGATATTGGGGAGCACCCATTCCTGTTATGTATTGCCCTAATTGCGGTGAAGTTGCAGTTGATGAAAAAGATTTACCTGTTTTATTGCCTGAGGATGTTGACTTCTCTGTTCAAGGTAAATCACCAATAGAAACAAGCCCGACATTTAAATATACAACTTGTCCAAAATGCGGAGCAAAAGCTCAGAGAGATACTGATACCATGGATACATTTATGTGTTCAAGCTGGTATTATATGAGATATGCTGACGCAAATAACGACAAAGAATGTTTTAATCGCGAAAAAGTAAATAAATGGCTGCCGGTTGATCAGTATATTGGCGGTATTGAGCATGCAATTTTACATTTATTATATTCAAGATTTTTCACAAAAGCCCTAAGGGATTGTAAACTGCTTGATTTTGATGAACCGTTTTCAAACCTTTTAACTCAAGGTATGGTTTTAAAAGACGGGTCAAAAATGTCTAAATCTAAAGGAAATACGGTTGATCCTGATGATATATATAAAAACTATGGCGCAGACACTGCAAGACTATTTATTTTATCAGATTCACCGCCGGCTCGTGATTTCGATTGGACTGATGCTGGTGTAGAAGGATGCTATAAATTCATCTCAAGAGTTTATCGCCTATATTCAAAATTCCAAGATAAAATAAAATTGGATTACAATTTTGATATAAATTCACTATCCAAAAAAGATGAAAATATGGTTAGAGAAGTTCATATTTCAATTAAAAAAATCACAAATGATATAGAAAATGAATTTCAATTCAACACAGTAATTTCAAGATATCGTGAATTTACAAATGCTATTTATGAATACATTAAAGATGAAAATTCAATTAATTATGATGTTTTGAGTTTTGCACTTTTAACATTATTAAAATTAATTTCACCCGTATGCGTATTTATGAGTGAAGAAATCTATTCTTCACTAGGTGCAAAAGAATCAATCCATAATCTTCTATGGCCAAAATATGATGATAATTTAGCTAAATCATCATCCATAACTTTAATTGTTCAAGTAAACGGAAAAATTAAGGATAAAATTGAAGCTGACGAGGGTTTGTCAAATGATGAATTAGAAAAACTGGCTAAAACTTCAATTAAAGTTCAAGAAGCAATAGAAGGAAAATCAATAGTTAAAACAATCGTTGTTCCAAATAAACTGGTAAATATCGTTGTTAAATAAAAAAGGAGCCAAATGGCTCCTTTTTTAAAATCATTTTAAAATTATTTTAAAAGATAATCTCCAACAATTTCACTAACATAAGATAAAGACTCTTTTAAACCAAGATTTTGCGGTTCAATATTTTTTGAATACATTAAATAAGGAACCATTTCTCTAGTGTGATCAGTACCTCTAAATGTAGGATCACACCCATGGTCAGCTGTAATTATAATCATATCATCATCAGTTATTGCATTTAAAAATTTATCAAGATATAAATCAATTTCTTCAATAGCTTTTTTATATCCCAAAGAATCACGCCTATGTCCATAAAGCATATCTGTATCAACTAGATTTACAAAAATTAAATCAGCATCTGAAGTTTTAATAGCTTCAAGAGTCTTATTTAATCCATCCGTATTTCCTTTTGTAAGAATTTTTTCACTCACTCCAGAACCTACAAAAATATCATAAATTTTACCAATTCCAAGAACTTTTTTATTATTTTTTTCTAAAATATTTAATAGAGTATCTCTCGGCGGCTCAACTGAATAATCATGTCTTAGGCTGCCAATTCTTGTCGGCTTTCTATCAATTACTCTATAAGGGCGGGCAATAACTCTTGAAATACCATAATTTTTTTCATCTAATATTTTTCTTGCTATTTTACACCAGTCATAAAGTGTTTCAACAGGAATTAAATCAATATCAAGTGCAATTTGAAATACACTATCTGCTGATGTATAAATAATAGGAAAATGGGTTTTTTGATGTTCATCATTTAATTCTTCAATTATTTTAGTCCCAGAAGCAGGATAATTTCCTAAAATTCCTTTGCAATTAGTTTGTTTAACAAATTCATTAATTAAATCATCATCAAATTTTAAATATGTTTTAAAAGGATTATCCAAAACAAGCCCCATCATCTCCCAATGACCGGTTGTCGTATCTTTTCCTTTGGATTTGAGCATTAATTTTGCATAACTTGCAATATTTTTATCGGTTTTATTAACTCCTTTAATATCAATAATATTTCCTAAACCCCATTTTTCAAAATTAGGAACATTTAACCCGTTTTCTTTAATTGCAATATTTGCTAATGTGTTACAAGATAAATCATCATTATATTCAACAGCATCAGGCATTGCACCACAACCCATTGAATCAACAACCACAACAATTGCTCTTTTTTTCATATCTACCTCAAGCTATAACTTCTACATCATTATTTAAATATGTTAAATGCCATTTTTGTATTGCTTCCCCCGGGTATAATAAACCAATCCCTGGTGGATATGGCAAAATCATTTTATTTGAAATTTTTAATAGAGAATTATTTTTATTTACATAAATAAAATTGCGATTAAAAGTTTCAACAGGCTGCAATTTGACAATCGGATAAGGTTGAAAATCAATATTTTCAAATTCAAATGATGGATTTGTTTGAATTTTTTTAAGTGCTTGTTTTAATTTATCGAGTTTTTGTCTTGTAGTACCAATTCCAGATAAAAATAAACAAGAATTTTGATTTGTCATCTCATCTTCAATATTAAATTCATTAAATAATGAATCAGATAAGTCAAAACCTGAAATACCATTTTTTCTTAATAAAATTTTAGTTGAATCATGGTTTTCATCATCATAAAATTCAACCCCAAACCTTTTTAGTTCTGATTTAGTTTTTTCAATTTCTAAAATTAAATTATCAATTTCTTTTTTGCCGTCTTTTGAATTTAAAAAATTAAAACATGCTTCAATATTTGATAATAATGGATAAGAAGGCGAAGTTGTTTGAAATAAATTAAGAGCAGCTTGAAAAACAGTTACATCAACATTATTAATTGTATTTGAAATATTTAATACTGCAGTTTGATTTAGTGCACCTGCTGTTTTATGCAATGAATTAACAGAAACATCAGCACCTTGTTCAATAGCAGTTTTTGGAAGTTTATCAGAAAAATTATACAATGCCCCATGGGCTTCATCTACAATTAAATATACATTATGTTTCTTGCAAACTTTTGAAATTTCATTTATATCAGAATTAACACCCTCATAAGTAGGCGAAGTCATAATAAAGACTTTATATTGGTTTAACTCAAGAGTAGATTCCAATTTTTTAGGGTCAATTTTTGTATATATTCCCCATTTTTCATCTGTTTCAGGCATGAACCAATCAACAACACCGCCTGTTAATATAAGCCCGCTAAAAACTGTTTTATGGCAATTTCTAGCAACCAAAACTCTTTCTGATGGTTTAATTAAAGCTTTCATTGCAGCTAAAATTGCAGTTGTTGCACCTTGTACAACAAAAAAAGTTTGTTTTGTTTTTAAAATATCAGAAACTTTTCCTTGCGCCATCAAAATTGAATTTACAGGATTTTGAAGATTATCAAAACCATCAATTTCAGAATAATCCTGTTTATAAAAAGAGGTATACTCTTGAGAAAAAACAGCTTTTTGATTGTGTGACGGCGTTGTAAAAATAATTCTATCAAGCTTTTTGCTTAACAATTTGATTATACTCATAAGTTTATATTAAAATAACAGTTATGGATATACAAGAAGAAATATTAAAATTACGCAAATTAATTGAGATTAATTCATACAAGTATTACGTTGAAGATAACCCTGAACTTGAAGATTGGGAATATGACAATCTTTTTAGAAAATTAAAAGATTTAGAAGAAAAAAATCCCTCATTAATTACGCCAGACAGCCCCACACAACGTGTCGGCGGAATTAGCGAAAAATTTGAACAAGTGCCCCATAAAATAAGGCTATATAGTCTTGACAATTCAAATAATTATGATGAACTCCGTCAATGGTATCAAAGAGTTTTAAAAGATGTAGGCGAACACAAAACAAGTCAATTAAGTCTTTTGGGTAATTCTTTTGATGATATTGAACTTGTAAGCGAACTAAAAATCGATGGATTGGCTATTAGTTTAACTTATGAAAACGGAGTTTTTAAAAGAGGCTTAACAAGAGGCGACGGCGTTATTGGTGAAGATATTACAAATAATCTAAAAACTATTAAAGCAATACCCTTAAAGCTTTTTGAAAATGTAGATATTGAAGTTCGAGGCGAAATATATATGCCCATAACTTCTTTTGAAAAATTAAACGAAAATCAAATTAAAAACAATCAAAAAACTTTTGCAAACCCAAGAAATGCCGCCTCTGGCTCCATTAGGCAGCTTGACCCTAAAATAACCGCAAAACGAGATTTATCAATATTTATTTATGCGGCGATAATTGATAAAAAATATAATATTTTAACTCATTCAGATGCTATGGATTTTTGCAAAAAATTAGGTTTTAAAGTAAATAACTATAAAAAATGTAAAAATATTGATGAAGCAATAAAATTCTGCTCCGATATGGAAGAATACAGAAAAACACTAAACTATGCCACTGATGGAGTAGTTATAAAAGTTAATTCTTTTGCTAAACAAAATGAATTAGGCTTCACTGCACGTGCCCCAAAATGGGCAACAGCATTCAAATTTCCGCCCGAAGAAGTTTGGTCAACTCTAAATAGCGTCGAATTTAGCGTGGGAAGAACAGGCATTATAACACCTGTTGCAAATGTAACACCAGTAAACCTTTCAGGAAGCGTTGTTTCAAGAGCTTCTATGTATAATTTTGATGAAATCAAAAGACTAAACATATATTTAAATGATGAAGTTTTAATTAAAAAAGCAGCTGAAATAATTCCAAAAGTAGTTAAATCAAGAAAAACAGATAAATCGATTCCGATTGAACTACCTGAATATTGCCCTTGTTGCCACACTAAACTTATTGAAATTGAAAATGAAGTTGGAATATATTGCCCCAATAAAGAAACTTGTAAAGCACAAATTAAAGGCAGATTGGAATATTTCGTATCCAAACAAGCAATGGATATTGATGGTTTTGGTGAAAGCATAATTGAACAATTAGTAGAAAAAAAATATGTACTAAAACCCAGCGATTTATATAAATTAACACTAAATCAACTTTTAACTCTGGATTTAATAAAAGATAAATCAGCAAATAATTTATTAAATGCTATTGAACAATCTAAAAACTGCATATTTTCTAAATTTATAAATGCACTGGGAATTAGATTTGTCGGAAAAGAATCCAGCGACATTTTAGCTCAACACTTTATTGATATTAACGCACTTAAATCAGCAAATTATGATGATTTATCTTCTATTGAAGGAATTGGTGTTAAGATGGCAGAAAGTATCATTCAATATTTTTCAGATAAAAACAATATTGAAATGATAGATGAAATGATAAGATTAGGACTTAAAATTAAAAATAAATATAACGGCGTTCAAGATTTAAGATTGAAAGGAAACAGCTTTGTTATAACAGGAACTCTAGACACTATGTCAAGAGAAGAAGCGCAAGCAAAATTAAAAGAACTCGGAGCAAAAACTCCAAACAGTGTATCTAAAAACACAACCTATGTTGTAATTGGTGCAAATCCAGGTTCAAAAGCAACTAAAGCACAAGAATTAGGAATTAAAATTTTAAATGAAAAAGATTTAATTGATATTTTAAAAGGAGAATATAATGAATAAAAAATTTGCTCTATTAGCTTTATTTGTTACATTTATGTCATTCAACTTAATGGCACATTCTCAAGAATCGACATTATCAACCGATGCTTCAATAAATCAAGAGGTTGCACCAGATACTGCTAAAATTAGATTTTATGTTGAAAATACAGGCTCAAACCTTGAAGACATAAAACAAAAAAACGACAAAACAGTTAATGAAGTTGTTTCAAAAATTAAGCAAAAGTTAAATCAAAATGAATCCGTTAAAACTATTGCTTTTAGAGTAAATAATGTGTATGCAAATAAAGATAAATCAAGTATTTTTCAAAAATTCCAAGTTACAAACGGTTTTGAGGTAAAATTAAAAGATTTAAATAAAATATCTGAAATAATCAAACTTGCCATTGATAATGGAGTAACAATGGTGGATAGAGTTGATTTCAGCGTAGAAGACGGCGAAAAAGTTTGCAATGAAATGATGACGTCTGTTATATCCGTTGCAAAAAATCGTGCTCAAACCGTCGCAAAAGCTTCAGGGTCTGAAATATTAAAAATCAAAAGCATAAATCCATATTGCTCACTAACAACAAATTATGTTCAACCTAAATTTTTAAATACATCACTAGAAAGAGCTATGGATTCAGCTTCTATGGGCGGAACTATTGAAACAATTACACCCGGAACAATAAGTGCGAGAGCAAGCGTAAATATGACATATTATTTGAAATAATTACTTGCAATTTATAAATATTAATGCTATTTTATAATTACCGAGGCTGGATGGAATAAGTCTGGTGTGGTTTTAAGTTTTAAGTGCTTATTTATATGTCGCAAGTAGTTTATCACGGATAATTTGTGAAATACACATTTAATAATAAATATTTAAAAGATAATTCAAAACCCGGCTCATACAGACGTGGATATGAGACCTTTCAGAAGGGCATGATTGAAGATTTAAAATTCAATGAAAACATTGTGCGTGCCAAAATTAAAGGTAATTTCAAACCACACTATGAAACAGGGATTAAATTTACCAAGGCAGGTGCAAAACCAACTTGCAACTGCCCTTTAGATGAGCCATGGTGTAAACATGCTATTGCTTTAGGGTTTGCGTCTTTAAAAAATCACTTTTGGGAAGAATATTTATACGAAAAATTAAATATTGAACCTGAATTAATCGATGAAGAATTACCCATGAATGAAAATCCTATGGGCGATTTTATATTTCATTTCAATCCCAAAAGAAGACAAAATTTCTTTTCAATACTTGTTATGAACAGGCATACAAAAAAAGTCATAAGAGATTTAGAAGCTGTCTTTAAACAGATTATCCAAAAACAGAGAGAAGAAGAAAATTTTGAATTAAACAACTCACAAAAACTTGAAGTTGTAATGTTTAAAATGCTTTTGAGTCAATCAAGACTTGATAAAAAATCAGGTTGGTATGATATTCAAATAAACAAATTCGACGAATTTTTCAAAATGCTCTCCAAAATGGATGATGTAATTGATGCAAAAACCCATAAAAAAATTCGTTTTAGTGACTCAATTTGGAATTTGTGTCTTGATGTAAATGTTTCTTATGTTGGAAATGTTTTATTGAGTTTATATTGGAAAAGAAATGACATTGACGAAATTTATCCTTTTGAAGAAGTCAGATATTTTTCAAGGCAACTAAAATGGGGCAGATATAAAGATGTTATTTTTCAAACAGACGCATCAGTAAGTGTAATTCCTCAAAACTTAACTAAATCAAGCTTTTCTGATATTAAAGATGCTGACGGCGGCAAATTTGTCTATGAAGAACTTCCAAAATTAAAAGAAGTTATGACGGTTAACATGTCAGAAGAAATGGAAAAACTAACTTTTGAAAAACGTCCTCCAAAATGCATTGTGGAGCTTGGTGTTGATTATGACCAGTCCTTAAAAGCGTCATTAGAATTTGAATATGATGGTGTTAGAGTTCCATATCAAAAACAATATAAAAGCCCCTATGTTACCATTAAGGATCCTCAAAAAGACCTGTTATATTGGATTAAAAGAGATATGCAATTTGAACAAGCTGCATATCAAATGCTTTTAGCATGTAGATTTGCCCCTGTTCAGTCAAACAACTTAGCTCTTGATAAAGAATATGCCATAGATTTTTATAACTATTACATTTCAAAAGCAGGAGACGGTTGGGAATTTATAGAAAAAGATGATTTATCTTTTTATAAACTAAACAAAAAAGGGCTTAAATTAATTGCAGACATTGATTTTTCGCAAGACGGTACAGATAAATTTGAAATTAAATTAAAAGGCCTAGCAGATGATAGAGAAGTTGATTTTGAAAAGATTATAGATTTAACCTATGAAGGTGCAAAATACTATAATATTCCACAAGGAGGGCAAGTTTCCATTCCTGTAGACGATGTATTATCTTTACTAAAATCATTCAATACTTATGATGTCTATAAAAACGATGAAGACAAATACATTGTCAAAACATATCGTGCAGGTGTTGTTTCGGAAATGGAGAAAATGGGTATCACGCTTAAAATGAGCCGCAGTTTTTCAAAATTCTGGAAAGAAATTTCAACTTTTTCTACAATGGATACAACACCGCTTCCAAAAAATCTAAAAGCAGATTTACGTGAATATCAGCTAAAAGGCTTCAGCTGGCTATGGTTTTTATATAAATACGGCTTAAATGGTGTGCTGGCAGATGATATGGGGTTAGGAAAAACCGTTCAAACACTTGCTTTGCTCCAAAAAGCAAAAGAAAAAGATCAAAAAGAACCCAGTTTAGTTGTTTGCCCAACAAGCGTTGTATTTAACTGGGAAAAAGAAATCGAAAAATTTGCTCCAAATTTAAAATACATAACTCTTTCTGGAACAGAAAGAAAAAAGAAATTCTCAGAAATTTCTAAATATGATGTTGTAATAACAAGCTATGCTTTAGTTAGACGAGATATCGAAGAATTAAAAAAAGAAACGTTTAGATATGTAATTTTAGATGAATCACAAAACATTAAAAATTATCAAAGTCAAACATCAAAAGCATGCAAAATGCTAAATTCAAAACATAGATTAGCGCTATCGGGTACACCTATTGAAAATAAGCTGGAAGAATTATGGTCAGTATTTGATTTTCTAATGCCCGGATTTTTATTCGACACAAATGAATTTACACACAGATTTGTAACTCCTATTGTAGAAAATGAAGATACAGAAGTTCAAAAACGTCTAAAATCGCAAATCTATCCGTTTATTTTAAGACGTATGAAAAGAGATGTTGCAAAAGACTTGCCCGATAAAATTGAATCAGTTGCATATTGCGAACTTACACCCGATCAAAAAGATTTATACTTGCAAGTTCTCGATTCAACAAAAGAAGAATTATTTAAATCAATTGAAACGGTGGGTCTTGAAAAATCAAGAATGTCTATATTCTCTGCACTATTGCGCTTAAGACAAATTTGCTGTCATCCTCGCTTATATGACAAAGAAGGCAAATTAGGTATAAATGAATCAGGCAAATTTGAACAATTGCAATCAATGTTAGAAGAAATAATTTCAGAAAAACACAGAATATTATTATTCTCTCAATTTGTCGGAATGCTTGATATCATTCAAGAATGGCTTGAAAAGAAAGGTATTAAACACGAATACTTATCAGGTAAAACAAAAGATAGACAAGCAGTTGTAGAGAGATTTAATGAGGATGCTACAATTCCAATCATGTTAGTTTCGCTAAAAGCGGGCGGTACAGGTTTAAATCTTACAGGTGCTGATTATGTCATCCATTACGACCCATGGTGGAATCCTGCTGTTGAAGATCAAGCAACAGATAGAGCCTATCGTATCGGTCAAACAAAGAAAGTGTTTGTTTATCGCTTGATTACAAAAAATACAGTTGAAGAAAAAATCCAAGCGCTAAAATCTAAAAAACGCTCGCTTGTTGATAGTGTAATTTCAATTGATAGAAATATCGTTAAATCACTAACGTATCAAGATATCAAAGATATATTTTCAATTTAAAAAAGCAACTTTTAAAAGTTGCTTTTTTAATATATTTTATTCATCTACTTCAGCCAATTTTTCGAGTTTAATTTTTTGGTCATATTCAACAAGCGCATCAATTAATTTATCTAAATTACCTTCTATGACTTCTCTAACGTCAAAATTTTGACCTATTCGATGATCGGTTAATCTGCCTTGCGGGAAGTTGTATGTTCTAATACGTTCACTTCTATCACCTGTACCAACTTGAGAACGTCTCAAATCAGTAACTTCTTGCATTTGCTTTTGGACTTCCATATCATACAATTTAGCTTTTAAAATCTGTAAAGCTCTTTCTTTATTTTGAAGTTGTGAACGCTCTTCAGTACAAAATATCATTATACCTGTTGGTTTATGAAAAACTCTGGCAGCTGTTTCAACCTTATTAACATTTTGACCGCCTGCACCGCCTGAACGAGCTGTTGTAATTTCAATATCATTCATATTAAGCTCAATTTCAACATCGTCAACCTCGGGCATAACAGCAACAGTAGCAGTAGATGTATGAACCCTGCCTTGCGATTCTGTTTGAGGAACCCTTTGGACTCTGTGAACGCCGGATTCGTATTTTAATCTTGAATATATATCATCTCCGCCTTTAACAGAAATAACAACTTCAGATACGCCGCCTGCTTCACACTCATTTATTGATAAAATTTTTGTTTGCCAGCCTTTTGTTTGAGCATATCTAAGATACATTCTCATTAGGTCGCCTGCAAAAATGTTTGCTTCATCTCCACCCGCAGAACCTCTGATTTCAAGCATGATATCTTTTTCATCCATTGGATCTTTTGGAAGCAATAATACTTTTAAACGATGTTCGTATTCAGAAATTTTTTGTTCATTAGAAGAAATTTCATTATTTAAAAACTCTCTCATGGTTGTATCTTTTTCACCATGAAGCATTTCTTTTGCTTCATTTATAGCTTCCACCGCTGCTTTATATTGGTAGTAAATATTAACGGTTTCTTCCATTGTTTTTCTTTGCTTAGACAAATCACGGAATTTTTCATAATCTTGGATAACTTCAGGTTTAGACAAAATAATACCAAGTTCTTGGTATTTTTTTTCAATTTTTTCTACTTTTTCAAACATTGAATTATCCATTTTTTGTTTTCATCCTTCCACATGATTTATCTTCATCGCAATAACCAAGTCTTTCGCATTTTGGAACTAAATGTTCTTTAAGCCAAGGTTCTTTTTCTTCGACAAGTGCACACATTTTTTTAACAACTAATCGAATTTCCAGTTGCGCTCTTGTACACAATCTTAAATTTGCCAAGTGAATTAATTCTCTTAAATTTAAACTAACAACCATGGAACTTGCTGTTGCATTTGGTAAAATTGCTCTTGCATCTTCGCTTTTTATGCCGTTTTCAACAAATTCCTGATATAATTTTGCAACTTCATCCATGTGTAATAAAAATTTTTCATATAAATCTTTTTTGGCTTCAATTGCTGATGGCACAATAAAATCAAATTCGCCTTTTTCTTTAACATATCTTTGGGATTTTTGAGAAAAACTCATGTGTCTATGGCGAACCAATTGATGAGTTGCAGCTCGAGAAATATTATTTATTGCAAAAGTAATTTGAATATGTTCTATGGTTGAATAATGACCGGATGAAATTACTCTTTTAATTAAATTAAGTTTTTTCTCGTTGTCATCAGTAATATTTTCATATATATCAACAGCACCGTCAGGACTGTAACAGGTTCTGCATGCAGTGTAAATTACATCCAAAAGATTATCAGGAATTGATATAAGCATAACTTCTAAATTTGTCTTTGGCATAATTTACTCCCATTGCTAACCCAAATAAATTACATAAATTTTTGGCTGGTAATAAGCCAGCCAAAATCATTTTACAACTATTTTTTTTCGTAACGTTTTTTAAATCTTTCAACTCTACCTTCAGAGTCAAGAATTTTTTGATTTCCTGTATAGAAAGGATGGCAAGCGTTACAAATTTCAACTGTGATGTTTTCTTCAACGGAACCTGTTTCGATTTCATTTCCACACACACATTTTATAGTTGTTTTTTTGTAATCCGGATGAATATCTTTTTTCATTTTCATTCCTTTATAGTGATAATATCTTATAGTAATTATTTTACGGTGCTCAAAAAATATTTTCAAGCATGAAAAAATATTTTTATTAACTTATGTTTATTGTATAATAAATTTTATGAAAAGACTTGAAAACATAAGAAATTTTAGCATAATAGCTCATATTGACCACGGCAAATCAACTTTAGCCGATAGACTTTTAGAGGCAACAAATACAATATCCAAAAGAGAAATGCAGGATCAGTTGCTTGACACTATGGATATTGAACGTGAACGCGGTATCACAATTAAACTCAATGCCGCAAAAATGAACTACAAAAGCAAAGATAATAAAGAATATATTTTAAATTTAATTGATACCCCAGGACACGTTGACTTTTCTTATGAAGTTTCACGCTCACTTGCAGCATGTGAGGGTGCTTTACTTATAGTTGACGCTACACAAGGCGTTGAAGCTCAAACATTGGCAAATGTATATCTTGCAATGGAACAAAATCTTGAAATCATTCCGATAATCAATAAAATCGACCTTCCATCAGCTGATGTTGAAAGAGTTAAAAAAGAAATAGAAGATGTTTTAGGAATTGATGCTTCAATGGCAATTCCTGTTAGTGCTAAAACAGGACAAGGAATCGATAATGTATTAGAAGCAATTGTTAAATATATACCAGCACCAGTTGATACATCAGACAAACCCTTAAGAGCCTTGGTTTTTGATAGTGCGTATGACGCGTATTTAGGAACAATATGCTTTTTTAAAGTCGTAGATGGCTCAATTAAACTTGGCGATAAAATTAAATTTATGGCAACAGGCAAAGAGTTTGAAGTAATTGAACTAGGTTTTTTAAACCCCAACAGAAATCAAGTACAAGAGCTCAAAACAGGAGAAGTTGGCTATTTTGCTGGTTCTATCAAAGAAATAACACGCTTTGTTGGTGATACTATAACCCATGTTGAAAATCCTGCCAGTGAACCTCTTGAAGGCTATAAAGAAGCTAAACCAATGGTATTTTCAGGTTTATATCCCGTTAATAATGAAGATTACCAAGAATTAAAAGAAGCATTAGAAAAATTAAAATTATCTGATAGCTCAATTACTTATGAACCTGAAACATCAAATGCTCTTGGATTTGGTTTTAGATGCGGTTTTTTGGGCATGCTTCATATGGAAATCGCTCAAGAGCGCTTAGAGCGTGAATATGACTTATCATTAATCACCACAGCACCATCTGTAATTTATAGAGTTTATAAAACTGATGGTTCCATGGTTGAAATTGATAACCCCGCTGAACTCCCTGCTCCTCAATATAGAGAATATATTGAAGAACCTTATGTTAGAGTTAATATTTTTACTCCAAATGACTATGTAGGTACTTTAATGGAATTGTGCCAAGATAAGCGCGGTATATTTATCAATATGCAATATATTGATGATATTAGGGTTAATTTAGAATATCAATTACCATTGTCAGAAGTTATTACTGATTTTTATGACCAGCTAAAATCTCGCTCAAGAGGCTATGCATCTTTAGATTATGAATTTTGTGATTATAAAAAATCTGATTTAGTTAAAATGGATATTTTATTAGCAAATGAAATAGTTGACGCTTTATCTGTAATTTGTCATAAAGATAGCGCTTATAATATCGGTCAAAAATTAACAAATAAACTAAAAGAGATTATTCCAAGACAGATGTTTGAAGTTGCAATCCAAGCAGCTATCGGAGGTAGAGTTATTGCAAGAACCAATATCAAAGCTCTAAGAAAATCCGTACTGGATAAATGCTATGGCGGCGACATCTCAAGAAAAAGAAAACTGCTAGAAAAACAAAAGCGTGGTAAAAAACGTATGAAATCAGTGGGTAGAGTAGAAATCCCGCAAGAAGCTTTTATGGCAGTTCTATCTTTAAACGAGGATAAATAAATATCCATAGATCCATTTCTCAAGCCCTCTAAATCAAGAGTGATGTAATCTATATTATATTTTTTAAATTCATCTATAATATTTTCGCTTAATCTAACAGCCTTTTTAAAATTATCTTCTAATAACTTGTTTATCAGATTTTTTTATATCTTTTTATTACATCCTGAAAATAATGCAGCAGCTCAGACACATAAAGCAGAATTAACAATAAAATCTCTACGCTTCATTATTCCTCCTTTTTAATTTGAAATATAATTCGTAAACGATAATTACAAAAAATACATTCATATTTTACATTTTTCTTATAAATTAAACAACCTATTGACTTTATTAATACAAAATAGTATATTCTTGGTAAATACACAAAAAATACTCATAAATTTGTATAGTTTTTATTAAGTCGTTATCTTGTCTATAAGATTATTTATACACAAAAAATAACAGCAAAATATTATTATGCAAAGAAATTGCGCTAATGCTATAAGGCATTTTGCGCGTTAATTTGTTACGCGAATTTCTGGAGGAAGCTTTGAAAAAAGGGTTTTCATTAGTCGAGTTATTAATCAGTTTAATCGTAATAAGCTGTATCACAGCTGCTTTTACGCCAATTATTACTAAAAAATTTTCATCAGGTGTCTTTGGCGGAGGCGGCACCGGCGATTTAACAACAGATTGTTCTGATAAATTCGGTGATTATTGCACTTTGTGCACTTCAGCCGGTTGTATTGATTGCGGTATTTCTTGTCCTGATGGTGAATATATGGATACTAAAAATTGTATATGTTTACCATGCAAAGATAAATATGGCGAAGATTGCACTAAATGCACAGAGAAAAAATGTTTAACTTGTCCTGATGGAGAGTATCTTGATAGTGATGATAATTGTCAATCATGTTCAGATAAATTTAACCATTGCGCAAGTTGCACTGAAAGTGAATGTACATCATGCGCTGATGGATATGTTTTAACTAATCCGACATCAAGCAATCCTTGTTCATCTTTTAGTTGTTCAAGCCCAGACTTTATACAGATTGGAAATCTTTGTATCACAAAGAAAAATATGGGTGATAGTTCAACTCTACCCATTCCAAGCGGGGTTACTGTTGCAAATGTTAATCAAACATGTAACTCTAGCAGTTCAAATAAATGCTGTTGGAAGGGGGCTACATCTGGAACTAATTGTGATAATGCTAATGGTGGCGCCTACTCTGGTTGCAATAGAACAGTATGTGATTGGTATGCTGCTGATTATATTTGTAAAAATTTCACAGCTGGGGGTAGAACTTGGAGATTAGCAACTAAATCAGAAATGTCTAATTGGGGAACTAATTCAATTGGAAAAGGAGTTAACGGGCTACAACTTTGCGACTACTGGTCGGGTTACTCGTCCGCGTATTGTGACAGTTCGTACAGTTGCCCAGGGTCGACCGATGACTTTTGCTACCCGAGTGAGGTGTGGAGTAGTTCTGTTAGTGGTTCTAATTCATACGGTTACAACTTGAATGGTGGTAGTTGGGATCAGAATAACCAGGGTAGGCTTTACGCCGATTCGGTGCGCTGTGTCGCTGAAGTTACATCATGTGCTGATAAAATTAGCGCAGGGTGTGAAATGTGTGATGGAAATACATGTTTAAAATGTGCTAGCGGATATGTATTAAAAAATGGTAAATGCGAAATTGATTGCGCTTCTAAATTTGGAGCAAATTGTACAAGTTGTACAACTTCAAAATGTACCGCATGTAAAGGCGGGTATGAATTAACAAATGCAACAACGAACCCAGCATGTGAAGTTCCAGCTTTTATGCAAATAGGTAATTTGTTAGTTACCAGATTTAATATGGGTGACCATACTTCTTTACCTATCCCAAGTGGGGTTGCTGTTGCAAATGTTAATCAAACATGTGACATTAGTAGTTCAAAAAGATGCTGTTGGAAGGGGGCTACATCAGGAGCTAATTGCGATAATGCTAATGGTGGCGCCTACTCCGGCTGCAGAAGAACAGTTTGTGATTGGTATGCTGCTGATTATATTTGTAAAAATTTTACTGCAGGAGGTAGAACTTGGAGATTAGCAACAAAGTCTGAAATGTCTAATTGGGATACTAATTCAATTGGGTTAGGAGTTAACGGGCTTCAACTTTGCGACAACTGGTCGGGTTACTCGTCCGCATTTTGTAACTATTCGTACAGGTGCCCAGGGTTGATCGGTGTTGAGTGCTACCCGTCCGACGTGTGGAGTAGTTCTGTTAGTGGTTCTAATTCATACTATTACTACTTGAATAGTGGTAGTTGGGGTCAGAATAGCTATCGCCGTACGTACGCTTTGTCGGTGCGCTGTGTCACGGAGTTGTAAAATATATAACTTGGGCGCAAGCCCAATAATTATGAGGCAGGCGGAAGTTTTCTTCTTTTCGGTTCACTTTTCTTCTTTTTCATTTCGCCGTCTGAGAGAAAAAAGAAGAAAAGTGAACAAATATCAACAAGTATAGAGAGATTGAAATTATTTCTCAAACCACAAAAAAATATAGAACTTTTCAGGAGTAAACATGAAAAAAGCATTTTCAGTCTTAGAACTTGTAATATCATTAATGGTAATAGCATCTATCATGGCTGCTTTTACCCCTCTGATTACTAAAAAATTCTCATCAAGCATTTTTGGTAAAGGAGGAAAAGTTAATCT
>CALUWJ010000008.1 GCA_944324455.1 Candidatus Gastranaerophilales bacterium | reverse complement strand
CAATAAATGGGGTGTAAAAGTAAATAGGGTTGAATTACAAGATATTATTCCTCCTGTTGATATACAATCTGCAATGGAAAAACAAATGAAAGCAGAACGCGACAGACGTGCTGCAATTCTTGAAGCTGAAGGGCTTAAAAAATCTGCAATTTTAAAAGCAGAGGGTGAAAAAGAAGCTGCTATTAATCAAGCCGAAGGTACTAAACAAGCTGAAATTTTAAAAGCAGAAGGGTATGCTCAAGCAAGATTAATTGAAGCAGACGCAGAAAAAGAAGCAATTAAAAGAATAACTGAAGCCTTTAATAATCAAGGTCAACCAGATAAATATTTAATTGCAATGAAATATCTTGAATCATTGCAAGATATAACTAAAGGTCAAAACAACAAAATTGTTTATATGCCTTATGAAGCAACAGGAATTTTATCATCAATTGATGGCATAAAAGAAATGTTGACAAAAAATTAACAATTAAATTGCAATAAAAAAGAGGTAATCAATTTGATTACCTCTTTTAATATGTTGTTATCTTATTTTGTCATTGCATTTTGAACTGCAACAGCAACAGCAACGGTTGCACCAACCATTGGGTTGTTACCCATACCAATCACGCCCATCATTTCAACGTGAGCGGGAACTGAAGAAGAACCTGCAAATTGAGCGTCACCGTGCATTCTGCCCATTGTATCTGTCATACCGTATGAAGCAGGGCCGGCTGCAACGTTGTCTGGGTGAAGTGTTCTTCCTGTACCGCCGCCTGAAGCAACTGAGAAGTATTTTCTATTGTTTTCGTAGCACCATTTTTTGTAAGTACCGGCAACAGGGTGTTGAAATCTTGTTGGGTTAGTTGAGTTACCTGTAATAGAAACGTCAACACCTTCTTTTATCATAATTGCTACACCTTCAGATACATCATCAGCGCCATAGCATTTAACTTTTGCTCTTTCGCCGTCAGAAAATGGTGTTTCTTTAACAACTTTTAGTTCGCCTGTTTTATAGTTATATTCTGTTTCAACGTGTGTAAAACCGTTGATTCTTGAAATGATATAAGCTGCATCTTTTCCAAGACCGTTTAAGATTACTCTTAGAGGTTCTTTTCTAACTTTGTTAGCATTTCTTGCAATACCGATTGCACCTTCAGCAGCTGCAAAAGATTCGTGACCTGCTAAAAAGCAGAAGCATTTTGTTTCTTCTCTTAAAAGCATAGCGCCTAAGTTACCATGACCTAAGCCAACTTTTCTTGTATCACCAACAGAACCTGGAACTGCAAAAGCTTGTAAACCGATACCGATAGCTTCAGCAGCGTCAGCAGCATTTGTTATGCCTTTTTTAATTGCAATAGCGCAACCAAGCGTGTATGCCCAAGATGCATTATCAAATGCGATTGGTTGAATACCCTTAACGATTTCATCTACATTTATACCTTTTGATAGACAAAGTTCATTTGCTTCATCTAAGCTAGAAAAACCATATTCTTTAAGAACTTTATCAAGCGTTTCTTTACGTCTATCTTGTCCTTCAAATTTTGCCATATTATATTTTCCTTATATTTAATTCTACTAAACTAAACTATTGTTTTCTTGGGTCGATTTTCTTAACAGCGTCATTAAATCTTCCGTATGTACCGATATTTTTTTCGTAAGCTTCTTTAGCGTCAACGCCTGCTTTAATAGCGTCCATAACTTTTCCAAGATTAACAAATTTATATCCTATAACTTCATCATTTTTGTCTAAACCAAGTTCTAAGATATAGCCTTCTGTTAATGAAAGATATCTTACGCCTTTTTGTTTAGTAGAGTGGATTGTACCAACCATTGAGCAAAGTCCTTTTCCTAAATCCTCAAGACCTGCACCAACAGGTAAACCATTTTCAGAAAAAGCAGTTTGTGTTCTACCGTAAACAATTTGTAAGAACAATTCTCTCATAGCAACGTTAATAGCGTCGCATACAAGGTCTGTATTTAGAGCTTCAAGAATTGTTTTACCGGGAAGAATTTCGCCTGCCATAGCAGCTGAGTGAGTCATACCTGAGCAGCCGATTGTTTCAACCAATGCTTCTTGAATAACACCGTTTTTAACATTCAATGTTAATTTACAAGTACCTTGTTGAGGAGCACAACATCCACAACCATGGGTTAAACCTGAAATGTCACTAATTTCTTTACATTTTGTCCATAAGCCTTCTTGCGGAATTGGAGCAGGAGAACCTTTAACTCCGCGAGCCACGCAACATTTTTCTTCAATTTCTGAAGTTACTTGAATACGATCCATTTGACCTCCTTTTATACTAAACAAAACTATTGTTTCTTAATATTATGACTATATTTTAATATAAACAAAATTTATTTGCTAATAAAAATATGATATAATCAACCTAAAAAAATAATCAGGAGGGATTAAAATGAAAGATGAAACAAAATGTTTGCATTCAGGATATAAACCGGAAAATGGCGGCCCCGGAGTTATGCCTATTTATCAAAGTACAACCTTTCGTTTTAATTCAACTGATGAAATAGCTGCTGTTTTTGATGATCCAACTAGAGCTCATATTTATTCTCGTTTTACAAATCCTACTGTTGATTGTGTTGAAAAAAAGATTGCAGATTTAGAGCATGGCGTTGCTGCAATGTGCACAACATCAGGTCAAGCTGCAAGTTTATTATCGGTTTTAAATCTTGCAAACAGTGGAGATAGAATTTTATCAACAAGCGCTATTTATGGTGGTACAGTTAATTTATTTGCAGTTACTCTTAAAAAATTTGGTATTGAAGTTGATTTTGTTGATGTTGATTCAAATGAAGATGAAATCCAGAGAATGATTAAACCAAACACAAAAGCAATTTTTGGTGAAACATTATCTAATCCGTCTTTACAAGTTTTAGATATAGAAAAATTCGCTAATATTGCACACAAAAACGGCATTCCTTTAATTGTGGATAATACTTTTGCAACACCAATTTTATGTAAACCAATTGATTTTGGAGCTGATATTGTTATTCATTCAACAACAAAATATCTTGATGGGCATGCTTTGCAAGTTGGCGGAGTTATAGTTGATTCAGGCAAATTTAATTTTAATAGTGAAAAATTTAAAGACTTTTGCACCCCTGATGAATCTTATCATGGAATAATTTATACAAAAGATTATCCGAATTGCCCTTATATTATAAAAGCAAGAATGCAGTTGATGAGAGATATTGGTTGCTATCCATCAGGGATGAGTGGATTTTTATTAAATATTGGGCTTGAAACTCTTGCGCTTAGAATGGAAAGATATTGTGAAAACGGATTAAAATTAGCACAATTTTTTGAAAGTTCAGAAAAAATTGAAAATGTAAGCTATCCAAATTTAGAAAGTAATAAATACTATTCATTAGCTAAAAAATATCTTCCAAGGGGAACTTCAGGAGTAATGAGCATAACAATTAAAGGCGGAAGACAAAAAGCAATTGAATTTATGGATAAATTAAAGCTTGCATCAAAAGAAGTTCACGTGGCTGATATTAGAACTTGTGTTTTACATCCGGCGAGCGCTACCCATAGGCAGTTAACAGATGAACAGCTTGTAAATTGTGGAATAAATCCTGCAATGGTAAGGGTTAGTGTTGGTCTAGAAAATATTAATGATATTATTGAGGATTTTAAACAAGCTCTAAATTAATATATAAAATTTAATATCAGCTCTTTTATTTTATCCAAATAAAAGAATAAAATTGTTGCACTTAAAATCAATGCTGGTCCAAACGGTAAAAGTTTAAACGCTGATTTTTCTGTTTCAGAAGAATTTTGTGCTGTGATTTTTTTATATTTTAAATCTTTTAATATAATTTTTAGCGACCACAATAATATAATACATAATGGGATGGTAATTGAAAGATAGATTTTAGTGTTGTCATTAAATGAATTTAGATTTAGAAAACCAACTATAAATAATGATAGAAAAACAAAAATATAAGATAGGCATAATTTAATATTTTTGTTTTTAAATTCTTCAAAAGCTAAAACAGGCAAACTAAAGATGGCTTGTATAATTATGCTTAGAGGGATTATTATTGAAAGATTTTTAAAACCGAATATTGCACCTAAGCTCATTACTATAAGGCTGTCACCCTCGCCAAAAGCCCTGTGTTTTAAAAATAGCGTTCCTAAAAAGGCAAGAAATTCCATAATTAAAAATCCGCTAATGGCTCCAATTATGCTATTTTGAATTTCCGTATAGCCAAAATTAAAAAGATTAAAAATAAAGCCAATTATAGCTAAAATATAGGTATGGATATCTATTATTACCGTTTTTAGAATGTCTGTTGTTGCGATTGCTATAAATAATGCTAAAAATACCCATAAAAATAAGGTTTTAAAAGTTAGTCCAAAAGTTAGGTATGTAATGCAAAATAAAACTGCACATAATGATTCAATTATGGGATATTGAATTGAAATGTGCTCTTTGCAATATGCACATTTGCCTTTTAAAAAAATATACGAAATTAATGGAATATTCATATACCAAGTGAGTTGACTGTTGCATTTAGGGCATTTAGAGCGAGAAAAAACAAGGCTTTCCCCGCTTAATCCTCTTAAAATTACAACATTTAAAAAACTTCCGCAACAAAGCCCGATAAGAATAACATAAAATATTATAAACCATTGTGGTAATAATTCTATGTTATTCATAGTGCTTTAAGCCTTTTTTAGAGATTATTTCAAACAGCTTTTGCAGAGCTTTTTTAAGTTTTCTTGATACTTGCATTTGAGAAATATTTAGTTTTTCAGAGATTTCTCTTTGATTTAGACCTTCATAATAATTTAGAATAATTAATTGTTGTTCAACAGGGTCTAATTTTCTTATTGCATCATCAAGAATTATTCTATTTTCATAGCTGTTGAATGCCTCTTTTTGGCTTTCATCTTCGATTTTTTCCACAAGTGAAATTGAATTATCGTCACTGCCTAAAATCTGATCTATTGAAATTGTAGTTGTTCTTCTATCCAGATTGTTACATTCTTCAACCTTTTCAGGTGGAAGCTGCAAAGCTTGAGCAATGTCTTTATCTGTTGGAGTTCTTCCGAGCTTCTCTGTTAATTCTAACGTCAGCTTGTGAACCCTGAATGAAAGTTCTTTTATTTCTCTTGGTGCTCTTATTATGGTTGTTCTATCTCTTAAATAGTGCCTAATTTCTCCTGTTATAAGATATGTGGCATAAGATTTAAAATTCCTTGAAATTTCAGGGTTATATAAATCTATTGCCTTAATAAGCCCTAAAGAGCCAACTTGAGTTATGTCTTCCACAGGGTCAGTTGAACGCCTTGCCAGTGAGCGAGCGACCTTTTTAACAATTGGCATGCAAGCTAAAACCACAAGCTCTCTAAGACGTTTTTTTGTTTTTTCGTCCGTGGTTGTTCTGTATTCGTCGAGCCAATCATTGACTTCTTCTAATGGTAGTGAATTTTCTTCTGTCATAATAATTACTTTTTATCATTCCATGAATACATTTTTCTTAATTCTTTGCCAACAGCTTCTAAAGGATGTTCAGCTTTTAATTTTCTTGTAGTTTTAAAATGTATTTGGTTTGTGTTGCATTCATTGATCCAGTTTCGAGCAAATGTGCCGTCTTGAATTTCAGATAGAACTTTTTTCATTTCTTGTTTTGTCTTATCTGTAATAATTCTTTTTCCTATTTCGTAATCACCATATTCAGCAGTGTTTGAAATTGATTTTCTCATTGCTTCAAATCCGCCTTGATATATCAAATCTACGATTAATTTCATTTCGTGAATGCATTCAAAGTAAGCATTTTCAGGAGCATATCCTGCTTCTGTTAATGTTTCAAAACCTGCTTGCATTAATGCGCATACGCCGCCGCAAAGAACTGCTTGTTCACCAAATAAATCTGTTTCTGTTTCAATTCTGAATGTTGTTTCAATTACCCCTGCACGAGCTCCGCCAATGCCAGCTGCGTATGCTAATCCGTTTGCCAGAGCATTTCCTGTTGCGTCTTGTTGAATTGCAATTAAACAAGGAACACCTTTTCCTTCAATGTATTCGCTTCTTACTGTGTGCCCTGGTCCTTTTGGAGCAATCATAATTACATCAACATCTTTTGGAGGTTCGATTAAATTAAAGTGGATGTTAAAACCGTGTGCAAATGCAAGGGTTTTACCTGCGGTTAAGTATGGTTTAATTTCTTCATTATATACTTTAGCTTGAATTTCGTCAGGTAGTAAAATCATAATAACATCAGCAGCTTTTGCAGCTTCTGCAACCGTCATTACTTCAAGCCCTGCTTTTTGAGCTACAGGAATAGATTTAGAACCTTCATATAGCCCTACAACTACTTTTACGCCTGATTCTTTAAGATTTAGGGCATGTGCATGACCTTGTGAACCATAACCCATAATCGCAACAGTTTTACCGTTTAATCTGTTTAGGTCGCAATCTTGAGCGTAATATATTTTTACCATAATCTACTCCTTTGAAATCTATCTGATAAATATAAGTTTAATCTCATAAGGCAAATACGTCAATAAATTAAAATTAAGAAACTTTTATTTTCCCAACAAAAAAAATCCGAAGCAAAGCCCCGGATTAATGCTATAAAAATCTGCATATGGAGGAAGGAGTGGAAAAGAGAACAACTTGTATTAAGATAGTACCCATATATAAAAAGTATATAACAATTATATATACATTGTTAAATTTTGTAAAAAATATAAAAAAACCCTGCAAGAAGCAGGGACACAGCAATCAGAAGAGTTGAGGATTTATTTTGTTAATATACTGTGTTTTGGATTAAAATTAATTGGAGTTAGGTTTAATTTTGTATAATCGAAAATGCTATGTTAAAATATTTAAAAATTTAAATGAGGTATGAAATGAGAATAGATGGAAGAAAAAATAACGAATTAAGAAATATAAAATTTACTAAAAATTATACTAAAAATGCCAAAGGCTCTGTTTTGGTTGAATTTGGGGATACTAAAGTTATTGTTTGTGCTAATTATGAGGATAATATTCCAAAATGGATGGATAAAGAGTCTGAACAAGGCTGGCTTAGTGCTGAATATTCTCTTTTGCCTTCAAGTACTCAAATGAGATGTCAAAGAGAAAGAACAAAAGTTTCAGGAAGAACTCAAGAAATTCAAAGACTTATAGGTAGGTCACTAAGAGCTTGTCTTGATTTAGAAAAAATTAAAGGAAAAACCTTTATAATTGATGCTGATGTAATTCAAGCAGATGGAGGTACAAGAACAGCTTCAATTTGCGGGGCTTATGTAGCTTTAAAAGATATGGTTGAAAAATTATTAAAAGAAAATGTTTTAGAGCAAAATCCGATAATTGAACCAATTGGGGCTATTTCAGCAGGTATTGTTAATGACGAAGTTATGGTGGATTTGTGTTATATGGAAGATTCAAACGCGCAAGTTGATTCTAATATTGTTTTAACTGCTTCCGGAAAAATAATTGAATTTCAAACAACAGCAGAGGGTTTACCTTATAGAAAAGAACAGCTTGATGAAATTTATGATTTAGCTAAAAATGCAATAAATGAAATAATAGAAAAATATTAATTAAAATTAACGCAATTTTTTTGTAAAAAAATACTTTATATAAATATATAAAAAAAGGGGTTTGACTTTGATTAAATTTTTGGTTTTGTTATCGAAAGGTTTGTATAGTTTGTGTGAAATTAGAAAACCAAGCTATGTAACAATTTATATTGAAAAATAATCTTTTATTAGATTTTAATTTATTATTTTAAAAGCGAAGTGTTAAATAACTTCGCTTTTAATTAATTCATCTTTAACTTTATCTAGTCCTGATTTAATTATTCTCGAGATTCTGCTAGGTGAAATTGAAAATTCATCTGATAGCTCATGGAGTTTCTTTTCTTTAAAAAACTTTGATTCTATTAAATCCCTTTCTCTTTTGGGTAAGGTCATTACGGCAGATTTGATTGAATTATATAACATTGAAAATTCGCATACTTCTTCAGGTGTTTTTCTTATATCTTTTATTTCAAAGGCTCTTTCAGAATCAAGCATTTCGTCGGTTGAAATAATAGATTTATATATTGCATCTTTAAGCTCATTTGCCTCATCTTCCGTTAAATGTTTGTTTTGTTGGCGTACTCCATACCATCTGTAACGGTTTCTTAATTCATTTCTTATTGCCCATTTGATGGCAGTTGAAAGATATGATTCATTATATAAATTAAAATCTTTTTGTGAACATAAGATATTAATAGTTTGTAAGCCGATATTTATTAATTCGTCAAACTCTATTAAATGTTGATTTCCCATTGATTTATATTCAACTTTGGCAATCTTGTTTATAAGATCCGAATACTGTCTTAAATTTATGTCTTTTTCTACTTTTTCTTTAATACTTTGCATAAACTTTCACCGGAGTAGATATATTAACATGCTTTCTTTAAAAATTAAAGATTAAACGCATAATTATTAATTTTTATGTACATTAATAATTATATGCACTAAAAAGTTATCTAAAAATCAAAATTGCTATTTATCTATGAAATATTAACTTTTGTAAAGCTGTTCTTGACATGAATATTTGATATTATAAAATTTATTTAGTACCAAAGACGATTGGCGGCTTGTCCTTAATTTCCAATCCAGGTTCATTTAGAAGTTAAATATTTATTTTTCTTTATTTGAGCTGTTTTGCGTACTATACTCGCAAAACTTTCTTATTATTAAGAGAATTTTAGCGAAGTCTTAAAGAAAGGAGAAATAAGCTTCATTATGGCAACAAAACAATTTAAAAACGAAAAAATTGAACATTACAAAAAACAATTTGAAAAAGCTAAAGTTGCTGTTGTAGCTGATTATCGTGGTCTTTCTGTTGAAGAAATTACTGAATTAAGACGTGGTTTACAAGCTCAAGACTCTGATTTAACAGTTACAAAAAACACTTTATGTAAAGTTGCTGCAAAAGATACTAATTTTGAATGTGTTTCAGAATTAATGCAAGGACCAACTGCAATTGCTTTTGGTTTTGGTGACGAAGTTGCAGCTGCAAAAGTTTTAGCTAAATTTATTAAAGAAAATAAAAAAGGAGAAATCCTTGGAGCAGTTTTAGATGGCAAGGTTCTATCTAAACAAGAAGCTGAAAAGCTTGCTTCTATGCCTTCAAAAGAAGAACTATACGCAAAAATGCTTGGTTCTATCAATTCTCCAATCAGCGGCATAGTATATTCTGTAAATGGTGTTATGTCTGCTCTTGTTAGAGCTATTAATGCTGTTAAAGATCAAAAATCCGCTTAATTTATGTAGATATATTTAACTATGAAAGGTAATAAAAATGAGTAACGTAGAAACAATTTTAGAATCAATTGAAAAATTAACATTATTAGAAGCTGCTGAATTAGTAAAAGCTATGGAAGAAAAATTCGGCGTTTCAGCTGCTGCTCCTGTTGCAGTTGCTGCTGCAGCTCCTGCTGCTGCTGGTGAAGCTGCTGCTGATGCTCCTTCTGAAGTTAATGTTATCTTAGCTTCAGCTGGCGCTAACAAAATTCCAGTTTTAAAACTAGTTCGTGAAATCACTGGTTTAGGCTTAAAAGAAGCTAAAGATTTAGTTGATGGTGCTCCAAAAGCTATTAAAGAAGGCGTAAAAGCTGAAGAAGCAAAAGAAATCAAAGCTAAATTAGAAGAAGCTGGTGCTACTGTTGAAATCAAATAGTTGATTTTATAAATATTAAAACCGCATGTTTTCTTGCATGCGGTTTTTTTGTTATATAATTAGTATTATGAAAAATTTAGAAAAAAAGAAGATTAAAGTTGCCTTTCCTCATATGGGAAATATTTATGTAGCTTGGGAAATGGCTTTAAAGACAATGGGGGTTGAACCTTATATTCCTCCATATACAAGCAAAAAAACACTTTCATTAGGAACAAAAAATTCACCTGAAGCAATTTGTTTGCCTTATAAATTAATTTTAGGTAATTTTATTGAAGCAATTGAAGGTGGAGTAGATTATGTTTCAATGATTACTTCTCCGGGGATTTGCAGATTGGGTGAATACGGGAGAAATATTGAGCAAGTCTTATTGGATTTAGGTTATAAGGCAAATTATATTGAACTTAGTCTTTATGATGGGTTTAAGGGTATGATTGATTATTTGGTTCGTTTAAGCGGATCGAAAAATTATTTTAAAATATTTAAAGCAATTTTTCTTGCCACAAGAACTGTTTTTATGGTTGACGAACTCCAAAGCTTTCTTTCATATTATAGAGCAAGAGAAATAAACAAGGGCGATAGCGAAAAAGCTTTTAATCGCGCTATTAAATTGATTAGAAATGCAAACGGATATCGCGAGCTTATAAAAGCACATAAGCAAGGTTTAAAAGAATTATCAAGCGTTAAAATCGATAAAAATAAAGATGTGTTACATGTTGATTTAACAGGTGAAATATATATTGTAAATGATGAATTCTCTAATCAAAATATGGAGCGAGAGCTTGGTGCAATGGGTGTACAGGTTAGACGTTCATTGACTATTTCATCATTTTTAAAGGATGCCATTATTCCTAAAATGTTTAAAAAAGGTGAAACTCATCTGGAACGTGCTTATAGATTAGCAAAACCCTATTTAATGCGTGATATTGGAGGGGATGCTCTTGAATGTGTGTCTGATGTATTATATGCAAAAGAAAGAAATGTAGATGGATTAATCCATGTTTCTCCTTTTACTTGCATGCCTGAAATCATGAGTCAAAATATTTTTCCAAAAATGAGAGAAGATACAAATCTTCCAATTTTATCATTAATTATGGATGAACAAACAGGCAGAGCCGGTTATATTACTCGACTTGAAGCTTTTGTTGATTTAATGAGAAGAAAGAAAATGAAAGCAAAAATCGAAGCAAATAAAAATACAAAAGAAACATCAAAAGTATAATGTTAAAATTTAATTATAATGTTATAATCCCTATATAAATTATAGGGATTATTTTTGTGTCAGATAATATTTTAGAAATCAAAGACTTGAGTGTCGGGTTTAATATTGAGATAAATAATATTGAAAAATTTTTTTATGCACTTAATTCAATCAATTTATCTTTTGAGAGAAATAAAATCCATGCACTAGCCGGTGAATCAGGCTGCGGGAAATCTGTTTTAATTAATACTGTTTTGAAATTATTACCCAAAAATTCTCAAATTAAATCAGGTAAAATTTTTTTTAATAATCAAAATATCTTAGAATTGAAAGATAGGGAATTTAGAAAAATAAGAGGAAATAAAATTTCTCTTATTCCGCAAGATCCTTTTATGTCGCTAAATCCCTTATATACTATTGAAAATCAAATGGCTGAGGTTTTTTTAGATAATTCTAAAGATAATATTGAAAAAATTAAATGGGCACTAAATGAAGTCAGGATTAAAAATATTGATAATGTTTTAAAATCATATCCGCACGAATTATCGGGAGGTATGAAACAAAGAGTTATTATTGCAATGAGTTTGGTACAAAATTCAGAGTTGATTTTAGCTGATGAACCTACAACTGCGCTTGATGTTTCTGTATCTAATTCAATATTAGATTTACTTTTGGATTTAAAAAACAAAGGTAAAACAATAATTTTAATTACGCATGATTTATCTATAGTTTCAAATTATTGTGACACTGTTTCTATTATGTATATGGGTGATATTGTTGAAAATGCAAATACAAGAGTGCTTTTTAAAAACCCCATGCATCCATATACAAAAGCACTTTTAAATGCCTTGCCCACAAAAAGGGGTAAACGATTAGAAAATATTAAAGGGCAGATTTCACCTATAACAGATGTTATAGCAGGTTGTAAATTTCATCCAAGATGTAATTATGTAAAAGATATTTGTAAAATAAAAAAGCCTTCATTGTGTTGTTATAATGAAAATAATGTTTCTTGTTGGTTGTATCAAAATATTAGTTTGTAATTTTTTTGAGCAATTTTTCAAAAAGTTTTATAGGAAAGCCAATAACGTTATCAATGTCGCCATCTATTTTATTAGCAAAATTAAAATCTTTATCTTGAATTCCGTAGCTGCCCGCTTTATCAAAGGGTTTTTGTGTATCAATATAATTTTCAATGTCTTCTTTATTTAATTTTTTAAATGTAATATAAGTTTTTTGGGTGTCTGATAAAATTTTATCCTTATAAATTAAGCAAATTGATGTTGCAACAAAGTGTGTTTTATTAGATAAACTTGATAGCATATTAATTGCTTCAATTTTGTTTTTAGGTTTACCTAAAATTGTGTTATTAACTACAACAACTGTATCAGAAGCAATTATAAGAGAGTTTTTATGATTAACATAAATTTCTTTTGCTTTATTTATTGCGCAATTTTCAACTAAGCCTGTTGAAAATATTTTATTAGAAATTTTTTCATCATATCTTGATGGGATAATTTTAAAACTATATCCTGCTTTTAAAAGTATTTCTTTTCTTCTTGGTGAAGCGCTTGCTAAAATAATTTCCATAAATTGATTATAATACAAAAATGAGCCTGAAATACAGGCTCATTTTTATTCTTGTTTTATATTATTAACCTTTGATTTGGCTCATAACTTCTGCTGCAAAGTCATCTTGTCTTTTTTCAAGACCTTCACCAAGAACGTATCTTTCGAATTTAACAATTTCGCATTTACCTTCGATTAATTGAGCAATTGTTTGGTCAGGGTTTTTAACGAAAGGTTGTTCTAATAAACATCTTTCTGCCATTAATTTATTAACTCTGCCTTCAACAATTTTTTCTCTAATGTTTTCAGGTTTTTTTGCTAAATCTTCCTTACCCATTTCAATTCTTCTTTCTTCTTCAATAACAGAAGCAGGAATTTGGTCTCTTGAAATGAATTCAGGAGCATTTGAAGCGATGTGCAGACAGATGTCTTTTGTTAGAGTTTCATCACAAGTTGTGCATTTTGCTTCCAATAAAACACCGATTTTGCCATTGTGAATGTATGTATTTACGCAGCAATCAGCGTCATATTTAACAAATCTTCTGATTGTGATTTTTTCGCCAATTTTAGCGATTTTTTCTTTAACAACATCTTCGATTTTTTTATTGCATTTAGGACAAGTCATGCCTAAGAATTCTTCAACTGAAGATGGATTCATGGCGATTATTGCCTTAGCCATATCTTGAGCAAATTCTTTGAATTCTTCGTTTTTAGCAACGAAGTCTGTTTCGCAGTTAACTTCAACCATAGCACCAACTTTTCCTTCGATTGCTGATGCGATTGTGCCTTCTGCTGCTATTCTGCCCATTTTTTTGTCAGCTGATGCCATACCTTTTTGTCTTAAAAGTTCAACTGCTTTATCCATATCACCATTGGTTTCAACAAGAGCTTTTTTAGCGTCCATCATACCGGCGCCTGTTTTGTCTCTTAATTCTTTTACCATAGATGCTTTAATTTCCATAGTTTTTTCTCCTAATTCTAATCTTACTTATGCTTCAATTGTTTGAGCGTTTGCATCTTTTGCTTCGATTTTTTCAATTTTGCCGTTTGTTTTAGCGTTGTTTGCTCTTAATTCTTTTCCTTCAAGAACTGCATCAGCCATTTTTGAAGCAATTAATTTAATTGAACGCAAAGCATCATCGTTTCCTGGGATGATGTAGTCAATACCATCTGTATCAGCATTTGTATCTGCTAAACATACAACAGGAATGTTAAGTTTATTTGCTTCTTTAATTGCAATTAATTCTTTCTTTTGGTCGATTACAACTAAAATGTCAGGCATGCCTTTCATTTCTTTGATACCGCCTAAAGTTTTAGATAATTTTGCAACTTGTCTGTTTAATTGTGCAATTTCTTTTTTGGGAAGTTTATTAGCTGCACCTGATTCAAGGAATGATTCAAGTTCTCTTAATTTGTTCACTCTGCCTCTGATTGTTTCAAAGTTAGTCATCATACCGCCTAACCAACGACGATTGATGTAGTATCCGCCGCAACGAGTTGCTTCTTGAGCAATTACGTCAACAGCTTGTTTTTTTGTGCCAACAAATAAAACATTTTTGCCTTGAGAAGCAAATTTTCTAACAACTTCATAAGCTTTATCCAATAAATCTGAAGTTTTTCTTAAATCGATAATGTAAATACCGTTTTTAGCACCAAAAATGTATTGTTTCATTTTTGGATTCCATTTTTGTGTTTGGTGACCAAAGTGTACACCTGCATCTAATAATTCTACTAAAGTAGCTACTGCCATAGTTTCTTGTCCTTTCTTTTTTCGGTTTAATCCTGACCTCTATGGAATAGGCTGGCTAAAATGCCATTTGGAAATAATAGCCGAAAAGGTAATCTAATAACATCTTAATAATATTATAAACACATATTTCTTGCAATCAATTCTAGATATTTTATTAAGCAATATGAAAAGTTCTTGACAATTAGTTAGGTTTACCTTACAATAAATTTTAATTTAGTAAGGGATACCTAACAATGTTAACAAAAGGTCTTGAAGATTATCTTGAATTGATTTATCAAACAATTTCTAAAAATAAGGTTATAAAAGCAATTGATATTGCAAACGAATTTAAAATTTCGCGTCCTTCGGTTTCTGAGGCTTTAATCAGATTAGCAGATTTAGATTTAATCATTTATGAAGGCAGAAAAGGCATTAAAATAACCGAAAAAGGTGTTGTTGAAGCTAAAAAAATTATAAACAGGCATAATATTTTGTTTAAATTTTTTAGTGAAGTTTTAAAGATTGATTATCAGATAGCAGATAAAAACGCTTGTAAAATTGAACATGTTATTGATGATGAAGTACTTGATAAAATTCATCAATTTAGCGAACTTTATATTAAAAATCGTGCTAATAAGGAATTAAATTAATGATAAATAATATTTCTTCTTTTGGAAAGTTTTTGGATCAACCTCTTTTGGTTGCAAAATTAAATAAAGCCATGCCAAAAATTTTGTTTTCATTGGGTGGTTTATATTTGATAAAAAATTCATATGATTTGTTTGAAAAATCTAAAAATTCAACAGATATTGAAAAGTATGATTTAAAAAAAGAATTTTTTAAAAAATCAATTGTATTGACAAGCGCTATCTTAAGCGCATTGATGGCTCCTAAAATTGCCTCAAAATTAGTTAATAGAGCCTCTTTAGACTCTTTAGAAAAAGTAAAAGATAAAAATGAAAAACTTATTTCGGATTTTTTAAATTCAACATCTTTGGATTTAAAAAATGTTGAAATTTTAAATAAGGCTAAGACTAACGTTTTAAATTTTAGCGAAATCAAGCAATTGTTTTCTTCTTTAAAATCAGCTCATGAAAAAGAATTTTTAAAAAAATTAATACCTGATCCTGAAAATATTAAAGCTAAAGACATTTTTCAAGAAATAGGTTATCTATCAATTTATGGAGCTGTACCTGTTTTAGGAGGAATTTTAGGTGGTGTTGGGGTTGATATTTATAATAAAGAAAATTTAAAAGAAAAAGTACCCGATAAAATTAATGAAGGTTTATATCAGTATCTTGCAAATATTTTTATGTGCAATATTGGTGCTGGGTGTGCTTTAGCAATATTAGAAAAATTGAATATAACTTCTAAAACAGCAAGAGCAATAGGCATGACTACGGGGATTGTTTTAACCGGTGTTTTAGGCGGTTCTAAGATTGCCAATTTTGTATCAAAAAAGATAATCGTTCCTTTGATTAAAAAAGATGCCGAAAAAGAAGGTGTAAAAGAAAGAAAACCAGAACTTTTGGATTTAGGATTGCACACGGATGATATTGCAACAGTATCTTTGTTATCAGGGCTAAAATGGATTGAGCCGTCTTTACCTTTGCTTTATACAATATCTGGATACAGAGCAGGCATGGGGTATAGAAATTAGTCAAATAAAGTTTTATTACTTTTTTGAATTCAAAAAAAACAAATGTAAAATGTTGCTATGGATTATATAGAACAAATGGAAAAATTGTTTAAATTCATGGAGTTTTCTCTTGAATTGGAACAAATAAGAGGGTTATACAGCATAAAACGAAATTGCAACAATGATTTAAACTTGTTCGGTTGTTTTATCAAAGATTATTTGACTGTTGTAAATAATAAAATTTCTGATGATGAGAGTCTGTATAATGACTTTGTTATTTATTATGAAAATGCAATACAAAATTTCACATCTGAAAAAATTGTGAATTTATTGGTTGAGTATTCAAAATATTATTTGTGGATGGTTTTTGAAAATCCTGATATAGATGAGTTAATAAAGCCAATAAACACAATAAATTCTTGTTATGCAATAGATTTTTATCCTTGTGTAATGCGCTTAATTTATGATTATATAAATCAAAAGATTGATGGAAAAACTTTTTCTATGATGTTACAATTATTTGTGGAAAAGGTTATAAGCAGATTTGAATATCCTGATAGAGAATTTAATTTAAATGACTGCTTGAATTATCAGGAAAATTTCGAAAGGCTTGCGGGATAATGGCTGCGTTTATAGATAAAGCTAAAATAAAAGTTATATCAGGTGCCGGTGGTAATGGTGCCATGGCTTGGCGCAGAGAAAAATATGTTGATAAAGGCGGCCCTGCAGGTGGTGACGGCGGTTGCGGCGGAGATGTTTATTTTGTTGCAACAAAAGATATGTCAACTTTATTAGATTTTACTCATAAAACAGTTTTTAAGGCACAACGCGGTGAAAATGGCAAAAATAAAAATTGCCATGGAAAAGATGGCGATGATTTGTTCATTAAAATGCCTGTCGGGGTTGTGGTTAGAGATTTGAAAACAAATAAGCTTATTGCTGATTTGGATTGTGATAACAAAACCGTGTTAATTGCAAAAGGCGGTCGCGGCGGTCGTGGAAATGCTCGTTTTGCAACTGCACAAAAAAGAGCACCCCAGTTTTGTGAACCCGGAGAACCTTCTATTGAAAGAGAATTGGAATTAGAATTAAAACTAATCGCTGATGTTGGTTTGGTTGGCATGCCAAATGCCGGAAAATCAAGTTTAATCAGCGTCATCAGCGCTGCAAAGCCAAAAATTGCCGATTACCCTTTTACAACCTTGGTTCCCAATTTGGGTGTTGTTAGAAAACCTGATGGTGACGGGTTTGTTATAGCTGATATACCGGGGTTAATTGAAGGTGCATCCGATGGTTTGGGCTTGGGGCATGAGTTCTTGCGCCACGTGCAAAGATGTAAATTATTATTGCATGTGATTGATATTTCAAAAGACGAAAGTTTTGATAACTATATTAAAATTAATAATGAATTACAAAAATTTGATTTTGAACTATCAAAAAGAAAGCAGGTTCTTGTTTTAAATAAAGTTGACATTGTTGATGATGAGCATGCTCAAGAAATAAAAGATGAATTTAAAAATAGATTTAATATAAATGATGATGTTTTTATAATATCTACTGTTACAAAACAAGGTGTACAAGAACTTTTGAATTATCTTTATATTAAGCTTGGCGAAATTGATGATATAAAAATCGCTTTAGATATTGAGGAAGATTTGGCTTCTATTGATAATGATGATTCAGAATTTGATATAACAAAGCTAAATAAAAATACATTTGAAATAACGGGCGGTAAATTAAAAAGACTTGCATCTGTTACGGATATAAGAAATACACAGCAAATAAAAAGATTTACAAATATATTAGATTCTATGGGGGTTTACGATGCTCTTAGAGAATGTGGCGTAAAAAACGGGGATACTATTATTGTAGCTGGAATTGAGCTAACTTATGATGAAGAATATTACTAAAAAGTTACATTTTGACAAAACCAAAACTCATAGTAAACTTATAAGTATATTTATGTGATATGTATTATAGAGAAATTAGAGATAAGAATTAAGAGATGTTTTTTGAGGAAGAAAAAGATTTTATAAACAACGGGGCGGATATTAGAGTATCTGAAGACGGAGTTGTTGATTGGGACGATGTATTGCAAGCGTCGCAAGATGATCTTGTAAATATAAAAGACGGACAACAAACTTCTAAGGCATCCGGTGAAACTGATGATTTAAATTTGATTGATTTGGGCGATGATTTAGAATTTGTTCAGGGCGATGATGAAAACGTAAGTGATGATGAACTTGCTAAAATATTAAATGACAATAATGCATCTGAATATAGTCCTAAACAAAAAGCATTTGACGCCTTTGGTCAAGGTGATGATTATTCTCAAGATGCTGAAGATGATAGTGAGCGATTGAAAGATGTTAATTTGGATGATTCTATGCTGGTTGATGAGTCAAATATCGAGTCTTCCAATATGAATGCCTCTCAATCTGATGATTTTATTCCAAGAAAACGTCAAGTAAAGAAAAGCTCGAGTTCAACAGGTTTGTTATTAGCTTTATTGTTCGCAATTCTTGTTGCAGGCGGCGTATATTATGCGATTGATTTTACTAAAAACAAAAATTTAGCGGAAGACGAACTGTTGATACCAAACAAGCAAGAAGAATTAAATGAATTAACTAAAGAAGATATTGAAAATAGGGAAAAGGAAAATATCCCCGTAGTAAATGAAGAAGAAATAGCTGAAATTAAACCGGATATTCAAGAAAAAAAAGAGGTTATTAATGTTGTTCAAACAGGTAGACCAAATCCTTTTATGCCAATACAGAAATACATGGCTGTAGAAGTTCCGCAAAAGGTCATACAATATGATAAGGCTGGTATTCCTGCACCGCCAAAAGAATTTGGCACAGATGAACCTGAAACTTATCAATTAATGAATGTTTCCGTATCCGGAATTATGTATGATGATAAAAAACCTTCTGCAATAATTACCTTTGAAGGAAATGATTATTTTGTTCAAGAAGGCGATATGTTGGACAAGTTCCGAATTGCCGATATACAAAAAACAACTGTTGCAATTGCATATGGTAAGAATGTTTATACTGCAACAATTGGTGAGGGCTTTAAAATTGATGATGGATTTTATGGAGTTGCAAGTTATACTTCTTCGGGTAATCGTAAATATCAAAAGGTTGATCCGAGCTACGTTTCCGAATCTGAGGTTAGCGTAAACACAAGAAGTACATCAACCATCAAATAAGAAAATATAAAACCAATAAAGAAAAATAATTAATCTAGGAGAAATAATAAAAATGCAAAAATTTAAACCGAACAGGATAAACATTTGTTTAACTTTATTGAGTTTAACATTATTAACTCAATCGGTTTTCGGGTATGACAACAGAGTTTCATACTTAGACAGTGTTTCAACTTCTTATATGCAAAGCCAGCCTGCTGACGGAAAAAGCTTGTTGAATTTAAATTCAATGGACGCAAAGGGAATTGAAGCTACATTTAGGTTGGATTCAAATCAACCAATAACAAATTCAAATGCAAAAATCAATGTTTCATTAAGGGACTCTGATATAAGGCAAGCATTGAGAATGTTGGCAGATAAAGCCGGTGTAAATATTGCATTTGATGAGTCTGTTGTTGGCAGAGTTACTTTGGATTTAAAAAATGTTAATGTAAATGATGCTTTTATGGTTGTTTTTAAATCTTGTCAGTTAACTTATTTTATGGAAGGTAATACGGTTACTGTCATGACTCTTGAAAAAGCTAAAGATGTTGCATACACAAGAAAAAATATGACAGTATTGCCTGTTAAATACGTTAACGCAGAAAGCGTTGCAGAGTTTTTAAATGATAACTTGTTTAATTCTAATATTTTTGGGCTTTCCAGTCAGCCTATAGTTACATCAAACCCAAGAACAAATCAAATTGTGGTATTTGGCTCTAGTGCTGACGTAATGGCTGTAAAAAGGATTTTACCGGTTTTAGATACAAAGCCGATGGTGAATAATTTCAAGGTAAACCATACAACTCCTAAGGAAATGGCTACTTTGATATGTGACTCTTTGTTTTATGATGCAGATACTTCAAATAATTCAAGTTCTTCTGAAACAGATATGGAATCGGAAGAAGTTGTATTGGGCGGAGGAGTAGTTGCTTGCAGGGATGAAGTTTCTTCAAGTACATCTTCTTCATCAAGAACAAACAGGTCAAGAAATGGTTCAAACGGTACAACTTTAGCTGCATTTAAAGCAAATCCTCTTACAATAACTTATTTTTCTGAACTTGGAAAGATAGGTGTTTACGGCGGATCTGTTGAGCAAGTTGAAATAATAAAAGAGTTTATAAAAGAACATGACAAAAAACAGCTGATGGCTTATGTTGAGTTATCTGTAATTGAATTAAATGAAACAGGTTCGAAAGAATTTTCCAACGAGTGGAATTTGTGGACTCCGTTTATTTCATTAGGCTTTAGACCTGATGAGGGTTTGACTACAACTTCTCCGTTCTTTATTTGGGGCAACCAATACCCAACAACAGTTACCAGCACAACTGTAACAGGTGATTCTACTACAACAGATACTACAACTGAAATAATAACAAAATCAAATAATAGAGCTTTGGTATATCAATTGAAATACTTGGTAGAAAATGGAAATGGCAGAGTTTTGACAAATCCGAAAATCATGGTTACAAATGGTAAAAAGGCGACTATCGATATGACTTCAGATTATGTTAAATCTGTTACAAGCCAAGTTCTTCAAGGTTCATCAACTGTTACGAGTGCAACTCAAAGAACTTATGATATAGGTTCAGATGAAGGTTTAATGATTGAAATTGTACCTTTTATCTCTCCTGATGGTTATGTATCGATGAATATTACGCCTGAATTTGCAACTATCAAAGAAAGAGTTTATACTACGGGTGATTCGGGTGCAAGAGAAATTGCCGCTACATTATTGCAAAGAAGAGATTTAGAATTAAGGAATATAAGAATAAAAGACGGCGAAACACTTGTTCTTGCAGGTTTGATTAAGGAAAATGAAACTCAAACTATACAAAAAATGCCGTTAATATCTGACTTACCTTTCATAGGTGCATTTTTCAGAAATAATACTACATCTAAAACAAGAGAAGAACTTGTAATAGTTGTAACACCTCATATTATCAAAGATGGCGATGAGCCGACAAGCAATCAAATATACGACTTATAGAAATTAAAATGATGAACAACGCAATAATTACAAAAATATCTAATAAAATAAATTTCGATTTGGCAAAAAAATTAGATCTTGCTGTCGTTCGGGATATGTCTTTTGTTCCCGTGAATATGCAAAATGATGTATTCTTTATAGCGATTAGTACAAAATCCAATAAAGAAGAAATCATTAAATATGTTAACAGTAAAATTGAAAACAAGTTGGAGTTTATATATTTAACAAAAGATAATTTTGATTTATTGTTTGCAAATTTCTTAAAGAAGCAAGCGCAAAATTTGGGTTTGCCGGTTGAAGATTATTCATTGCCCGAAGATGAGGATTCAATTGAACTTACGTCTGATGATTCTTTGGATGTTGACTTAGATGAAGATGTTGAGCTTAATGATTATGATTCATCTGAGCCTGAATATTTGCTGGATGATCCAGATAGCGATGATTTAGATGATGATTTGGATGATGATGATCAAGATGAAGTAAACGAACAAGCTGACCATGTAGAAAGCGAAAAAAATAAAAAAGATGAGTCGACTGCTGTATCTCATATTGATAAGGTAAAATCACCTCAAACCAAAAAGCTTGGTGAAATATTAATAGAAGAACAATTGATTACAGAAAAGCAGTTGGAAATTGCTTTGGCCGAAAGCAAGGTGCAACATATTCCGCTTGGTTCAGTGCTTGTAAAAATGGGTTTTGTCGCAATAAAGGATTTAAAAGAAGCTCTTGGCGCTCAATTGGGCTTAAAATATGCAACAGCTGAACAATTGAAATCATTACCTACTGCCGTTTCTATTTTACCTGAAGATTTTGTTAAATTAAACAAAGTAATACCGTTGAGCATGACTGATAAATCTTTGGTTGTAGGTATGGTAAATCCAAACGACACAAAGGTTATTAATGAAATAGTTTATCAAACAGGATTAAAACCAACTATTATGTTGGTTACACATGTCGAGTTTGAAAATTTTATCAACACTTATTATAGTGCTGACAAGTCATACACTGATGAATTATTGCAACAGATAAATGAAGATGAAAAGATAGATGAAAATGCGGGTGAGCTGTGGGAACAAGTCGAAAAAGAAGTTCAAAATTCAGATGGCGCTGTTTCTCAACTTGCAAATAAAATAATTACTATGGCAATCGACAGACGCGCTTCAGATATTCATATTGAACCTCTTTCTGTCGGATATAGAGTTCGTCTTAGAATAGATGGTTCTTTGCAAGAGGTTTTAAAAATTCCAGCAAAGGTAGATAGCGCTGTAATCTCAAGATTTAAAGTATTATCTAGAATGAATATTGCCGAGCATAGACGTGCGCAAGACGGTTCATTTACGTTAAAATACAAAAATAAAGCTCAAGATTTTCGTGTGAATACGCTCCCTGTAGCAGGCAGAGAAAAAATGGTAATTCGTGTGCTTGCACCTCAAATGGATTCAAAGGAAGCTAAGGCCGACAAAATTGAAATTATTGGCGCAACCGAAGAAGATATAAAAAAAATTCGCTATCTTGCATCTACTCCAAACGGGATTGTCTTGACGGCTGGTCCTACAGGTTCGGGTAAAACTACTACTTTGTATGCAATTTTAAGATATTTGAATTCAGATACAATCAATATTACTACAATTGAAGACCCTGTCGAAATACGTCTAGAGGGTATAAATCAATCTTCAATTAATACTAAAGCAGGTATCACATTTGCTAATTCATTACGTGCAATTTTAAGGCAAGACCCTGATACAATATTGATTGGTGAGATTCGTGATTACGAAACACTCGAAGTTGCAATTTCGGCTTCATTAACAGGTCATTTGGTTTTATCAACTGTGCACACGAATTCTGCTTCAGCCACAATTACACGTTTAATTGAAATGGGTGCAAAAGATTATTTGATATCTTCAACAATTTCCGGTATTATTGCACAACGTCTTGTCAAGAGATTGTGTCCAAGTTGCAAGGAAGAATACTTCCCGACTTATGAAGAAGCAAGAAAGATTTTGACCGATCCTGTTGAAATACAAAAACTCACTAAGACAAAATTATACAGACCTCATGGATGTCCAAACTGTAAAAATACCGGATATTTGGGTCGTTTGGCCGTGTTGGAAATTCTTGTTATTAATAATGAAATCAGAAAAATGATTGCACAACGTGCTCATGATGTTGAACTTGAAGATTATGCCGTAAAGCAAGGCATGAAAACTTTAAGAATGGCTTGTTTAAGGCACATTCTGGAAGGAGAAACTTCAATTGAAGAACAAGTTAGAATTTTGGGCTTGGCAGGTGAACAATAATGGCAGAATATATATACACAGCACTAAAAGAAGATAATGTTACCCTTGTGTCCGGCAGAGTCAATGCTGTTGATACAGTTGAAGCCAGAAGAAAAGTGCGAGCTATGGGGCTTATTCCGACGTCTTTTCAAGATGCATCTGCTAAAACAAAGAAGACAAAAGGCGACAAACAGGTTATTCAAGCTTTAAGTTTGAGAGAAAAGATTGATTTTACATCAACTTTAGAAATATTGACTTCAACGGGAATTCCTATTATTGAAGCGCTTTTATTTATTGAGCAGAATTCTGATTCTCAAAGAATTAGAAAAATTACCCATGAGTTTAGACAGCAAATTATTGGCGGTTCAACTCTTGGAGAAACGCTTGAAAAATACAGAAATATTTTTGGTCGTGTTTACATTGGTCTGATTAAAGCAGGTGAAGATTCCGGGGAATTGGATAAAACACTTGTTCGTATGTTGGACTTATTGAAAAAACAAGATGCAGTTAAAGGCAAAGTAATAGGTGCTTTAATTTATCCTGCCATAGTTGTGCTTTTGGCAATTGTAGCTATTATTGTTATGCTTGTTTTTGTATTCCCTGCTTTTGATGAGATGTTTAACAATTTAGGTAAACCATTGCCATGGATTACAAGAGCATGTATGGATATGGGTATTTTTATAAAAACATACTGGGCATTATGTTTGGTTTCTGTTATTGTTGTTATTGTTGTAGCAAATCAAGCATATCAATTCCCGAGAGTTAGGAATTTTTGTGATAAATGTGTCTTGCATATTCCCATGCTTTCTGATATGTTAAAATATTCTAATTTTTCAAATTTTATTGCAGTATTGCAAGTTTCTTATGAAGCAGGTATTCCGATTGTTGACTGTTTATTTTTGGCTAATTTAACAATTGATAATTTTATATTAAAGAATGCAATTATGCAGGCAGCTGCCAAAGTTCAACAAGGTACACACTTATCTGTAGCTTTAAAAAACGTTGAAGAAGTTCCTACGATGATGACATTTATGGTTGCAACAGGTGAGCAATCAGGTAGGCTTGGTGATTCTTTGTATCATTGTGTTAATTTTATTGATAAAAAGCTAGATGCTGTCATAGATGGTTTCACAAAGCTGATTGAGCCTTTGCTGATGGTATTTATCGGTGTGATTGTTGGTATTTTGGGTTTGGCATTATATTTACCTTTATTCCAAGCTTATCAGCAGTAAAATTTAAAAACTTAAATTGCTTTGAAAGTCATTTAAGTAATTTTTCATCGATTTTTTATCAAAAGTCAAAACGGTATATTCGGTGCCGTTAATGTATCTTGTCCCGTTTTCTTGCATGCCGAGCGATTTATAAAAATCTATATTTTCAGGTTTATTTGTCGCGAGTTTTAGTGTATTATTGTCTGTTTCCAGACAAAAACTTACAATTCTTGTAATTAGTGTTTTTGCACTATTTTTTATTGTTCGATATTCTTTTTGATTCCAAGGCGCTGTGTTTAAGTGTCTTATCCAAAAACAACCGTCATTTTGAACTTCAAGATTTGCGACAGCTTGTATTTTGTCTTCGGTTTTTAATACAAAATACGCTGCATCTTTGTAATATACGCCTGTTTTGTATGGAGGAAGAATGGTTGCGTTCGGGTATTTTTCTTGTTGCCATTGCTGCTTAATTTTTTGTGAAAGTTCATAGTATTTTTTGTTGTCGCTAAATGGTAAAATATCTTCAACTTCTCCAAAAACTGATTGACCTTCTTTTATATTTTGCAAATATACGCTTTGTCCGTCTTTTAATATATTCCATGGCAGTTGAATGTTGTTTTTTGGGATGTAGTGCTCAAATTTTACATCTTTGTTTTTGTATTGATTTGTTAATTTTTGCCGGCGTTGAATTAGCTGTTCTAAGTATTTTTTAAAATCTTTTTGCGATTTGGGTTCTGCTGTGTATTTACCACTGCTTATTAAATCTATTTCTTTTTGTAATTCTTCAGTCAGATCAAACTTTGCAACATCAAATCTTATTCCTGCTTTTTTAATTCTGTCAAATGCTTCATTTAATTGTTTTTCATTTGCTGACATAACAATTCTTATATAGCCGTCGCCGTTGCTGCCAAATACATCTCCCGGTGTAAAAGCTATTTGTGATTTATGAAGCACGTATTTGAAAAATTCGTCAGATGTAAAACCATTGGGAATTTTTACCCATAAATAATATGTTCCTTGTGTTGGCTTCGCGTCGCTTCCTAATTCATTAAGTCTTTTTATTGTGGTATTCTTTCTTTCTCTATATATTTGATTTACTTTTGTTATGTATCCTTCTTTATCTTTAAGCGCTTCTGCTGCTGCATTTTGTACAGGTATATAAACGCTTCCTCCTGACAAGTATTTTGCTTTCAATAGATTGTCTATATTTTCTTTCCCGCTGACTGCGAATGCAATTCTTAATCCAGGCATACTTTGTGCTTTTGAAAATGTGTGGACTTCAAATGCCACATCTTTAGCTCCTTTTGTCTGAAGGATTCCTGAAGGTTTTTTTCCTGAATGTGTTATTTCGCTGTTGTCCATATCATGGATTATTAAAATTCCGTTTTCTTTTGCAAATTTTACTGCATTTTCGTACGTTTCTTTTGTTGCAAAAACGCCTGTTGGATTGTGCGGATAATTTAATATTAAAATTTTTGCATTTTTTGGCATTTTTGAAAAATCAGGCTGATAATTATTATCTGGATTTAAATTATATGGTATTTTTTTAAGGTCGTGCCTGTTTATTAAGTCATCATATAGCGAATATCCTGGGTTTGGAACAAGTATGCTGTCGCCGTATTCGGCGTATGCGGTTAAAATATGGTCTATTGCATCAGATGCGCCAGATGTTACCATTATTTCTTCACTGGGGTTGATTTCTAAATTAAATCTGTTTTTCATCCATTCGGAAATTGTATTTAAAGTGTAGCTTTCCCCCTTTGGATTATTGTATCTATGTGACCAAAGATTATCAACTTTATCTTTCAGGGCTTGTTTTGCTTTCTGTGGAGGTGTTAAGTCGGGATTGCCCATTGATAAATCTACGACTGCTTTATCTCCATACAGATATCTTGCTTTGTTTATTTCGGCAATGTAATTTGATATTTTGTAATCTGATTGTTCGAGTCTTTTAGCTGGTTTTATACTTTTATTTCCGTAAAAATAAATCAGTGCTAGTTTCGAGTTAACTTGACTTGAGTTTTTTTTATTTACTTTACATATATTGTTTTGCTGATTGTAATTTGTGTTTATTTTTGATTTTTTGTTTAAATAATATAAATTATAGTTTATAGATTGAAGTTTCATTTTTTGTCCTTATTACCTTGCGAGGGTATAAAACATCTGATTTTTTTATTTTGCTATTAAAAAAACGTTGGATAATATCCAACGTTTTTTTAATATTTTCATTTATAATTATAAAATATTTGATGTAATCATGAAGTGGACTCTAAAGCTTGAAGCATCATCAGGTTTTCCTACTATCGGAACACCAAAATATACGTTACCTGATAAGTATCTTGTCATTTTTAAGATTATACCACCGCCGACGCTCATTACAAAATTTGAACTTGGCATTCCGTAACCGTAATCCCCAAACCAACCAACATCACAAAATGCAGCAAGTCTAATTGAGTCATCAATAAATCTTAATTTTTCAGGTAAGTGATTTAAGAATGGCACTGGTGCTCTAAATTCAGCTGAAGCAGTTACACCATAATCTCTTAAGAAGTAGCCTTCTTCAAAACCTCTAACCGATGAAATACCGCCGATTTGAAGTTTGTCTGAATACCATACGTTTCTATTTACCCATTGGCCGTTTGCGGTAAATATGCCCATCATTCTCCAAGGCAATACTTGTAAACGAGCAATTGAAGCTTGCACTTTGAACATTCTATTTGTGGGAGTATGTCTTGAGTAATAGCCGTCAGAATCGTTTGAAGCTCCAAAAATATCTATACCTTTTGCAACACCAATGTTAGCAAACCATTTACCATAAATATCATCTTTAACGTTTGTTAAGTTTAATTTAATTGCACGAGTTCTGTATCCGTATAAATCAAAGCCCCTTAAAGTGGTTTCTGTGTTTCTCATATCAAAAGCGATATCACCATATAATTTATAGTTCTCGGTTTTGATTAATCTTCTTGATAAGTCTATATAGAAGCTGTGTGATTTACCTTTAACATCAAAGTCTTTTAATTCGCCTTTGTCAAGTTCTGTTCCTGAGAAAGAATAACCAACATTTAATTTTGTTTCATGGCGACCGATAGGAACAGAATAGAATACACCTTGGCTAAATGAACTTCTGGCTAATGATGTGGTTGATAATAATTGATCACCAAAGCCTGTTAAGTTAGACATACCGGCAAATATAACAAATCTGTTTAAACCTACTGAAGAACGACCTTGGTTATCAAAACGGAAGTCAAAATCAATAGGGAATCTATCTTTAACATTTAATGTTAAATCGGTATATTGTTCTGAATCTTCATTGTCTTGTAAGGCAACTGCCCCTTTGATATAGTCTGTTGCATTAAGTTCGCGCAAAGATTCTTGAATATCTGCAACATTTAATACTTTATCTTCTTGAATATTTTTGTCTTTAAGGAATGTGGCATTTAAATATTTGTTTCTTGCCCATTTATTGCCTTCGATTTTTATATTTCCGTATTTACCTTCTAATACAACAATTTCTACATTACCGTCTTCAACTTTTTGAGGCGGTAAGTATGCTGTTGTAGATATATAACCATTTCTTTGATAATATTCAGTAATTGCATTTGCCATACCGATTAAATCATTAATTGTAACTTCTTCGCCAATTCTTTGACAAATTAAGTTCATCAATTGTTCTTCCGTGTATTCGGTATTGCCAGTAATATGAATTGAATTCAATTTAAAGCTTACTTCTTTATTCGGAAGATCTTTCATGCGATCTTTCATTTCTTTGTTCATTTGAATGTTTTGTTCTTGGTGCTCTTCTTCTCTATCGTCCCTGATTTTTTGTTCGTAATCTTTAATCTGTCTAAAGTTTGTTTGATCTACTACACCGGGGTCAAAATTACCAATTCCATTGGGGATATAATTTGAACCGGGCTCAGGTCCTGCAAGGGCTGTTGATACGCTTGCTATTAAACATACTGCCAATGCTAAAGAATTTAACTTTATCTTATTAAGTTTTTTGTTATGCACTTTCTTAAATTCCTTCAAATATTAACTACAAAGAGCACATATACTTTACGCGCAATACAATAATAATTCATATGTAATTATTAAACAATAAATTAAATTGATGATTTTTTAATCATACTACAATAACGGTAAAAAAAACTTTATTTTGTCAAATTGTAAAGAAATATTAATGTTTTTTTATTTTTTTATTTTTTTATTTATTGCTTTTTTGAAATTTATTTGGTATAATCTTTAGACAAAGTTGAGTTTTGTAAATTTTTGTAAAATTGATTTTTGTTTTTGAGAATTTTTTTCCATGTCGTGGTTTTTATTACATGTATAAGCATATGGATTAAAATGTTTATGAAAGGGAACATAGTAATGAGTCAGTTTAAAAGAAAGTTTACCGCATTTACGGCAATGTTAGCTTTTTTGTCAATATCTAGCGCGGCAACATTTGCGGTTGGTGTCGGCGATGTTATCGATCATACCGGAAATACAAGTATTACAGGTAATGACATAAAATTAAATGTTGATATTACATCCGGACAGAATGGTGCAGTTGGCCAAGTTGACTGGAAAGATTTTTCAGTACCCGGTGGTCAACAAGTAAATTTTGGTTTTTCAGGATTATCTCAAACAATAATTAACCGTGTACTTGGTGGAAATGAATCTCAAATTTTAGGTAAATTAACAAATTCTTGTATCTCAGGTGGTAATTGTGATTCGTTTGCAGCTACAAGTAAAGTTATACTTATCAACCCAGCTGGTATTTTATTTGGACCTGGCTCAACTGTTGATTTGAATTCATTTACTGCTTCAACATTTGATATTAATGGTATCAAAAACCTTAAAGGTATGACTGAAGCTGAAATGGCACAATATCAAGCAGGTGTATTAAATAAGTTTTCACCTGTTGCTGCTGTAAATGGCGAAAACAGAAACTATGGTGACATTACTTTTGATTCAAATTATACTCAAGCATTTGAGGATGCCGGTGTTACATTTAAACCGGGTGAAACTTTAATAAAATTAGACGGCACTCAATTCGGTCATTTTAATTCTGACGGCACAATGGCTGATTTTAATCCTAATAAGTCAGTTGCTATTGTTTCCGATAATATTCAATATAAAGATTCTTTAATCAGAACAGGTGATAATTATAACTATATTACATCAAGTTCTGATAAATCTTTCTCAAATGTTAGATTGGTAACAGCAGATGGTGTAACATTTGGATATCTTGCAAACGGTTATGCTGATAACTATTCAGTTGCAGAAGATACAAAAACTGATGTTGTTAGAAATATTGAAATGGATAACTCTGGTTTAGCAAATGATGAAGCTGCAATCAAATCAGGCGATGTTCATATTGTAAATAAATCTAAAGCAGAAGGTTCTGATATCAAAATATCAAATTCTATTATTAAAGGCACAAAACTTGTTAATAAAGAAAACGGCGATATTATGATTGTTGGTTCAAACGATGTATTGGTTAGCAATTCTCGTTTAGAATCCGTAAATACATCTGTTGAAAAAGATGGCGTTGTAAAAGATACAACTACGCAAAATGGTGGCGAAGTTTATATTTCTGCTGATAAAGATTTAACAGTAAAAGATTCTTTGATAGTGTCAGCAGGTGCTAAAGAAGGTACGGCAAACGCTGAAAATGCAGGCGCAGTTAGATTATATTCTTATGGCGGTACTGCGAAAGTTGACAATACAAAAATTATTGCTAAAGGTGACGCAAAAATTATGTCAACTGATAAAGTACAAATTAATGATTCATTGGTACAAGCCAGAAATACTGAAGCAACAAATCAAGCCAAAAACATTACTATTTCTGCAGCAAATGGTGTTAATATGAAAAATGTTGACGCCGATGCTTCCGGCGATATAGATGTTAAGGCTGCTTATTCAAATGGTGAATTATCAGGTGATATTATTATTGAAAGTGATTTAGATCAAGATGGCAACAATCAATCTTTAATTATTGCTGATGGCAAACTTTCAATTCAAGGTAAAAACACAAAAATTGATAATGCTTCATTAGTTTATGATGAAATTAAATTTTATGAAGATGGTACAACAGGTCTTAATAATGTAACTGTTGCAAATAATGCTACATTTAGTAAAACAAATGTTGTTGATGGTAATAAAACCGTAAGCGGCGATATTACCCTTGAAACAAATGGTGATTTCACTCTTGATAATGCAACATTGCAAAGAGCTGCCTATACGTTGAAATTTGATAGAAATGATGATGGCACATTAAAAGATGACGGCACTGTTAATGGTGTTAAATATGATACTACCATCAAGACAGCAAACGCTAACAATATCAACATTACTTCAACAAAAGGCAATGTAAATTCAGTTAACAAAACAAATGTTAAAGCTAACAATGATATTAATTTATTAGCAAAAGAAGGTAACGTTAATATTAATGATTCAACATTTAATGCAGGTAATAATTTTACGGCAGAAGCAACAAAAGGTGCGATGAATGTTAAAGATAATTCAGTAATTCAAGGTGGCAAAGATGTTAATTTAATTGCTTACGAAACAATAACATTTGGTCCTCAAGGAGCTGAAAACATTAATATTGATAATTCTGTTAAAATTTCATCAGGTGAAGATATGTATATAACTTCAACCGGTGGTGATATTAATGCAGAAAAAACAACAATGCCAAGCTTAACTTATGGCGACAGATTAACATTTAATGCTGCAGGCAGCAATAATTTCACAAGCGAAGATTCGCTTAAATCAGTAAATGTTGATTATATTGCAGGTAAAGCAAATAACTTTACAACAAAAGGTGATATTCAATTTGTAAATTCTTCACTTGAATCAAAAAGTAATAACATTACAACGACTCAAGAAGGTGGAGATGTTATCTTAAATAATTTAACAATTAAAAAAGCTACTGCAGATGCAAAAGATACCAAAACAACTATCAATGCTAAAGGTAATGTAACTACAAAAGATGTAACAAAAACAGTTGCAAAACACACATCTGAATCTGTTCATACATTCCCTCAAAGTGTTGAAGTTGATCAAGATGGAACAGAACAAAATGGACAAGTTCTTGACATTAACCAAACTAAATTAGTTGTAAATACTAAAACACAAGTTACAACACCTGAAAATAATACAAATGGTAGTATTACACTTGATCTTAAAAATGCAAACAACAAAGATGCAGGTATTGAGTTAACAGCTGAAAATAACGTTTGGGATGAACAAATTGATAAAAATCAAGGTCCTGAAGTTCATGTAAATGCTGTTGATGATGAGCTTGCAGTATCTAAGATTATTACAGATAAGCTATTCATGGATAAGAATGATACAATGATTGCTTCTGATGTAGATCTTACAGCCGAACAATTAGAAGGACTTCCTGAAGGTACTCCATCTAAAGGTTATATTGAAGTTAGAGACCAAGGTGGCTTCAACTTAGATCCTAATGAAGATTATACTCCGGAACCTGATGGATTTGATTATACAGGTAATTATGATTCAGTTATTGTAGATAAAGATGTACAAGTTGATGTAGATGTTGACAAAACAGACAATACAACTACAACTACTACAACTACTACTACAACAACCACAACAACAGATCAAAAACATACAATTGAGTTTGACAAAAATGGTGGAGATGATTTCATCCTAGTTTATGATAAAACACATACAGATGTTGATGTTGATGTTGATGTTGATGTAGACAATGACTGTCCTCCACTACCTGATGTTGATCAAACAGATGATAATATTGATTCTTTGATTAACCAAATCAAGTTACCAAGAGAACAAGTTGAAATCTCTAAATCATCAAAAGTTTCTGATAACACCGTTGACCAAACAGCAAATATAATGTCTGCAGCTGCAAAGGTTGATATAAATCAAGAAACAAACAATACTAACAATAAGGATGATGAAAAAGAAAACTAATTCTCGAAATATATAATAAAACCGCTAATCAAATTGATTAGCGGTTTTTTATTAAACATTATTCGTTATTGCTGATAAATCCAAACATCATACCCTTTTGATTTAAGATTTTGAGCGTGACTTCTGGCGGTTGAAAAATCTTGGTATGAACCCATTTGTATACTAAAAACATCGCCAATCTTTTTAACAAATGGTGAACCTGTATTTAATGATTTAATTTCAGCTTGTGCTTTTTGAGCTTCTTCTAAAGTTGAATATCTTCCTATTAAAACTTTTGACATAATTGTTATATTTTTGTTTAATACGTTTTCTTCATTTTTTTTGCTTGAGTTGTTAATAAGCTCATCTATGGGGTTAGTTATTTTTGGTTTTAATAAATCTTTGCTTTCTTCTTTCTGTTGCAATTTTTTTGCTTCAAGCTTTTCTTTTTGTTCTATGTTTTTATTTTTTTCTAAATGTATTGGATTGATTATTTCTTCAGGATTTTGTTTCTCTAATATTTTAGCTTCATAGGGTGCATTTTCTTCTTGTTGAATTAAAATCAACCTTTTGTCTATTTTGCCTTGCTTTTCTTCATATAATTCTTCTTGTATTGATGAAGTTTTATCTATATTAGGGTTATTTAGAGAGGTATTTTTTGAATATTCAATATCAACCTTTGTAGAATATTTCATGATAGCAACAACTATAATGATGAACATTATAATAAAGGTTGATATAAATATTTGAAATAGGAAGTTTAATTTTGAAATCTTTTTTTCCTGCATGTTTGCCTGTGCTTGAATTTTATTTTTTTTATATGCAAAATAATTTGATGAATTAAAATCCATTATTCAGTTACACCTCTTACTTTATATGTAGCCATTTTAATGTCTTTTGTTTCTTGGGCATATTTTTTCATTATTTTTATTGCAAATTCTTTAGGATTATTTATGCCCATTTCGGTTAAATCAGATGCTTTAATTGGTGCACCTTCTTTTATTATATTCAATGCTGTATGAATTAGGCAAGAAGTTATAGATTTTGTTGCAATTGAAACTGATAATTTTCTGTTTTGATAAAACAGATCATCTCCATTTCTTTTAGCTGAAATGTTATATTCTTCTAAAACTTCTTTTATGATTGAAACAAACAGTCTTTGAGCATATACCATAGCTGTTAGCGAGATATCAAACTGCTCAATTATAAAATTTAACATTTTTTTTGAATAAATGGGTTCATTGTTTATTACATCTTCAATATCTACCATTTCATCTATTTTTACATCGACTTCACCAATAAATGCAACAATTGAGTCTCCTTGAAGATGAAAATTTTTATAAATCCAATGCGGGGCAAGTTGAGAGCCTATGTATTTTATTTCTTTATCTATAAAATGAGTGTTCATTAAAAAATCTCCTTAATTAAATCAGGTTTTTTGCTGCTTAAAATGGCATTATATAAAAGTTTGCATGACATACATTTTCCGCAATGTTTTTTATTTGTGTTTTCTTTTGAGTTGTAGCAGCTTTTTAAAAATTTAAAAGGTGCATTATTTTCAATTGCATAGTTAACTATGTCTGTTTTATCCATATCAATACAAGGTGCTATAACAAGCGGTTTTTTTTGAGTTGATAATTTAAAAAAATCATTTGAAATTTCTATATATTCTTTACTGTTGTCGCTAAAATTTCTTGCTTCTTCTTTGTTTGCACCAAAGATAATATAATCTATTTTATAGTTGTCGCAGTAAGATGCGGCAATATTTAAAAATAAACCGTTGCGATTAGGTATCCAAACAGAATTAAAATCATTCAATTTATCGTCATTTTCATTAGTTAGGGCATTATTTAACATTTTTTTTAAAAAAGGAAGTTCTATAATTTCGCTTTCGATTTTATAAAATTTGCAAATTTCAATTGCTGCAAGTTTTTCTTCGCTAAAAGCTTTTTGTCCGTAGTCAAAAGTTAATGCTCTTGTTATTGAGCATTTTTTTCTTGCAATATCAAGAGAAACTAAACTGTCTAAACCTCCTGATAATAATATTATTCCTGTTTTATTCATTGTTTTCCTCGTATTCAATTATAATTTCTTTTGCATAGTTTTTTAATTCATCACAAAAATCGCCATTTGTAACTTCGTCTAAAATTTTTCTATCTGTCATATTGTATAGTGCAACCAGGGCATTTTTTTTAACTTCAATATCATCATCAAATTTAAGTCTTTCATATATTAAATCATAACTTTCAGAAATATTTGAATTCATTAATGTTTCAATTGTTCCTATCCTAACTCTTGCTGACGGGTCAAGGAGTGATTTTTTTAGTATGTTTAATGCCATTGCATCTTTTTCTAAATCAAGTTTCGACATTGCTTCAACAATGCGTTCTTTTAGATATGAAAATTTAGATAAGAACATTTGCTTGGTATTAATAATTGAATTAAAAACTTTAAGTGCTCTTTTATCTCCAAGCATACCAAGTGCAATAACAGCTGATTCTTTAACATAGGCTGATTTTTCTTTTTCATCGCAAGCAATATTGCCAAGTGTTTCAAAGGCATTTTTGTCGCCAATTTTACCTAGAGCTTCAGCTGCAGAAAGTCTTATTTTGTAGTTTGAATTTTTATCATTTAAGCAATACATAAGCGCTGTTACAGAGCTTGTATCTTTAAAATTGGATATAGTTTTAATTGCTAAAACTTTTAAATTTAAAAAATCATTGTTGTTATTTTGTCTTAGAATAAAATCTATTAAAAATGGCAGACAGTTTTTATCTTTTTGTGAATTTATTTCTCTTATTAAATAATCTAAAAGAATTATGTCTGATGAATTTTCCAAGATAAATTTATAGATTAATATTAATTCATTATAATTACACTCGTTTTTTAGCTCTTTAAAAAATGAAACATAATCCTTTTTATGTTTAAGTTTATCATTAAGGTATGAGATTATATTTTCAAGATTTTTTTCGCCCATACTATAAACCACACTAACAAGTAAATTTAACCATAAAGACCCATGCTTGTAAACTTTTTTAAACTATTTTTAAAAATACCCTTTAAAACTTGTTGTTTTGGTGTTAAAACAAGACAGAAAAGAAATGAGTTTATAAGATTAAGAAATGTCGGAAGTTACTTACCAGCAAGCGGTCGAGCAGATAAAAAATCAACTGGATATAGTCGATGTTGTATCTAGATATGTTGTATTGAAAAAGACAGGCAGAAATTATCAAGGGCTTTGTCCTTTTCATAATGAGAAAACACCTTCTTTTGTTGTTACTCCTGATAAGCAAATTTTTAAATGTTTTGGTTGCGGTGAAGGCGGCGATGTATTGACATTCTTGATGAAAATAAATAATCAATCATTTGCTGAAGTTATTGAAGAACAAGCGTCGATTTTTGGAATTGAGCTTCCAAAGAAAAACAATAAAAACAATGCAAACTATAAAGCAGAAAAAGATAGACTCTATGATGCAATGGAGCAGGCTCAAAAATATTTTTCAAGAAATCTTGAATCTAATCAAAAAGCTCTTGAGTATTTAGAAAAAAGAGGAATTAATGAAATTGCAATTTCAAAGTTTTCTTTAGGGCTTGCTCCAAAAGGCCATTTTGAATTAAAAAATTATTTAACAAATCTTGGCTTCACGATTGATGAATTAAATAAAGCAGGTCTTGTTTATGAAAAAGACGGTGTGTTTTATGACAGATTTAAAAATAGAATTATTATTCCAATTAAAGATGTAAATTCAAATACAATTGCATTTGGCGCAAGAGCAATTATAGACGGACAAATGCCTAAATATATAAATTCACCCGAAAGCGTTATATATAATAAAAGCGCTGTTTTGTTCGGTTTAAATCGAGCAAAGGAGTCAATATCTAAAAATGACAGCGTAATATTTATGGAGGGGTATTTTGATGTAATTTCAGCACACCTTGGCGGGGTAGAAAATGCTGTTGCAACTTGCGGAACTGCTCTTACCCCCCAGCATATAAGGCTTATAAGTCGTTTTTGTCCTTCAAGAAGAATATTTCTTGCGTTTGATACGGATTCTGCCGGCAAAAAAGCTATTGAGCATGGGGCTGAGGTTATTAAAAATATTTTTTGCGCCTTAGGTGATATTAAACAATATGATTCTAATTTTCAAAATACAACTGATAATGTTTGCGAAATAAGGGTTGTTCAAGAAATTCAAGGCAAAGATCCGGATGAATTTATAAGAGAATTTGGCGGTGAAGAATATTTAAAAAAAGTTGAACAAGCACCCTTGTTATTAGATTATCAGCTAAATCAAATTTATGAAACCATAAAGGGCGACATCACCCCTCAGGAAAAAAGTTCTTATGTCATACAAATTGCCGATATTTTGGCTCAAATTAAAAATCCTGTAATTTTGGACGATTATATAAAAGTCGCATCTTTTAAATTAGATGTGTCACAAACAATTTTAAAAACACAAATTCTTAATAAACAAACAGATGAATTTGGAATTTTAAAAATAGAAAATGAACAATCCTTTAATTCAAGAAAAATTATTAAAAATGATTCAAAAAGTCAGTATGAATTAATGGAAGAAAACTTAATAAAATTGGCATTTGCTGCTCTTAAAACTGAAGAAAGAAATTATTTTAGCGAAAAGATAAGTTCTTATATTTGTGAAAATGAAGACAATGCTAAAATTCTTAATGTAATTGACAAAAATCTTGCGCAAGTAAATAATGTTGATGAACTAGCAAAAAAACTTTTTCTTGAGTTTTATAATGAACAGCATATCCAAAAGAAAATTTCAGATAATATTTTCTCTTCGCATGTATTTAACAACTTATCTTTAGAAGATTACAAAAGGGCGGTAGATGAAACTTTTATCCGATTGGCAAAATTGAAAGAACAAAATAAAAAGGAAAATTTAAGAAAAATGTTAAAAGATAATACACTTTCACAAGAAGAAAAACTTAAATTATCTCAAGAGTTCTTTCAAGAATTACAACAACAATAATAAGATTGGAGAATAAATTAAATGAGCAGAAAAAGAAATCCCGAAAGTTCTGTAATAAGCGTAATTGATAAATCGGAAGTTATGGAAGATGATGAATTTTTTGAAGGCAGTGAACTTGAAACTGATAACATCTCCAATATTATGAGAACTCAAGGAGTTAGCACTGTTGAAACATCTTCTGTATCTCACTTTTTTGATCAAAATGATGATGAAGATGACCAAAATGAAAATGATATTTCAATTCCGCGCGGAATTTCTGTTGATGACCCTGTAAGAATGTATTTAAGAGAAATTGGCAGAATTAAACTTTTGACTGCAGATGAAGAAATAGATTTAGCAAGAAAAATTGTTGCAGGTGGAAATTCAGGTGCTGTTGCAAAAAGAAAGCTTGTTCAAGCAAACTTGCGTCTTGTTGTTTCTATTGCTAAAAAATATGTTGGTCGCGGTATGTTATTCTTAGATTTAATCCAAGAAGGAAACCTAGGTTTGATTAGAGCTGCTGAGAAATTTGACCATGAAAGAGGTTATAAGTTCTCAACTTATGCAACTTGGTGGATTAGACAAGCAATTACAAGAGCAATAGCAGACCAAGCAAGAACAATCAGAATTCCTGTTCATATGGTTGAAACAATCAATAAACTTAAAAAAGTTACAAGAAAATTAGCTCAAGAGCTTGCAAGAAAACCATCTGAAGAAGAATTATCAGCAGAAATGGGTATTTCAATTAATAAGTTAAGAGAAATAATTAAAGTTGCGCAAGAGCCTTTATCTCTTGAAACTCCCATCGGAAAAGAAGAAGATTCTCGCCTTGGTGATTTTATAGAAGATAAAGATGCTGATGCTCCTGTTAAAACGGTTGCTCATGAATTATTAAGAGAAGATTTGGCTGAAGTTTTAGGCTCTCTATCAGCTCGTGAACGTGATGTTTTAAGATTGCGTTTTGGTATGGATGATGGAAGACAAAGAACATTAGAAGAAGTTGGTCAATTATTCGGCGTTACTCGTGAACGTATTCGTCAAATTGAAGCAAAAGCTTTAAGAAAATTACGTCATCCAAATCGTTCTAAACGTTTAAAAGAGTATGTTGAAGTTTAAAATAAAAACCCTCAAGATTGCTTGAGGGTTTTTAATAGACAATTTTTAAATTTATTATATAATTAAGTAATTACAAAATTTCTTAGGTTTATATGAATAAAAAACAAGCAAAATTAATTATATTTACAGGTCCATCAGGTGTTGGAAAAGGGACAATACTATCTGATTTTTTTAAAAAAGTAGATAATAATATTGTTTATTCTATTTCAAATACAACAAGACAACCAAGAGATGGTGAAATCAACGGCATGCATTATTTTTTCATTTCTAAAGAAGAATTTGAAAAAATGATTAGTGAAGATATGTTTTTAGAATATGCTTGTTATAGCGGTAATTACTACGGTACAAATAAAAATTTTGTAGCGCAAAAAATAAATGAAGGTAAAAGCGTTCTTCTTGAAATCGAACTTCAAGGTGCACTTCAGGTTATGAAGAAATGTCCCGATGCTGTTACTATTTTTATCAAACCTCCAACTTTTGAAGAACTTGAAAAACGTTTAAGAGGTAGACACAGTGAAGATGAAGCAAGTATTTTAAAAAGACTTAAAGCTGCAAAAGAAGAATTGAATAATGCAGATAAATTCCATTATGTTATTGAAAATGATGTTGTAGATAAAGCAGTTGATGAATTAATTGCAATATACAATAAGGAAACAAATAATGGTTAATACTAAAAATATTCTTCTTGGAATAACTTCATCTATTGCTTCATATAAAGCTTATGAGTTGATTAGGCTATATAAAAAAAATGGATTTAATGTAAAAGTTGTTTTAACAGAAAATGCGCTTAATTTCGTTTCTCCTTTGGTTTTAGAGACATTAACAGCAGAAAAGGTATATTGTAAACAATTTGACCCAAGGGTTGATGTAGAGCATATTTCGCTTGTTGATTGGGCAGATGTTTTTGTTGTTGCGCCAATTAGTGCCAATACTATTTCAAAATGTTCTTTTGGTTTTGCGGATAATTTATTAACAAGCATCTTTTGTGCTTTTTTGGGTTCAAAAAAACCAATATTATTAGCTCCTGCAATGAATAAGGATATGTATAATAATCCAGTTATTCAAGAAAACATTAAAAAATTAAAATCAAATGGTTGTTATTTTATGGATTGTGAAGTTGGTTTTCTTGCTTGTGGAACTAATGGGGTTGGAAGATTAGCAGATATTGATTTAATTTTTCAAAAAACTAAAAGATTAATTTTTCAAAAGATAGAGAATAATAATAAAAAAGTTATTGTTACAATAGGCGGCACAAGAGAAAAAATTGATTCAGTTAGATATATTTCAAATTATTCATCAGGAAAAATGGGAATTTCTCTTGCTGATTGGGCTTATAACTTTGGTTATGATGTAAATGTAATTTCATCTATTGATTTTAGTAGAAATTATCCGATTATTAAAGTAAATTCTGCACTCGAAATGCTTGATGAATTGAAAAAACAAGAGTTTGATTATCTTATTATGGCGGCTGCGGTTGGTGATTTTAGGGTGGATAATGTATCTGAATTTAAAATTTCAAAAGAAGATATTAAGGATGATTTTCAATTAAAATTGGTAAAAAATCCAGATGTTGTAAAAACTATTGCTCAAACTAAAAAAGAAAATCAAAAAATAATTGGATTTTGTTTAGCTGATAAAGATATAATTAATTGTGCTAAAAATAAATTAGTGAATAAAAATTTGGATTATATAATTGCAAATGATGTTCAAACAGCACTAAATACAGATAAAAACAGGGTTACAATAATTGAAAAAAGTGGTAAAATTATAAATATAGAACTAGATTCCAAAGATAACATTGCTAAAAAAATTCTGGAGGTTGTCTGTGATTAAAACTGATTATATTATTTCTAAAATTGAAAAATATGCTTCGCTTGAATTAGCTGAACCTTGGGATAATTCAGGTTGGCAAATAAATTTGGGTCATGATTATACTAATAAAGTTTTAGTTGCTTTATCTTTAACCAAAGATGTATTAGAGCAAGCTATAACAAATGATTGCGATTTAATCATTACTCATCATCCTTTGATTTTTAATTCAATTAAAAAAATTGATAACGCTCTTATTGCTGAAGCAATTAGAAATAATATATGTGTGTATAGTGCACACACTAATTTGGATAAAACGTATGGTTCAACAACTGATGCATTGTGTGGAGTTTTAGGGTTGCAAAACCTTGTAACCGTTGAAGATTATATTAAAATTGCACATCTAAAAGATGAATTAGCGCTTGAGCAATTAATAGATAATGTTAAGCAAGCACTAAATTTAGATTCTGTTAAATTAATTAATCCTAATAATGTTTCAATAGTTAAAAATATTGCAATTTGTGCAGGCAGCGGCGGCGGATTTGTTGATAAGATTAAAGATTATGATGTCGATGTTTATATAACAGGTGATATAAAATTCCATAAAGCTCTTGAAGTTGAAGGTTTTGCTGTTATAGATGTTGGACATTTTGAATCAGAGTTGCCGGTTTTGCCTTTAATTCAAGGGTTAATAGCTAAAACAAAAGTTGAAGTTATTATTGCAAAAGAAGAAAAACCTTGGGTGATGGTTTAATGGCAATTAGATTTTTAACTTCGGGTGAATCCCACGGACAATCTTTAAATGCAATAATAGAGGGAATTCCTTATGGTTATGAGCTTGATTTTGATTTTATAAATTCTGAGCTTGCTGCTCGCCAAGAAGGTGTTGGTAGAGGCGGCAGAATGAAAATTGAAAAGGATAAAATTAAAATTAAATCAGGAGTTCGCCACGCAATTACAACAGCAAGCCCTATTTTGATTGAAATAGAAAATAAAGATTGGCAAAATTGGGTTTATCCGATGAGTGTTGAAAAGATAGATTTTTTACATTTAGATAAAAATTTAGCTGATGAAATCAAAAATAAAATTAATGATAAAAAAATAAATCGTTTTCGTCCTGCCCATGCTGATTTAGCAGGTACAATGAAATATGGATTTGATGATATAAGATATGTCCTAGAACGCTCAAGTGCTAGAGAAACAGCAACAAGAGTAGCAGTTGGTGCAATATGTCAAAATATTTTAAAATATTATAATATTGATTTTTCTTTTGAAATTTTATCTATAGGTGAATGTAATAATAAAAAAGATTTTGATGAATATATTAAAACTTATCAAAAAGAAGGCGACAGCCTTGGCGGGATTATCAAGGTTATAATTAAAAATGTTCCTATTGGTTTGGGTAGTTTTATTCATTGGGATAAAAGACTTGATGGTAAATTAGCACAAGCTTTAATGTCAATTCCTGCAATAAAATCTGTTGAAATTGGTTTGGGTAAAAATTACGCGCAAATTTCAGGCTATAATTCTCATGATGAAATATTTTATGATGAAAATTATCATCATAAAACAAATAATTCAGGCGGAATTGAAGGCGGAATGTCTAACGGCGAAGATATTATTTTAACTGTTGCAATGAAACCTATTCCGACAATGAAAAAAGCACTAAACAGTGTTGAAATGAAAACACACAATGCTTCTTTAGCACATTTTGAAAGGGCGGATAATTGCGCTGTTTATGCTTGTGGAGTTGTTGCAAAAAATATGAGTGCAATAGTAATTTTGGATGCTTTTTTGGATAAATTTGGTTCTGATTGTAAAATAGATATTGATAATTCTTTTGAATATTATATTAAGAGGATAAATGAAATATAATAAAATTGCACTTATTGGGATGATGGGGTGTGGAAAAAGTACAATAGCAAAACTATTGGCGATTGAGACAAAATATAATCTTTTTGAAGCCGATGAGATTTTTGAAAAAGAAAATGCAATAAAAATAAAAGATTTTTTTAAACAATTTGGTGAAAAGAAATTTAGAGAAATTGAAACTAAAATTTTAAAGAAAATTTCATCTTGTGATAATTTTATTTTATCCTGCGGCGGCGGGGTTGTTTTGGCTAATGAAAACAGAGATATTTTATTTAATTCTGATATTTTTACAATTTATTTAAAAGCTGAAGTAAATTCAATTTATGAAAGAATTAAAAACGACTTTAATCGTCCGCTATTGTTGGTTGATAATCCAAAAAATGAAATTGAAAAAATACTTTTAGAAAGAGAAAAATATTACAATCTTGCAAACCTTAAAATAAATACGGATAATAAAAGTGTAGATGATATTAAAAAAGAAATTCTGGATGTTTTATGGAAAAAATTGTAATTTCATCAAATGAAAATATAAAAAGTGAAATCTTAATTGAAAAAGGATTAATTAATTCAATTGAAGATTTTATTAATGATAATTTTTTTCTTATAACTAATGATACTCTTGCAAAATTGTATTCTGATATTGTAAAAAAATTTGATAAAAAAAGAGTAATTATTATTAAAGATGGTGAAAAATATAAAAATATTAAAACCTATACTCAAATTATAAATAAACTCTTAAAAGAAAAAATTGAAAGAAAAGATACTATTGTCGCTCTTGGCGGCGGAGTTGTTGGAGATTTGGCAGGGTTTTGTGCAAGCAGTGTCTTAAGGGGTGTTAAATTAATTCAAATTCCTACAACATTACTTGCAATGTGTGATTCATCTATTGGCGGAAAAACAGGTTTTAATTCTCAATATGGAAAAAATTTAATTGGTTCATTTTATTTAGCAAATAAGGTTTTGATTGACCCTGTTTTTTTAAATACTTTAAATGAATATCAATATAAGTGTGGATTGGGTGAAATCGTTAAATATGCATTAATTGAAAAATCTTGTAAATGTGAAATTAATTACAATTTATTAGATGTATTATCAAAGTATCAAAGTTTGGATGTAAAAAAAGAAATTGAATATATTATTAAAGCTTGTGTTCATTTAAAAGCAAGGGTTGTTGAACTGGATAGATTAGAAGGGAGTTTAAGAAAAATATTAAATTTTGGACACACATACGCGCACGCTGTTGAAACTTTATCTAATTATAAAAAAATTTCCCATGGTGAGGCTGTGGCTTACGGGATAAATTGCGCAGCTAAATTATCATATAATCTTGGAATAATTGATAGAGATTATTTTAATAGAATTGATTATCTTTTAAATAAATTTCAATTGCTTCAAAAGGAAATAAAATATAAAAAGACAGATATTATTGAAATAATGAAACAAGATAAAAAAGTTGAAAATCAGAAAATTAACTTGCTTGTTCCAACTGCGCCTGCTGTTGTTGGGCTATTTGATAATATCGATTTGCCTTCAATTGAAGCTTCTCTGCCTTAGCATGATTTCCTAATTTTTCCATAACTATTGCAGCTTGTTCATAGTTGTGTGCAATTTCTTCAGGGCTCTCATCTGTTCTTGAAAAAACTGCAAGAGCATTTTTGTAGTTATCTATTGCTTTATCATTTTCTCCCAAGTATTGATAGTTTTGAGCTGTGGATGAATAAGTTTGCGCAATTATCTTATCGCTATTGGAATCAAGCGCTGTTTCGATTGCTAAATCAGAATAATTTAGAGTGTTGTTTATATCATATTGTTTTGTAAATAGGGAAGCAATTTTAGATAACACGCAGGCTTGTGCACTTGAATTGTCGGCTTCACCGCTATATGCAACGCTTGATAAATAATTATCAAGAGCGGGCGAATATTCTTTGAATTCATCATAAATTTGACCTGATTTATAAAAAGCTTTTGCTTTTAAATTTAAATCATCTGCTTTGGTTGCTTCCCAATAATCCCTAAGAGCGTAATCGACATAGTCGTAGTTGTCAAAAATTCTGCCTCTTTCAAAATGAATTGCAGCTTTTATATTTTCATTAAACTCACTACTTTGAGAAAGTACTCCTAAAGCTTCGTTTAATAAATTTATTGCTTTAGTATCTCCTTGGTTGTTGTCGGGTTGTTTTTTTGCTTGTGAGAACAGTGTTTTAGCTTTTGTATCAATTTCATTTATGGGGCTAAAGGGGGTTTTTAGTGTATCTATAATTTTGATTTCATTTTTTTGAATTTCAGGTTGTGAAATTTCAATTTCACTTTCAATTTCAATTTTTTCAGGTTTTTGCTCATCTGAAAAAATAGTCGATGGTTGTTGCTCTTTATCTGGAGTTTCTTCAATAGTTTGATTTTCTTTTATTTCTTCATCTGTTTGAGTTTTATTTAATTCTTGAGCAGTTTGAATTTCAGGTTGTTCTTTTTTTGCAGCATCAATTTTAGCTTGAGCTTTTTTAGGAAATTCAAGAAGAAAATCAGGATTTATTTCATCGGGGTTTGCTTTAATATTGATTTTTTGCAAAAAGAGTGCGTCAATCCATCCTTCAACAACATTTGATGGTTTATTCAAACTTTTTGCTATATAAGCATCAGAAATTCTTGAAGCATTTTTTAAGTTAGCAAGAATAATCTCTCTTGACGGATTTTCTTTTTTAGATTCTCTATCTACAAGATCTAAATACATATTAACTTCTTCGCTAACGTCCTCTGGTGCGTTAATGGCAAGAATTGTACTTCTGAAATCCGTTAAGACCTGGCTTATATTTATTTGTCCTTTTGTATAATCAATAGCAACTTTTGTGCCATTGGGGAATGTGTTTTGTTTATTTTTTTGGTTATTATTATCTAAAACAGCAGGATTAGAAGCATTTGACTGCGCATCTTCATTGTTGCGAGAAATGTTTTGTTTTCTGTAATTTATATTTATAGGATAAATTGAATTATACAAAATAAACCCCTGATGTTCCCAAGTTTATTATAGGAAAAATGTTTTCTTATTTAGTCATACAAATGAATTAAAAATAACCCTTTATATAAACAATTTAGCTAATTTTTTTATAAAATCAAATTTTTCAGCTTATTTTTGATGAATTTGTATATTTTTTTAACAATATTTATAAAACTCGAATAAAAATAATCCTTTTGGATTATAATGCTAATAGATTAAGTAGGAGCTTACAATGCCTCAATATGTTTTTAAAATGAAAAAAGGTGAATTGGAAATTGAATTTTCTTCTGATGATGCTGATTTTGTTGAACAACAATTAGAAAAATGGAGAGAAGAAATTCTTAAAAAACAAACTCAACAGGGTTAGGATTAGCTGGTGTATTATAATATAAAAATTAAATCTAATGGCTGCGAATTTAGCCTTGATTCGTTTAACAAAAATATTATCCAAAATGAAATGGATAAGTATTTTGCTTCTATGTTTGATGCAAGTGATGAGTTTAAATCACAAATAAAAAAAGTTACCATTGTTGATGATAACATTAAATCAATCGAAGATTTTGAAAAAATTAACATCAAAAGTCAAAGTGATAATAATTTTGTTTTGCCAAAAGATGATGATAAACAAATTAATGCACAAGATGATAAGCTAAATTTAGATGAAAACTTTAAAGAAGATAATATTGAAGAAAAAAGTTCTGAAAGCATAGTTGATAGATCTTCTGAATTATGCGATAATCATCCGTCCGGGTCTGTTGAAGAAAATCTGCTAACAGATGAAATAAAGCATGATGAAATTTGTGAAAATTCAACAAATGAGCAAACAGATGAATTAATTCAAAAATCTGAAACAAAAGATGAATATTTAGAGAAAAATGAAATTTATGAATCAGAAAGTTCAAATAATAAATTAAAAGATTTGCCTATAAATCAAACTTTACAAGAAGAAATTGAAGACAATAACCCTCCCATGGATTTTATTGAGACTCCTGTTTCATCAGATGTTGAGAATTTACCATCTTTAACTTATGAAGATATTAAACAAGCAAAAAATTACCAAACGGAAGAAGAATTTGAAAAAATTAATCTTGACGAATTAATAGATTACGCTGAACAAAATGAAGAAGAAAAGTTTGACATACAAGAAGATTTAGCTGCCAATTATGCTGCTGATACCCCTTTTAATGTTGTATCTGTTTCACCAAGAAAAGAAGTTGAAAACAACTCATCTCCATCATTTTTACATCCTCAAATATCAATTGTTAATCAACCTATTGATGAAAAAAAAGAGGATGAAGATGGAATAGATGAACTGATTTCTATAGTAGAAAAAGAGATTAAGGCAATAGATATTTCAGATAGTACTGTTTTTAATGATGCGTTGTTTGAAAATTATAAGAATAATAATCAAAATAAATTAAAAGTTGTTGAAGAATTAGTTTTAGATGAAAATGATATTTTGCAGGTTTCCTTGCCATCGAAAGCTGTTGAATTTACTAAAATTGAAAATAAAAGTATTTTAGATAATAAAGATAAGATTAATCAAAAGGTAGATAATAGCCAAAATTCAAAAAATAATTTTGAGGATTTACCTTTTGATAATGAAAATGATACGGATGATTTTATTGAATCTAAGTCAGATGAAGAAGAAAAGTTTGAAGATGTTAACCAACATAAATTAGATGATTTATTTTCAATTAATTCTATTGATGATGATAAAATTGAAAATAAAGAAGATATAAATCAAAACCCTCAAACAGATAATGAAGAAAACAAAGAAAAGCCGAAATATAATAAAAACGAATTAATTGACGAGATAAATATTAATCCAATTCCAAGCTATAAAGAATATCTTGAAATAATAAACAAAAATGAAAATAATTCAAGCATTGAAGTTAAGGATATTGAACCTAGAAATGAAAATTTAATTTCTGTTCAAGAAGAAAATGTTGATTTTAAAACATATTTATCAAAATTCAACACTTCTGATTTAGTTGACGAATTTTTAATTTGCTCTTATTATATAAAAAATATCTTAAAACAAGACTGTTTTTCAATGAAATTTATTAATTCCAAGTTGTTTCCTGCTACTGGTGAAATTGCCGATATGCTTGTTCTTGGTAAATTAATAAGTTTAGGGTATATTAAGACAGTTGAAATAGAAGATATGAGAAAGTACACAATAACAAATGATGGTGAAAATTATTTCACATCAAAATTCCAAAACTAAATGAACTATATTTTCATATTTTTAATACTTGTTTCCTTTATATTTGCTGCGATAAATAACAGGCTTGATATTGCAACAGATGAGATGTTAAAAGCAAGCCAAAGGGCAGTAGAAATTGCGTTTGGCTTAATTGGTATTATGGGATTTTGGCTTGGAATAGTTAATATTGCCAAAAAATCGGGTTTAATGGATGTTTTATCTAAAATAATCCAAAAGCCTTTGTTGTTAATTTTTCCTGATATAAAAGAAAATAAAGAAGCACAAAGCAATATTGCACTTAATATTAGCGCAAATGCTCTTGGTTTATCTAATGCTGCTACTCCTTTTGGAATAAAGGCTATGGAGAATTTGCAATCTCAAAACAAAGATAAAAATAGGGCAACTAATTCTATGTGTACTTTTTTAGCTATCAATACCGCAGGTTTTCAGATTGTCCCTGCTGTTGTTTTGGCGATATTAAGTGCAAACGGAATGCAAAATCCAACTCAAATTATTTTGCCTACTTTGATTGTTACATCAATTGCTTTTATTTCTGCTTTGTTTTTTGCAAAAATTTTGGAGAGGTTTTATAAATGATTCAATTTTTAAACACTCTTTCATTGTGGATATTGCCATTAATTATCGTTTTTATTTTGATTTATGCGATTTATAAAAAAACTCCAGCTTATGAGGCTTTTGTAGATGGAGCCAACGAAGGGTTTAAAATTGCAATAAAAATAATCCCATATTTAATTGCTATAATGGTATGTACAGCATTGTTTCGAGCAAGCGGCGCGATTGAATTTATGGAAAAAATATTTAAACCTTTATTTGATTATTTTAAAATTCCAATAGAAACCACAATAATTATGCTGACTCGTTCTTTATCTGGTTCAGCTACATTAGGGGTATTGGCAGATATAATCAATCAAACAGGAGTTAATTCTTATGCAACTAAATTAGCAGCAGTTATAACAGGAAGCAGTGAAACCACTTTTTATGTTGCAAGTGTTTATTTTGGCGCAGTTGGTATTAAAAAATTCAGGCATGCTCTTTTAGCGGGGATTTTGGCCGATGTTGTCGGTTTAATTGCTGCTGTTTGGATATGTTCAATTTTCTTTTTGTAGTTTATTCAAAATATCCGATATAATCTAAATTTCTGTATAAGCCGCAATAATCAAGCCCAAAACCGACAATAAACTTATCATCAACTTCATAAGCGCTAAAATCGGGTTCTATATCGTATTTTCTAGCACACTTTTTATTAAACAAAGCTGCAAGTTTGACATCTTTTGCTTTGCAATTAATTTTTATAAATTTCATTAAAAAATCAAGTGTTAAACCTGTATCAATTATATCTTCAACAATTAGTACATTTTCATCTTTTAGAGGAGGTAAGGATAAATTAAAAGATTTAACTTTACCTGATGATTTAAAATTATCGCCATAGCTTGATAATGATACAAATTCCATTTTAATCGGCATTTCAAGATGTTTTACAAGTTCCGTAAAAAACATTACAGCACCCCTTAAAACGCAAATTACCGTTAAGGGTTCATCTTTATTATATTTTGAATTGATTTCTTGTGCTAATTCTTTAATTCTGTTGTTGAGTGATTTTGAGTCAATCAGGATTTTTAAATCTTTTATGTTTTTATCCATTAATTTTTCTCCAAGTTAATTTATAACAATTGGTGTTATTTTGTTTGTATTTGTTGCTTATTTTATAGCCGATAACCCAGCAGATATCCTCTTTGTTTGCAAGTAATACAATTTCATCTTTTTTATTTTGTTCTATTTTTTCATTAATCAAAAAATCTTTTAACTTCATTCTATCACTTTTTAGTCCATAAGGGCAAAATTTGTCTCCGTTTTTTCTGTGTCTTAACTCAAGAGGAAAATCAAAATTTAAAAAGCAAATATTTTCTTTTGAATTTGGATAAATTTTATCTCCTTTTTCTATTTTTTCAATTGTTAATTTTCCATCTTCAAAATAATATTCTCCTGTTGAATTTATTTTGACAATGGTTTCATTTTTTTGATGTTTTGTTTCAATAAAAATCTCATTATTCTTTTTTATCAAAAAGCAATTTTTATTTATTGATATTTTATTTTTATTGTTGTTTAAAATAAATTCATCAAATCTTTTTATATTTTTTGAAGTTCTATATTTTAAATAATCTTTTAGATAATTATTTAAAATTTCGAGCCTTAGAGGTTCTTTTAAATTTATAAAATCATTTAGTTTTATTTTTTGGTTAATAATGATTTTGTTTTCTGTTGATAAAATTGCTTCATCTAAAATTAATTTCGTGTTAATTGAATTTTGTATCAGGTTTTCTATGGAGTTTAAGTAATTGTTATTAATTAAAGCCATTTGAGGCATAATAATTTTTCTTATTAAATTTCTTTTATATTTAATATCTTCATTTGAAGAATCAACTTTAAAAGCTATATTGTTTTTTTCAAGATATTCAAGAATATCTTTTTTTTCTATTTTTAATAAAGGTCTATAATATATATCTCTGTTTTCAGGAATTGAATTCAGCCCTTTGATTGATGTGCCCTTAATTATTCTATATATTAGTGTTTCAACATTGTCATTTTTGTTGTGCCCTAAAAGAACAATGTCTGTATTATATTTTTTTGCACAATTTTCAAAAAAATTATATCTTAATTCTCTTGCTGTTTCTTCATTTTTTTTGGAGTTTTTGGGTGCTTGTTCAATATAATATTTTGCATTTATTTTATTTGCAAATTCGATTGTAAAAAGTTCTTCTTCTTTTGCTTCTTGTCTCCAATTATGATTAAAATATGCTAATATCAATTCTAAATTGAAGTCTTTTTTTAGTTTAGATGTTAAATGTGCTAAAGCGCAGCTGTCGGGTCCTGACGAGAAGCCAATAACTACGCTTTTATTTTTAATGTTATATTTTTCAAAAAATGTTTTTAGCGTTTCAATCATTTTATTATAGAGTGGGTAAATCCCCTTTTACGTCTGCTATATCAGCGCCATCCAGTTCAAAAACTTTGCATAGCGCTTGTGCAGCTTGATTTGAATATTTCTTTTCAACCAGACAACTTATTTTAATTTCGCTTGTTGAAATCATTTTGATGTTTATGTTTTCTTTTGCTAATGTATCAAACATTTTAGCTGCTATACCGGGTCTATCTATCATTCCGGCGCCAACTATTGAAACTTTAACAATATCTTCATCAATATATATGTTTGAAGCTGATAAAATTCCATTGATTTTATCTTTAATTTTATTAAACTTTTCGATATCGTTTTTTGCGATTGTAAAAGCAATATCGTTTGTATTTTTTTGATGTCTTGCATATGATTGGATAATCATATCAACACTTAGATTTTCATCTGCTAATAAATTAAATAGTTTTGCTGCATTTCCGGGTTCATCTACAATATCGCAAATTACTATTCTTACTTGTGAAGTATCGCATGCAAGCCCTGTAACGGGTTTGTTTAGTTCCATTTCATCAACTCCTATTATTAAAGTTCCTAAATCATCAAGTTTAAACGAGCTTCTGACTCTCATTGGCATTTTATGAAGTTTTGCGGTTTCGACTGATCTCGGGTGCAATACGTTTGCACCTACTCTTGCCAGTTCAAGCATTTCTTCATAAGATATTTCTTTTAGCTTTTTAGCAGTTTTAATAACTCTCGGATCAGCCGTATATACGCCTTCAACATCAGAATAAATGTCGCATCTTTGAGCTTTTAGAGCGCATGCTAAAGCAACTGCTGTTGTATCTGAACCGCCTCTACCAAGAGTTGTTATTTCGTTATCTTTACACACTCCTTGAAATCCTGCTACGATAACTATGTTATCTTCTTTAAGGCATCTTTGAATTTTATCTGTGTTTATATCTAAAATTCTTGCACACATATGGCAATTTTCTGTTTTAATTCCGGCTTGCAGTCCTGTAAGGCTGATTGCTTTATATCCCAATTCATTAATTGCCATAGCCAACAGAGACATTGATATTTGTTCACCTGTCGATAAAAGCATATCCATTTCTCTTGGGGATGGATTTATTGTTATTTCATTAGCTAATTTTATTAAACCGTCTGTTGTGTGTCCCATTGCAGAAACAACCACTACAACATCATTGCCGTTTAACTTTTCTTTAATTACAGCTTTAGCTACATTTTTGATTTTTTCACTGTCTGCAACAGATGTTCCGCCAAATTTCTGTACAATTAGCCCCATACTTACCTCTTAAGTGTTGTTGTTTATACTTTTTTTGATTTCTTCAATGAAATCAACTTGTTCAAAGTTTGCTTGTATTTTATCACAAATTTGTAAGATTGTGTTTTTTAATTCCAAATTTTGGTTATCATTTTTAAATAATTCAAGAAGTGCCATGATTTTTATTGTTAAATAATCTCTGTCTCCCCCTTTTTCTTGTTCGCATTCATTTAATATTTCAAGGGTTTTTTGAGGTTTGTTTAACCGCAAATTACATTCAGCTAAAGCAATTTTTGCGCTAATCAGATTGTTATCCAACTTAATTGCGTCTGATAGTTTTTCTTCTGCTCTATATAGCTCATTTGCTTTTAATAATATTAATCCATATTTAAAGACAATATCTGCATTATTTTTATCTAATTCATAAGCACTTCTTATGTATCTTATTGATTTTGTATAATTGTTATTGTCATCAAAATATGTCATAGCTAAATTTAAATATGCATCTATATTATTTTTATCGTAATCTATTGTTTTTTCCCAGTATTTAATTGCGTTTTTATTGTCGTTTAATTTGTGATATGCACCTGCAATGTTAAAGTATGTTTTTTTAAGATTTGCATCTAAAGAGAGTGCTTTTTTATAGCAATCTATGGCTTTTTGATATTCTTCAGATTTCATAAAGATTTGCGCTAAATTAAAATGTGCATTTGCAAAATCCGGTTTTAGTTTCATTACTTTTTCAATTTCTTTTTTTGCTTCTTCGTATTTATTGATTTTAATTAACGAATACGATAAGGCATTGTGAACAATGTATTCATCTTCTTTAAGTTCGATTGATTTATTGAATTTTGAAATTGATTCTTCGAATTTTTCAAAACGAGATAATGATATACCCCAAGAATTATAATATCTCCAATCTTCGCTGCTGTATTGTTCATATTTTTCAAAAGAATTTAAGCAATTTTTTTCATCACTTAAGTTTAGATAGCTTTCACAAATCAAAATATAATTTTCTTTTTTTTGAGGATTTATTGAAGAACTTTTTTTACAATATTCTATACAGTCTTGGTATAATCCGATTTTAAGAGAGCATAAACCGCACAAATGGAGAGCGTCAGTGTTGAAAGGTTCACTTTGTAAAACTTTTTTAAATCGCATAAGCGCTGTTTTATATTCTTTTTCTTCAATTAAAATCATGCCCCATATCATCATTGGTTGGACTGAAGTTGGATCAAGCAAATACGCTTTTTGCAGCAATACTTTTGCATTTTCTTTTTGATTGTTTTTAATACAAAAAATTCCATAGTTTAGATATGTCGCAGGATTTGCTCTGTCTAAATCAAGTGATTTTTCAAAAGCCGATTTTGCTAGTGTATTTTCATTTAATTCACTGTATGCCCCTGCTAAGTATCCCCAAGCTCGGCCGTTAGTCGGGTTTAGTTTTATTGCTTTTTTGAAGTTTTTTAGTGCTAGTGCAAATTTTTCATCTTGTGCGTATGCAATTCCAAGATTAATATATGCCTCAGGATTTGTGTTGTTCATTATGGCACTTTGTTTTAGTTTTTCTATGCCCTTTTCTTTTTTGCCGTTATTTATTAAAAATAATCCCCAATTAATATATGCATACGAAGGAAGCGCCGGTTCTTTTGTGATTTGCTTATATTGGTTTATATGTTTATTGAATGTTTCAACTGAGTTTATCAGATTATTTATGTATCTTATAAAATTAAAAAATATGTTCATTATAATTCCGCTAAAATATCTGCAATTTCTCTAATTGCGCCATTTCCGCCATAATTTTCAGTAATTTGTAGATTTTTAACTTTTAGAGTTAATATTGGATTTAAATTTTTTGGCGCTATTCTATAATCTACCAATTCCATGGCAGGGATATCATTTATATCATCTCCGATATACAGCACTTGAGATGAGTCAAGATTATATTTTTTCATTATTTCATCCAGCACAATTCCTTTTTGTCTTATTCCGCCATGGATTTCTTTAATGTTAAATTTATCTTTAAAATAATTCAAAATATTGCTTTTTTCACCTGAAATTATGCCAAAATCAATTCCTGATTTAAGTATTATTGAAACGCCCATTATATCTTTAAAATTTAGTTTTTTTTGTACTTCATTTTTTTCGGAAATATAAACGGAACCATCCGTAAATACGCCGTCAAAATCGCTTATTACCATTTTTATGTTTTTGGATAATTTTAACATTATTTTCTCCTAAGTTTTTTTCTTATGGGTAGTTCGCTTTCATATACAACTTTAATGCCGTCTCCTAATATATCTTTGACATTTCTAATGTCTCTAACAAGTTTTCTTAACCCTTCAGGCTCAAGGCTTGCTGCTTGATCTGAACCCCACATTGTTCTATCCAGTGTTATGTGTCTTTCAACAGAGCATGCACCTAATATCACAGCTGCACTTGATGGAAAAATTCCTCTTTCATGACCTGAAAAGCCTATCGGGCAATTATATCTTTCTTTGAGCATTGGGATTGCATTTAGATTTATTTCATTATTTGATGTAGGGTATGTTGATGTGCAATGATAGATTATTAAATTATCTGTTCCTAATATATCAACAGCCTTATCTATTTCATCTATTGTTGACATGCCTGTGGATAATAAAACAGGTTTATTTGTGCTTTTGATTTTTTTTAGAAGCTCAATATCTGTTAAACAGGCAGATGAGATTTTGTGTGCACAAACATCAAATTGCTCAATAAAATCAACGCTGTCTACATCCCAACAAGATGCAAACCAAGGCATTTTAAGTTCTTTACAATATTCATTAATTATTTTGTATTCATCATAATCAAATTCTAAGCCTCGCTTCAAGTCGCCATTAGTTTTGCCAAAGATGCTATCTCTGGGAATAGAAAGTTCTTCTTTTGTGTAAACCTTATCAACAGTTCTTTTTTGAAATTTAACAGCGTTACATCCGCAAAAATGAGCAACATTGATAAGTTTTTTTGCTGTTTCGATGTCTCCGTTATGATTAATTCCAATTTCAGCTATTATAAAACAAGGGTAATTATCCCCTACTGTTATATCCTTAATTTTGACTGTTTTGTTCATCAATTATTCCCGTTGTGTCTTCTATGTCTTTAATAAATGTAATATTATTTTGTGTAGCACCAATAAGCATACATTTGCCGTTTGCTTTGATTATGTGTAATGACTTATTTTGACCCAGTGATGTGGTGGATAAAATATCTATTTTATAGATGTCTGTGTCATCTTGGTTGATTTTTACTTTTATTAATTTTTGATAAACGTAGCTTGTTATATATACAAGTGAAATTACAACAAATAAACCGAAAAATAAACTAAAATAATTTGGTTCATACATGTTGTTATTTAGAGCTTGTTTAATTTCTTCATTTTCGGCATATAATTCTGAGGCTGCAAATGATGCGGTCATTAACAAGTTTAGAGCTATTATTACAAATTTAAACATCTATCCTCCAAAATTTGAGGTTACAGTCTCAGAAATAATTGGTAAATATGGTTTTTTACCAAGTAAAGACATTATTGCTAAATATGTTGTTAATATCGTTATTAATAAACCCGATACACTAAAAGTAAAGTATAGAGGGGTTTGATTAAAGAATAAATCAAAAGATTTTGCAATATTTCCAATAAAAGGAATAACGCTTATAAAATTAATTGCAATAGAATATATTAATGAAATAATTGCAAGACAAATTGACAGAAAAATAGCTTGATAAAGATTAAAAGCTAGAAATTGGCTTATTCTTTTTTTTGTAAGATTGGCAAAAATTATCCATATTATGCTAAATATGCCAAATGTATAATAAGATAAAATTGAAACCAATCTATCAAGAAGTGTATTATTCATAAATGCCTTTCATTTTATTGTTAATATATTGATTTGCCATTTCAATATATATTAATTTAATTTCATTGTCTTTCGGCGCTTGTTTTATGGCGCGTTTATAGTATTTTGTGGCTTGAGTGTAATTGTCAAGCATAACATATATGTTTGCAATAAATGCCGAAATTTTAGGATTATCAGGCATTATTTTTTGAACTGTTTTATATATTGTTAAAGCTTCTTCATATCTTTTTTCGTCAACAAGGGTATTGGCAAGCAATATATATGCATTTGGTTTATTGGGGTCTATTTCTATTGCTTGTTTTAGGGCGGCAATTGCTTGAGTGTGGTTATTATCATCGCAATATGCAATTGCTCTGCACACCCATAAAGGATAATAGCTTTCATCTATCTCCATTGCTTTATCAAAGTATTCTTGAGCGCTTTTGAAATTTTTCAAGGTTGCAAAGGTATTTGCAAGGCAAATAGCAGCTTTTATGTCTTTATTGTTGAGGCTGTATGCTTTTTCATAATGAGAAAGAGCATCAAGAGTATTGCCCATTTTTTGTTCAATATTTGCTAGGCTGATGTAATTTTCACTGTTTGTATCTTCCAATTCAATTGCTTTTAAATAATAATTTTTTGCTTGTTCTAAATTATCGACATCTTGATATAGATATCCTAGTGCCGCATAGATATCCGATTTATTCGGGTTTAGCTCCAGTGCTTTTTGATAATTTGATAATGCAAGTTCAAAATTTTCAATTTCTGCATATACATTTCCTAAATTGTAATATATAGCATAATTATCAGGCTCAACATTGATTGATTTTTTGTAGCAATCTATGGCGTCGGGGTATGATTTTTTGTAAAAATATATGCTTCCAAGATTTATTAAAGCTTGGAAATTACAAGGTTCAATTTCAAGGACTTGTTTATATACATTAAGTGCGCTATTCAGGTCGTCGCTTCCAATATAGTAATTTGCAAGATTAATGTAGCCCTCTGTATCTGTCGGGTTTGAATTGATTTTTTCTTTTAACTCCGAAATAATGTTTTCTTTAAACAATTTTTTTCTCCAAAACTAATTAAATACTTTTGTATTTTCAAAAATAAATCTGCTTTGTGCAAGCGCCATATTTTTAAGCGAGCATATTCCATCACAATCGCAATCTATAACTCCTATTGATTTTAGTCGATTTGCCACCATTTCGTTTAGTTCACTTGTTTTAATAAAAAGCGCACATTCTGAATTGCACGTTGTATTTTTAAAAGGACAATTTTTCATAAGAATATTATACACTAAAATATTTATTTGTTATAATCAAGATATGAAAAATATATTGTTTGTTATAGATGAAATTGAATATAAATATTTTGAATTTAACAAGCTTGTTACTAATTTTTGGATGATTTGGGAATATTTAAATCGAGATAACAATGTTTTTATAACATTGAAAAACCGATTGTATCAAAAAAGAAATATTCCTTTTTGTATTGCAAATAAAACTTATAAAGAAAATGATGATATCAAATTTGATAAAAATACAATTGATTTTATGTTAAATGATTTTGATACAATATTTTTCAGGCCTGATCCTCCTGTTGATATTGATTATATTAATGCTTGTTATATTTTAAATTCCATAGATAATACAAAAACAAAGGTTTTAAATAATCCCATTGCTTTAATAAATAAAAATGAAAAATTATACATAAATGAATTTCAAGACATAATTCCTGATAATATTGTTTCAGCTGATGAAAAAATAATTAAAAAGTTCTTATTTGAAAAAAAAGAAATAATAATAAAACCTCTAAACAGGTGTTTCGGTTCCGGTGTATTTTATTTAAATGATAAAGATAAAAATATTAATTCTATATTAATTACGGCAACAAATAATTATAAAACTCAAGTTATGGTTCAAGAATATTTGTCTCAAATTAAAAATGGCGATAAAAGATTAATCTATATTTGCGGTAAAATATATGACTATTGTGTTTCAAAAGTTGCAACAAACAATGACTTTAAATTTAACGAACATAATATTAACACTTTAAAATTTGCTCAGTTGACAGAAGAAGAAAAATTAATTGAAAATATAGTTAAAGATAAATTTGAAAAAGACGGAATTTATTTAGCAGGTTTGGATGTTATTGATGGGAAAGTTATTGAAATAAACATTACAAGTCCATGCTTTTTTATTAATGAAATAAATAATATTTTTAATATTAGTTTTGAAAAAATAATTATTGATAAAATTGAAGGGTATATGGATGTTTGTTATAGACCGCTTTTAAAGACATTTTAAAAAAAATTAATAAAACTTAAATAAAAACGCAAATAAAAAAATTCACAAGATTTATATAGGTACTATGAAACTAAATACCACATATTCGCAAAATAACCCAAAGCTGTATAATAACAATATACATTTTAAGGAGCAAGAAAAATATACAACTGCCGTATATGATAATCTTGAGAAGAAAAATGACTACAAATATAATATAAAAAGACCCGCACAGGCGATTAGCTTTGGCGGGTCAGCAGTTTCTATGTCTGATAAATTTATCAAAAATAAATTTTTGAATAAAGTTATTGGATTTGTAAATGAAAATGAAGCTGCATATAATGCTATATTTTCTTTGTTTGTAGCGGGCATGTTAAAGCCTTTTGTTGTTTTAAATATGCCGGGGTCTGAAGATAAAGATAAACAAATTGTTGCAACAAAAAACTTCTTGCAGGCATTTTTGGGAAGTTTTTTTGGAATTACGATTACCGGCGGTATTGTTAAAAAGTCTGTCGATATCATAAACAATAATCTTGAGCTTATAGATATTGATGAAGCAACAAACAAAATTAAAGAAGTAACTTTAGATAATAAAAATCTTGGTGAAATAGCAGAAAAATTAGTTGTAAAAGAACATACAGGATTATTGGCAAGACTTAAAAATGCTAAAGACAGCTTTGTTAGCGGAAATGGTATTAAAAAAGTCGGCGCTTTATTTGTGAATTTCTTAAAAGCACCAAGCTATACTCCGACTATTGATGAAATAAAAGCTAAAAAGATTTCTGTTGCAAACTCATTTAACAGCATGCATAAGCAAGTATTTCAAAATAATATTAATTTTACAAGAACTTTAGTTTCTAATTCAAATAAAAAAGATGCTTATAATTCATTTTGGAAAAATATTACAGGTTCTCCTGTTGCAATTGGAAAGGCGAAAATTTCAAGTATATTATTGCCTATTGTTGTTGGATTATTGTTTGCTAAAAGAACAACAGATAAAGCAAAAGAAAAACAAGCTAATGCAAATTCTCAAGATAAAAAAGACGTATTAAATAATGAATCTCAAAAAAAAGATAATAAAATAGCTTTTAAGGGTGCTCTGCACACAAAGACTATTAATTTAATTGCAAAAAATGTTGAAAAGCTTTCAATGTCCAAAACAGGAGAGTCTGTTGTAAACGCTCTTGGTTCATTGCCAGGACCTTTGAATAAACCTTCTGCAAGAATGGGGGATATAGAATCATTATTGGTTACTGCATATTGGATATATAATACAAGTAAATCTGAAAAAATTGAGCCGAGTCAAAAATTAGGTTTGAATGTTCATACTGCAACAGTAACAATTGTTTCAAGCACATGCGCATTTTTAATTGATACAATGCTTGATGGTTTGATTTCAAAAACTGCTAATAAATATGAAAATATTATTCAAGAAATAGCACAAAGTGTTCCTGAAAACTTAAAGAAGTCTGAAAATAAAGAAGAATTGGTTGAATTTTTAAAAGAAAAAGCAGATACATTATTGAATTCTGAAAAAATAGTTAAATCTTTATCTAGCGTGGATTTAACAAATAAAGATACTGTTAATCGTGCAATAAATGCGCTAAGTTCTAAGTATAAGAAGCAATTAAGCAAATTTAAATCGTTAACAATATTTACTCTTGTAGTTAGATTTTTGGTTCCTGTATTAATGGTTCCTGTTAGTGGAAAAATTAAACGAAAAATTGTGGAAATAAGAAAAGAAAAAGAATTAAAAGAGCAAAAAGCATAGAGCTAGCAAAATTTTATATAATTCAAACAAAATACTACCCAATTGGGTAGTATTTTGTTGTTCTTTATGTGATTAAAAAAACTATCCGGTTAGGTAGGGTTGCTAATTTAAATTTTATGATAGAGTATAAATTGCAAATACTAGAGAGGCATTAATGGCAAAAGAATTTATACTTGTTGTACATGAAAACAAGCAATATAGCATTGAAAAAGCAAAAGTTAAACATGTATTAGAAATTTTATCTAAAAAAGAAATCAAAACACAAGATAACGATGAAATTATTAGTTTAATGGAAAAACATTATTTATTGGATGATATTTTTTTAGCACATATAAACAAACTTTGGTAAGTTTTTATTTGTTTTGTTTATATTTTTTGATTAAATAGCCCCAAGGCGCAGCCAATCAAATATGTTTCCTGATTAACAAGAATTGGTATATTTTTCATACCGTTATCGTGCATTGCAAAATACATGCAATGATCAGGGTAGTCTGTTTCTTGATTAAAAATAATTGAAATTTGATTATCGTTTAAATTATCTGCTCCGTATTTTTTGATATATTCAATTAAATCTTTTGTATGTTTTGTGTCGTTATTTGTAATGTAAACACTTGTTGGTGTGATGTTGTCTCCGCTTTTCAACATTGAATTTACTTCTTTTTTGTAATATTGCAAATAATCATCTTTGCAGTGTTCAATATTACTGTTTTGTTTTTTTGATAATGATTTTAATTTATCATAATTAACAATTGTTTTAATTTTACCTTCGGGTGCCGGATTTGTTCTATTGATTATTCCTTGAGAATTTAATAATGATTGGATTGTCATTTTTTTGAAATTAATTCCGTTATTTGCACAAAAAGTTTCAATTGTCTTATCTGTTTCATCAGGAGCAATAATTGTATATGAAATGTCTGTTGAATTTTTAGTGCTCTCTGCTTTAATTTGTGTACTTTCAAGATTTGTTTTATGTGTGAAGCTTTGAAGTTTCCATAATTTTTCAAAACTGTTGTCTTTTGAACTGATTTTATATGTGCTGCCAAATTTAATAGCTGAAATCATATTGCCTCCAAGTGTTTTTATTATCTATACAAAACCTGTAAAAAATAAAATTTGTTATAATTTTGTATAAAATTATAACAAATTTTATTTTTTACATTGTTGGACAAATTATTTTATATATTCTTCACAAATTCTACCGTGACAAATAACTTTTCCTATCAGATTTAATTTTTCTATTTGATTTTTTTCTATATACTGCGTTGTGAAATCAGGATTTTCAGACAAAACAACAATTTGATTAATGTTTTTGCAAAGGCGTTTTAAATAAACTTGTTTGTCATAGCTAAAAATGTATAATTCCCCGTTTTCTATTTGCATTTTAGAATTACTTTCTAAAATAACAAAATCATCATAGTTGATTAAAGGTTTCATATCATACATTTTTACTCTGCACATTGAATATGTATTATCTTTTGCGTTGTATGGGAAAATTTCAATTGGCAGTTTATATTCAATAAACTCGCCATCCAATGCGTTTTTATTATTAAAGTTGATATTTTTTACAAAATATTTTAATGTTATATATCCATCTGTTTGCTTAATTTTAATATTATATTTTTGTTCAATTTTTTTTATTTCATCTAAATTAAAATCACTGTTTCTTTGGACTCTGGCTGACATAGCAGTTGGTTTGATGTCTAAAATTCGGCATAATTCAATTTGTTTGGGTTCGTAATTGATTAAATTTTTTAAGGCATTAATTAATTCAGAATATTTCATGATACTCTCTCTATGAAAAGTTTACATTTATGCACTTTTGTTGTTGACATCTTCACAATACATGTGTATATTAATATTATAAGTATGAGAAGTTTATCTTAAACAGCCATATTTAAAGGTATCAATTTACACAATAACATATTTACGAATAACTAAATAGATGATTTTGGTGTATTTAGGCTTTCGCTTATAATTATGTATTAAATTTTGCTATACATAATTATACAAAAAGCTTAGTTCTTGTGCAATAAAAACCTCTAATTGTGCTGTGTTTGAAAGGAAGTAATGAAAAAAGGTTTTTCTGTACTAGAACTTGTAATATCATTAATGGTAATAGCTTCTATCATAGCTGCTTTTACCCCCCTTATTACTAAAAAATTCTCATCAACCATTTTTGGAAAAGGTGGAAAAGTTAATCTTACAACAGATTGTACTGATAAATTCAATGAATTTTGTACATTATGCGATGATAAAAGATGTATAAGATGTACTCTTGACCCTAACACATGTGCTGGTGATCAATATAAAGATACTGCAAGTTGCACCTGCAAAGATTGTAAGGAAACTTATGGCGAAGATTGTGAAAAATGTACAGAAAAAAAATGTTTAACTTGTCCTGATGGTCAATATTTAGATAGTGACAATAATTGCCAATTGTGTTCTGATAAATTTACAAATTGCGCTATATGCACTATTGATAAATGTGCAGTTTGTGAAAATAACTATATATTGAATGGAAATGATTGCATAGCTGATTGTAATACATTATTTGGCCCTAATTGCACAAATTGCACGATAAACGCCTGTACAGCGTGTAAAAATGGATACGCGTTAAAAAATGGAACATGTCAGAGTTGCTCTAGTTTATTTTCAAATTGCACAGCATGTAGCGCAAGTACATGTAGTGCATGTAAAAGCGGATACACTTTAAAAAATGGAAAATGCGAAATAGATTGTTCTAAATTTGGAGCAAATTGTACGTCATGCACAACAAGCGCATGTACCGCATGTAAAAGTGGATTTATATTAAAAAATGGTGCTTGTACAACATGTAGCGCTTTATTTGGTTCAAATTGTACAGCATGTACATCCGACAAATGTATGGCATGCAACAGCAATTACACATTGTATAATGGAAATTGCCTAACAGACTGTGAAATTAAATTAACAAAAAGCACGTTCTGCACAGGTAATGACTTCATAGGGGTATGTACTACAAATAACAAGCCACTTTGTGTGACAGGTAAAAATATGGGAAATAGCATAACTTTATCTATTCCTAGCGGGGTTTCCATAATTAATGCTGATCAAAATTGCGATACAGAAACTCAAAAATGTTGTTGGAAAGGTCATACAGCATCATTATATAATTGCAATAATGATGGTGGTAGCACTTATAGCGGATGCGAAAGAACTGTATGTAATTGGGATGCTGCTGATTATATTTGTAAAAATTTCAAAGCAGGTGGTAAAAATTGGAGATTAGCTAAAATTGATGAAATGGAAAGTTGGGCAAAATATTCAGTAGGTAAAGCCAAAGGATTACAACTTTGCGATGATTCACCAGGTTATTCATCTGCCTGGTGTGACCGTTCAAATAGTTGCCTTGGTGTATCTCCTTACAATAATTGCTATGCAAGTCATGTGTGGAGTGGTTCTTTTTATTATTCTAACGTATATTATTATGAATTAAATGAGCAAAATTGGGAAAAATATGCTGCTGAAAAAACTTCTGCCTTTTCCGTTCGCTGTGTCACGGAGTTGTAAAATATATAACTTGGGCGCAAGCCCAATAATTATGAGGCAGGCGGAAGAAAGCGTAAGCCGGTGCGCAAACGAGCTTTCGTTGAGAAAGTGAGTTAAGCATTATAATGCCGCCGTAGGATAATTGAGGCTGTTTGGCGACTTTAGCCAAACAGAGCCGAAATACCCACAGGCGGGAAAAGAATAAATATCATAAGAAAAAGAAGAAAAGTGAACAAATATCAACAAGTATAGAGAGATTGAAATAATTTCTCAAACCAAAAAAAATATAGAACTTTTTAGGAGAAAACATGAAAAAAGGATTTTCATTAGTCGAGTTATTAATAAGTTTAATCGTAATAAGCTGTATTACGGCTGCTTTTACACCTCTTATTACTAAAAAATTTTCATCCGGTGTCTTTGGCGGAGGCGGCACCGGCGATTTAACAACAGATTGTACTGATAAATTCGGTGACTTCTGTACATTGTGCACTTCAGCCGGTTGTATTGATTGCGGTATTTCTTGTCCTGATGGTGAATATATGGATACTAAAAATTGTATATGTTTACCATGCAAAGATAAATATGGCGAAGATTGCGAAAAATGCACAGAAAAGAAATGTTTAACTTGTCCGAGTGGTCAATATCTTGATAGTGATGAAAATTGTCAGTCTTGTTCATCTAAATTTTCTCATTGCGCTAGTTGTACTGAAAGTGAATGTAGCGCATGTGCTGATGGATATGTTTTAACTAATCCGACTTCAAGCACTCCATGTTCATCTTTTAGTTGTTCAAGCCCAGACTTTATACAAATTGGAAATCTTTGTATCACAAAGAAAAATATAGGTGATGGAACAAGTTTAACTATTCCGAGTGGAGTTAATGTTGTTAATGTTAATCAAACATGTAACTCTGGCAGTTCAAATAAATGTTGTTGGAAAGGTGCTACATCTGGAACTAATTGCGATAATGCTAATGGTGGCGCCTACTCCGGCTGCAATAGAACAGTATGTGATTGGAATGCCGCTGATTATATTTGTAAAAATTTCACAGCTGGGGGTAGAACTTGGAGATTAGCTACAAGCTCTGAAATGTCTAATTGGGGTGCAAATTCAGTTGGATTAGGAGTTAACGGCCTGCAACTTTGTGACGCCAATTCTGGTTACTCGTCCGCATATTGTATACATTCGAACAGTTGCCCAGGGTCGGGCGATGGTTGGTGCTACCCGTACCTCGTGTGGAGTGGTACTGTTAATGGTTCATCCACCGCCTACAATTACCACTTGAATAGTGGTAGTTGGTATCTGGGTAACAATTACCGTACGGACGCTTTTTCGGTGCGCTGTGTAGCTGAAGTTACATCATGTGCTGATAAAATTAGTGCAGGTTGTGAAATGTGTGACGGCAATAAATGTCTAAAATGCGCTAGCGGATATGTATTAAAAAATGGCAAATGCGAAATAGATTGTGCTTCTAAATTCGGCTCAAGTTGTACAAGTTGCACGGCAAGTGCTTGCAGCGCCTGTGCTAGCGGCTATATTTTAAGTGGCGGCAGTTGTACAACATGCTCAGCTAAGTTCGGTTCAGCTTGTACTAATTGCACGGCAAGTGCATGTACTGCTTGTAAAAGCGGGTATGTATTAAAAAACGGGGTTTGCACTTCTTGCAGTAGTTTATTTGCTAATTGCTCTACTTGTAGTGCAACGTCATGTAGTTCATGCAATAGCGGCTATATACTTAATAACGGAATTTGTTCAAATTGCTCAAAATATGGAGCAGGGTGTACTTCATGCAATAGTTCAACTTGTTTATCTTGCCTTAGTGGATACAAATTAAATGGCACAATTTGCACATATGACTGTTCGGTATATGATGCAAAGTGCGTTAATTGTGATAATGTACGTTGTAATTTATGTGCAGCAGGATATCAATTAAGTGGCGGAAAATGTGTAAATACATGCTCTAAATTTGGCGAAGGATGTGTATCTTGTAGCAGTACTCGCTGCAATAAATGCGCACTTGGATATGTATTGGAATTTGGAGCATGCATAACTAGCTGCCAATCTGAATTTGGAAACGGATGTGTAAGATGTAGCAGCAACGTTTGGGGCCAAGACCGAGAATGCTTAGAATGTGATGGATATTATGATGAAGCAGGTTGGTGTCAACCTTACAACCAAACAGTGCCTCCAGATTTACAAAATCCCTGGTGGTAAAATAAAATAATTTTCCACCGATTCAATTATCAATTTTTATGTTATTTTTTGTGTTTTGAATTTGTGTCTTATATTTATAAGGCACATTTTTTTATATATAAAGCAAATTAACCATGTTTCAAATTCTTAACAATTGTATTTATTTAATCAATTTTTTACATGTTTAAAGTTTATTAATTTAACAATAGGAGAATATTATGATAGATAAAATCAGCTTTAAAGGCTTTGTACCAGTTGGAAATGACAATATGTTAAATGATCGAGTTTATATTCAACCAATGAAATGTGATACATTTGAAAGAACTGAAAAGCCTTTAGATAAAAAGGAAATTGCTTACAATGAAGCTAAGGAAAGAATTGTTGATGAGCTAAATAAGACTGGCTTTGAGCGTCAAATTGTAATTTCTCCTGATGGCGAAATATTAGATGACCGTGTGGGTGATGATTATTCTTGTGATGTTGACACTGATTCTATTATTCCATATTCTATGTTATGCCACGGGCATCCTGTGCAATGGCCTCTTTCTATTGATGATATTGCTTTGTTTTTGACTACAAATGCAATAAGCGAAGAAGCAATAACAAATGATGGAAAGTATTCAAAATTAACTAAAAAAGAGCTTTTTAAATTAAATAAAAGAACTAAAGAAGTTTATCAGGAATTAGAAAAAACTTTAGGAAGAATGGTTCTTGATAAATTAAATATAAAATACGAAGTTGATATGGATGATGCTATGGATATGGCAAGAGAGTTTCTTGAATACGTTAAATGTAGGCCATATTCAGAATTAAATAATGATGAAGTAGCTAATGAGTTAAGCTCATTTGGAATAGATACAACCCAAGAGCCTGAACAAATAATTGAGAATTTAAAACAATTTATGTTTCGTCAAGTACAAATACATCCAGAGAAATACGACAAATTCTTAAGAGTAATGAATGAAAATTTAAGAGCAATCGATGAATTTTTAAAAACACCCGACGGAGTGAAAATTCGCCATGAAATTAATAGATTAGCTGCTAAAGAATATAATTTAATCTATGAAACTAATATGGAATAATTATATTATTTTTTATATTTGTTAACAATTGTAAAACGTTTTTTGTTTTTTCTAAAGTCCCAATAATTTTATGTCGTTAACTAAAGGGCATATATTATATTTAAGTGAAAAGGGACAATAGGATATGGGAAATGATTTTCTTCAAAATTTAAACAAAACAGTCTTGAATGAAGAATGGATGAAAAACATCTATGCGCAACAAAGAGCAGATCAACAAAGTGCTCTAAAAAAGGTGTTTACTGTTGTGTGTGATAATGATATTACTGATAGCCAAAGAAAAGCTCTTGAAGCAAAACAAGTTACTTTGCAAGATAGGGTTGAAAAGCTTGAAGCCAAAATGGCTGTTTTAGAAGAAGAGTTAGCAAAAAACCAAGAAGAAATTAAAAAACAATCTGATGCAATTACAGGCCTTGTTTCAAGTGTGCAAGGAAAATCAAATACATTAGAGCAACGTCAAGCTTTAATTGTTAAAAGTGCTGTTAATGATACATTTGCAATGTATGAAAAAGGTACAATCGGAAAAGATGCTATAACCGGTGAAATCAAAAGAAGAATTCAAAATAATTCATATATTTCTTCAAGTTCAAAAGAAATTGAAAAATTGTTATCCAATCTTGAAAACAAACAATCTGAAGTTCAAGATTTAGTTGATACGGCTGCAAAATGGATTGATCAAAAAAATCTTTTAGAAAGCCAATACGGTCCAACTAAATCTGCTTATGAAATGATTGTTTCAAGTATATCAAAAATGGGAACAACTTCAACAAGCTTCACAAATACTGATGCAACGGTTGATGTTCCTATTTATTCTCTTGAAAAAACAGAAATCGTAGGTGAATTATTTGATTCTAAAATGAATGTTGAACCCGGCAACAATACAAGTTATACAGGAGAAGAAACTGCTAATCCTGATGCAACGGTTAATGCCAGTGAGAATAATAGTTCTTCAGTAAGTGCAAATTCTATTCAAGCAATTAATGAAAAATATGCTCAATATTTAAAACCCGAACTTACAACAGGGGTTGATCCTAATACAACAAACAATAATGCTGTTGTTCAATTAGGAAATGCAATTAATGCAGGGTTGTTAGATGATATTAAAGCTTCAAATATGAGCCAAGCTCAAGCAGCTCAGTTTTTGAGCGAAAATTTTGGAAATGCCCAAATTAATTACAGTAATGGAAAATTAAGCGTTCCAAACGGTATGAATGCCGGTGCAAGACCAATTTATGCTTCCATTGTTGATTTTATTAATAATTATCAAGGAACAGGAAAATCACAATTTGAAGGCACTCTTAATACTTGGGACTCTGAACAAGGCAATACAATAAGCTCTAATAAACAACTTGCTTCATTGGCTGAAAATTATGAGCAAATTTTAAATAAATTAGGCAATTCTGAACCTAAATTTACATTCAAAGAAGCCATGTATGCGCTATTTGATAAAGATAAAGGTTTATTTAAAAATACAGGTGTAATATATGATCTTGATAATCAAGATCAAGGTGCAAATTATGCTATTGAACTTGCAGGTGATAGTGAAACTGCTCAAATGTTTGAAGGTTTAAGCCAAAAAATATATGATATTTGGGGTGTTAAACCCGGTGTAACTGCTTCTTATGACGGTGAATATATTGACCCTGATACAACTCCGGGCGGTTCAGTCGGAAATGACTCTGATGATTCAGGAAAAATTGACAGTATTCAAAGAACAGACCCGTTATCATTTAAAACAAGTGAAGATAAAGAATTCTTATTTGTTATAGATAGAGATAATGATGGAGCATTTAGCGGCGCAAGTGATTTTGTCGGCGGCAGCACTTCATCAACATGGTTAGACGATTTAAAATCTCTTGATGCTGATAATAACGGCGTATTAGAGGGTGATGAATTAGCTAATCTTAAATTGATAAGTACCGAATACACTGATAATGCTCAAACAGAACAAAGAGCAGGCGGTTTCTTAAGCGGTGAAACAACAAATGTTGCTTACGGCTTAACAAGTGCTAAGGGCTTTGGCATAGACAAAATTGATTTAAATGGATTAGAAGATAACGTTAATAATTCAACAGGTAAAACAGATATAAATAATTCCGAAATATTTAATGATGGCTTTACATTTACTGCTAATGGCGTAGAGTATGATGTATCAAGAAAAGATGATACAAATGAATTTATGGAAGCAATTTATTCTGATGCATACGGCAAGAACTTTGAAATTAATATATCAGAAGATGAAGTTGAAGAAACAATCAATAAAAACTATGCTGAATATGATAACTTAGCTGCAAGTTATAATAATATAATGGCTGATGTTAATGTCCTTAATAATGTTGGAGAACTTGCTCAAGAAACAAGACAAATGTTCAATAATACACTTGATAGAATACAAAGCAATGAAAATTTAGCTTTGAGACAAGCAGCAAATAAAGCAGCTTCTTTAAGTAATGCAAACAGCTGGCAAATTATGAAACAAGAAGTTGAAAAACTTGCCGATCAACAAGGCTTTAGTATTAATATGGAACAAGCAAAGGGCTTATATATAATCAATGGTGATTCTATCACAGCTCAAGATATAATTGACCAATTAAAAGCTGATGCTGAAGAACAAGAAAAAATTGAATCACAAAGAGCTAATTCTAAAGAAGCTTGGTCTGCAATGATAGCTTGTGCTCAAAATGGTTTAGAATTTTCAGCAGATGAAATATTAAAACTTCTTGAATCAGGTGAAGCAAAAGATGCAAATGACATTGTTAATATTTTGAAATCTCAACAAAATATTAATGCAACAGTAGATCCTGATACGCCAATTTTGGATGACGAAAGAAGTCAAGAAATATATGATGCATTTAATAAAGTGTTCAATGAAGCAGGTTTATCAGACCAAGTTGTATATGCGCTAACTGACTTATGCTTTGCACAACAAGCTAATCCTGATTATATGCAAGGTAAAACCGGTGAAGAACTTGCAAACGAAATATTAAAAAATTATCAATAAGAATAATTGTTAAAGTAATTAAAAGGTCTATAATATTACAGACCTTTTAATTTTTTATTTGCTTTTAAAACTTTTATCTTGTCTTCTTCTGCACTAAAACCTGTTGTTGTTAAATAATTCCCAACAATTGCGCTATCTATACAATTTTCAATTAAAAGCTCAATATTTTTTTCTGAGAGCCTTGCTTTTTTGCCTCCTGCAAGGCGAATTGATGAATTTGGGTTTGCAATTTTAAAAATTGCTATTGTTCTTATTATGTTTTCTTCATCAATTTTATCGTAATAATTTTCGAAAGGCGTACCCTTAATTGGAGTTAAAATATTAACAGGAATACTTTCGGGTGCAATTTGCGCTAATTCAAGAGCCATTTCAATTCTTTGTTCTATTGTTTCACCCATTCCTATTATAACACCGCAACATAATTCTATTCCTTGCTCTTTTACATATTTGCAAGTATTAAGTCTATCTTGAAATGTGTGTGTTGTGCAAATTTCGCTATGGTAGCTTTTTGCTGTGTTAATATTGTGATGAAAACGATTAAGCCCTGCTTCTTTTAATTTTTTAGCTTGTTGCTGATTTAAAATTCCTATGCTTGCACATGATTTTAAGCCAAGTTTATTTATTTCTTTAATCATTTTTAAAAGTTCATCAAAATCTTTAGCTTCATCGGGAGTTTTTCCTGATGTAACTATTGCAAAATTAATTGCACCGTTTTCTTTTGATTCTTTTGCGGTTTTAATTACTTCATCTATACCAACTAAAGGATGAGTATAAATATCTGTGTTATAGTGAGTTGATTGAGCGCAATATTTACAATTTTGTGAACATTTTCCTGTTCTGGCTGAAATCAATGAACAAAATTCAAATTCTTTAAAGGTGTATTTTTTTGCTTCTTTTAATAATTCATCTAGCGGTAAATTATAGTATTTTAATAATTCTTCTTTAGTTTTCATATTCCTTAATCCTTTGTTGTTATATAATTATAATATAAACGAAATGGATGTGTTATGAAAAGTATTTTTATTACAGGTGTAGATACTGATATCGGAAAAACATTTGTGAGTATTGGTTTGTGTTTAGCTGCTTATAATAGCGGTTTAAAAGTCGGATATTTTAAACCCTTTCAATCGGGCGCTTATGAAATAGATGCTAAATTAATTGCTCCTGATGTAGATGAACTTAAAAAATATTCTAATGAAATACCTGCTTGTTATTCATATTTGTTTAAGGGTGAAGTTTCTCCGCATTTAGCAAGTATTATTGAAAATGTGAATGTTGATATTAATAAGGTAAAAAATGATTTTATAAATTTTTCTAAAGATAAGGATTTTGTTGTAATTGAAGGGGCGGGTGGTTTATATTGTCCTGCTGTAAAAAATAAATTATTTAGCGATGTTATAAAAGAATTAAATCAAGAAATAATAATTGTAACCACACCTTCTTTAGGGCGCATTAATCATACTTTAATGACGATTGAATGTGCAAAATTGAATAATATTAAAATTAAAGGCTTGATTATTAACAAAATGCCAAAAAAAATGACTTTGAGTGAAGAAAACTTTATTAAAGAATTAAATATGTATTCTGATGTTAAAATTTTAGGCGTAATTCCAAAAGTGGAAAATCAATTTATGCAAAATGTTACAAAAGTATTTCAAAATATTTTGTTTGATATACAATAGTTATTGAGTGTTATATTAGTTGCCATCAAAGGAGAGATGAATTGAAGGTTTCCGCATTAAATTTTAAAAATACTACATCTGTAAATAACAATTTTATATCAAAAAATAAATTAAATAAAATCAATGGTCAAACACAAAATTTGAACAATAATCAAGATATTTTGGCTGATTATAATCATGAAGTTTTTAAAATTAACAGCTTAAATATTGAATTCGGCAAAAAAAGAAGATCTAAATATAAAAATACAAACAATAATAATACTAATAATAACGTTAATAATAATAGCGCAAATACTAATGCCGGCTCTGAGAATAATTCTGATAATTACATTAGTGCTAATTGTAATAAAAAAGCAAATTTGTATGCTAATGCAAATGAAACAACCTACCAAGTTGTCACCGATGTTAAACAGGAGAATTTTTTTACTCATAGAGCGCCTACATCAGATGAGTCAGATTTAATCAGGGAGGCAAAATCGAATTTAAAAATAGGTAATAAATATTTAAAAAGATATTTGTTTGATGTTGCCAGAATTAGAGCATGGTCCAGCTTAAAAGCTCAAGTTCATTATGCTGAATTTTATAACTGTAATGAGGCAGTTGAATTGACAGGATATACCTGGATTAATGGCAAGAGGTTACAAACGGAAATTTTTGCCGCAAGAATAATGTTTATGATTAGAAGGCTAACCCATGAGTGCAAAATTGATTGGTTTTACGGTAACAGAACCAAACTTCAAAGAATAATTATAGGTAGAGACACTCTACGCGGTGAAGAATATGATGCTGATGAAGAATTTATCCTTGGTAGAAATGAGCAAATTGTAGAACATCGCAAAGGTATAAGAACCGTAGATGGAATCAAAAAAATTGATGTATGTACATTGTCTTCTCCGTATTTTTTGATTATGGAGGAGTGTTATAAAAATCTTGTATTAATGCCGGATGGTACTAAATATTATGATTTGTATGTCAAGGTTAATCCCCAAGATTCTACAGATGTTTTGGTAAGTGATTCAAAACCTTGTCCTAAATATATTTTGGACAAATTTGACGATCCCTCAAATATACATCTTGGAATGGATATTTAATTTCTAAGCTGAATATAATTTAAGATATAAAGGATGATAAGTTAGGGTGTTATTATATATTTCATTCAGTTTTATCAGGTTGCGTTTTATTTCTGTTATGCTAAGCCGTCTTTTGTTTATTGCATTTACGCCTGTGTGTTTTAAATGCTTAAGCAAGGCTGTGGCAGTTGGAAAATTTAGCTTTATAATTTCTTCTTTTATATATGTGTTTTTACCTAATATAGCTTTAATTTCATTGATTGATGGGTATTTTAAGCTTATATTGAAGGTATTTTTTATTTCTATTAAATTTTTTTCGCCAAAAATTGAAATTGCAAGTACTCCATCTTTGTTAAGGTAGTTTTGTAAATTTTTAATTGTCGAAAATATATTATTACACCATTGCAAGCTTGCATTTGAGATTATTAAATCAAATTTTTCTTTTGGCCTATAGTTTTCTACATCGCATTTTTCAAAGATGATTTTGTTTGAAAGGTTTTTGATATGTTTTTCTGAATTAATTATATCTATAGCGTAATAATTTTTAAAATTAAATTTTTCAATGGCAATTTGTGTTAAAATTCCTGTGTATGAGCCTATTTCCAGTATATTTTCAAAGTTTTTTTTCTTGATTAAATTAATTAATTCAACAGCCATGTGTTTTTGAACTATGGCATTATCATTATATGTTGAAGTGCTTTTTTCAAATTTTTTTTGTATGAGGTTTTTATCTAGCATAATAAATCCTGCCATGAATTAAATATTTCAAATGGACAGTGGGTTGAATTTATTTCTTTAATTTTGGTTTTATTTTGCCAAAAATTTAGTTGATTTTTTGTGGGTATAATTTTGTCGTCATTTGAAATTATGGCGCAATCAAACACTATTTCATCTTGTAATTTAATATTTTGAATAGAAATTAATTCTTCTTTTAGCTCTGAAATTGGTCTTGTTATTTTAATATTAGGATTGATTTTACCGTTATCGAACATATTTTTTATAAATTTATCTTTTGAATTTTCATCCAATAGTTTAGCAGTTACTTTATATATTTTTTTAGGAATGCCAAAATCATCATCGATTAATTTTGTTGTTCCGTTTATTGCTATTTTTTTATCGAAATTTTTTAAAAAATCTTTAAATAAATTTGCGCTATACACTCCCATTGACCAGCAAATTAAGTATTTTTCATTATATTTTGAAAAATCGAATTGATTAAAATTAAAATCAACTGTTCTATAATCAAACATCATTAAAATATCATAATCTAAGCAATCTAAGTGTTTAACGGGTGTTTCATTCATTGCCCATCCGTTGAAAAATAAAATTAAATTTTTGTTTTCAGGTTTATTATTTAGCCAAATATGTTGCATTTTTTATTTCCGTAAATAAATTTTCAATTTCAGTGTAATCTATATTTGCAGTTAGAGAAATTCTGAGTCTTGATGTTCCAATTGGTACAGTAGGTGGATTGATAGGTAGAACATAAAACCCTTTGTTCTGAAGATTTTTTGCAAGTTCTTTTGTTTTAGCTGCATCTTTTATTATAACAGGGATAATTTGTGATGAGCTGATTGTTGGGTATAGTTTATGGGTTTTATTGAACAAGGAGTTTAGCTTTTCTTTTTGACTTTTTAAATAATCAAATTTTTCTTCCAGTAAAAATCTTGTCCAAAGAATGTTTATCGGTGGAATTACTGTTGAAAAAATAAAACTTGATGCTTTGTTTATTAAGTAATTTATGATTGTTTTGTTTGACAAGCAAATTGCCCCCATTGAAGCAAGGGATTTTCCTAAAGTTACTGTAATTATATCAATTTCATCCGTTAAGTTTATTTCATCTGCATACCCTGTAAGGTTTTTACCAAAAACCCCAAAAGCATGTGCTTCATCAATCATTAAAAGACAGTTATATTTTTTCTTTAGTTCGGTTAATTTTTTGATGTCAGAAATATCTCCATCCATTGAAAAAACAGATTCAGAAATAATTATGGCGTTTTTATATTGTCCTCTTTTTTCTTTTAGCAGTTTTTCTAAATTATCATAGTCGTTATGTTTATATCTAAAATGGTCCGCTTGAGATAATTTTAGACCTGAAACTATGCTGGCATGGTTTAATTTATCTGAAAAAATACAATCTCCTTTAGAAAATAATGATGAAACTACTCCTTGGTTGCATTGATAGCCTGTATTAAATAACAGTGCTGCTTCTTTATTGAATAATTTACAAAAATCATCTTCTAAAATATTATAGCTTTTTGAATTTCCCGTTAAAAGCCTTGCTGATGCTGATGAAAATAAAAATTCATCACTTTTTTTGTATTTATCTATAAATTCTAAAGTTAAATCTTTATTTGTGCTGATATTTAGGTAATCATTAGATGAAAGATTTAGCATTTTTTTATTGTCTTGAATGATATATTTCGAAATTCTTTTTTCGATATTTTTTATTGATCTATAATTTTCTTTTTCTTTTAAATCATCCAGTTTTTCAATATAATTTTGCATAAATCAATAATAGCATAAAAAAATATAGCGTTTTAATGAACGCTATATTTTTCATAATTTTGTTAAATAAAACTATAACATTACTTGGTATCTAATCATATTTGTTAAACTATAACTACAAATAATGAAATAAATACAAGCAATAATTAATGTAAGTATTTTTTGAAAATCACCAAAAACAATTAAATTATCTTTCTTTTTCATTTGAGTATAATCAACAAATTCTTTATGGTATGGTTGTTCAGGCAATTTTGTTTCAAGATATTCTAGAACTTTTGCATATTTTACTTTAATTAGTAACTGATATGAATCGATATTCATCCACCACATGAGTGAAATAGCTATACCCACAACAGATAGTACAATAATATGAGTATATTGAGGGGTTAGTGTTGATAGAACATAAATTGTTAGCAGAATTATTAAATTTAAAACAAGATAAAATCTGTTTGTTGTAAATTGTCTGTCGATAAATTTTTCTTTAGCTTCAGAATATATTCTATATTGTTCCAGTATTAAATACTTTTCATCTTTTTCATCCATTGAGATATGCTCCTTTCATAAATTTAAGTTTAGCATACTTTAAAAACCTATATTTACTTTAAAAGGATGATTTTAGCGAAAAAAAATGGGGTACATACCCCAATTCGCATACTAGCCGAAGCATTAACAACATACTAATAATACCTTTAATTTTAAAAAAAATAAAGGTATTATTAAGAAATGTAATATTTTTATATGAGCTTCAATATAAGAAATAATGCCTAAAATGATGTTTTATATTCATCGGGTGCTATAATTGTAATAACTTTTGGCATATTTAAAAGTATTTTTGCAACATTGCAAACATCATCAGAAGTTACATTATTCACTTCTTTTAGAAAGCTTGTGTTATAGTCTAAGCCTAAGCCCATTATGTGATTATAACCGTTAATTGCTGCAATTTGTGAGTTATTTTGACTAAAATATTTTAATCTTCCTGCAATATTTTCTTTTGCTCCTTTTAGTTCTTTTTCGCTCACTTTTTCATTAGCTAGTTTTTCAAGTTCAGTTTTAAAACCTTCAAGTGACTTTTGAATGTTTTTCGGAGCTGTTCCTATGTACATACTAAATACTGCACTATGTAATAATGTTTCATATTGGCTTCTAACATTATATGCCAGCCCTTGTTTATCTCTTAAATTGACAAACAATCTGGAAGATAGCCCTGATGAACCAAGAATGTTATTTAAAACGGCAATTTTAGCGCACATTGGTGAATTAAATGAATCCACTAGCCAGCCTTGGATGATTTGTGCTTGAGATGCATCGTTTTTGGAAAGCCACACAATTTCATCTTCTTTTATGTCGTTTTTGAAAATATCTTCTATTTCATTTTTATCTATGCCATTTTCCATAAATTGAAATTCTTTTTCAAAATAGTTAAGAACTTCTTCTTTGTTTTCAAAATCACCTACTAAAACCAAGGTTTTTTGTGCTTCTAGTATATCTTTATGTGCGTCAATTATATCTTGCTTGGTTATTTTATCTATATCATCTAAAATTTTTGTATGGCATGATGAATACGGATGGTTTTTAAAAATGCTTTTTATAAATGCATCTGAAAGTTTTAATTTTGGGTTGTCTAAATCTGATGTGATTTCGCCTTTTATTTTATATATTTCTTTTTCAAAATCATCAAATGTAGAATTGAGTATTAATTCTTTTACAAGGCTTGTTGCTTTTTTGAAGTCTTCATTTAAAAATACTAACGATATTTTAATATAGTCTTGTTTTGCTTTTGTTGAAATATCAATGCATTCATTTTCAAATTCAAGCGCTAATTCGCTTGCTGAATAATTTTTTGTGCCTTGCAGTAATAATCTTGCTAAAAGAGAATTTATGCCATAATATTTTTCTTTTTTGTTTAGTTTGAAAAACAGATTTAGTGCAAATCTTGGTGTTGCAGGTGTTTTTTCAAGCAATATATTTATATTATTTCTTTTAAATTCTTCCATTATTTTTCTCCTTTTGGCAACAATAGGCTTGTTGAAACAAGATTTGGATTTAAATATTTTTTTGCAATTTCTTCTAAATATTCTTTATTGATTTCATTGAGCACTGAAAGATAATTGTTTGCAAGCGAAATATCATCGCATACTGTTGCCCAGTATCCTATTGCATCAGCTATATCACCAACAAGCTCTGAGTCTTGCGCAAAATTGACTTTTGCTCTTTTTTTGGCTTTTTTTAATTCCTCATCTGTTATTGTTGTTAAATTATCAAGATGATTTTTTAATTCTTGTACTACAATATCTTTTTTATTGGGGTCAAAATTTGCTTCAATAAAGAAATTATCGCCGTCTTTAAATTGATAATGACAGCTTTCTATTTGATAGTAATGCGGATTTTTAACATTTTCAATTAAATTTAAATATAGCCTTGAGCTTTTACCATCTCCCAAAATTGTTGACAATAAATCAAGTGCAATTGTTTCTTTTAGGTTTTTAGCACTATCACATAGGGCACCCATCATTATGTATCCTGTATTTATATCGGCATGGTCAACTATTGTTTGAGGATTTTTTATTTTATATTCCGGTATTTTTTCATCGGTTTTGCATTTTTCAATGTTTGAGTTGTCTTTGAATTTAAAATTATCTTTAATCAGATTTATCATTTCATCTTCATCAAATTCACCTACTGCAATTGTTGTGATATTTGATGGAGTGTAGAAGGTTTTATAATATCTTGAAATTTCTTCTTGGGAAATATTTGCAATGATTTCTTTTGTTCCTATTACTTCTCTTTTGTAGGGGTGTTTTTCATACATAACTGAATTTAGGTTTTTATATACTTTTCTCCAGTTGTTGTCTTCACCCATTCTTATTTCTTCAATAACAACATATCTTTCTCTTTTTTCTTTTGGAGTTTCTTTGTTTGGGTCAAATTCAGGACCTATTTCATCTTTTGGAAATTGTGCATCTACAATCATATCTGCATGCATTTCAAGAGCGATTTTAAAATGTTCTTTTGGGATATTGATATAATAGAATGTGTAATCTTTCCAAGTTGCAGCATTGATTATGCCGCCATTTTCTTCCATGGTTCTATCAAATACGCCTGCAGGGTATTTTGTTGTTCCTTTAAATAAAAGATGTTCAACAAAATGTGAAACACCGTTGTTTTCAGAGTTTTCATTAATTGAACCTGTTTTAGTCCAGCTGCTTATGTTTATTAAAGGGCTTTTTTTATATGCTAAAACTGCCTTGTGTCCGTTGTCAAATGTATAAACGCTTAATGGTTTTTCTAAATACGGATAAATTATTTCTTCTTTTTTAGTTATTTCTGCCATTTTTTTACCTTTTTTATTTTAAATCTTCTCTTAAAACACTTGCACCTTTTAAATATATATGTTTAATTTCTTTTTGTGTTTTTTCTGTATTAACATTTAATAAAATTCTAAGACACATTTTAAGACTGTCAGTAACACTTAATTCATGGTAGCACATCATAGGAACTTCATCAAAACCACATTCAAGACGAGCGTATTTGGCGGGAAAGTCTGCGTTCAAGTCTTCTGTTAGGGTAAAAATTGCAAAAGCAATGTCTTCTTTTTTGATATTGTTTTCAATAATCATTTTATTTAAAAGTTCAACAGTGGCAGATTTTATTTCTTCTTTTGTATTTGATAAAAGGGTTATTGCTCCTCTGATTCCTCTTGAATAAATCATTATTGAAAAAATGCTCCTTTTGTTATTCTTGCTCCGTTTGCCCAGTCAAACGCTTTTATTTCGCCTTTGCCTTCCGGTTTAACTATAGTTATTTTTATTGAACCTTGTTTACATGAAACTGTTATTCCATCTTTATTAATATCGGTTATTTGTCCTATTTGCCCATTTTTGATATCCAGTGGTTCTGTTTTTAATATTTGTATAAGTTTATTATTAAATGTAGTGTGATTTGTGTTTATTTTATACATTGCTCTGATTTTATTATGTAAATCATAAGCATCCATTGACCAATCTATTTGTTTTTGTTCTTTTTTGATTTTTTTAGTAAAAGTTGCTTGTGTATTATCTTGTTTAATTGGTTCAATACTTGAATTATATAAGCCTTCCAGAGTTCTATCTAATAATTTTGGTGAAATTTCTGAAATTATTTCCATTAATTCTATGACATTCATATTTGGTGTAATTTCAATTTTTTCTTGAAGACAAATATCGCCGGCGTCTAATTCAAGCGCAGTTTTCATTGTTGTAATTCCGCTATATTTACAACCATCCATTATCGCTTGGCTGATTGGGTTTGCACCTCGATATTTGGGTAATAGACTGGCATGGAGATTTATAATTCCAAATTTTGGAATATCTATAATTTCTTGTGATAAGATTTGCCCAAAAGCAAACGTTATAATGAAATCTGGCTTTAAATCCTTCAATTTTTCAATAATTTCAATATCTTTAGATATTTTATCAGGCTCAAAAACTGTAATATTGTTTTCTTTTGCCATTTTTGTAATATTTCTTTCAACTATTTTATTGCCCCTGTTTTGTTGTTTTGCTTTTTGGGTTATTAGCGCTAAAACATCATATTTTGGTGAATCAATAAAATATTTAAAGCTTTTTAGTGCAATATCGGGCGTTCCTGCAAAAATTATTTTCAAATTAATCCTGCTTTTCTAGTTCTTCTATCTCTTTGTTTCTTTTTTCAACTTCCTCGGGGTGTGTTTTTTCATATTCAACTATTTCTTCTTCAAGAAAGTCTTCATTAATCAATTCATCTTCTTCTATTGACGGAAGATTATATTTAGCTAAAACTTGATTAGCTTCAAATCTGTTTCTGCAGTGATCAATAAACAGTTTGCCTTCAAGATGGTCAAATTCATGTTGAATTGCTCGAGCTAAAAGCTCGCCGTCTTTAGCTTCTTTAATAAAAGGACGTCCATTCATATCAAGTGCTTTTACTAAGACATTTTTATAACGACGCACATTTGTGTAGGCTTTTGGAAAGCTTAAACAGCCCTCGTAGCTATTTATAGCTCCTGTTTTTTTAATTATTTTAGGGTTTATAAAAACCAATGGATTAATTGGTCCGGATGGGTCAGAGACATCTATTACAAAAATCCTAAGATTTTCGCCGATTTGTGGTGCTGCAAGACCCACGCCATTATAATGATACATTGTATCCAACATATCCATAATAAGGTTTTTGATTTTTTTTGATATTTTTGTAACTTCCTTCGATTTTTGTCTTAAAATCGGATTTCCGTATTCAATAATTTTTAATATAGACATAATTTAATACTATCACAATTCATTTTTTCAAACAAATTAATATATTAAAATTATTAATTAAATTGCATAAATATTAAATAAATTATAATATAATATCTTATAAGGAGTTTACAATCGTGACATTTGATATTGATGATTTTTTAGCAAAAGCAAAAAAGGCACAAGCGTCTGATGTGCATATCCATTGTGGAAAAAGCCCGTCATTAAGAATTAATGGCGAAATTTATAAAATTGCAATACCTCCTATTGATTATGATGATATTTTAAAAATATTAGATAAAACACTTCCTAAAGAATATCGAAAAAATTTAGAAGAAGCTCAGGATTTTGATTATATTTATGAGCTTCCCTCTGTTGCGCGATATAGAGTAAATTATTGCAAAGATATTTACCATGGTAAATTTACTTTTAGAACAATACCTTTTAAAATAAAAACCTTAGAAGAATTGTCACTGCCTTCTTATTTTGAAACTTTTACCCATGAAAATAACGGTATTGTACTTTTAACGGGTGCAACAGGATGCGGAAAGTCAACAACTTTAGCGAGTATGATTGATATTATTAATCATAATTATAAAAAGCATATCGTTACGATTGAAGATCCTGTTGAGTTTGTTTATGAAGAAAAAAAATCAATAATTACTCAAAGAAGCTTGGATATTGATGTTAAAGATTTTAAAACAGGTGTTAAATATGCCCTAAGGCAAGACCCTGATGTTATTTTGGTTGGTGAAATAAGAGATAGAGCAACTCTTATGAGTGCAATAGAGGCTGCTGAAACAGGTCATCTTGTTTTTTCTACAATTCATACAAACAGTACTGTTCAATCAATTAATAGATTAAAAGGGCTGGTGGATGAAAATGTGCAAAAGGAATTTTTAAAAAGGCTTGCAAATTGTATTAGAGGCATAATTCATCAACAACTTGTGCCGACTGTTAATAATAATAAATTAACTCCGGCTGTTGAAGTTTTAACTTTTACATCGACAGTTGCTGATTATGTAAAAAGTGAAAAATTAAATGAAATCACACTTTTAATGCAAAGAAGTACGCAGCCTAGTCTTTCAACCATGAATTCTTCATTATTTGATTTATATAAAAAAGGAATAATTACAAAAGAAACAGCTTACGAATATAGCCTTGAAAAGGTTGAGATGGAGCAAATGCTTCGAGGAATTTACAGAAACAGCTCGCAAGAAGAAAATATATTATAAACAAGGAGAATAAAAACAATGGCGCCATTTCCGGAAACAGAAATAATGACTATTAAAAGGCTTGAAGTTGCATTAAGAAAAATGGACTTGAAGCTTTTGAAAGATGGAGCATATAAGTTACATGAAAAATACCACAGCGGATTTAAATTTGAATATATCGATTTATTAAAAGAAATATTTATTGATGTTACAAATAATCCGTCTATTCCAAATGACATAAAAGATATTTTAACACCTACGATTGATGATATTTTATCATCACAAGGTGTTAAAACCGATACTTCAACATCTCCTTATGAAGCATTAAAGCAAAATAGAGTTTCAAGTTTAACTTCATTATCTTATAGCACGGGTAATGAACAACAAGAAGCTCCTCACCAGCCTCCAAAGCAAAATGCTTTTGAAGCTTTTAGCCCAAAAACTACGGCTCAGCCAAGAATTTTAAAACAAAGCCCTTTTAGTGCTCAACCGTTTAAAGAATTTGTTAATCCAATGGTTGTAGAATATCCAAAAGAAGAAAATAATGCAGTGACATCTATTGTCGAAGATGTACAAAATAATGAATCTGTTGAAAAAATAGAAGAAAATGCAAATATAGAAACTAAAGCACAAGCTTCTCAACCAACAGAACAAGAATATTTGCAAAATAATGTCAAAAACGAAAATCAGGTTGAAATTCAACAGCAATCTATGACAAAACAAAAGTCTATTGCAATATTTTATAATCAAGATAGCTCAAAAGACAAAAATAAAAACATTCAAAAATATCGTGAACTTTTAAAAAATTACAACAATGCTTCAATGGGTGAAATTTTGAGTTTATTGAGCGAGATTAATGTTCAAGCAGATACAAATGTAGTTGAACTTAAAGGAATTTTAGAGCAATTAAATAATACAAATAATTATGTCAGCTTGATAACAAATTCTCAAAGTGCTAATTTTGTTCAATTAATGGAAACAAATAAAATTTCATACAGCATTTTTAATCCAAGAAATGATAAAAAAATAAATTTAATGCCTATATTCGGTTTATCTGATTTATTTGAATGTTCTCAATGTCATCAAGAATTTTTAGAAACCGAAAAAGAAACAAAAGCTTTTGTATTACAATGTCCAAAATGTAAAAGTCCAATGTTTCCGAGTTATTATGCTCAAAATGATAGAGATATTGAAATTAATCTTGATTACTACAACATGGCAAATATAGCTTTTGCAAATTCTCAAGTCTGGCTTGTAATACATCCTTCAATTGATGATAAAATCACAATAAATTTATTAAGAAGTGCGCTAAAAGTCAGCAATCAAGTTGAAGAAATTTATATTATAGACAAAGATATTAATGTTAGAGAAACATATAAAACTTTGTTTAATGAAATTAATCAAAATATTAAAATTAACACACAAGTTAGTGTTATTGAAGATTTTTTGAAGGCAGTTTATTAAGGCTTAATTTTGAAAAAAAACTATACAACACAAGCAATTAATTTAAAAAACTATCCTTTGAATGATAATGATAGCATTGTTGTTATGTTTTCAAAAACAAAAGGGCTTATTAGTGCGGTTGCAAAAGGTTCAAAGCGCCCAAAATCAAAATTGGGCGCAAGAATACAAATGTTTATAGCAAATAAACTTATGCTTTTTGAGGGCAAAAATCTTGATACAATTGCTGAAGCGCAGAGTTTAAATACTTTTTCAAAAATAAGATATGATTTGGATAAATTGTCATATTCCATGTATATAGCTGAAATTGTTAATAATTTTTGTTCAAAACAATTTAATAAAGATGAAAATTACGAAGAAATCTATAATTTAATTTTTTTAACTTATGAAAAAATTGCAAATGCAAATGATAAAAAGGACATTTTATTCAATGCACTAAAATTTCAAATTAAGATTATGTCAATTTTAGGCTGGGGTTTAGATTTTAACTATTGTTCAATTTGTCAAAGAAAAATAGAAGATGACAGTTATTTTTCTTTTTTGGAGGGTGATTTTTTATGTCGAGATTGCGCCAAAAATTCTTTAAGTCAGAGGGTTAAGATTAATAATAAAATTTGTGTATTTTTGTCTGAATTAGCTCAAACTGATATAAATCAAAAAACAAAATATGATGATTTAGTTAATGAACTGGTGTTAGAAAGATGTTTTTCTTTTATGAAAAAATATATTGATAATTTAACGAATAAAAAAACAAAAATATTTAAAATCTTAGATGAAACAAAAGTTGTATAATGAAAAAAATTTTAGGAATATTACCGCATAGCATTGGTGGAAGATTAACAATTTCGAGCGTTTTTGACGGTTTTAGGTTAAATGGCTTTGAGGTTGTTATTTTTGATGAATTAAAGAATGATAATTTTAATGATTATATAAATACTGATTATTCTTTTATTGTGGGTTATGATTTTTCTGCAATTAAATTAAAGTATGATTATTTATTAAAAATTCCTTTAATAGCTTATTTTTCTGATGATATAAATTTAAAAACAGCAGGTGTCGGTTATATTGAATATAGAAAATTTTTATTTGAAAAAGATAATTATATTTTTTATTGGGATAGAGAATTAGCAAAAAAAGAAAAATTAATTTATATGCCTCATTTTGTAAATTGTGAGATTTATAAAGAGTTAAAGCCTTTTTCTTGCGCTTTTTATGATGTTTCTTTTATGGGAAGATTGGATAGCGATTTAAGACTCAGGCTTTTTTTGGAATTAAATAAAAAATTAAAAAAATTAAAATTTAGCTGGCATGCAATAGAAAAACATTATCTTGATGCTCTATCAAGATGTCAAAATGAAGAAGAAAAAAGAATATTAAAAAATACATATTGCGGGTTTATTGATAATGAAAAAGATATGGCTAGTGCTATAAATAATACTAAAATTATCTATAATATCAATGCTCAAGGTATAAGTTCTCTAAATTACAGGTCATTTCAGGTTATGGCTTGTAAAAGGCTTTTAATTTCAGATAAAAGAGCTGAATTGGATTTATTTGATAATATAATTCCGTATTATGAAAATTTTGATGATTTAGTTAATAAAATTGGATTTTATTTGAGTGATTCTGATGAATATAAAAAAATTGCATCAAAAGGCTTAGAATATATTAAATTAAATCATAATTCAAAAGAATGTGTAAAAAGAATGCTTCAAATAATAAAAGGTTTAAATTGATTATTACATTATAGTCGGTTCATTATAGCGAAGATTGAAAACTTTTATAACTTCATTTGTGTCGTAATATGGGCTTAAAATATCAAGCTTGTTGAGCGGATTAGTTTCATCATTTACATCTTGACCAAATACACCTTTGTTGATATCTTTTGTTACTTCTTGTACCTTTTTATTGTTGAAGGATGAGATTTTATTATGATGAATATTAGAAACATTTTCAACTATCATTTTAGAACCCTTTCGTTTTATGACAGTATAAAGATAAAAAATGTATTTTTTTGATTATTTTTTTAAATAACTTTACATATATTAATAATTTGTTTAGATTGGTTTATTTATCAAAATCAAACAATTTAGGCAGTTTGATTTCCAGTGTACGAGTGATTTTATATAACATTTTTATAGAAGGGTTATTTTTGCCGCTTTCTAATTTGCCAACGTATGTTGGATGTATTCCGACTTTTTCAGCTAAAAATTCTTGGGTTAGACCTTTTTTAAGTCTATATTTTTTCAAATTTTGCCCTAATTTTTCTAAAATTTTGGTATTCATATTTGGCAATATAGACTTTTGCGCTTATAATTTGTATAGACTGAGGCGCTTATTTGCAGCGTATAATTTTGTAATAACAAGGAATTGAATGAAAATTAAAAAATTATATTAATAGATTTAGTTGGCGTTTTGAATAATTACAAAGGTGATTTTGATGGTTTAATTAATCAAATTAACAACTTTAAACTTTGGTATAAAAATATATAAAAAGCTATGAAATTAATGATTTTCATAGCTTTTTATATTAAAATAAAATAATTTTTTATGCTTCTTGATTTTTGTTTTTATCAATCATGCATTGAATTTTGTTAATAAGTTCTTCGCCTTTTTTTGCCATATCGTTTGTAATTGATTCGGCTTTTTCTTGAATTTCTTTAACTGCGTTTTGTGCTTTATCATAGGCTTTTTGAGAAGATTCTTTTATTTGTTCTCTTGTTTCTTCTCCTGATTGAGGAGCCAATAATATTCCTGCAACAGCACCTACAAGGCCGCCAACTACAAAACCTGCAATAAATTTACCTGCTGACATAATTATTTTCCTTTCTTTTATTTTTTAAATAAATTCAATCCAAAAGAAATTCCTTTTAAAATTCCTTGGCTGAAAGATTTAATTTTTCCACCGACAGCAGCACCTGCATTAATCATAGAAGCAATTCCGATTTTGGTATTGTGGAATTTTTCATCTGCACTGTTTGCTATTGAATTAATGGATTTTGCTGCTTCTTTTAGTTCTTTTAGGGTTGGTTCAATTTCTTTTTGAACACTGGTTGCAATAACATTTGCGTTATCTGTTAGTTTTGTAACGCTAATAATTAATTTGCAAACAAAAATAGTTAAGACGATTAAGCAAATTACGCTCACTATCATAAGAACAGAAAAACTAACACTTGCATTTAACATTATTAAACCTACATTTCATCAACATTTGTTTCGCTGTTTTTTGCTTTTGCTAATTGTTTAGCTTTTAAATATTCGTTGAATTTGTTGTAAAATTCTTCAATTTTTGATTTTGAATTTTTAATTGCACAAAGTGCTTGTTCTTTTGCTTGGATTACTTCAGGAGAATATTTTTCTCTTAAATTATCCACTGCATTTTTTAAATCTTTTCTTGATTCTTCGCCTGATTTAGGGGCAAGAAGCACACCTGCAACTATTCCGCCAACAACACCGGCAAGAATACCCATTGCAAAACAAAACGAGCTGTCATTTTTTCTGCACATATTATCTCCTTTTTAAACTTGTGTTAATTATAGCATTTTTCGCTTAATCTTTAAAGTACCAAAAAGTATGATAAAAAAGATTATAAAAAATGCTTGCTAAAAAAATTTTTTTTGCTATACTAAAAAAGTACCAAGAAATTGGTTTTGGTAATCCTCAGTAGCTCCCAAGTGAGCGAATGCGAACGATAAGTATCCGGAGCAAGCTCCGCTATTGAGCGAAGTATATGACAATTAAATAAGATTTAAAATAATCCTCAGTAGCTCCCAAGTGAGCGAATGCGAACGATAAGTATCCGGAGCAAGCTCCGCTATTGAGCGAAGTATA
>CALUWJ010000007.1 GCA_944324455.1 Candidatus Gastranaerophilales bacterium | reverse complement strand
ACAAAATAAAATGTTGGTTAGGTATACTTATCCAATTTTAATAAACAAAAGAAAAAGCCTTTTAAATTTAAAAGGCTGTAATATCAAAACACAAAAAATAACATAAAATTGATTATTGTATAGGATTGCATATGCTAATTGCATATGGTATCATCAAGCATACAACGCATTCTGCCTGCCCAAAGTTCTTCTAATTTGTAAATCATTTCACAACAACCGCCGTTGCCATTAGTGTCGCACACCAATTCACTCCCACATCCAGTACATTGTGTAGAATTACAACTTATGCAATGCCGATCATAAGAAGTGCATGGTAAGCAATAGTCATTTACTAATGTATATCCTGAATTGCAACTAAGACATTCTGTTATTGTACAATCATTGCAACCTGAAAACAACGAACTGCATGCTTTACAGCTATTTCCGTATAATACATATCTATATTTGCATTCAGTACATTGTGTATCTGTGCACGTTGAGCAATTAGTAAATAAGCTGCTACATGCTGTGCATGTTCCATTTTTTAAAGTATAACCGCTTTTACATTTGGTACAGCCAGAGTTATTACATTCACTACAATTTGGGTTAAAACTTGTACAAAGAAAGCAACTACCATTAACTATTCCATACCCGCTTTTACAAGCAGTACAAGCACTAGCTGTGCAACTTGTACAATTAGATCCAAATAGCGAAGTGCAATTAGGCACACAAGTTGTTCCGCTTAATTTATATCCATTTTGACATTTAGTACAAGTTGATGCATTACAATTAGTACAACTTGCCCCAAATTTAGCACTGCAAGTTGTGCAACTACCATTGCTTAATATATAGTTACCAGAACAAGCTGTACAAGCACTAGCTGTACAACTCGTACAAGCACTTCCAAACTTCGTAGGGCAATTAGCTACACATCTACCGTTAATTAAATCATATCCACCAGTACAAGTTGTACAATTATTAATATCACAAGCTGTACAACTTGAGCTAAATAACTTAGTGCAATCTGGAACACAAGCTCCATTAACTAACTTATAATTATTTTCGCAACCTGTACATTTTGTTTCATTACATGTAGTACAATTTGGATATTTTGTATTACAATCGCTGCATTTATTCCCATTAGGGAATTTACCTACACTACAACTTAAACAACCTTTATCATCACAAGTTAAGCAATCAGTCCCATAATTATCCTTACATTTTTTACAACTGCAGCTTTTATCGTGGATAAATTCATCACCTTGGCAAACTAAACCACTGCATGCTAAACAAATATTATTTGTGCATAAATTACAATGTTCACCAAATTGTTCACATTTAATTGTAATATCTGATACAGAATCACCACCCAAAACACCACTTGAAAATTTCTTTGTAATAATCGGAGTGAATGCTGCTGTGATACAAGAAATCACAATTAAGCTGATTAATAGCTCAATTAAGCTGAAACCTAAAGAGGCTTTTACATTTTTTAGTAACATATTTATTAACTTCCATTTTGATATCTTAATTTAAAGATAAAAATTTTATCTTTAAGTATGTTACTATAATATTACAATTTTATAAACATGTACATCACCCATTTAAAATATTTTTTTAAGAATAGCAAGAAAAATAGCTAAAAACCTATTTTTGAGTTGCTTAATTTTTGTTAATAAATATGTTACTAAATATATTTGATAGTAACTTAATTATGGTTCATAATTTTATTGCTAGACCTTATCATATTAGTAACGTACTTATTAAGGAAGTTATATGGATAAAGTGTCCCTTGGAAGAAAAATAAAAGAAGCAAGACTTATAAAGGGCTTAACGCAGGCCCAATTGGCTGAACTTGTTTCGCTTCATGAAAAGCATATATCAAGAATTGAATCAGGAAAATATATGCCTACTTTGGATAATATTGTTAAAATTTTTAAAACATTAGATATAGAATTTAAAATGAGTAATTTAGATATAAATACTCCTGTTGAAAATAATGTTGTTAAAACAGAGTTTTTAAAATTTATTAATAATTCATCTGAAAATGAACTTGAATTTTATTTAACATTATTAAAGCAAGCCCAAAAAGGATTGATGAAATATAAATCATCAATAATAGGTAATTAATTTATAGTTCTATATCTTCCCAATCACCCATAGAGCGTAGTTGTTTTTCTTTAATTCTATGAACGGTGGCATCAACAAGAAGATTAAATGATTTAAAATCTTTAATTTTAGGTGAAAATTCTTTAATAAGAGTATCTCTTACCATTTTTTCAAGTTTTTCATTATCTTTATTAATGTCTTTTTTATCCTCGGGGATGAGATAATCTATATATCTTGAACCTATTTTATAATCCTGAAATTGTGAAAACATAGTCCATTTAAGTTTTGGGCTTAAATCTTTTAATTTTCTCACAATTTTGAAATTTTTAAAATTCATTTTAACCTCTTGTTTGATTATGTCATGGTATTGTTGTCTATTTAAAGTTCACTAAATAAATAAAATGATAAATAATCAGATATATGTTTACAAAAGTTTACCTAATAAATTATATAGTATTTTTTGTATTTTGCAAAGATGTTTGAAGTATTTATGCAAAATTTGAATTTATGTAAAATTTGATACATACTTTTATTAGATTTTCTTTACATCTAAAAATTTTTAAAATATAGTAAAATTAAAAGTAAATTTAAGAGGGCTAATAAGTGGATAAGTTCAAATTAGATAATTATGACAGACAACCTGCAGAATATCCCAGATATTCAACAAATGCTAATATCAAAGTAGTTGGTGTAGGCGGCGGTGGTGGAAATGCCGTTAACAGAATGATTGCATCGGGATTAAGCGGTGTTGAGTTTTGGGCTATGAATACAGACGCTCAAGTTCTTGAAATGTCCAGTGCCCCAAGAAAAGTTCAACTTGGTACAAAATTAACTAATGGTCTTGGTGCAGGCGGTAATCCTTCAGTTGGTGAAAAAGCCGCAGAAGAATCAAGAGAAGATATTACAGTTGCGCTTGATAGTGCCGATATGGTTTTTGTTACAGCCGGTATGGGCGGTGGTACCGGTACAGGTGCTGCTCCTGTTGTTGCTAAAATTGCAAAAGAAATGGGTGCGCTAACAATTGGTGTTGTTACAAAACCATTTAAATTCGAAGGTAAAAAAAGATTAGCTCAAGCGTTGCAAGGGCTTGAAAAATTAAAAGAAAATGTTGACGCTTTAATTGTTATTCCAAACGATAAATTAATGGAAGTTGTTGAAAGAAGAACAACATTTAAAGATGCATTCTCTGTTGTAGATGAAGTTCTTTTATGTGGTGTTCAAGGTATTTCAGATATTATTCTTGTTGGCGGTTTAATCAACGTTGACTTTGCCGATGTTAAAACAATTATGCAATCATCCGGTTCTGCATTAATGGGTATTGGTAAATCATCAGGTGAAGGCAGAGCGATGGAAGCTGCTAAATTGGCAATTGATTCTAAATTGCTTGAAACTTCAATAAATGGTGCAACAGGTATCATCATGAATGTAACCGGTGGTCCTGATATGACATTATTTGAAGTAAATGAGGCTGCTAATGTAATCCATGACGCTGTTGCAGATGATGCGGATGTTATATTTGGTGCGGTTGTAGATGATAGAATTCAAGGCGAAATTCAAATTACAATCATTGCCACTGGTTTTGAAATGAAAAATGGTGAAATCAGCGCGCCGAGCGCAGCAGATAATAAACTTTCTGCAGCAGGCTTATTTGGTGGATTTTCAACTTCTGCAATGGGTAATTCTTCTTCATTCCCATTTGGAATGCCTTCAACAACAACTGAAGAAAAACCTAGAGAACAGGCTATGCCTTCTTCATCAAGTTCGTTGGATATTCCTGAATTTTTAAATCCGAAAAACAGATTGTAAAATTATAAAGTATAGTTAAATGCGGTATATGAAATAATTCATATACCGCATTTTTTGCTTTTTATTTTGAATAAAATATAATAAAATAAAATTATGGAGTTAAAACAAAAAAACACTAAATTTTTATTTTTGGTATTTGCTTTTATATTCTTGGTAATATATTTTGCACTTGCGCCTTTTTCGCAAATGAAATCTTATAATTTCTTATATAAGCTGACCTTAAAAAATAAAGTTGCTTCTTCTGATGTTGTTTTAATTGCTATTGATGATAAAGCATTACATGAAATCGGCAGGTGGCCTTGGAAAAGAGAATATTATCTTGAAATATTTGATTATCTTCAAAATTATACAAAAGCAAAAGTTATGGGCTATGACGGGCTTATTATGGCGCCTGATTTAGAGTATCCTATAAGTGATAAAAAGTTTTTTTCTTCAATAGATAAATTTAAAAACCTGACAAGCGGAGTTGCTTTTTCTTATGATGAATTTGAAGATAATATTGATGTAAATTATTATGATAAATTGTTGGCTTTAAAGTCTGATATAAAAATAGTTGATAAAAGGACCAAAAACAAAAATCATAGTGATTTTAAAAGTTTTACGGCTTTACAAAAAGAATACTTTAAAAACGTTAATTCAATCGGATTTGTAAATGTTCCAACAGATTCAGACGGTTATATCAGACAAACCGCTCAACTAATTGATTATAAAGGAAAATTTTATCCGTCTTTATCTTTTTTAATGTATAGTAAATATACAGGAATAAAAGAATTTATACTATCCGATAATTTTATTTTTGGTTTTTCAGATAAGCATACTCTAAAAATTCCCATAAAAAATAAAATGGGAATGGCTTTAAACTATATTTGTTATTATGATTTAGTTGATGAAAATTATTCACATAAAAAATACAGTGCTTCAGATGTTATTAATTCTTATAGGGCAATAAAAAAAGGTCAAAAACCAATATTAGATCCGTCTGTTTTTGATAATAAATTTGTTTTTATTGGGGCAAATGCAAATGCTCAAGCGCTTAATGATATAGCAAGAACACCGATAAGTGAAACTTTTTCAGGACTTGATATTCAAGCAACAAATTTTGATAATTTATTAAAAAATAGTTTTTATCGGGTCGCAAGTCCTTTATATAATTTTTTGGCTTGTTTATTTATGTTTATTTTAGTTTTTGTATTAATTAATACAATGCCGATTATTGCAGCTTTATTGTCTTGTACAAGCATAATGATAGTTTATGTATTTTTTGCATTATTTATGTATTACAACAAAATTGCAATAAGTGTTATTTTGCCTGAAGTTTTTGTTATTGTTTCAATAGCTTGCGCTTATTCATACAGATATTTAATCGAAGATAATAAAAAAGCAAAAATTCAAAAGGCCATGGGTAAATATTTATCTTATGACGTTATGCAAAATGTTGTAGAAAATATCGATAATATTTCTCTTGGCGGAAAAAGAGCAAATATAACCGTTCTTTTTGCTGATATAAGAAATTTTACTTCAATATCAGAATCCATGGATGCTGATAGTGTATCAAAAATTTTAAATGAATATTTTTCTGCTCTTGTTCCTATAATTGAGGAACATAACGGAGTTTTGAATAAGTTTATGGGAGACGCTGTTTTAGCTATATTTGGCGAACCTAAAAAAAGCAATAATCATGCACTTGATGCTGTTAAGTGCGCTGATAAAATGCTTAAAAAGGTTAAATATCTGCAAGATAAATGGCTTGAAGAAGGAAAACCAAGAATAGAAATAGGTATAGGCATATCAACAGGAGAAGCCTTTATAGGTAATATTGGTTCTCAAGAGCGTCTTGAATATACTGTTATAGGGGACACCGTTAATACTGCAAGCAGAATTGAAAATTACAATAAAGTATATAGAACAAATTTTTTAATTAGTGAATCAACTTATGATAAAGTGAAGGATTTTGTTGATGTTATCACAATTAAAAATGTGGTTATTAGAGGAAAAGCAAATAAAATTAATTTATATGAAGTTATAAGATTGGTTGATTAAGGATAAGTTTTGAGTTTTGATGAAATATATGAAAAAATAAAACAAGCCATTACTCTTGAGGTTAAATATCAATACATAGATTTTGACGGGCGAAAGATGAATTTTTCAAAATTTATGATTGGTATTTTAAGTGATGTTTTAAAAAACATTAATAAAATTGAAAAACAAAATATCTTATATCTTATTAATCTTTTTGAATCTTATCACATTGATAGTGTTAATAATAGAAAATATACAATAGATAGAACTCTTGAAACTTTTGCCCGCTTAAGAAAGCTTATTAAACCTAAAAAAGAAAAAGATATTGAAGAAAAAAAACAATTTCAAGATGAAATAGAAGATATTGATGTTGCTTTTGTTAAAGGTGTTGGACCTGTTATAGCTAAAATGTTTAATAAAATGAACATTTTTAAAGTTAAAGATTTAATTGAATATTATCCTCGAAAATATATTAACTACATTGGTCAAAAGAAAATCAGAGATTTAAAACTGGGTGAAAGTGTTTCTTTTTTTGCAAACATAATAAAAGTTACCCATAGAACAACCAAAAATAAATTAACGATTTTTACTGTATATGTTAAAGATTCAACAGGGGTAATGCCTATTAATTTTTTTACTAAAACAGATAATCGAAGATTGATTGAGCATTATAAAAAAATGTATCCGATAAATTCCAGCGTTATGGTATTAGGTAAAGTTAAATATGATGATTATTTATCGGCTACAACGATTGATAAAGCTCAAATTCAAGTATTAGGACAGGGAGATGCTCTTGAGTTTAATAAAAATTTGATAATGCCTGTGTATTCTTTAATTGAGGGTCTAAATCCAAAAACACTAACAAATGCAATTAATAATGCATTATCTAAATTTCAAGATAAAATTTCTGAACCTTTGCCAAAATATATTTTAGATGAATTAAATTTAGAAGATAAAAAACAGGCTATTTTTGATATGCACAATCCTAAAAGCCAAGATGAGATTGATAGGGCAAGATATAGACTTGTTTTTGAAGAATTTTTTTCTATGCAATTAAATTTAGCGCTTTTAAGAAAAGAAAACCAAAAAAACAAAACAATCAAACTTTCAATAAAAGAAAATGGTTTGGTTGATAAATTTATAAAAAATTTGCCTTTTGAATTAACCAACGCTCAAAAAAATGCCCTAAAAGAAATAATGCAGGATTTAAATTCTGAAACTCCAATGCAAAGGCTTTTACAAGGTGATGTTGGTTCAGGAAAAACGGTTGTTGCTGCTATTGTTTTATTGTGTGCAATTGAAAATGGTTATCAAGGTGCAATCATGGCACCAACAGAAATTTTAGCCATTCAGCACTATAAAAATTTCTCAAATTGGTTAACCCCTCTAGGGCTTAGTGTTGGTTTATTCACAGGTAAAAACAGCGCTAAAACCAGAAAAGAAATGCTGACTAATTTAAAAAACGGTCAAATCCATGTTGCAGTCGGCACCCATGCACTAATTCAAGAGGGAGTTGAATTTGATAATTTAGGTGCGATTGTAATTGATGAGCAGCATAGATTTGGCGTTAAACAAAGAAATGCTCTTTTAAATAAGGGTAAAATGCCTCAAATGCTTAATATGACTGCAACTCCAATTCCAAGAACTTTGGCTTTGAGTTTGTGTGGTGATTTGGATGTTAGTGTTATAGATGAACTACCGAAAGGAAGAAAACCAATAATAACAACTCTTGGCGGTCAAAGTGAAAGAAAAAAAATATACGACTTAATTAAAAAAGAAATTTTCTTTAAACATCAAGCTTATATTGTCTACCCTTTAATTGATGAATCAGAGGCAATTAGCGCTAAGGCTGCTACCCTGGAAGCTCAAAAGCTTCAAGAGGGAGAATTTAGTCAATATAAAATCGGACTTTTGCATGGGAAAATGTCAAATAATGAAAAAGATGAGGTCATGAATGATTTTAAAAACGGCAAGTTTGATATTTTGGTTTCAACAACAGTTGTAGAAGTTGGCGTAGATAATCCTAATGCAACGGTTATTGTGATTGAAAATGCAGAAAGATTTGGTTTATCTCAATTACATCAATTAAGAGGCAGAGTAGGTAGAGGTGAAGCTCAATCATATTGTGCACTAATAACGCAAGGCAGCTCTGAAGTTAAAAATAGGCTTTCAATTATGACAAAGACAAATAACGGATTTGTAATTTCTCAAAAAGACCTTGAATTAAGAGGCCCCGGAGAATTTTTAGGCACAAGACAATCTGGCTTACCTGATTTTAAGGTGGCCGATATAGTTCAAGATGCTGATGTATTAGAATTAGCAAGAAAATATGCATTTGATTTTGCTGAAAAACAAAATATAAACGATTATCCGATTTTAAAAAATGAGGTTGAATCAAATAATCTTTTTAGGGGTTAAGTTATGTTTTTAACAATATTTGTTGAAGTTATTCTTACGCCAAATTTGTCTTCAATAACAATAACTTCACCTTTTGCAACAAGTTTTTGATTTACATATATTTCAACTTGTTCACCTGCGATTTTATTTAATTCTACAATTGAGCCTTTATCCAGCTCCATTACTTCTCTTATTGAGGATTTTGTTCTGCCCAGTTCAACACTGATATGCAAGGGAATATCAAGCATTATATCAAGATTTTTTTTGATTGTGTGGTTGACTGTAATATTTTCAAATTCTTGAAATTTTACGGGTCTTACGGTTATTAGCTGATTGTTGTGTTCTTCATCTTGACTATCTTGCGGATAATTGTTTTCAATATCAACTTCACTGTCAACTTTTTTTGTTGGCAATTCATTAATATCTTCAGCTTCTATGTTTTTATTTTCTATATTGTTGTTTTCTTCCATTTTAATACTTATTGAATAATAAATTGTCCAAAACTAACTCTCATAACTTCTCTTTGTCCTTCAAAGACATTGTTAACCATTTCGGTTATTTCTTCCTTTGCAAGTTCTTTTCCTGTTGGAGTAGATAGTTCATCAGAGGTTTTATTCGATAGAACTGAAATAACAGCATCTCTAATAGCAGGTTTATAGCGCTCCATTTCTGCTATTATGCTTGCATTAGGGTCAACTGGTGCGCTTGCGCCGTGCCCTCCTTGGGGTTTTGCTTCTGATAGTGCTTCAGATGTTGCAATTTCTTCTTCAGTTTTAGATAATTCCATTGCAATTCCTACTTTTAAATAGCGCCTTGCGTTGGGGTCGGCGAGATTTAGAATAAAATCTCCTAAATCTAATAAAATTCCCTCTTGTTTTACTTCTTCAATTTCTTCTGATTGTTCTTCATCAGATGGAATTAATTTTGATATTTTTTTATTAAATGATGAATCTAAAAGCACATACATAATAATCATTGAAATAATGATTACAATAAGCATTATAACGTTATTTATAATCATTACAGTGTTTGCACTTAATTCCAGCTGTTTTTTATTTGGGTTTTTATCTTCTTTATCATTTAAGGGTTTTACCATATTTCCTCCGTTAAATGGTTATAGCCATTCTTGATTTTGTGTATCTTTCTTTTTAAAGATTTTGTTCTTAAAATTGATTATACCATTTTTTGTTTTATTTCCTACGTTTTTTATTCCTGTTTTGGTGTCATTGGTAAATTCAATGATATTGTCTTTTGTATCTTCTTTTAATTTTTCTGTATCCCATTTTTGCCTGTCGATTTCGGATAATTCTTTTTTAGAGCCGATATTGTGTTTATCTTTAGCGTATTGTTTTAAATTTTCTCTTGTGATTGATGTTGGCGGTTCAACATAATTTGGGTTTAGCATTTTCATTTTAACATTATATGCAATATCGGGGCTTATATATTTAGAGTATTCTTTTAATCTCAACATACCTTCATAGTTATTTGAAATTGTTGTATCAAGATTTTTAAATTTGTTATTTCTGATATTTTTAGCATAAATGCTCTCCCATAGCATTAATTCTTTTTCGACATCAACAAAAGCAACATAAACACTTACCCTGTGGGTTGGATTGACTACATCCATTCCTGAAACATTAAATATATTCCAAGCTGTGTTTTTTAAGAAATCTCTTTGAATATCCATTCCCATAGATACAATAATAATCTTTTTAACGCCTATTTGTTTGGCTATTTTTTTTAAAAGCGGATATTCGATATTATAGCCTTGTTGAAGCCCTTGTAATGATTCAAGGTCATATTGCCTTAATCCGGCTGCTTTTAGTGCGTTTTGAGTTGTATCAACAGGTACAACCTGAACATTTTTTTTATTTAGTTCTCCTTTGATATCTTGAGCAAAAAACATTGGAGTCCTAAAGTAAGCGTTGTAGTAGTTAATCGGGGTTAAAAGAGTGTCTGTAATTATGCCTACTTTTTCTAAGGCGAAGCAATTAGATGTGTTTAAAAATAATAAACACAATAAAAATGCTATTTTAAAAATAATTCCCCTCATCATAACAATAAAATTATCGACTATATTAACTGCAATTAAAATCATATATTTAGTTGATTTTTTTGACTTTATTAAATTTTTTATTAAATAAAAAAATAATGAAGTCGTATTAATTTATATCTTAGTGTGCCTTTGAAAGACTAATTAAATGCCCTTTAGATATAGATTACAAAAAATTCTTGAAATAAGAATAAGAAAAAAAGATGAACAACTTCAGGTTGTTATTAAGGCGCAAGAAGAAGTTAATCGAATTGAATATTTGATAATTGAAAATAGAGATCAAATTGAAACCCTGACAAAACAGATGCGAAGTGCAGACCCTATGATGTATGAGCAATTTGATAAATATATTAAACATCTTTGGGAAGAAGATGAAAAACTTCAAGAAGAAAAAAGGCAGGCGATTGAAAATTTAAATAAAGAGAAAGAAATATTAAAAATTAAAGAACAAGAAGTTAACGTTTTAGAAAAACATAAAGAGCACCAAAAAGAAGACTATATAAAAGAACAAAAGGCACTTGAATTAAAAGAATTAAATGAAATAGGTTCACAAAAATTTTTCATAAGAAACCGAGAAAAACAACAAGAGCAAGATTTATTGGATTATTTAGAAAATAAAAATCAAAATGGAAATTAATACCCCATCAACAATTGAATATAATCAAAATATATCTGATGAACAGATATTACAAGGTAATATATCTGATGAATATATTACTTTTAAGAGTTCATCTCCTTTTGATGATATAAGAACAAAATTATTAGAAATTATATCTTTTATTTCAGATAACAAAGAACCGACTTTTGAAGAACAATTAAATGAAAAATTTTTAAACTTAGATTTTGGTTCAGAGTTTGATATAGATTCCACTAAGATTGGCGTAAATGATGCTATATTTTTTGTTAATTTATTAAATCAAAATAATATAATTAATTATACCGTTCAAGATGATAAAATTTCTCTAAATGTTGATGATAAAGCAATTAAAACTTCAAATTCGCTTTTAAATATGCTTCATAGTTCAATTGAAACAAAAAAAGCAATAAGATTGGATTTTGATAAAGATGTAACCGTAATTTTAAAATTGGATAAAGAGGGTAAAATTTTAACCCATTTTATCCCCGGAAGTTTTGAAGTAGAGAGTTTTTTAAAGCAAAATATTCCTTGTTTAAGACAAAGATTTGATGATGCGCAAATAAATTATTCGCAAATTGCCTATTCAAGATATAAAGGCGAAAATAATAATTCAAATAACCAAAGAAAAAAAAGGAGTAACCAATGAGAGATTCCTATATTAATGCAATGAATGTCCAAAAAACAACGGTTCATTGGATGAATGCGATTTCAGAGAACCTTGTTAATTTATATACCCCAGGATACAGAGAAAATCAGATGACTTTTAAAACATATCTTGACGCTGCTGTTCCTGATAGAGTCTTAAAAAATACAGGGCAAGGAAAAGCAATTCCGGGGACTTCAAATGAAAATGTTTATCTTGAAGGTAATGGCTTTTTTGTTTTGAGGAACGAAGAAGGAAGAATTGCTTATACAAGATTGGGTGAATTTAAATTTGACGGCGAGGGTGTATATAAGGCAGCTGACGGGTCAAAAGTTCAAGGTTACATTTTAAATGATAAAGGCGAAATTATGTCAGGAACAAAATCTTTATCAGATAGTGCTTATGAAGACACAATAGCCCAAGGCGGAGCTTTAGCTATTCCGACAACTGAAATAAAATTGTGGATTGATCCTGATAATGGTAAATATCTTGGAAAATATGATGAATATGAAATAAAAGGTGATGGAATTTTATATGGAAAAGCTAATAACGGCAAAGATTGCACACCTTTATATAAACTTGCATTAATGAATTTTCACAATCCTCAAGAGCTTTTTGAATATAAACAAGGACAATATTTAGAAACGGAATACTCGGGAAAACCCGTAATAGGAAAAGGCGAAGTAAGAAGCGGGTTAATTGAATTATCAAATATAGATTTTAAAGCCAATGCGACTTATTGGCAAGAAGCTAATACGCAATTGGATTTATCGGGTAAAATAATGTCAACTTATAAACAGCTTTTGCAATCTGCAATGGAATTATTAAGTTAAATTTTGAATAATATTGTTATGAAAAAAAATATTTTAACATTGATAATTTTTATAAACTTCTTGACGATAGATTTTGCTTATTGTCAAGAAGCTTTTTATATTGATTCGTATTTTGAAGAAACAAAAAATCCAAAGCCGAAATATGAACAAAAAGTTGATGATATTAAAGAAAAAATTGAATTAGAAAAAAAAGAAGAAAAAAAAGGTTTCTTTTCAAAGTTTAAAAGAAAGAATGCAAAATTTAACTATACTACAAATCAATATGAAGAAATTCCAAGAGGTTATTATGGAGAATTACCTGATATAGAAGATGATTTTAATTATAAAAAGCAATCTTCAAAATCAAGCCCAAATAGTGATTTAATAATGTCTGATACGCAAGAAAGAAAAGAAGAAGATTTTAAAGAGGCTCCTTTTGATGACGCTTTATTTTTAGATGTATTAGTTAAACAAGAAAAATCATCAAACTATGTAAATGATTTACAAAGAATTAAATATGCTTTGAATAATTTAAAAGATTGTATAGAAAAAAATGAAGATATACAAAGATTTAACGCATGTGTAAATTTGCTTGATTTATATACGAAGAATTTAAAAACAAAATATCAAAATAAATTTGAAGCTCAGAAGGAAAGTTATTTTGAGATTTTAAGTGCGAATTATTATGCTAAAGAATTGGGAAATTTGAAATATGACGCTGATTATTATTCAAAATATATCCCTGTAAATGATGGAAAATATTCAAATAAAAATATAGCCTCAAAAGAACAAAATCTTTTGAATTTGCTCAATAAAACATTGTTTTTAATTAATCAAGAGCATTAATAAGCAACGCCTTTTTCATTTAAGCCATATATAAATACGTCTTCACCGTCTTCGTTTGGCTGTTCTTTGCCGTTTGTGTCAATATATAATTTAGCCCAGCATTTTCCTCTTTCAGGTACTACTTTATCAGGATCAATTGGTATTTTGGGTATTGGGCAATCTTCTATTGAATCTAAAATTTCTAATCCTACATGGATTTCATTTGTTAATTTTGCTCCGACATAAGAATCTCCCGTTGAGCAATATCCTGTGTTTTCGCAAAATTCTTCACCGACATTTTCTATTTTCATATATTGCGAAAATAATTCAAGTACTTGTGTTGCATCTTTTGGGGTTCCGTCGTCATTGATTATCGAATATTCATATTCATCTAAAACTTTGGTCATAAAATCGCCTGATGGAACTGCCTGTGTTTCTTTTTCTCTTATTTTTTGACTTGCTTTTTCAAATTCATCTATTGCTTTATAAGCGCTTGCTATATTGCTTTTCTTCTTAAAGGTATCAGGTTTTATGTTTAAAAACATTGCTATGGCTAAAAAGCCGATTATAGTAACGCAAATCATTATTTCTGCAAGTGTGTACGCTTTTTTCATTTTTTCTCCGTTTTTAATTAAATTATAGTTTTATAATTTGATTAATGCAACAAAACATGTTTTGTTTAAAAATATGTAAATAATAAAACAAGAAGCTATATGGCTTCTTGTTTTATTATTGTTATAGTTTCTTATTCAAAAAGTTTTCGTCTTTCATTTAAGAAATTTTCATATTCTTCACTTGTCATACTATATGGGTTGAAATCCGATAAAGTATCACTTGATAGAAGTTCTTCATAATCCAAAGGTATCGATGTTTGTGGTTCTTCACCTTCAATATTTGTATTTTCACCATCGGTACCCGGTTTTTCAGGGCAATCTTCTTCTATTTCAGGATTTTCAGGTGCTGTTGTTTCGGGCGGTTTGCTATCAATTCCTGTATCATCAGCATCTGTTCCGGGTTTATCGGGGCAATCCGGTAATTCAGGTTCCGGTTCAGGTGTAATTGATGGTTCCGGTTCAGGTGTCACCGTTGGTTCCGGTTCAGGTGTTACCGTTGGTTCCGGTTCAGGTGTAATTGATGGTTCCGGTTCGGGTGTTACCGTTGGTTCCGGTTCAGGAGTGATTGATGGTTCCGGTTCAGGAGTGATTGATGGTTCCGGTTCATAAGATGGCTCCGGTTCATAAGAAGGTATAGGTTCAAATGAGGGGAGCGGCTCATAAGATGGTTTCGGTTTAGTTGAAGTTGATGGCTCGGGTTCTTCAGATACTTCTGATTCTTCCGGCTCTGTTTCATCTATTGTAGATGGTTCAGGAGTTAGGGTGATTGTTTCTAAATCAGGTTCATATAATAAGTAATCTTGATATTTTTGAATATCATCTAAATGATAATATCCTGTTCTATCATTATTATTTTCATCATATTCACTAAAGCCTAGAGAATCTTTTGCGCTTTTGGTTGCTGCGGTTGGGTCAGCGTCAATGCTTCCCATAACTGCATTAGCATCATTATCAACATTTGTTCTATCTGTACCGCTTGTGTTTGCAAAAGAGAAGTCGCCGTAGTCTTGCGGTTGTATCATAAATACTTGGGTTTTGTCGCCGCTGTTTCCTGCAACAACGCAGATTGTACCGTCATCTTCGATTTTTGCAACAACGCCCATATGGCCGCTGTTAAGGAAGCATACATCTCCTGCTTGGGTTTTGTCGGCACTGACTACTGCTCCTGCTTTTTCTGCTGCTGCTTTTACGTATTTAACCGTCCAAGAATCTTCAACGCCGTCTCTGTTTACGTCTTGGCTTATATCTTTATACCATTGAGCTTGCTCCATACCTGATTCTTCAATGATATAATTAGCATAAGCAGCACACCAAGCAACACCTCCTTTGTTGCCATCAGCACCAAGGCCGCTTTCTTCAACAAATTTATCGGCATCACCTGCTTGTTCGCTTCTGATTACGCCATCAATAATGTTTTCTTCTTCAGCCAGAGTTTTTCTTATTAGCTGTTCTTCTTCCGATAGTTCTGAAAACCTATCTACCTCTACTTGAGTTGTAAGAGGTTCTGTTGATGTTTCTTCATAAATGCTTCCGTCTTCGCTTGTTTGGGGTGTAGTTGTGGTTGTGGTAGATGGTTCTACCGTTACTGAGGGAAGCGGGGTTTTGTTTACTTCTAGTCCCATATTTAATTCCTTCCTTGCTATATAAATTTGTACACATGCAATAAGAACATATCTGTATAATTGGTATGTTCCACGTGTTTTAAAAAAAATAACAATTTGTAAAAAATAAAATAAAATTTTAGGCGTTTGCTAAATAATTAATTGATTTTCTTATCATTTTTCTGATTACTTGCGCTAAAAGAAGTTTTTTAATATTTTTATAGTTTATGGATTTTATGCCCTTGGACAGGTTTAAAGAACGTAATAATACTACAATTTCAATTATATTTATTGTAATTCTTATTATTTTTTGAACTTGAATGAATTTTTTATTGGTTATAACAGATACAAATTTGTTTAATGTTGTTATTGTTTTTTTGATTTTATTATTGATAATTAAAATCATTTTAGTTGAAGCAATAAGCTTGTTATTAAGCGCAACAACTTGTTTTTCAAACACTATCAGCTTGTTTACTATAATAGTGCTTAAAATAACTTCTAAAATTATTAACAATATAAAGACAAAATCTAGCATTAATTGTATTATATATTATAGAGATGAATTTCTCTATAGGCAAGTTAAACTATTTTAAAGGTAATAATGGATTTTAAAACTGCAATCATCTGGTTAGGACGTTTTTATAGGTTATTGGAAAAAATAAAGCTTGAAGACAAATTTCAATTAGATGCTTTTATTGATAGTAATTATCCTTGGGTTGTATCAAAATTGCAAAGTTATGTAAATGAAAAAATTGCTTTGTGTGCAACAAATGGCAAAAAGACAACGCTGGATTTAATAAATCAAATTTTTATAAAAGATAATAAAACTTTTATTACAAATGTTTCTAAAAATTCAAAGATATATCCCGTTTTAACCTCTATTATCCTTGATTTATCAAAAACTTTTGGCGTTTTTAATAATGATATTAAAAAGGATTATTATTTGATGGCAATGGATTGTTTTGAATTGCCTTTGTATTTTAATGCAATGAGATTTGATTATTTATTGCTGCATAATTTATTTCTTGATCAAAAAAATTGTTATTCGCTTTATGAAAAAAGAAAAAAAATTCAAGAAGCAATTGTTTTAAATTCAAAATTAAATTTGATTATAAATGCCGATGACCCTGTTTTTTATGAAATAGATGAAATAAAAAATGACACTGTATTTAACAAAAAAAGAAATAAAATTTTTTATGGTTTTAATAATGTTGAATACGCATTTGGAAATGAAGAATTTACGCAAAAAAATGATATAATAAGGTGTCCTAAGTGTTCTTGTGTTTTGGATTATAAAAAAAGATATTATTCACATTTAGGTCAATATGATTGCGAGTGCGGGTTTAAAAGGCCAAAACTTGATATAGCAGCTGATGTAGCGGTATTTGATGATTATTCATTTTTAAATGTTTATTATAAAGATAATAGATATGTTTTTAAACTTCCTTTGGGCGGCTTATATAATGCTTATAATGCTCTTGGAGCAATTTCATTGGCTCTTGTAGCAGGAATAGATAGAAAAACTATTGCAAAGGCTTTTGAAGATTATAAACCTTTAAAGGCAAGGGATGAAATCATTAAATATGAAAATAAAAAAATAAAAATTAAAATCATTGCAAATCCGACATCATTATCCGAGGCAGTCAGGGAGCTTTATGGTGTTAAAAATAAAAAAATTGTATTTTGTTTAAGTGATGATGTAATTGACGGAGTTGATACAAGCTGGATTTGGGATGCAAATTTAGCAGCTTTAAAGGGTTTTGAAAATAAAATATATATAACCTCAAATCGTTTTGATGATATGGCATTAAGATTAAAATATGCCGGCATAAATCCTTGTTTTTTAGTGATGGATGGTTCAATTAAAAGTGCTGTTAAGACTTGTTTATATGAGCTTGAACAAAAAGAAGAAATGATTATTTTTACTACTTCAAGTAATATAGATGAAATATATTCCGTACTTAACAAATATTAAATGAAAATATTGCATAAATTTTAAAAAAGATATAAAATAACAAAATCAACTATTTGTGCGCTGAATTATTTAATCAAATTAAACAATTTTTTGCACCGGTGGTCGAATAAAAATAACAAATTAAAACAAGGAGACCAAAATGTACGAAGATCAAAACCTGGTATGTGAAGATTGCGGGAAAGAATTTGTTTTTAGCGCAGGTGAACAGGAATTTTATGCTCAAAAAGGTTTAGTTAATGTACCTAAAAGATGCCCTGAATGCAGAAAAATCAGAAGACAAAAATCAAGAAGAAAAATGTATGATGCAGTTTGTTCTGAATGCGGTGCTGCAACTAAAGTTCCTTTTAAGCCAATTGAAGGTAAAGAGATTTATTGTAAGGAATGTTTTTTAAAAAAACAACAACAGGCTTAAATTAAATCGGAGGTTAATTCCTCCGATTTTTTGTATATTCCTTAATTTGCAAAAAACATAATTTAAGTATATTATATATTTGTCAAAATATGGTTATAAGGAATTAAAATGTCTCCTCGACAGATTGGCGATATAGATGATAGCAAAAATATAGTTGAAGCTACTATAGATAAAAAAGACAGGATAGACAATACAAAACGAAATGCCGTTATAAGGGCATTTGTTGCAAACATTGGCATTGCTTTAGTTAAATTCATTTGTTTTTTAATTTCAAAAAGTTCTGCAATGTTGGCTGAAGCAATTCATAGCGGGGTTGATTCATTTAACAGTATTTGTCTTATGGTTGGCATTAAAAGAGGTTCTCGTCCTGCTGATAGCGAACATCCTTTTGGTTATGGCCTAGAAGCTAATATATGGGCAATGTTTGCTTCAATATTAATGCTTGCAGGTGCTTTTGTTGCCATTTATCATGGTTTTGACAAATTATTTAATCATCATAGCATTGAAGAATTATTAAAAAATTACAATATTATTGCTATTGCATTAATAATTAGCATGATGTTTGAAGCTTGGGCTGTTTCAAGTGCAACAAATGCGGTTGTTGAAGAAGCTCAAGTTGTTGAAAAAAATCCTATAAAGAAGTTTTTTATATCTTTAAAATATATAAGAAGAATACAATCACCAACGACAAAATTTGTGTGGTATGAAGATACAGCTGCATTTTTAGGCGTATTTATTGCTTTAGTTTCTCTTAGCATTGCAAAATTCGCTATGCCAATGGAATTTGCATATATTCCTGATGCAATTGCTTCAATAATAATTGGTATAATTCTATTTTGTCTTGCAATTTATCTTTTAAAAAATAATGTAAGTTCTTTGACTGTTCAATCTGCTCAACCTCGAGTTGAAGAAATAATCAGAAATGTGGCTTCAACTATCCATGGAATTGCCAGAGTTGCAGAATTAAAAACCATGGACTTGGGTACATCAGGACTTGTTGTTAATATGACAATTGAGGTTGACCCTGAAACACAGATGAAAGATGCTGATGATATAGCGCAAATGTTAGAAAGAAAAATAAGAAAATATGTAAAAAATATAAACGATATTACAATTGAACTTCAAGCAGATGATGAAGAAGATAATTGGGAAGAAAAGTTTGAAAAACTAATAAAAGAGGGTGAAAACATCGGCGCAATAGATAACCATGAAGGAAAAATGCTTTCTAATTTCTTTTCTTTTGCAAATACGGTTGTTAAAGAAATCATGGTTCCAAGAACAGAGATTGTTTTTGTGGATTGCGATAAAAATATCTATGAATTAGCTGATATTATTATTTCATCAGGTCATACAAGATTACCCTTATATGAAGAAAATATTGATAATATTTTGGGTGTAATTAATGCTAAAGACGTTTTGAAAGTTATTAAAAATAACAATGTTGACGAAAATTTTGAAATTAAATCAATAGCAAGAGATTTATTAATAGTTCCTGAGAATAAATTTATCAGTGATTTATTGTCTGATTTTACTTCTTCTAAAAATCAAATAGCGGCAGTTGTCGATGAACATGGTGGAATAGCTGGCATTGTTACTATTGAAGATATTATTGAAGAAATTGTAGGTGAAATCTATGATGAATTTGATAAAATTGAGACACCTGAAATAGTTGTAATAGATGAAAATACTTTAGAGGTTTCATCTAAAACAAGTATTGATGATATAAATGAAAGATTTGACCAAGACATTTTAAGCGAAGATTTTCAAACTATAGGCGGATATGTGTTTGGTTTATTGGGTAGAGAGCCTGTGGTAGGTGATGTTGTTGAAGATAAAAATATAACATACACAATTTTAGAGATAGATGGAATTAAAATTACAAAAATAAAAATGTATAAAAATACACCTTTTGTTGATAAGGAAGAAACAAAAGAAGAAAATAAAGAGGAAGAATAATGAAACTTACTGTATTAGGTCCTGGGTGTTGGGGTTTAACCATTGCAAAGTTAGAAAATAATAACTTTGATGAAATTTGTGTTTGGGGCAGAAAAGAAGATATTTCTGATGAATTAAGATACGAAAAGAAAATCGAAAAGCCTCTTAAAATTGAGCTTGATAAAAAAATTGATATAACTGATGATTTAGCTTATGCGCTAAAAGGTGCAGATATAATTTTGCTTGTTGTTTCAACATCGGGAATACGCCCTGTTTGTGAGCAAATTAAAAAAATCGGTATAGAAAAAAATCAAATCCTTGTTAATTTATCAAAAGGGATTGAATTACCTTCTTTAAAAAGGATGTCAGAAGTTATTTTGGAGGTTTTACCGGATGTTAATTTTGCAGTTTTATCAGGTCCAACACTGGCTAGAGAAATAATAGAGGGTAAACCGACATTAGCTACAATTGCTTCAAATGATATGGAAATTGCTTCAAAAGCTCAAAAATTATTAAATGTTCCATCTTTATTTAGACTCTATACTAATTCTGATATGATAGGAGTTGAGCTTGGAGGAAGCTTAAAAAATGTTATTGCAATAGCTTCAGGGTTTGCAAGTTCTATGGGGCTTGGAGATAATTTAAGAGGCTCATTATTGACTCGCGGCATGGCAGAAATGGTTAGAGTAGGGGTTGCACTTGGTGCTAAAGCTCAAACATTATATGGGTTATCAGGCATGGGGGATTTAATTGCAACAGCTTCAAGCCCTTATTCAAGAAATTACACAGTAGGTTCTTTGATTGCCCAAGGTAAAAAAATTGATGATATTTTAGCTCATTTAGGTTCAGTTGCTGAAGGTGTTAAAACATCAAAGGCGCTGTGTGAACTAGCTAAAAAATTAAATATTGATGTACCAGTTTCAAATGCTATATATGAGGCAGTTTATACGGATATTACCCCAAAAGAAATTTTGGATAAATTAATGAATAGAAAATTAAAAGAAGAAGATTAATATGAAAAAGTTTTTATTTTTATTTATGGCTTTATTATTAAGTTCAAGTGCTTTTGCAAATTATGACTTTATAATAAACAACAGAAACATCTCATATAATGAAGATGAACTAAAGTTTTATGAAAATAATAAGCTTTTAGATGAAAATGAAGTTAGAGAACTTTTCCCTGATTATGATATTGTTTTAATTTCTGATTTTGATAAAAATAAAAAATACTATATGAAAAATTCTTTATTTAAATCTAAAAAGATTTTGCTTTTAAATGATACAAGAAGAACTTTTCATTTGTTTTATATCTATCCTATAAGTTCAAGAAATCAAATAAATTCCGATGACAAAGATTACAAAGTAAAATCATTAATAACGGTGTATGGCAAAAAGAATGTCAGACTTAAACATTTTGGGCTTGATGAGTTTGAAATAGTTGTTAAATAGTTATTAAGGAAAATTACAAAATTCTTTTACGGTATTGCAAAATTATTTTGTTATTATAAAATAATATTTGTCAGAAATCCCAACATCGAACATAAGAATTTAGCTTTTAATTAAAAGCTTATTTTGTGTTCTTTTTTAGTTTTAAAGGATATATTAGAAAATTAATTACATTAAGAAAGGTAATAAACGTGGAAGAAAACAAAGAAATCCAAGAAGTTGAAGTTTCTACTGAAACAGTTCAAGAAGAAGCAGTAGTTGAAACAGCTGCTGAAGCTCCTGTTCAAGAAGCTAAAAAACCTCAAAGAAAAAGCAGAAGAAGAAAAATTGAAACAGTTGAACCAACTGAATCAGAATGGAAAGAACAAGTTGTTCAAATCCGTCGTGTAACAAAAGTTGTTAAAGGTGGTAAAAAACTATCTTTCAGAGCTATTGTTATAGTTGGTAATAAAAAAGGTCAAGTTGGTATGGGTGTTGCAAAGGCTGCTGAAGTTATTATTGCAATTCAAAAAGCAGTTGCAGACGCTAGAAAGAACTTAATTACAGTTCCTATATTCAACACAACTATTCCTCATATGATTACAGGCAGATCAGGAGCTGGTTCTGTTGTATTGAAACCTGCTTCAAAAGGTACCGGTGTTATTGCAGGTGGTGCAGTTCGTGCAGTATTAGAACTTTCAGGAATTGAAAATATTCTATCTAAATCATTAGGTTCTAAATCTCCTCTTAACGCTGCAAATGCTGCCTTAAACGCTCTTAAATCTTTAAGAACATTTAAAGATGTTGCAGCTGTTCGCGGAATCAGCGTAAAAGAAATGTTAGGACAAAAATAATTTAAAGGTATAAAAAAATGGCAGATAAAAAAATAAAAATTAAACAAGTAAAAAGCACAATCGGTGCTTCAGAAAAACAAATCAAAGTTGTTCGTGCACTTGGTTTAACTAAAAAAGATCAAATTGTTGAACACAATGCATCAGCTACAATTCTTGGTATGGTTAACAAAGTACCTCATATCGTATCAATTGTTGAATAGTTATTTAAAAATAAGGAAGGTTTAATATAATGTTAAATTTAGAAGATATAAGACCTGCTGAAGGTGCAACTCATACTAAAAAACGCAAAGGTAGAGGTATTGCATCAGGTCATGGTAAAACATCTTGCCGTGGTAACAACGGTGAAGGACAAAGATCAGGAAATTCTCACAAACGTGGTTTTGAAGGTGGTCAAATGCCATCATACAGACAAATGCCTAAATTAAAAGGTTTCAAAAACAAATTCAGAGAAGTTTCTGCAGAAATTAATGTTGCAAGATTAGCTGAATTAAATGTTGAAGAAGTTGATTTAGCATACCTTCAAGGTGTTAAAAAAGCTCATTCTTCCGCTGTCGCTTTAAGAGTACTTGGAAATGGTGAAATCTCAAAGGCTGTTGTTGTAAGGGCAACTTACTTCAGCCCAAGTGCAAAAGAAAAAATTGAAAGAGCAGGCGGAAAGGCAGAATTAGTATAATGCAACAAAATATCGATTCAGATAAAGTTGTGCAAAATTTAGTAGCAAGTTGGCAAGCAAGTGGATTAAAGCAAAAGCTTATATTCACTTTTGCCATTATTGCTTTATTTAGATTTGGTGCACAATTGCCTATTTATGGCATAAACAACGAAGTATTTTTAAATCTTGCAAGTGGAAACAATCTAATCGGCTTTCTTGATATGTTTTCAGGGGGTGCATTAGGTAAAGTTTCTATTTTTGCTCTTGGTATTGGTCCATATATTACATCATCAATCATTATGCAATTAATGGCAGTAATTATACCAAGCCTTGAAAAAATGCAAAAAGAAGATGGTGAAGCCGGCAGAAGAAAAATTCAGCAATTAACAAGAGTTTTTGCTGTTGGTTTAGCTATATTTCAATCATTAATCTTTGCGCTAGCACTATATAAACTCCCTGGGGCAATCATGCCAAATGTTAACCCTTTAATGTTTTTTGTGGGTTCAGCTGTTTCATTAACCGCCGGAGCTATTATTGTAATGTGGTTAGCTGAATTGATAACAGAAAAAGGGGTTGGAAACGGTGCTTCATTATTAATTTTTGTTGGTATTATTGCAGGTATTCCTCTGTATTGCGATAGAACTGCAACCCTTGTTTCACAAGACCCTATGCTTCAAATCGGGTTGGCTGTTTTAACTGCAATATTTGTAGCTACAATAATATTTATTATCATTCTTCATGAAGCAGCAAGAAAAGTTCCGATTGTTTCAGCAAGAAGACAAGTTGGAAATAAAGTTTACGGCGGACAAAATACCAATATTCCCTTTAAGCTTAATCCAGGCGGTGTTATGCCGATTATCTTTACTGTTGCAATTTTATTATTCCCTGCAACTGTTTTAGGGTTTGTTCAACAAATGCATATTCAAAATGTAGTTGTTGCGGGCTTTTTTGAAAAATTAAGCCTTGTATTTAGTGCAAATTCAACAAGTTATTATGTTATTTATTTTGTTTTAATTGTTACTTTGACTTTCTTTTATGCATCGATTATTCCATCTATGCAGCCAAAAGAAATTGCAAACAATTTGAAAAAATACGGCTCAGCTATTCCTGGAGTTAAACCGGGTAAACCTACGGCTGATAAGTTAAACGAAATTTTAACAAGAATAACTTTTATCGGCGCTATTGCTCTTGGTATTGTTGCTTTAATTCCTACAATAGCAACAAAAATCACAAACATAACAACATTCCAAGGTATTGGTGCAACAAGCCTTATAATCTTGGTTGGTGTTGCTCTTGATTTTATAAATCAAATTAAAACTCACATGTTAGCTAAGAATTATGAAAGTTTCTTACAACAATAAAGGATAAAAAATGAAAAAAGTATTCATATTTTTAGGACCTCCGGGGTCGGGCAAAGGAACGCAAACATCAAGATTGGCAGATAAATTGTCTATCCCCCATATTGATACAGGTTCCTTGTTGAGAAAAAATATTCAAGACGGTACTGAACTTGGCGTTATTGCTAAAGGTTATATTGATAAAGGTCAGCTTGTGCCTTTGAAAGTTGTAGCTGATGTCATTAAAGACAGATTATCAAAGGATGATTGCGCGAATGGCTATATTTTAGACGGTTTCCCTCGTTCTGTTGAACAAGCGGAAGCGCTAAAACAAATCATGGCTGATTTAGGTAAATTTAGCCTAAAAGATGATGCTATGGCTGTTTATTTTGATATCGATAATGAAGTATTAATTCAAAGATTGATAAACAGAAGAAGTTGTCCTAATTGCGGCACAATATATAATTTAATCTCTAATCCTCCAAAGATTATGGATTATTGTGATATTTGTGAAACAAAATTGACAATAAGAAAAGATGATAACGAAGAAACAGCAAGAGCTCGTTTTGAAACTTATGAGAAAGAAACAGCTCCATTGTATGATTATTTTAAACAAATGGGTATTTTAAAAGAATTAAATGCCGATGTCCCAATAGTGGATATGTGGGAAAATTTGAAGAAAATTATATTTGAAGAATAAACAAAAGACCTGAGAAATCAGGTCTTTTGTTTTATATGGCTATTTTAACAATTACTTTTTTGATTTCTTCATCATTTTCAACGCTAAGCATTGGTGCATGGACATCATTTGGGTAGAACATTACAAAATCCCCTTCTTGGACGTTGATATAGTTAAATTTTTCTCCATCTAAAAATTCTACATCTTTTTCGTTATCATATGGGGTAATTACTTTTTTAAAATCTTCTAATATGCCATAACCCATTTTTTCTCTGCCTTTTATGACATATTGAATATCGATATATTTTCTGTGTACTTCCCATTTTTTATCTTCTTTTGGTTTTGTTTTAAGGCTTTGAACATTAGCAAAAATCTCATTTCCTTTTATTTCATATTTGCCCTCAGGTAGAGTTTTTAAATCTGTATTAATTAAAAATTCAAACCCTTTTTTGATTTTTTGCCCTAAAACATCATATTGAGAAGCGTTATTTAATCTGTCAAAAATCATTTTTTACTCCTTTTTTCAAGTAACATTACTTCTAATAAAAATTTTTCAAAATATTTTTTTGTTGAATAAATAAAGCCTGCTCTGCCCTCAAAAATGGCTTTTTTAATAATATACCAATATAAAAAAGTGCAAATTGGTTTTAAAAAAACAGATGGTTTATTAGTGACTGATTTTAAGGTATTTTTGTTTAATTCCATTATGTTTATTGTGCTTGTTATTATATCGTTTTTAGAAAAAGCTAAAATACAAGCACTTTGAACCTTAAAACCGTCTTGTAATTTTTGGATTTTACCTTTTTTTAATTTAAGTTCGATAGAAAAATCGTTTTTTAGCTCGCAATACCCTTTTTTAAATAGCCTTAAAACATTTTTCTTTCTTGCGGCTTTAATTTCCTTGTTTAAATAAAAATATTTTTGATTAAAAGAAATTGAAAATTTGTTTTTCTTTGGGTTTTCAATGTAATTTTGAATTTTTGAAATCAACTTTTGAGGAATGATTTCTTTATCCTCTAAAAGAAATACCCAACTTCCTTGTGCTTCATCAATTGCTTGATTTATTCCTAAATAAAGCTCATTTTTATTTGCATAGATTATTTTTGCTTTGTATTCTTTAGCTATTTCAACAGTATCATCTGTTGAATTTTCATCTACTATTATTATTTCATCAAAATCTTTTATAGCTTCAAGGGTGTTGCAAAGATAGTCTTCGCAATTATAAGTTTTTATTATTGCCGTAATTTTTAAATCTTTTTCTTCCATAATTAGATTTTATCATAGAAATTATGGATTAGACGGAAGTTTGATATTTCCTTTAACGTCTTTTGCAATACCTACTGTTTCAAATAGTGATTTTGCAAGGTCTTGTTGAGAATTGGCGGGCAAAAATTTGCCGCTTGTCATTAAGGCTGTACATCTTAATTGATTATTTGCTTCAATATCATGGATATCAAAGGCGATAACATCAATAACTATATCATCTCTTGTTTTCATTAATTCAATAACATAAGTGCAAGGGCTTTCATCGCAATTTTCTCCACCATCAGTTAAAAGGATAATATGTTTTTTGCCTGTTGTCCCTATGAAATCTTTGTTAACTGCTTGTTTTAGAGAATATGTTATAGGGGTCCAGCCGGTGGCATTTGTTGCATAAAGGCTGCCTAGGATTGATTGATAATTATTGTATCCTAAAGGAACTGTTAAATTGGAAGCTTGACACCCTTGTAGATATGTAAAACCTGCTTTATGTCCATATACTCTTAAACCTATTTTTACATCGGGTGGAATTTTGGGAAGAATTTCAGCCAGAGTATTTCTTGCCATATCTACCTTTGTCATTCCTTGAATTGTATCATTCATTGAATTTGAAAAATCAACAATAAAGATAATTTGCGCGTCTTTTTGTGCTTTAGCTACACTTTTTGATACATCTGTAATATTCTGAGGGGTATAGATTTTATATGAATAATTAGGTTCGCTTTTAACAAAAGGTATTATAGTTAAAAACCCTAGAGCTGATAATAAAAAGACTGTTAATACTTTATTTTTCATATATATAATTATATCTTATTTTTAATTTGTTTTGATAGAAGAAAGTATTATTTTAGAGCCACTAAAGCATCATTTGATAATTCTTCTATTAATTCTTTTGTGGTCACTATTTCTATAGGTGAATTTTCATCTTTTTTTAGATAGATTGTTTCAATTCCTGATTGCACAATGAATCTTTTACATAAAATACAGATAATATTATGACCCCAAATATAAAGGCTTGAACCTTTACATCTGTCTTGACCTGCTTGAATTATTGCATTTTGTTCAGCGTGAATACTTCTGCAAGTTTCATATCTTGTTCCTGAAGGAATTTTGTTTTTAATTCTGTAACATTCTCCTAATTCCATACAAGATACTACTTTTGAGGGTACTCCATTATATCCTGTGGCTTTAATTTTTTTATCCTTACCTACAATAACAGCTCCAACGTGCGCTCTTATGCAATTAGAACGCCTTGCAACAGTTCTTGCAATTTCTAAAAAATATTCATTCCATTCTAATGGTGATAAATTGTTTTCATTCATTTTATTAAATCCTTGTTAATACTTTTATTTTAATTTAAAGAAAATATAAAATCCAGAAAATATAATTTAGGAGCATGCCCCAGAAAGTCAATAAAATTGTATTTGTTAAAATATATTAAAAAATATTAATAAAATTCCATCATGCTATAACATGCGCTACGACATGATTTCAGCATGTTTGTTAAACCTAATAAATGCTAATAAAATTAATATTTTGCCACTTTAAAACAATATTTTATAATTAGAAATGTGAACATTAACTGTGTTTGCAAAATGAATAATGGAGAGTATTTTTTAAGGCTTTTGAATGAGTGTAGTTTTGAATTTGGAAAAAATATTAAAAGATATCAAAAACTATAACCCAAGAATAATAGCAGTAACAAAATACTACGGAACAGAAAAAATGATTGAGGCTTATAATGCCGGATTGAGAGATTTTGCTGAAAGCAAAGCTGTTGAGGCTACGGAAAAAATCAACAAAATAGATGATACAATCAAATCTCAATCGATATATCATTTTATTGGACATTTACAAACAAATAAAGTCAAATACGTTGTTGGAAATTTTGAATATATCCATTCGGTTGATAGTTTGAAGTTGGCAAAATGTATTGACTTGGAGGCAAATAAAAGCGGCATTAAACAAAAAATCTTAATTCAGGTTAATAATGCTCTTGAACCTCAAAAGTTTGGAGTTGCACCTTGTGAACTTGAAAATTTAATCAGCGAAATCTACCAATTAAAGTCATTAGAGCTTGTTGGCTTGATGAATATAGCACCTTTAATTGATGATGAGGCTCAATTGCATAAGCTGTTTAAGAATATGAGGGAATTAAAAGAAAAATTCAATCTTTCTGAGCTTTCAATGGGAATGAGTCATGATTATAAAATAGCTCTTGAAGAAGGCGCAACAATGATTAGATTAGGCAGAATTTTATTTGAAAATAACTAAAGGAGAAAAGATGGCACTTTCAGAAAAAATTAAAGAAATTATCGGTGCATTGACCGATTCTTTAAACCCAATGGGTGAAGATCAATATATTGAAGATATGGAAGGCGGTTTTGATTCAGAATATCCTACTGATAGAAATGCTGCTTTGCAACCAAGTTTTGTTGAGTCTAATCCAATCAGAAAAAACAGAAGTAATTTGAGAGTTCTTCCGCAACCTAAGGCTGGCGCTTACGAAGTTGTTGTAGTAGAACCAAAAGCATATAATGAATCTATAACAATTGTTGAAGCTTTGAAAGAAAAGAAAACCGTTATATTAAATTTGCAGCTTTTAGACAGAGAACAATCTCAACGTATAGTTGATTTCTTATGCGGCTGCACACATGCTCTTGATGGTTCACAAAGAAAAATCGGTGAAAATGTATTCATCTTTACTCCGTCTAATATAAACATTTCTCAAGAGTTTGTTAATTCAAAATTATCAACAGATGCGATGTGGACTAAAGCGTAAGTGATGGTTCATTGAGTTAGCTGTTACGGAAAATAGAGAGTTAGAATAAAGGCGCAAATTGCGCCTTTTTTATTATATTCTTTTGAGCACTCGACAATACTTATTCATATTCTATAATATTATTAGACTATTTATTTTTTTAGGAGAAAACCTATGGAAGACAATAAAAAAAATCCATTTTCTGATGATAATAAAGAAATTACTGAAGAACAAAAACAAGAAGAAATTACAGAAGAAAAAAAAGATGATAATACTTCAAATGATGAAACAAATGAAGAAGAAAAAACGTCTAATGGTGAAAATGATGAAAAATCAGAATTAGAGAAAAAATATGAAGATTTAAACAACAAGTACATAAGACTTGCAGCAGATTTTGATAATTTTAGAAAAAGAACACTGCAAGAAAAAGAGGAATTGTCTAAATTTACAACTATTCAATTATTAAATAAATTGGCGTCTGTGCTTGATACTTTTGATAGGGCGCAAGAACATTTAAAAGATATTGAAAATTGTCAAACAGTGAAAGATAGTTATGAAGTTGCTTATAAGCAATTTTTAGATACTTTGAAAAAAATCGGGATGGAAGAAATTGAGGCAATCGGAAAAACATTTAATCCAAATGAACATGAAGCTATTACACAAGTTCCGACTAATGAATTTGAACCTGATACAATAGCTTATGTGGCTCAAAAAGGTTATAAATTGGATGACAGAGTAATTAGACCCGCGCTGGTTGGCGTAGCAAAGAAGTTGGAAGATGAATAAAACAATGGATTATTATGAAATATTAGGCGTTCAAAAAAACGCTTCAAAAGAAGAAATAAAGTCTGCTTTTAGGAAATTAGCCAGAAAATATCATCCTGATGTTAATAAAGCGCCTGACGCAGCTGATAAATTTAAAGAGTTGGGAAAAGCTTATGAAACATTGTACGATGATAATAAAAGAGAAATTTACGATAGATATGGTGAAGAAGGTCTATCTAATGCAGGATTTAACCCCAATTCATTCAATATGGGTGATATAGATTTATCTGATATATTTTCATCATTTTTTGGCGGGGGTTTTGGCGGATTTTCTTCTTATGAAAGAAATGCTAATGCACCTGAAAGAGGCGATGATTTAAGATTGGATATTGAAATTGACTTTTTAGAGGCTTGTTTTGGTCTTGAAAAGCAAATTACAATAAGACATCTTGAACCTTGTGAAACTTGTAATTCAACAGGAATGGATAAAGATGCTAAAGATACGGTTTGCCCTGTTTGTAAAGGAGCAGGTAGAATACAAAAAAGCACACAAACTATCTTGGGTTCTTTTACATCTGTTACAACTTGTCCTAATTGCCATGGGACTGGGAAAAACCCGAAAGCATTTTGTAAAGCTTGTCATGGTGTGGGTGCAATTGAAAAAGAAAAGAAAATTACAATAAAAATTCCGCATGGTGTTGAGCATGGTTCAAAAATGCGTGTGGCTAACGAAGGAAATGCAGGAAGAAATGGCGGCAGGACAGGTGATTTATATGTTGTAATACATACAAAACCATCTAAGGAATTTGCCCGTCAAGGTTTTGATATTTATACGGAATTGACTATTTCAACTCCTCAAGCTGTTTTAGGAGATGAAATAACAGTTAAAACAATCCATGGTGAAACTCTTTTGAAAATTCCTCAAGGGGTTCAAAATGGTGATAGGCTTACTCTGAAAGGACAAGGCGTACCTTATCTTGGCAGCGATACACAAAGAGGTAATCACTATATTACAATAAAAGTAGCTGTTCCTAAAAAATTATCTTCTCAAGAAGAAAGATTATATAAAGAACTTTATATGTTATCAAAACAGCAAGATAAGGATAATTTGATAGATAGAATGAAACAGGCTCTTGGAAAATAGGGCAACAGGAGGAATAAGATGAAGGTTAAGAAAGTTGTTTTATCGATTGTACTTGCATTTTATTTAATGTTAAATAATATTGCATCTGCTGCTAAACTTCCTCAAGATGTTTGGAAATATATAAAACAAAGCCTTCCTAATGCCCAACAAAGGTTTGATAGTGTTATTACTTTAAGTGATGATGTTATGTATATTCCTTTGTATCCTCCATCTGATACTACTGTGGAAAGTATTCAAATTGATTATACTTATCCAGATAAAAAACCTCTATCAGCACTGCCCGAGGTGGTTTTATTTAATAACGGATATTCATTATTAAAAGTTTTTAAAGATGAAAAAGGAAATTATACTTTAACAAAAAAAGATGATTTACCAATCAAAGTCAGACTTGGTTTAATGCCTCAAGATATGTTGACTCCCGTTGGTTTAAAAATGCCTGAAAGTTTAAAATTAACCCTTGGAGATTTGTTAATTCCATCAAAGGAAGAAAATTCTCTCGCTTTAAATAATGAAGAAAAAGAAAAAATTAAAAGTCCTTATGCCCCTCAAGTAAAAAGAAATGAATTTATTCCGGTTGTTGACTTTAAAGATAAAAAAACATTCATAAATCCTCAAAATTCAAAGTTCTTATCAGTGTATGATTCTACATCAAAAGAGCCTTTGTATGAATTGAAGCTTTCTTCAATGCCATCTAAAATAGTTACATCTGAAAAATCAAAAGTTGCGCTTGTTTTATATTGGAGTACTAAAAACCTTGAAATAATTGATTTAAAAGATGAAAGAACAATAGCAACAATTCCAATTGATGCACAAGCAACTGATGTTGCATTGAACAAAAAAGAAAATCTTGCTTATGTTACAAGTCAAAACGCAAAAGCAATTTATGTTGTTAATTTGAACTCTATGCAATTGGATAAAGTGGTTAAATTAGACCAAAAACCATCTAAAATAACATATTGTGATTTAGATGAATCAATATCTTTTTATGATGAGTATACACAACAGATTTATAATGTTACAAAAAGCGGTGCAGAGTTCATAGTTCAACCTTTAGGTAAAGTAGCCAATGTATCAAAAATTTTATCTGATATTGCAAATGTTTATGTCTTATCTAGAACAGACTCTCAGCTTTATGTTTTTGATAAAGCCCAAGCTAAACAAATCAGTGTTGTGGACTTAGATAAAAAACCGACTGATGCATTAATATATCAACATAAGATTTTTATTTTGTGTTCTAAAGAAGGCTATATGGATGTTTATGATACTGTTGAGGGAAAAATTGTTTCAAGGGAACAATTATCGAAAGATGGTTTTTATTCAAAATTGACTTTAATTCCAAACGATAACAATATTATGATAACAGGAATCAATGCTAAAAGTTATTTGATATATAATCCAACTACAATGAAATTGGTTAAAACCCAAGAGTCATATATCGATGTTGCAAACATAATAATTCTTGATAAATCTCAAAGGCTATAAATGGAAGATAATATTAAAAAAATAAATTCTAAATATTTTGATGAAAAAACTGAAGAAATATTATTGTCTTTAGAAAAAACAAGGTCTGATTTTTGGAATTTAGATAGGGAATGTGCTAATTTTTTAAACACATTAATTAAAATAAATAATTCAAAAAATGTTCTTGAAATCGGCACTTCAAACGGATATAGCGGAATATGGATTTTAAAAGCCCTAAAAGAAACAAAGGGGAAATTAACAACAATTGAATTTTGGGAAAAAAGACAGTCCGTTGCAAGAAAAAATTTTGCTTTGTGTGCTTCTGATGTTCCATGTGAACCAAAAATCGGTTCAGCTGTTGTTGTTTTAGAAGATATTCTAGAAGAAATTAAAAAAAACAAAAGAGAAAAATTTGATTTTGTTTTTATTGATGCAAATAAAAAAGAATATATAGAATATTTTAGATTAATTGATAAAATGCTTGTTGATGGCGGGGTTATTTTGGCTGATAATATTTTATCCCACTATGAAAAGGTAAAAGATTATACTGAAAATTTGTTTAATAATTCAAATTATCAATCACAAATTTTAGAATTAGGTACAGGAATGATGTTATCAAGAAAAATTAAAGAGGCTCATTGAGCCTCTTTTGTCATCCCTTTTGTCTTTGTAGCCTTTAATTTAAAATTTTTTTACGCATTGAATGCTGAAATGGTCATTGGAATATTTGTATTGTCGGTTGTAGATATATAATTAATTGTCCAGATAAACATTGTGCAAGAAATTACCGCAAGTGTTACCAAAAGACAGTTTATGAGCTTTGTGTCTGTCATTTTTCCCTCGCTATTTTGTTTTTTATGCTATTGCGCAGAATGATGAAGATGATGAAGAATTTGAAGATGTGTTATTTGACGCAATAGAACCTGCAGTTTCAACAGTGTTAAAAATTGACTCTTGGCTTGGGTTATAAGCTATTGAACCTGCTGTTTCAGGGTTAGCTTTGCTTTTTGGTGCTTGCATAAAATTAAAATCAACTGATAACATATTTATTATCTCCTTCGCTTGATATTCGTCTTATATGTATATAAAAACGATATACTTTTTATAATTTCGAAGTTGATAATTTTTGTTACATAACTTAATATTTTATAAATATAATTTGCTTATCAGTTCGTCAAACTTTCTGTTTGAAGATGTTTTATAGATATTTTGCGCATTTTTCAATATATTTGAATTGTGTTGAATAATATCTGTTAAGCATTCTGATTGTTGTTCCAATTGGGGAAGTGATTCAATTAAATCAATTGCTTTTTTTGCTTCTAATAGTGCTAAATATTCGTTTTTTATGTTTGTAATTGTTTTGCCTTTTAATTCATTTTCTAGGGCAATCAAATGTTTTTGGGTTTTTTGTTTGTGTTTTTGGATTGCTTGAAGCCTTTTATTTAATTCTTTTAGCTTTTGGTTGCAGGCGCCCATTTTTTCAATATTAATAAAATATTCAATTTTTTCTGAATTTTTATATATTGCCAATTCCTCACTCATTGCTTTTAGCGCATAATTTAAGATTTCAATTAAATTTTTGCTTTTATTCAGGTCGCCGCCAAATAAGAAATAATCTCTTTTTTCAAGTGCTTCATCATAAAGTTTTTTAATGTGTAAATAATTTTTATATTCATTTGCACAGCTTGAATTTGCAAGACCTGCTTTTTCAAGTTGTACATTTTTTCTTGAATATTGTTTTATTTCACTTTGAAGCTGCACGATTTTTTTCTGTATTGGCGCTTTTTCATCCAGTTGTTTTTGTTCATCTAAGATAGCTTGATGTTGTTTTAGAATTGATTTTAGTTGTGCAATTTTAAGATTAATTGATTTTCTTATTTGTTCTATTGTTTGTTCGCCAGAAATAATTTTTTCATAATAAGGGGATGTTTTTGCTGTTTTTATGGAATTATTAACTTCTGATTTTTCTTGTTTTATTTTATCAAATTTTGCTTGATAGCTTGCTAGGGTTTGTTGTCTTTTTTCAATAATTTTTGCAACGGTTTTATCAAGAGTTGAATCGGGTCTATATAACTCTATTTGACCATTACTTAGTTTGTATATGGTATTTATAATATCAGGAATATATGAATCGTAACTGTCAGGCAGTTCGCCTTTATCCAGTGCTTTTTGGATTGTAAACAAGTGTTCTTGAAGGCGTTGTTGAAAATTTGGAATATTTTTTTGCCAATCGTGAAAATCTGTATTTCCTCTTTTTTGGTTACAATCTGCACAGTCGCATAAATAATTAGATAGGCTATTTGCGCCGTTTTTAGAGCTTGGCAGAAGATGCTCAGCTGTTGGGCGAGATTGTCCGACTAATTTTAGTGCAATTTCTTTTGAGGTTCTTTTGTCTTTAGAATATTTTACGAAAAATGAATTTATGTCATTTTTGGAATTTGGTAATTTGCATATTATTTCTCTGATTTTTTCTTTATTTTCATCTTTATCTGCAATCATTAAAATGTCATAAATGAACATTTTTCTTGAAAATTCGGTTTTGCTTTCACCTTTAATTCTTTTTATGTATTCTTGAATTATCTTTTTTAATAGTTCTTTTTCTTCTTTATCTTGTGTGTTTTTTTCTACAAAATCACTTAATTCATTAGTTATTTTGAGCTGTTCTTTTATTAGAGAAGAAATACAAATATCAGCTTGTATTTTAACCAGTTGTGATAATTCTAAAGTCGGATTTTTGGAAGCCAAATCTTTTATAACATTAACAACTTGTTGCCGATATGGATTAAAAATTCCTTTTTTTTCTTTGTTTTGTTCGTGTGTGAAAACGCTTTCATCTTCGTATTTTTCAAGGGTTTTAATTAAGGCTTCGCCTTTTTTGTTTTTAATATCATTTGCAAAAATTTCTTGTTGATTTGGACTTAGCATTAAATATCCGCAAACAGGACAATGCAGATTTTGAAGATTTTTTATTTCAAAATTGGCAGTTGAGCAATTTTTGCTTTTGAAAACTACTGTGTTTTTTTCAAAAGTGTCGTATTGCAATGGCACAGTATTGTATTTTACTGTGTTATTTTGTTGTTTTGCGAATGTATTGATGGGTTTAAAAGATAAAAAATTTATTTTCATACAAATATTTAATGTTTTAGTTCAGACATCAATATAAAAATCATAAAAAAAAATTTTTGCTGTTTATACAAATAAATGTCCACGAGAGGATTCGAACCTCCGACATTCACCTTAGGAGGGTGACGTTCTATCCATCTGAACTACGTGGACATTTAACTTGATTTTAGCATAAAGTTATTTTATAGTATATATATAATTTGGGTTTGTAGCTCAGTTGGTAGAGCAGTTGACTCTTAATCAATTGGTCGTGGGTTCGAGTCCCACCGGACCCATACTTTTGAAGTTTGAGCCGTACTCCGACGGAGTAGGCGAAAACGAAAAAGCATACGGATGTGAGTCCGTGGCGGCGAAACGATGAGTTTCGGCGGACAGGACGAAACTGGACGAAGGCGATGCCCACAATCCCTTAGCGAACTTGTGAGCCTTAGGGATTGGAAACACCCTTGGGGTGCGTAGAAATCTTTGATTTCACAGGAGCATAGTTCGATTTTACGGACATTATCTCCAAATTTTTAGGGGTTATATAGGTTTATTTTATGAAAAAGATTTTTTTGCTGGCGATGATATTATTTACTTCTTGTGCTTTTGCAGCAGACAAATTGCATGTTGAAGCATTAAGTGATTTTTCAAGTGAAAATATTGAACAAAGCGCAAACATCAGCTTTAAGTTGATTGAAGATGGCACCATGAATGACATTTTTATGATTAAAGGTGATATTTTAAATTGTGTTTTAAAAAAAATAACTGACCCAACAAGAGCAAAAAGGGACGCCAAAATTTATTTTTCAGTAGTTAGCTATCAAGATTCAAAGGGTGTGCATAACGTTCCAGAGCCATTGGTGGCAAGGTATGCTAAGACTGTTTTAAATAAAGAAGAAATTAAAAAAACACCTCCTAAAAAAATAGTTAAAACAGCAGCGGGTGCTGTTGGTAATTTTTTTATGAAAGGATTTTCGTATTGTGTTTCTTTTGCTGATGGCTTTGCAACAAATCCTGAGGGCAATAGGCTTAAATCAGGTGCAAAACAGGTTTATAAAGATTCATTTTTATCTATGGTTGAATATGGTAGTGAAGTCAGCGTAAACAAAGGTGATACATTTTATTTGGTAGTAAAATCTGCTAAAGATAGGGATGTGGATGAAAATTTAGAAGAAATTCAAAAAAAAGAAAACGAATCTGAAATAATAGAAGAATCAAAAATAGAAACTAAAGAAGAATTAAGTAAAGAAGATAGTAAAGAAGCTGATTTTTCGTCAACTGAAGAAAACGATGAAATAGAAGTTGTAAGAGAAATAAAAGAATAGCTGGTTTATAATATAGTAAAAATGCCTCTTATTATTAAGAGGCATTTTTAATGTAAACTTTTGTAAAAATAAAACTTTAAATTCTAAAGATTAAATGAATCTTTGTCGATATTCATTATGTAAATAAAAACAATAGACAATAAGGAGCAAAAAGTTATGGATGTTAATCAAGTTAGATTTGGCAGCTATTCAATAGGAAATTCAGGAATTGGTGCTAAAAAAAGCGAAGGAAAAGAAAAGAAAGAAGTTGCGCAAGAAGCTAAAAGTGCAGGTGTGAAAAATGAGGTAAGCGCTGAAGAAATGTTTAGCGCAATGAACATTGCAGGCTTACAAAACAAAGCTCAGATTAATATAAATTCCAGAGCAGAAGTTAACCCTAGTGATTATTTAGATGAAAATAGAATCAAAGATATTGAAGCCATGATGGGTAAATTTGAAAATGGAGTTAATCAAGTTGCTGATGTAATTGAAGCAGAATTTCCAAATGCATTATCACAACAAGATAAACTTGCTTTGGCTGCGAATATATATGCAGCCGAGTAAGATAGCGAGAGTTTTTTCCTTATTCTCCTCTATTGTTTAATTTTTAGCGCCGTTAAAGTTGTCTTTAGCGGCTTTATTTTTTGTATTTTTTAATAAAATCCATAGCTTGTTTTTTTGTTGAAATTTCTTTGCTTAATTGCATTTCTAATAGTTCATTTGTAATTTCGCCAACTAATTTAGATGGTTTGATGTTTAAAATTTCCATGATTTCTTTGCCGTTTAAGAGGCATTTTGGATTTTGTGCCATAGATTCAATTTCATGGTAGTAATTAAGTAAATTATCAAGATGCAAAAGAGCTTTTTCAACCATTTCGTCACTTACTGCTATTCCTCTTGCGCTTAATCTGTCTGCTTTTGAAAGTTCAATAATATCAGGGGTGTTTGTTTTTAATTTTCGTATAAATCGAGCGTATGCTTTTTTGTTTTCAGGGCAATTTATAAGGCTTGCAGGATAGATGTGGTATTTCACCATATCTGAAATATATGAAATTTGTTTATTAGAGAATTTTAGTTCTTCTAATTCTTTTTTAGCCAGTTGTGCTCCTTTTAGGTCATGACCTATGAAACGGTGTCTGCCTGATGGTTCTATTGTCCAAGTCGAGGGTTTTCCGATGTCATGGTATAGCGCTGCTATTTTTAATAAGGGATTATTGGATTTTATATGTTTAACAGTTTCTATTGAATGATGAACTAAATCAAGATGATGATGAGTGTTAGAAGGGATTTTTTTAATTTCTTTAATAAAAGGAAAAATGATTTCTAAAGCCCCGTCGTTAAACATTTCAAGAAGCGTGTTAATTAGATATTTGCCACTGAAAAGCTGCATTATTTCATAGTTTATTCTTTCTTTTGCAATTGAATTTATTTTATAAAAATTTTTTCTAGAAAATTCTTTTAAATTTTCATCAATTTTAAAGCCCGTATTTGCGCTGAAGCGATACATTCTTAAAAATCTTAGAGAATCATCAAACATATTTTCAAAAGAAATTGCTTTTATAATTCCTTTTTTTAAGTCATCTAATCCAAAATTAGGGTCATATATTTCTTTTTTGTTTAAGTCATAAAAAATTGAATTAATGGTAAAATCGCGCCTTTTAGCGTCTTTTTCAATATCATTTTCAAATGCTTGTGATATATCAAAAAAGTTCTCTTTGTCTTTTAAAACAACTCTATAAATTTTATTTTCATTATCTAATTCAATAAAAGTTCCATCCAGTTTTTTTGCAATTTCTTTAGCTAAATCGATTGCGCTATCAAGACAAACAAGGTCTTTATCTTTTGATATTTCATTGTTTAAAAAATAATTTCTTAAATATCCGCCCACAAGAAAAACTCTGTGGTTTTGGATTATATCATCAATAGCTGATAAATTTTTATCTTCAATTAACATTCTTCGAGCCTCGAAATTACATTTGAAATTGCTGCCGTTATTGCATTTGGAGCTTTATATATCATATTACCCAAAGTTATTAATTTATAGTTGTTTTTTTTGAAATATTCAAATTCATTTTCTGAAAATCCACCCTCAGGACCAATCACAACAGCAATTTTAGAAGTTTTATCGATATCGTTTAGGGCTGTTTTTAGGGTTGAATTTTCATATTTTTCTGCAAAAATTAAAATATTTTCTTTTTTGAAGTTTGAAAGAATTGTTGTTAAGGGTTGAATTGGCTGAACTTTTGGAATGTCTGCTCTTTCACATTGTTTAAAATTTTCTTGAGCTATTTTTTGCCATTTTTCAGTTTTTTCTTTTGGGTCTTTTATTTTAATTGATGTATTATCAGATATTACTGGATATATCTCTTTTACGCCTGTTTGAGTGGCGTTTGCAATAGCTAAATTTTGCCCGTCATTTGATAGAATTGATTGAACTAAGATTAAATCATAAGGCAGAATTCTGGTTGATTTTTCTTTATTTATAATCAATGCTTTTAGTGCATTTTTTGATGTTTCTTCAATTTTGCAATCGTAAATAATTTGATTTTCGTCGATAAATTTTATCTTTTCTCCTTCTTTTTTTCTTAAAACTTTAATTATGTGAAATAAATTTTCACTATCAATAAGTTCAATATAAGGAGGGTTTATTTCTTCTTTTTTTATTAAAAAATGTGGCATAACAGGTTAATTTTAGCATAAAATTTTAAATTTCTCATCTGAATGGAGGATATTTAACAAAAAGATGTTAAGCCTTGAAATTCAAATATAGCTTGAAATATAGAGAAATCTTATACTAAAGTATTGGTTTTTTATACTAAAGTATGAAAATAAAATTTCGATATTACTAATGAACAAAAAATGGAGAGAAAAAAATGGCTATCACATTAGGAACAAACATACCTGCTTTCATTTCTCGCATGTATTTAAATTCCGCAAATAGTAGTTTAACAACTACAATGGAAAGGTTATCAAGCGGTAAAAAAATAAATAATGCCGGTGACGATGCTGCAGGTTTAGTTATTTCAGAGAACATGAGCGCTTTAGTTAGAGGCTCAAAACAAGCAATGGCAAATATTCAAAATGCCGAAAGCTTTTTAACTGTTGCAGAAGATGGTATGGTTGCAATTTCAGATCACTTACAACGTGTTAATGATTTGTTGGTTAATATGGCAAATGATACCAATGATGTTGAATCAAGAACAGCAGCTGTTAGAGAAATTATTGAACGTATTGATGAAATTAATCGTTTAGCAGATAGTACCAATTTTAACGGAAGAAACATGCTGGATGGTTCGGTTGATAAAATTATTGTTCAAATGGGACCTGATTCAACAGAAACTTCAATTTTGGATATTTCATCTGCCTTAACTGATTGTCATACAGAGGCTTTAGATGTAGATTTACCTGCTGTGTTAAATCCGGATGCATTAATATATAATGACGGTACAGATAAAATTGCAATTCCTAACCCTGATGGCACAGGCTATGTTGATTCTGAAACAGGTGCTCCTGTTGCACAAATTACAAATCCTAATGATTTTGATTCAGCCTTTGATGCTTCTAATGAAAATTGCAGAGCATATATGGAAAAAATTCAAGCAGCAATTTCTAAATTATCAACCAATAGAGGTTTATTAGGTGCGTATGAAAATAGAATGGAGAGTTCTTACGATTCTCTATCAACAAGAATTGAATCATTAGAATCTGCAAAATCTTTATATGTTGATACAGATATTGCTGAAGAATCAACTAATTTTGCTCAGCAGCAAATAATGCAGCAAATTAATATTTCAATTTTATCAAGTGCAAATTCAATGCAGCAAAACGCTTTAGCATTGCTTGGCGGTTAATAATAAAGATTTTAATTTTTCTCTCCACAAGGCTTACTTTTGAAGTTTTCAAAAGTAAGCCTTTGAATTAAAAAGTTAGAAAAAATTGTGTAAATATTTTTTGATATATTTTCATTGAAAATTTCATAGTAGCTGTCATCATTAAGTAATTCAAAGCTTTTACAGGATGTTTCTTTTGCTTCTTTTTCCATTTCAGATAAATTATAAAAATATTCTATAAGTGCATTTTTGTAATTTGTGTCTTTAAAATCAACATAGTTGTTATGATATAGAATATCAAGTGTATTTTGGATATTGTTATCTATTATTTTAGGAAGCTCATTTTTTAAAAGGTTTTGAATTTCAAAAGAGTTGAAATGAGTTTTGTTATTTAAATGGTTATTTAAACGGTTTTTAAAATCAGCATTATTTATTAAAAAATTTATGAAATATTTTTCTAAATCTAAAAAAGACAAAGAAGCAAAGTGCTCAATTATTTTGATACTTTCTTTTTTATTGATATGTTTTTTTAAGCCAAAATAGTACCTATCATTTTTTCTTTGCAAAATATGTGTGTATTCATGGGCAATGGCGGACAAAACCTGTAATTCTTCTTTTTCGTCATCAGGAAATTTTATATATATGGTTGCACAATTAATATTGTCATTGTCATCTTGTTTAATTTCATAATGAGCATAACTAAAGCCATCCAGCTTATTTTTAAAAGAAGCCATATTTTCAATGTTGATAATAAAATCTTCACAATTATTAAAGTATTCTTTTATTTTTGGCAGATTAAATTCTTTTATTGAATTAAATATTTCAAGAGCTTTTTTAGTGTTATTTTTTATCATAGTAAAATCATTTTAGCATTTTAGATGTTAATTGCAAAAAAAAATATTTTTGCGTATTATATAAATAACTCACTCAAACCTCGCAGATAACGTAAGTTATTTTTGTGAAAGGAAAGAAAAAAATGGCAAATATTAAATCTGCAAAAAAAAGAGTTTTAATCGCTAAAAGAAACACTGAAAGAAACACTGCATTTAAAACATCTATTAAAACAGCTGTTAAAAAAGTTTTGGCTTGTGCAAAAAGTGAAGACAGAACTGAATTAAATGCACTATTATCTAAAGTGTATCAATTATGCGATAAAGCAGCAGGAAAAGGTATTTTGCATAAAAATACTGCAGCCAGAAAAAAATCAAGATTAACTAAAGCTGTTAATAAAATTATTAACAAATAGTTTGAGTTAACAAGATTAAAAAACCCGAGGAAGTCATTAGCCTCGGGTTTTTATTTATTTATTTATTTATTTATTTTCTGTTGTTATGAAGATTTTTTTGCCTAGATTAAATCTTTTGCAATAATCAATTAAGTCATCTTTAACGTCAGAACATAAAATGTATAGAGCAATAATATTAGGTACACACATAGCAACCATCATAGCATCTGTTATTTCAATTACTGATTTAACATTCATAACTGAACCTATAATAATAAACACGCAATAAATCAAATTAAAAGTAAGTGCGCGTTTTTTGCCTTCTCCAAAAAGGAATGTCCAAGCTTTTTGCCCGTAATATGCCCAAGAAATAAGTGTTGATATTGCAAATAAAATTGCAATAATTGAAAGAATAACAGGGAAAAATGGTATTACAGACTGAAATGCTCTTGAAGCCAGTTCTATTCCCGAAATTTCTTTGGCTGCGTGCGTACATGCTCCTGAAAATATAATTGCAAAAGAAGTAAATAAACATAAAATTCCCGTTAAGAATGTTTCTAATAGAGCAACAAAACCTTGTGAAACCGCTTCTTTTGTTTGTGCTGCCGCATATACAATTGCAGCTGCCCCTGTTCCTGCTTCATTACATTGAACAGAGCGTCTTAAACCTATGATTATTGTTCCGAATACTCCACCTGCAACAGCTGTTGGGTGAAATGCTTCTCTTAAAATCAAAAGAATGGCGCTTGGAATGTGCATAATATTGGCACATATTACAATTAAACCTGAAATTATATACATAGCACACATTGTAGGAACTAAGATTGTTGTAATTTTTGCAATACTTTTAATACCACCAACAGTAACAAGACCGATTAAGATTGCAATGACAAGTCCAACAAGCCAAGCGCATCCGTTTAATATGCTATCGGCTCCGCCTGTCATAAATATTATTTGACGGGTTGATTGATTAACTTGAATCATATTTCCGCCTGTGATACCGCCGCCGATACATAATATTGCAAATAGCACAGATAATGGTTGACCCAACCATCTTAATTTTTTTCTTGTTAAACCGTGGGCTATATAGTGCATAGGTCCGCCGGATATTGAGCCGTCTTCATTAAATCTTCTGTATTTAACAGCTAAAGTTGCTTCAATAAATTTAATAGACATACCTAAGAGCGCACCTGCAAATATCCAAAATGCAGCCCCCGGACCTCCTATGGAAATTGAAATTGCAACCCCTGCAATTGAGCCGATACCAATTGTACCTGATAAGGCAGTTGCCAGTGCTTGAAATGAAGATACTTCACCACAGTTGTTGGATGAATTATCGCCATTTGAGTGTTTGTGAGGTTTAACAATAAGTTCGATTGCATGTTTAAAACCCCAAACACAAATGCCTTTATAGTAAATTGTGAAAAATATTCCTGCGAATAAAATCCAGAAAATAATTAGGGGAACTTTGTTTCCAAAAAAGTTGATTTGATAAAAAATCACATTTGCAATTGCATCTGAAATTGGTGCAACATGTTTATCCATAAAAGCATCAACATTCATTGCCTGTGCTTTTAGTGTAAACATAAGTGTTGTCAAAAGTACGGTAAATAATTTGTTCATCCTTCGATAAACCCTTTCTAATTTTTTTGGGCAGATTTATATTATCAAGAACAAATCAAAAACGCCATTTTGACAGATTACATTTTAACATTTTGTAAATAACTTGTATTTTTGATTTGTTCAAATTGGTGTGTTTATATTATTCTATTATCTATGAAATTAGTATTTAAAATGTTATTTTTGATAGTTTGTTTTTTGAATTTAGCTGCTTTTTCAAAAGAAGTTAAATTTATTCATATTACAGATATAAATTTAAATACAAAAAATGCTTATTTGCTTCAAAGGACAATAAAAGAAATTAACGAATATCCTGATATTGATTTTGTTGTTTTTGGCGGGAATAATATTTCAAAAGCGAATATAGATAATTTAAATACTTTTTTATATCTTTTAAAAAAGGTAAATAAAAAATCCTATGTTTTATTAGGTTCAAATGATGTTTTTGCTTCAAACGGAATAGATAAAAGCTATTATCTTAAAAGAGTAAAAAGGGCTTTATTTTTCAGACACAGTTCTAAACCCAATTATGTTTTTAAGAAAAACGGATATGTTTTTGTTGTGATGGATGGATCTAAAGAATTTTTCCAATCAACAAACGGATATTACACAAAAGCAGAGCTTGATTGGCTCGATAAAACTCTAAAAGAATATAAAAATGATAAGGTCATAATTTTGCAGCATTTTCCAATAACATTAACAAATTCTCAATGGCTTCAAACAGCTAAAATAGAAGATTATATTGAAGTTTTAAAAAAACACAACAATGTTAAAATGATTGTTTCAGGGCATTATGGTGTTAATGATGAGAAAAAAATCGGCGGAATTTATAATATAATCACAGAAAGTTATAGTGAAAATCTAGCATACAAGATTATTGATATGGATTTAGATGATGATTACATTGCAACTTTTTTAGTTAAATAATAAATGTTAAGTTTTTTAAAAATTAATTTTTTAAGAGTAAAAAATAAAATTTTTGATTGAAAAATGAATTATTTTTTTAATTAATGCCTCCTGATATTAAATTTGTATAAAAAAATATCGGTTTTTTGGTTTTTTCATATACTATTTTATAGTTGAACTTTTTATTTATTTAAAATGCATTTTGACAAATAAACGCATTCGAATAAAAATAAAGCAAATAGGTATTTAAGGAGGAAATATGACAGATACCAAATTATCAAAAGAAAAAATTGCAAAACTATGCGAAGAAAACAACGTCGGTTTCATTAGACTTCAATTTTGTGATATTAATGGAACAATTAAAAATCTTTCCCTGCCGATAAGTCAGTTGGATAAAGTTTTGAATAATGAAATTATGCTTGACGGTTCATCAATAAAAGGTTTTAGAAGTATTGAAACATCTGATATGTATTTCTTCCCTGATCTTGACACTTTTACGATTTTGCCTTGGTGTGAAAGAGATGGAGAAAATGTTGCAAGAATAATTTGCGATATTCATAATGCAGACGGCACACCTTTTGAGGGGTGTCCCAGATGCAACTTAAAAAGAATGTTGGCAAGAGCAGAAAAACTTGGTTATAAAATGAATGTTGGTCCTGAGGCTGAATTTTTCATTTTTGAATTGGATGAAAAAGGCGAAGCTACAACAATTCCACATGATAAAGGCGGATATTATGACGCTGCTCCTACTGATTTAGCTGAAGATATAAGACGTGATATAGTTGGAACTTTAGAAGCTATGGATTTTGAAATCGAAGCTTCTCACCACGAAGTTGCCGACGGTCAACACGAAATTGATTTTAAATATGCAGACGCCCTAACAACTGCTGATAATATTATTACATTTAAATATGTAGTAAAAAGTATAGCAGCTGAATATGGAGTACATGCAACATTTATGCCAAAACCGATTTTTGGTATAAATGGTTCAGGCATGCATTGTAATTTATCTTTATTTAAAGATGGTAAAAATCTTTTCTATGCTCCTGACAGAGATTTTCAATTATCAAAAGAGGCTTTATATTCAATAGGTGGTGTTTTAAAACATGTTAAATCATTTACTGCAATTACAAACCCTATTGTAAACAGTTATAAAAGACTTGTTCCGGGGTATGAAGCTCCTGTTTATCTTGCTTGGAGCTTGGCAAACCGTTCTGCATTAATCAGAGTTCCTGCAAAACGCGGTGTTGCAACAAGAATAGAATTGCGCTCTCCGGATCCTTCTTGTAACCCCTATTTAGCACTTGCTGCAATTTTAGGTGCAATTTTAGATGGTATTGAAAATAAAATTGAGCCGCCTTTGCAAGTTGAAGAAAATATATATGAAATGACCCCAAGGGAATTAAAGAAAGCAAAAATTGATTCGCTTCCGGGGACATTGATTGAAGCAGTTGAATTGCTTGAAAAAGATGAAACCATAAAAGACGCTCTTGGTGAGCATATTTTAAATGAATTTGTAACTGCTAAAAATATTGAATGGGATAAATATAGAACAAACGTTACAAAGTGGGAGCTTGATTCATATTTAAACAGTTATTAATATTTAAAAGGCGGAGTTTAACTCCGCCTTTAGTATTTTATATGATTTGATATTCTTTTCCTTTGTTTATTATCAATTGTGCTGCAATATCAAGTTGATTGTATGTTAAATCTTTCATAACACAGAGTCTTAATCTGCATTCTTTTCTTCTTGTGGCAGGATAAGTTACTATATTAACATATACTCCCTGAAGCCTTAGTTCTTGATATAGTTTAAATAATTTTTTTTCATCATATATCATAACAGGTATTATTGCACTTTGTGTGTTGCCTAAAGTAAACCCCGCTTTTAGAAGTTTATTTTTTAGATAATCAGTTTTCTGCATTAATTCAATTCTGCCTGCTTTATCTTTTTCAAGGAGTTTAAAAACTTCGATTAATCCTCCTGCGACTGAAGCAGGCAAGGCAGTAGAAAAGAAATAAGTTCTTGCATAAAGTCTTAAATATTGAATGATTTCTTTTTTGGCAGCACAATATCCGCCCAAACCTCCGGGGGCCTTTGATAGCATACCCACATTTAGGTCAATTTTATCTTGGACATTATAAAATTGAGCACTTCCTCTGCCTGTTTTTCCTACAATACCTATACCATGGGCATCATCCACCATTACTTTACATTTATATTTTTGAGCTAAATCAGTAATTTTATCAAGGCGTGCAATATCGCCATCCATTGAAAATACGCCATCGGTTATTATTAATCTGCCTGTAATATTATCAGGTATTCTATCTAATATTCGTTCTAAATATTTCATGTTGCCATGCGGGTAAACTTTAATTTGAGCACCTGATAATTGACAGCCGTCATATATTGAAGCATGGTTTGCGCTATCATTAATAATTACATCTTCACTGTTACATAAGGCTGAAATTACACCAACATTTGTTCCGTATCCGGATGGAAAAACAATTGCGTCCTCGCAATTATAGAATTTTGCAATCCTTGTTTCTAATTCTTTATGTAAATCGCAGACGCCTGCATAATTTGATACAGCACCCATACCCATACCAAATTTATTAACTGCTTTTTTAGCTGCTTCAACAACTTTTGGATGATTTGCAATATTTAAATAAGAATTTGAGCCAAGCATAATAACATCGTGGCAAAATCCGTCTTTTTCTTTTAATTTTACAATTGGGGATAGTTTATTTAAACTTATCATTCCAAGAGCTTCGTTACCTGTTAAAATGCCGCTTTTTAGGATTTTATCAACCCTTATTGTTTTTTCAAACAAGTCTTCATTTTCTTTTGTGTGAATAAAATTTTCAAATTTAATGTTTATTGCTTCTGTTTCAACTATAGACAAAATTAAACCTTTCTTTTTAATCAAATAAAGTATATAAATTTTAATCTTTATAGAAAATAGACAATAAGCTAATATAGTGTTATTATAAATTTTTTATAGGAGTGTCTAATGTTAAAAAATAATCTAGAAAAAATTTGTTTTAATATATATAAATCAATCAACCCGTCAATAATAAAAACAATTATTCCTGTTGTTGATATATTAAGAAAAATGGAAAATAAGCCCCCAATACCCCTAAAAGAAAAATTAGCTGAAATTGATTTTCCTGATTTTTCTTCTGATAAGGTAGTTTTAGTTCATGGGGTTTCTGTGGGCGAAGTTTTATCTTTAGAGAATTTAATTAAAAAAATTAAAAAAACTTTTCCTGAAATTAAATTGGTAATCACCACAGGAACGGTTACAGGTCAAGAATTAGCAAAGAAAAAATATTCTGAAATTGCCGATTTTATAACATATTTTCCGCTTGATGCTTATAAAACAGTTGAAAAATTTTTAAATTCCATTAATCCAAAAGTTATTTTAATAGCTGAAACTGAATTATGGCCTAATTTTTCATATTGCGCTAAGCAAAAAAATATTCCCTTATATATTATTAACGGAAGAATTTCAGATAAATCATATCCAAGTTATTTAAAAATTAAAGGGTTTTTATCTATTATTTTAGATTGTTATCAAGGTATTTTTTGTCAAAGCGAATTAGATAAAAACAGATTTATTCAAATTGGTGCCAAAGAAGATAAAACCGTTGTTATGAAAAATCTTAAATTTGAAATAGATAAAAAAGATTGCGATATTGATTTAAAACAAGATGGTTTTAAAGTTTTGATTGCAGGCTCAACCCATAAGGGTGAAGATGAAATTGTTTTAGAACAATATAAAAAATTGAAGAAAAAAATTCAAAATTTAAAATTAATTATTGCCCCAAGACACTTAACAAGGCTTGATGAAATAATAGAATTAACTAAAAATTCAGGTTTTAGTTATGGTTTTAGAACGAAAGAAGACAATTTTTTAAATAACGATATAATTATTTTAGATACCTTAGGTGAATTATCTAAAATATATAATATAGTTGATGTTGCATTTATTGGCGGAAGTTTCAATAAAACAGGAGGTCATAACCCCCTTGAGGCAACACTATATTCTAAACCAACTATTTCAGGTCCATCAATTAAAAATTTCAGAGATATTTATGAAATTTTAGAGCGCGAGGCAGCCTCTTTTGTAGTTAAAAATGAAGCTGAATTTTATAATGTTTTAGAAAAATTATTCCTTGATGATGAATTTTATTCTAAAATTTCAAATAATTGCTTGAATTGTTTTAATAACCAGCAAGGTGCATCTGATTTTGTTATAGATAAATTAAAAAGCGTGTTATAAAAAAAGTGGATGTGGAATTAATATAATACCGGGTTGACGTTCGTGGAGATAAAATCCCTCGACTGCTCCCGATGATGATTAACTGGTTTAATCTATGATTAAAAGCTCCCTTAAAGGGAGCTTTTTGGATTTTAATTATTTAAATCTTTTAAATCTTTAATTTTTAAAGCCAGATAAGGATCATTTTTATCTGCATCTATTAAAAACATTGCAAAGGTCTTATCAAAATTAAAGTGTCTTGGGGTTGTTTGGATTGGCATTGCCATGCATTTTGTCATCAAAGCAGCTTCAGACTTAACCTTTCCGCCTTTGTTGTTTAATTCTAATTGGATTGTTTCAATAGCTTCAGAGAAATATAAATCTGTTCCTTTAATTTGTTTGTTGCAAAGTTCGGGGTATTTTCTTTGGCTGTTGATTTTAATATTTGGAACTTTAAGAGTGTCGTTAGGGTTGAAAACTTCGCCTTCCCTATATTCTTTTTGTTTTTTTAGCATTTTTGAATATAGAGTTTTTAGATTTTTGTTTTCATCTGTTCTATATAGATAAACTATGTCGTTTGTTTTTGTTAAAAGTTGAACAGCATAGTCGTTTTCATTGTTATAGAATAAAACTCTGATATTTTTATCTAAAATTTCATTTGATTTATTTGTAATTCCAAAGAAATCAAATTGTTCTTTTGAATTATTAAAAGAAGATTTTTCTAATATGTCAAACTCATTAAAAAATTCAAATTCTTTTTTTAGCATTGCATAAGCGTAATAGCTGCCATATCTTTTTGTCCAATCAAGGCTATCAAGAATATCGGATTTTTCGTTGAATTTTTCTTTGATATCTTTTTCAATTTGTTTTTTTGCTTCAGGAGATGTTTCGCCATAGCTTGTATAATATGATGATTCATTTAACATTTCTTTTGTAAATTCTTCATCATTTAGTGCTTTTAGTTCTTTTGTTGGTCTTTCTTTGACAAATTCAATATCTCTTTTGATGATATTATTTTTCATATCATTAAAAACAAGTTGAAAAGTTCCAATCCAAGCTTGGTTTGGTGCTTTTGAATTTGATGAAAATAGCGTTAAAATGTCTATATTTGAATTGGCACAAAACCCGCCTGCACTTAATAATACAGCACTTAGTGCGGTTAGTAAGATTTTTTTCATAAATTAACTCCTTCTTGATTTATTTATAAAGTATATACTTTGGTTTTTATCCTGTCAAATTGATGTTATGTAATTTTTATTGCTAGTTTAGAGCGATGAATGATAGGGTTGAATTATTAAACCCTTAAAATTTAAAATCATTTCCAATAAACTCTAAACTTTTCAATCTCATCAAGAGTCTTATTATAATCTCCCTTAAAACAAATTGTTCTATCATCAATATATAAATAAGAAGATAATTTAATATTAGTTACATCTTTAAAAAAAATGTCTAAATTATTTTTAATTAACCATTTAGTTGCAAGCATTAAATTTCTTGATGTAAAAAGATATAATTCAGCTTTTTCAGATAACTTTTTAATAAATTCATAAGCTCCATTTTTTATAGGCGGAATATAATTTTCATTATATTTTTCATAACCATATTCATTCAATACGCCATCTAAATCTATTAATATTTTTTTGATGAACATGAATTATCCTTTTGTATACTGGACTGTCATTCCTGTTATTAACAATCAAATAATAACATAATTGGAGTATGAGTCAAGAACTTAGACAAATTTTGGCAAAAAATATTGAAAAATTAAGAATAAAACATAAATTAAGCAAAGAACAATTGTCTTTAATTTTAGGTGTGGATAATTCTTATATTTCTAAATTAGAAAAAGGTAAAATAAATATTACCTTAGATAAAATAGAATTGCTTGCAAATCATTTTGAAATTAAACCGTATTTATTATTAAAATAAAGTATTCATTTTTAACTATACGTTAATTTTTTTATGCTAAAATTATTCTATGAATGAATTATTAATGCCGGCTGGTAGTATTGAAAAAATGAAATATGCGTTTGCTTATGGAGCAGATGCAGTTTATCTTGGGCTTGTTGATTTTTCCTTAAGAGCCTTAAGAAAAGGTGAGCTTATTGATGAAACAAATCTAAAAACAGCTGTTGAGATTGCAAATAAATTAAATAAAAAAGTATATTGTACGCTAAATATATTTGCTTATGATAAAGATATAGATAAACTCTATCAAACGCTTGAAGTAATTAAAGAAGCAAAACCCCATGCGCTTATTATAAGTGATTTTGGTATATATCGAGTTGTTAAAAATAATATTCCTGATATTGATATTCATATTTCAACTCAAACAAATATTCTAAATTCTGAAGCTGTTAAATTTTGGCGAGATATGGGGGCAACAAGAGCAATTTTAGCCAGAGAATTATCTTATGAACAAATTGCAAAAATAAGAAAAGAAGTCCCTGATATTGAGCTTGAAATGTTTATCCATGGTGCTCAATGCATGGCATATTCCGGTAGATGTTTATTGTCTGATTATATGACAGATGGAACAAGAAAAGCAAACCAAGGAAATTGCGCTCAAGCTTGCAGATGGAGTTATAAATTATTAGAAGAAACAAGACCTAATGAATATTATGAAATAGTTCAAGATGAGCGTGGAAGCCATATTATGTCAACTAAAGACCTTTGTCTTGTAAGACATATAAAAAGTCTTTGCGATTTAGGTATTGATTCATTTAAGGTTGAGGGAAGAACAAAGAGCTTATATTATGTTTCAGCTGTTGCAAAAACATATAGAGAAGTAATTGATGGCAAATTAAACTCTAAAGATGCCTTTGAAGAATTAAAAAAGGTTGGTAACAGAGGATATTGTGAAGGTTTCTTTGGGGGTAATCATGATTCAAGCTGTTATTCTTATGATATTTCAAAAGGGCTTGCAGGGGCTGATTTTTTAGGAATAGCTCAAAAAATAGTTGATGAAAATACTTTTGAAATATTGATTAAAAATAAAATCTTATTGAATGATGAAATAGAAATAATTACTCCAAAATATTCAACTTTAGCTCGTGTTAAAAAAATTGTCCACAATAAAAAAGGTGAAGTTGATATTGCAAATACAAATGATGAAATAAATATTACATTTGATTGTGATAATGATGATTGGAAAAAAGAAGCAGATTTTGCTCTCTTTAGAACAAAAGGAATGAAAGAATTTTAGTTTATGTTTTTAAAACCTGATTTTAATCTTGAATCAATTTATGATATTGATATTGCTGAATTAAAAAAAAGAGGAATAAAATTAATTCTTTTTGATTTGGATTCAACATTGATGAAATCAAAAAGCGGTAAATTCTCTTTTAAAACTTTGCAATTTTTAAATGATTTAAAGGCAAATTTTAATCTTGCAATTGTTACTAACAATAAAAACGAGAATTATATTCAACAAACCCGCTCGCAAATTGATATAGCTGTATATTCTAAAGCTAAAAAACCAAACACAAAAATACTATTTTTAGCTTGCAGAGATTTTAAAATAAACCCCGCTCGAGCTGCAATGGTTGGGGATAGACCTCTTAGTGATATTTTGGGAGGAAAAAGAGCAGGAATGTTAACAATACTTGTGGATTCAATTTCTAAAGAAGAAGAAAACTTTATAGTTCGATTTGCAAGATTTTTAGAGAGATTAACCATAAAAAAATAAATTAATATAAATTAATATTTAATCAAAAAAGCGCAAAATAAATTTTTTTATTGTTTTATACCAACAAGTATAAATTATATTTATATAATTTATTCAAAAGCGATACAAGAAAGGAATAAAATATTTATGTATTCAATGACTTTTAAAAAGCCATCGGTTAGTGCTGTGAGAGTTATGATTATTGAGGATTACAGACTAACAAGGGTTGGTTTAAGATGTTCTTTTGAAAAAGTGGATGGAATTGAAATTGCAGCAGAAGCACAAAATGCTAAAGATGGAATAGAAATAATCAAAAAACTTAACCCTGATGTTGTTCTTATGGATTTGGGTTTACCGGGGATGAATGGGTTTGAAGCTATGGAGATTATAAAAAAGGTTTCACCAAATACTAAAATAATTATTTTAACTGCACACGATAGTGAAGAAGATACCAGAAATTCATTTAATATAGGTGCAAGCGCATATTGTTTAAAAGATACTGATATAACTACATTATCTTGTGTAATAAAAAATGTTGCCAAGGGTGCTTTTTGGGTTGATTCTGCTGTTGCAAGCACAGTATTCAAAATGTTTGAAAAGCCAAAAATAAATTTTCAATATAGGTGCTATGATAACGATGAAAATAAAAAATTAACCCCAAGAGAAAATGAAGTTTTAAAATTATTGGTTGAGGGTAAATCTAATACTGAAATTGCAAAAGAGCTTTTTGTTTCAACTCATACGGCTAAAGCCCATGTTTGTTCAATTTTGCAAAAGTTTTGTGTACAAGATAGAGTTTCTGCTGCCGTTAAGGCTGTAAAAGAAGGATTGGTTACAGTTTAAAATTTATTTATCTCTTGCTTGACCGTTATGTCGGTTTAAAATATTATTAATATTATACTTGAAAGGGAGAGCTAAACATGCGCATTTTGCCCGTTAGATTAAATCAAAATATTAAAGGTGTAAATAAAAACGGAACGGTAAATTTAAATACCTCAAAACAAAACTCTGTAAAATTAAATCAACAAAATGACGTTTTGGATATTTCTTTTAAAGGTCAAAAAAAAGATAATAGTAACTATGCAAAAATGCTTGAGTCATTATTAATAACAGATATAAATAACAGAAATGTGCTGTTTGAGACTGATTCTGATGAAATGGTGGATTGCGCCATAGCGCTTGGAAATGATGCCCCTATAACATTTCAAATAGCTGCTTTATCAAAAGATAAAAATGGGCAAAATGTAGTTCATAAAATGTTTTTGGATATTTTTAAAAATTATGCTGATGAAATGAAAGATTTTAATATTAGCGAAATTGATGAAGCAGAAAATATGCAAGATATATATGATAGGTGTAATTTTGATTTTAAATCAGAAAAAAAGATGAATACCTTATCTTCAATATTAGAAGATAAATCTCCTGAAACAATTGAAAAGGCTTTATTAACTCAAGATGAAAACGGACAAACTCCGCTTCATTTATTAAATCTTTATAATATGAGGCCATACGTTCAGATGTATGATTTAGGCAGTGCTTTTAGAATTAGTACAAATGTAATGCTATCAAATAAAAAAAGCAAAAATAATCCTATAAATAATGCTTATAGAGATTTAATTTATGCTATTTCTGATTCATTAGGTGATAGAGCCCCCATGGCATTTAGAAAGGTGCTTTTAATTAAAGATAAAGATGGAAATACTCCATTGAGCCGTATTTCAAAAGAGCCGCTAGAAGCTATCATTGATGTTCTTGGAAAAAGCGCTCCAAGAGTGCTTGAAGAAGCTACATTAATTCAAAATAAAGACGGTTTAACTCCTTGGGATAATGCAAATGACGGAGTTACAAGTATATATGTTGATACTCTTTCTGATAGGGCACATGGTGTTGTTAAAAAGGCTATGCACACAAAAAATAAATTTAAAACAACACTATTACATTCTGCCACATTAGAGCAAATGAAAGCATATAAAAAAGCACTTAAAGATGATACTAAAGAAGAATTTAAAGAATTGATGACAGCTAGAGATGGCTTTGGTTATACCCCATTAAAATATATAACAGATGATAGGTTAGGATTTTTAATAGATGTATTTGGTGATGATGCACCTGAAATTATCAAAAAAAGCTTACTTTTAAAAGATGATTCAGGATATAATCAATTATATGAAGCAGATGAAAAAGCAAAAGAAGTATATAGAAAATTGCTTGGTGATAAATATGATAAAATAGCCGAAAAATCTGTTAAAGTTGGTTTATTGCATAGGATTTTAAACAGATACTTGTAATTAAAAAGCTCTCAATAATTGAGAGCTTTTTAATTTATATTAATAATTTAATTTATTTTAAGATAAAACCTAAAAAGAAACTTGAAATAATAAATATTCCAACAAAAAAGTATGTAACTTTGTTTAAGCCTTTTTCAGTTGATTTTTGAGATGAAAATAATTGGCTTGCTGCTCCGATTGAAGCAATTCCATCGCCTTTTGGTGAATGTAAAAGTACCAAAATTACTGTAAATATTGCGCTAATGATTTGTAGTGTATAAAAAAATGTTGTCATTGTTTTTCCCTTTAAAGTTATATTTTTAAGATAACACAAAAATATTTCAAAATAAATTAGAATTTAACAAAAAGTTTTAATTTGCCGTTATCACCCCTAAAATTAATCCAACCTGTTTTAATTTGGTTATTGAAATCATACACTTTAACTAAAACCCAGTTTCCTCTAACAAGCCAAGGAACGATTTTTCTTGGTAATTCAATTGAGCCTGTTGTGTTTGATTGTTTAATTGGTGCGGCATATAGGATTTTATCTGTTTTTTGAAGATCTTTATATAGATATAGTCCATATTTTTTACCAAAAACATCAAAAAAATCACTCCAATTATAGAATTTATTAGCCCCTTCTTCAACCCAGCCGCAAACAGGGTTTTCACCTTGATTAAAACAAACAAGGCTCCAGTTTTGTGTTTCATCAAGGGTTGTCAAAAGAGCTATTTGGTTATTTGTGCTATAAGCTGAAAAAACTTCTTCAATAGCACATCTATTTTTATTGATTAAACAAGAAACATTTCCTTTGAAATCAAAGTTGACTGTTTCCATGATTTTTCCCTCTTTATCGGGTGTTTGGCGCATAACAAGAGGGCTTTTAACATTTGTATAGCCTATTCCATATCTTCTAAGAGAATTAATATAATATGGTAAGACATCTGCTTTTACCCAAAGACAAATGTTTATAAATATAAATAATGTTAATATAATTTTTTTCATTTTAGTTTTCTAACCATTTTTTAAAAAATTTTATACCGCTAGATGAGCTTTTTTCAGGGTGAAATTGAACTGCACATATATTATCTTTTTCAATTGATGCACAAAATTCAATTCCATAGTGGGCTTTTGATGAGATTATATTTTTATCTTTTGGTTCAACATAATATGAATTAACAAAATAAAAATATTCATCATCTAAAAATGAATTATTTGAGGTTGTTTTGATTTTATTCCAGCCGATTTGAGGAATTTTTTTTGAAATTTTAATATCAAATTTCTTAACTTCACCTTTGATAATTCCAAGCCCTTTTTTATTCGGAGCTTCTTCGCTTTTTTCAAAAAGAATTTGAAGCCCCAAGCAAATTCCTAAAAAATCTATGTTTTTATCAATTGCTTCTTTTATTGTTTCAATTAAACCGGAATTTTCAAGATTATCCATAGCCTGCTCAAAATGTCCTTGCCCCGGGAAAAGAAGTTTGTTTGCGTTTAGAATTTCTTCTTTTGAATTTGAAATTGTATAATCATAGCCAAGGTAATTAATCATATTACCAAGGCTTTTTATATTTCCTGAATTATAGTTTATGATTACTATATTATTTTTCTTCAAAATAGAAGCCATCCTCTTTCATACGGTTAATTACTTCTTTTAGATCGTCATCTGCTGCAACTATTGATAGTCTTACAAAGCGAGTTGCATTTTCATCAAAAGCAGTACCGGGGACTATAACTATACCTGATTTTTCAAGCATTTGATTTGCAAATTCAACGCAGTCTTTAAATCTTTTTGGAATTTCAAGCCATAAATAAAAAGTTGTTTTTGGCATTTCAATATTATAGCCCAATGATTTTAATCCATCGGTAAAAATTTGAAGTTTGTTTTTGAATTTTTTGTTTTGCTCATCTATATAAATCTGACCTTCTTTACTTTCTAAAAGGTCAGCTCCTGTATATTGAAGAACCTTGAAAATGCCTGTATCAACTGTTGATTTTGTTCTTGACAGCATAGTTATTGCTGTTTCATTACCGCAAGCCCAACCAAGACGCCATCCTGTCATAGCGTATGATTTAGAAAAACTGTACAATTCAATGCAGCAATCCATAGCACCCTTGCACTCCAGTGCCGAATGCGGTTTATAGCTTTCATCATAATACATTTCAGAATATGCGGTATCTGAAATTAAAATTAAATTATGTTTGTTACAAAAATCAACACAATGCTGTAAGTATTCTAAATCACAAGTGCAGCCAAGAGGATTATTCGGATAATTTATAACTATTGCTTTAACTTTTTTAGGGTCGTTTCCTTCTTTAATGTATTGATTGAATACATCTTCTAAGTTAGGCGCATAGTTATTTTCTTTTGTTAGTTTTATGCCGTAAGCTCTGGCGCCTGATGCTTTAATCATTTGAGTATATGAAGCATACCCCGGTTGCGGGATAAATATTACATCTTGATTTTTTATATCATCAGTCGGGTTAACTATCGCTCTTACTAAGTTTGCAATACCTTCTTTAGAACCGATTAGGGAGCAAATTTGTGTTTTTTCATTTAATTCTACTCCAAATCTTTCTTTCATTCTGTTTTTAACAGCCTCAAGAAATCTCATTTCTCCTTTTGGAGTTGAATATGTATGCATTGAATCAATGTTTAAATATTCAGTTGCTTTTTTAATTGCAAACTCAGGAACTCTTTCAACGGGCGCTCCCATAGAAAGAGCTATTGGGGCTCTATTTTTAGCTTTTAAGCTTGGAGTTAATTCAATTTGGCGAGCTTTAATTTCAAACATTATGTAGTTTTGCATTGATTTAATTTGATTGTTAAAAATTTCTTTATCCATATTTGTCCCTTTTATTGCTTTACTTATTTTAAAATGCAGTCGAAATATAGTCAAGACTTGCTTAATTAACTAAAAATTTAAAAATGAGTATAAAAAATTTTACATTTGAAAATTTTACTTTAAAAAAACCTAAAAATAGGGTATAATATATAAATGCGAGATGGAGATTATCTGCGCTAGAAACGGAGAAAACTATGCACATTCACGTTAACGGACGTAACATCGAAATCACTGATGCTATTAAAGCTTACGTCAAAGAAAAAGCCGGAAAAGTGGCAGCTCATTATGAACAAATTGATGCAATTGATGCTATTTTGTCGGTTATTAAAAACCCCTCCGTTAGTGATTCTCACATTGCCGAAATAAATTGCAAAATTGGTGGTGAAACTATTCGTGTAGAAGAAAAAGCAGAAAACATGTATGCTTCTATTGACCTTGTTTGTGATAAGCTTGAACGTCAAGTGAGAAAATTTAAAGAAAAAGGGTTGTCGAAGTCTAAAGGTGGTGTTGAATCAATTAGAACCACTCAAACAGAAGTTGAGGTGTAAATTCAAAAACTTATAATATAAAAGCGGGATTAATTCCCGCTTTTTTCAATATTTTCGTTTTCTATTTCTTCTATTAAAATATTTCTAAAAATTTTAGCAGGATAATAATCAGGAACCATGTTTAAGACTTTATTAACGCTATCAAGTGCGTCTGGTCTATTTTTTAATAAATATTGACATTGTGAAAGAATTAAAAGTGCTTCAGGGTCTGCATAAAATAGTTTTAAGCTTTTTTGACAAAAAGTAATTGCAAGCTCGAAATATCCGTTTGCATATAAGGCTCTTGCAATAAATTTATATGCTTCAGGGTTTGTCCTATACAATATATCGCAACAACTTATGAGGTTTTGTGCCCATTCGATTAATTCATTATCTAAAAATAAGCTTAAATAAACTTCCAAAAAAGCTCTTGTTTGAAAAAAAGTTGCATTTTTTTCATTTTTTAGATTAATATACCCTAAAATGCATAATCCCCAAGCACAAGCCGGACAGTCTTTTGCTTTCTTTTGCCAAAATTCACGTGCGTTAATTTCATCTTTTAATAATAAAGAACAAAGCCCTGCTTCGTAAAATTTATTTTTTTTACTGAATATTTTTAGGGCTTTTTCGTATTCTTTATTGTAAAAAAGTTGTTTTGCATTTTGCTTAGTGCGTTCCATTTTGTTTGATTTTCTTCATAACATCAAAGTTTTTTGTTTTTTGCGTGGCGATGTGACTAATTGTATCAATATCGGCTGAATTTGCCTGTTTGTTTGATTTTTTGATTTCGTTATATATTTCTTCTCTATATATTTGTACATTATTTGGTGCATTTACGCCGATTTTGACAGAATTTTTATAGCTTTCCAATATAACGATTTCAATATCGTCATTGATTATTAGTTTTTGGTTTACTTTTCTTGTTAAAATCAGCATTTTATTCTTCCGTTTCTTTGTTTTCAAATAATTTATATCTTACTTGGAAATTTGTATTTTTTAAGACAATTTGCATTGCTTTTTTATTTGCAAGATTTATCACGATTGGAGCCAACATGTTAATTGTTGCGCCTTGCGGGTTGGAAGAAGGTATGTTTGCAATATTGCATACAAAAATATCATCTGAATTTTCTATTTCTAATTTTTTAGCTTCATCATCAGGAATGTTAAATTGATAATCTATTCCAAAAAAACTGCACAGGGTTATTGGAAAAGCTAAATCCATATCTTGAGTTGATTGCAGCCATTTAAAAGGAGAATCAGGTTTATAATCAATTATTGTATATTCTGTTAAATCGCTAAAACCTATTATTGGACTTACGAAGTTAAAAATAGTATTTTTATCTACTTCTACTTCTCCGAATTTAGTTGTCTTTAAAATAATTTTATCAGTATCGTTATTCATTTTTATATTCCATAATTGATAAGGCTGTTTTGTTGGTTTGTCATTTGATTATATAGAAACATCTTTGCAATGTCAGGGCTTGAATTGTTTCCCAATAATGCTCCGTATAAGTTCATATTGTTAGAAGAAGGAAGGTAGCCGAATTGATTAAACTGTCCTGCTTGCATCATTGGATTTAAATAGGCTTGAGGCTGAGTGTAAGGATTTAAACCGATTTTAGATAGAGTATTAAGTGCTGAAGCGATTTCTTCATTTGTGGGCATTGATGCATCAGATTTTAGGTTGTTTTGTTCTTGTTGTTTTCTTTGATATTCACTTTCTTGAAGTTTGCGCTCCATTCTTTCTCTTGTAATTCTATCCATTGCAGCAGGGTGAATTTGTTTTCCTGATTGAATAAAGCGAGTTATTTCATCAACTTCTTGAGTTGTTGTTTCAACTTTTTTGGGTTTACAAGCTTCGCTTTCTGGGTTTCTTAAACAATCCAGTGCTTTTTGAGAATAGTGAACCAATATTTCATTATCATTTTTATCAACCACTTCTCTATACATATTTTCGGCTTCTGATTGGCGACCAAGTTGCGTATATGTAAGTGCTGCATAATATTTTGCAAGAGTGTTTTCGGGTTCTTTATCCAATATTTTCGTTAAATCTTGAAGTGAACCGACAAAGTTTTGTTGTCTGTATTTTGCAATTACAGGTTTCATTGATTGGCTGACATAAGGTGCTTTTGGGATTATGTTTTGAGTTGCTGCAAAAGTATTGCAGTTAACAAACCCGATGGCAAGAGCTAAATTTAACATTATTAGAAAAGTTTTTTTCATGGTTATTATATCCTTTATAATTAATTTAATAATTTTTATATACATGACAACATGTCTATTATATCGTAATAATATATTTATACTTAAGTATAAAAAATTTTTTTCCTCTAAAAAGTTGAAAAATAAGCTTGATTTTGTAGAAAACATCTTGTAATTAATATATAATTAATTGATATGAAAATTAAAATCAAAGAAACAGCTAAAATAAAAAAGAATTATAGCCTGTATAAATTGGCAAAAGTTATGAATTTGCCTGAGCAAACTGTGTATTCTTGGGCAAAAGGTAGAACGCAGCCTTCTTACATTAATCTTGATAAATTGTGTGATGTATTAGAGTGCAATATTGAAGATATACTTGAGGCTGAGCCTGTTCAAAGTAAATTATTTTAATATTAAAAAAGCTCCCTTTTGGGAGCTTTAGTGTTTATTATTTAGTTTTGATGTGACCTGTATTTGTGTAATGGTCAACATCTGCATTTTTCTTATTAGCTATGACTTTTCCTTTAAGAGTGTTAAATGCTAATACTGCTATACCGGACGCAGTCGCAAGAGCACCTATTGCTTTATTTCCTTTTAGATATTCTTTATAGAATTTTTTAGGCATTGTTGCAAGAGTTTTAGCATTTTCTATCGGTGCTTTTGTAATCAAGGATGGGGCTGCTAAAATTGCTTTTTTGGCTCCTTTTCCTATATCTTTTGCAACGCCTTTTAGTGTTCCTAAAATTTTACCGTCTGCCTCTTTTATGTTTTTACCTATGGCAGCAACAGCGCAAGTTGTAACAGAGCCTGCTGCAACTCCTTTGATGAAGCCTATTGAAGTATTAGTTGTGGTGTTAAAGCCTTTTAAGGTGTTTATTGCACCATTTCTGATTTTTTTAAAAACGCTTTCTTTTGGCTCTTTTTGCTCAATATGGGCTGGTGGGGCAGTTATATCTGGAGAATTTTGTGTTTTTGAAGTAACTTTTTGTTGTTGAAAATCTTTAAATAATTCTGTTTTGTTAACAGAAGTATTTGCACAAAAATTAATGTTTGAATTTGATTTTAACGGTTGAATCATAATACACCACCTTTGCTTATATATATATTTAAACACCTGAAACAAAATAATTGCTTTTTATTGGACGTATATTGATTATATTTTACAAAAATTTACATTAAAATTCAATTGACATAATCTGTAATTTTACAATTTTTTTCTTTTGATGTAACATATTTTTCCGTTAGTTTGGTTTTAAATAAAATGAGTCCGGATTATAGCATATACAACAGATACAATAGTCAAAAAGCACCTTCACATCATAAAAAACATGATGATCCTTTGTCTAGGCTTCCTTTGAAAGCATGCACATATTCTAATGAAGTAGGTGCGGCAATTAGTCCTGTTAATAAGACATTGGGAACTTTATTGTGGGCTCCTGCTTTATTGTATTTGGGTGCTGATATTTACGATAAATATAAAAATGAGGATGTAACATATTCCCCTAGTGCCAAAAGAAGCTTAAGACAGGTTGTATTTCAAGGTTTTGCAGGTGTTGTAATGCCTACATTAGCAATTAAAGCAGGGCAAAAAATTGGTGTTCGTTTGGCAGGAAGCAGTGATTCTTTAAGCACAAGCGATAAAAAAGAACTGATTGAGTTTACTATGGATTATTTATCTCATAGCGAATATCCAAAAACAGACAATAAGGATTTTTCCGAGGGTTTGTTGGATTCTTTTAAGCAAAAAGCTTTAGAGAATAAAAAACATATAGAAAATAAAAATTTTCTTTCTAAGGTTATTAATATTTTTGTTGAACCAAAAGATCCTGAACACACGATTGAAAGATATTTAAAAAATCCAAAAGATAATAATCCTGTTATGATTTATCTTAAAGAACAGGCAGATACTGCAATAGATATTATGACCAGTGAAAAAAATATAAAATCAGATAAATATAAAAAATATTATCTAAAATCTTTTATAAAATATGAAAATACTTCTTTAGCAAGAAAAAACACTGTTTTAAAAATTCTGAAAGATAAAAATATAGCAAAAAGTGTTGTTGCAACTATATCAGGTTTTACAGTGTTGTTTTTATCTCTTAAACCTATTGATTTTTTTGTGGAAAATATTTTGATGGAAAAATTAGTTAATCCACTTTTTGATAAAATCCCAACTAAGGATAAAAAACTTTAAAAAAATCAATAATAATGTTTTTAGGCATTTTTTTGTGATAATTTTATAATATGTTTACCGGTTTAATTGAAAAAGTTTCAAAGGTTGAGAATATAGTTTTTAATAGCTATGGTGCAAAAGTGTATTATAGGGCTGATTTTGATGATGTAAAAATTGGTGATTCAATTGCAATAAACGGTGTTTGTTTAACCGTTACATCGATTGAAAGAGATATATTTTCAGCAGATATCATGAAAGAAACTTTAAATATTTCAAATTTAAAAAATTTTAAGAAAAATGATGAAATAAATCTTGAGCGTGCTCTAAAATTAAACTCAAGGCTTGATGGACACATTGTTTCAGGACATATTGATACTACGGCAAATGTTGTTGAAATTAAACAAGACGGGTTTTCAAAAAGAATAAAATTTGCATGTGATAGTGCTTTGATTGTAAAAAAGGGTTCTATTGCAATAAATGGAGTGAGTTTAACCGTAGTTGAGGTATATAAAAATGGTTTTGAAGTATCCTTGATACCTGAAACACTTAATAAAACAAATTTAAAAAATTTAAAAATTGGTGATATAGTTAATATTGAATATGATTTAATAGGCAAATATATTCAAAAATTTTTATCATTAAATAACGAAAAACCAAAATTAACGTTGGAATTTCTTAAAGAAAACGGATTTTAAAAAAAGGAAATAAAAATGTTCAGCACAATTGAAGATGCCTTAATAGATTATGCAAATGGAAAAATTATCATTGTTGTAGATGATGAAGATAGAGAAAATGAAGGCGATATGATATGTAACGCCAAGTTTGCAACACCTGAAAATATAAACTATATGGCACAACAAGCAAGAGGTTTGATTTGTGTTGCCATTGATAAAATAATTGCAGAAAAAATGCAGTTAAATCAGATGGTTGAACAAAACACAGAAAGCATGAAGACTGCTTTTACAATTTCAATTGATGCTGATGAAAAATATGGTGTTACAACAGGAATTTCTGCTTTTGATAGGGCAAAAACCATTGAAGTATTAATTAATTCCTCAAACCCCAATGACCTAAGACGCCCAGGGCATTTATTTCCTTGTGTAGCTCGTCAAGGGGGCGTATTAGAGAGAATTGGACACACTGAAGCTGTTGTTGATTTGGCAAAATTAACAGGATTACCCTTAGCTGGTGCAATGTGTGAAATAATGACACAAGACGGACACATGGCTCGCAGAGATTATATTTTGGATTTTGCTTTAAAAAATAATATTAAGGTTATTACGGTTTCTGATTTAGTTAAATATAGAATCAAAAGAGAGATGATAGTTAAAATGGAAGCAAGTGCAAAGCTTCCTACGCAATTTGGCGAATTTATAATATATGGGTATAGAAACATTTTAAATAACAACGAATATGTTGCTTTGGTTAAAGATGATAAATCTAATAAAATTCCCATGGTTAGAGTGCATTCAGAGTGCCTTACAGGGGATATTTTTCATAGTTTAAGATGTGATTGTAATTACCAACTCCATTGCGCATTGAAAATGATAAATGATTATGGAAAAGGCGCTCTGGTTTATATGAAAGGCCATGAAGGCAGAGGAATAGGGCTTATAAATAAAATTAAAGCGTATGCTCTGCAAGATGAAGGTCAAGATACCGTTCAAGCAAATGTATCATTGGGTTTTGCTCCGGATTTAAGAGATTATGGTATAGGGGCGCAAATTCTAAGGCAATTGGGATATTCTAAATTTAATCTTTTAACTAATAACCCGACTAAAATAATAGGGCTTGAAGGTTACGGTCTTGAAATAAATGAAAGAGTCCCGATTGAACCTGTCATTAATAAATATAACGAAAAATATATCAAAACTAAAATCGAAAAAATGCACCATTTAATTAAATAACGTTAAGAAAATATACACAACTTTACATAAAATTTGAAAAATAAATATTTTCCATGTTACAATTTACGAAAATCGAGAAAGTATTGCTTTTATGTATGAGACCACTATATTAGAAGAAAAATATTTTAGAGTATTTCAAGGCGCATATAACGATTTTCGCCTTAGAGCCAGAACTGATTATAAATTTGAAATTGACCCTTTAACTTATGACGATTTTATTGAGTCATATAAAAAGAATTTAATTAAGTGCATTGTTTTATTGGAGGATTCAATTCCAACAGGCTTTTTAGCTTATACAACCGTACCTAATGATGTTATTGAGCTTTTTGTAATACATTGCCTCGGCATAGAAGATATTATGGAAAAAAGAATGCGCTTGTTTGATAAGTTTATGGAATTAACAAGAGCACAAAGAAAACACTGCGTTGTTAGTTATGCCATGCTTGGAGTTCAAGAAACATTCAAAAAAGATATAGCTTCGTATAATTTTAATTTTATTGATACAGGTGTTGTAGTATTTGATATTAAAAATAAGCAATCAATAAAAGATCTTTCGCAAAATAATTTTTTAAGTTTACCAATCGGATATAAATTGGCACCATACAGAGAAATATATTTTGAAGAATTGGCTGAAGTTATTTATAATTCATTTAAAAATTCAAGTGATTCTTGTTTTGATGTAAGATTTTCTTCAATAGAGGGTTGTCGAGATATTACCCATAAAATTACAACCTCAATTTATGGCAGATTTTTGCCTCAGGCAAGTAAAATTTTATTGTATGAAAATAGACTTGCAGGTTTTTGCCTAGCCAATGTTACGGGTGATGGAATTGCAAATTTACCTTTAATTGGGATTTTAGAAGAACATAGAGGTCAAAAACTTTCTACTCCAATGGTAAAAGCTGCAGTATTGGATGTTGTTAAATTACATCAAGGCGGAATTATAGAGCTTAATGAGCTAAACGCAAGCGTAGATTTAAATTTACAAAGCGCGGTTAAAATGTATGAGTCGGTTGGCTTTATTCAGTCGTACAGATACTCGCAAGCTTATTTACCAAGAGGATAGTTAATTTATAGGAGAAAAAATGTTTAAAGTATTAGTAACAGACAAAATCAACGATTTGGCTGTGAAGATTGTAGCGCGTGTGGCAGCTGTTGATAATCTTCCTACCATGGATGAAGATAAATTATGTGAAATAATAGGCGAGTATGACGCTCTTTTGGTTCGCTCGCAAACAAAAGTGACACAAAAAGTAATAGAAGCAGGAAAAAAACTAAAAATTATAGGTAGAGCCGGTGTTGGAGTGGATAATATTGATGTTGCATCTGCAACAGAAAAAGGTATCATTGTTGTAAATTCTCCTGATGGAAATACACACGCTGCAGCTGAACATACAATTGCTATGATGATGGCAATGTCAAGAAACATTGCTGCTGCTGATAATTCAATTAAACAAGGGTTATGGGAACGCTCTAAATTTACAGGCGTTGAAGTTTACAATAAAACTCTTGGTATTATAGGTTTAGGCAAAATCGGTTCCCATGTAGCTCAAGTTGCTATTGCATTGGGAATGAAAGTTGTAGTTTGTGATCCTTATGCAAATAAAGAATTTGTTGAAAAAATGGGTGCAACTTATATTCAACATTTAGATGATTTTTGGCCAATATGCGATTATATAACTGTTCACACTCCCAAAACAAAAGAAACAACAGGTTTAATCAATGTTAATTCAATTAACAGAATGAAAAAAGGAGTTAGAATAATAAATTGTGCAAGAGGCGGAATTATCGATGAAAAAGCTCTTGCAAAAGCATTGGAAGATGGGCAAGTTGCTCAGTGTGCAATTGATGTTTTTGAAGATGAAAAAAATATTGCGCAATCTCCTTTATTAAAATGCAAAAATGCGCTTTTAACTCCGCATTTGGGTGCAAGTACGGATGAAGCACAAATTAACGTTGCACTTGATGTAGCAAATCAAGTTGTTGATGTATTATCAGGAAGAAATGCAACAAGTGCTATTAATATTCCTGCGCTAAAACCGCAGAAACTGGAAGCCGTAAAAGAATATATGGGTTTAGCTGAAAATATCGCTTCTATTGCTTCTCAATTATCTAAAGGTGCAATAGAGGAACTTGATATTATTGTTAGCGGAAAATTGGCAGAGCTTGATGTTTCTCCTTTAGAAATTGCAATTTTAAAGGGCGTTTTGAGTGCTAATATGGTTGGAATTAATTATGTAAATGCGCCTATTGTTGCAAAACAAAGAGGAATAGAAGTTAAAACTTCAAAAACAAGCGGTTCAGATAATACCATAACTCTTAAAATTCAAACAAAGGAAAACCAAACCTTTGTCCAAGGCGCTCTAATTGCAAAAGGAATAAAAAGAATTATCCAAATAAATGAATATTGTTCAAGTATAGAACCTAAAAAACACATGCTTTTTGTTCCGCATATTAATAAAGTTAATATGGTTGCCCTTGTAGCCGGTGTTTTGGGCGCTGATAATGTTAATATTTCAGGGATGAACGTTGTTCAAAGCTCAAATGATGAGAATAAATCAATAATGATATTTAATATTGATTCAAAGGTTGAAAGTGCAACTTTAGATAAAATTGCACAAATTGACGGTGTTGATACAGCTAAATATATAAGCATTTAGCTTGGGCTTAACTATTTTATAAAGACTCCTCTTTTAAGAGGGGTCTTTTAAGCTTTTTTCGGTTTTATGTGCCGCAATAGCAATAGAAGAAATAATTCCGCAAATGCAGCCTAATATAGCAGCCCCTATAATCATAGCTCTATGGTTTTTATATTCTTTATTAAAAATAAAGCTTTTTAATTTTTGCGGTGTGCCATTGATAACATTCGTTGTTCCTTTTAATACATCTTTTGTTTTTTGCAATAAAGTTGGTTTTAGTTCGTCATTTGGAATTGTTTTGGCTTTTTTAAACGAATCTTGCAGGAAATTTTTGATTTTTACTTCTTCTAAAGCGGCAACAGTGCAACTTGCGCCAAATGTACCAATGGCACCGCCAAGCAAAGTGTTTCTGATAGGATTTACTCTTGACATAGTTTTCTCCTTTTACACAACAACACAAATTTTTAATAACACAATCTTTTATTATGATAACTCTTTTTTCTTAAAAATACTAGTCTAAATGGGCTATATTGTTAATATTTGTGTGTTTAAAATATTTTTTTCATATAAAATAGAACTATGTTCGAACTAAATAAGACACTAACTTATCAGGGTCTTTTGCTTCTTTGGAAGGAAATAAAAGACTTTTTAATAACTCTGGGTGATATCGGGGTTAATTTTTCGCGTGTCGCAAAATATATTATTGGTTTGAGAATAAATATTTCTGAAACAATAGAACAATCAAAAAGGTTTGCATTTGATAGCTTGCCTATTAGCCTTACCATTGTTGGAATGACATCAACAATTATTGCCATGCAATTGGCTCCTGAATTAGCAAAACAAGGAGGTGCAAGTTATACAGGGATGTTATCGGCACTTGTAATGGTTCGTGAGCTTGCTGTTGTTATGAGCGGATTTGCAATTATCTCTATGGTAGGCTCATCTTTTGCTTCTGAAGTTGCTTCAATGGCGGTAACAGAACAGTTAAATGCAATGAGGGTTTTAAAAGTTGACCCAATTGAATATCTTGTTGTGCCGAGGTTTTGCGCAGGTGTTTTATTTATGCCTGTAGTCTTTATTATTTCAGCTTTATTCGGATTAATTTGTGCAGGCTTTGTTTCTAATTGGACAGCTGATTTGAGCTTATTAAATTATGTTACTTCAATGTGGCATGGGTTATATGTTCGAGATATTTTTATTGCGATTTTAAAAAGCTCCTTTTTTGGAGGAACTATTGCGCTAATCAGTTGTTCTTGCGGATATTCTACAAGAGGCGGTGCTAAAGAGGTCGGTTTAGCTACCACAAAGGCAGTTGTTTGGTCTTTTTTAGCAATTGCATTATGGGACTTTATATTTGCATCTGTATTTTATTTATAAGAAACGGATTGAAAAATGACGCTTGAGGTTAAAAATTTAGTTAAAATATTTAATTCAAGAAAAGTGCTGGATAATATTTCTTTTAAAGTTCAAAATGGTGAAACTTTAGGGGTAATTGGTTTTTCAGGTAGCGGTAAATCTACTTTATTAAAAATAATAGCAGGAATTTTATATAATGATTCAGGCGATATAATTTTTCCAAAAGATTCTGAAGTTGCAATGGCGTTTCAATATAGTGCATTATTTGATTTTTTAACAGTATATGATAATATTGCATTTCCTTTGGTAGAAAGAAAGGAATTTAGAGGAAAATACAGCCAAGATGAAATAACAAAAATTGTTCATGAAAAGCTCAAAATGGTGGGTTTAGAAGGAATAGAAGATAAATATCCATCTGAATTATCGGGCGGTATGCAAAAAAGGGTTGGTTTTGCCCGTGCTATTGTAACTAATCCCAATATTATTTTATATGATGAACCGACAGCAGGGCTTGATCCTGTTACATCAACAATGATTGAAAACTATATTGTTCAATTAAAAAAAGATTTAAACGCAGCTTGCGTTGTAGTAACACATCAACTCTCCACTATAAAAAGAGCGGTTGATAAAGTTATTATGCTATATCAAGGTAATATTGTATTTAGCGGAAGCGTTGAGGAATTATTGGCTGGCAATAATCCTTATGCAAGACAATTCGTTAGTGCTTCAATACAAGGGCCTATGAATATTGCAACATAAATTTAAAATAAAGGAATAGAAAATGGATAAAAAAAAGAAATATTCTTCATCAATAAAAGTGGGCATTTTGACTTTGAGTGCCATATTTATTTTGATATTTACTGTTCTTTGGATAAAAGGAAGAAGTTTATCCAGCGGAGAGAGAATTGATGTTGCATTTAAAGATATTAACGGAATAAGAGCGGGTTCTCAAGTTCAGATGATGGGGCTTAGAATAGGTCAAATAGAAGAAATTACACCCATAATTAACGGTAAAGACAGCTATATTAATATCCGCTTTGTTGTAACAGAAAAAGAAATAAGTATTCCTTATGCTTCAACTATTTCTATTCAACAATCCGGTTTAATCGGGGAGCAATTTTTAGAGGTTACTCCTCCCAGAAGTGAGATTGTATATTCTCCTTTAAAAAATACTGCAAAAGCAGTTTCAATAAATGACCCCATATTTATGGAATTGTCTGATGGCGTTGTGGAAATCGGAAAGGTTGTTGATGTTGAAATATTAAATAAATCACAACTTCCATACATGGAAAAACAAAGAATAAATACAAAAAATGCTATGAAATTAACTTATGTTATCAATCTCCCCGGTTTAATAATAGATAGAGATATGATAGATGTTAAATTTCAAAATAATAAGCTGATGTTTTCTTTGGCGGATGGTGAAATTATTCAAACTCCTAAAAAGGATTTAAAATACACCGTAATTGAACCAATGAGAATGTCTGAATTTATGGATTTAGGTTTTAGAGCAACAAGAGCAATGCTTGAAACAAACGATAAGATATCTGAAATTTTATCTGATGAATTTATCGGTTCTATTAAAAGTTCAGCACAAAATATAAAAGAATTGACAAAAAATGCTAACACAACTCTTGATAAAGCTGCATTATTAATTGATTCAAGTAAAACAGAAATCGAAGGTTTAATTAAGCAATCTGAAGAATTGATTGATAGCTTAACGTTATTATCAAACAATGTTAATAATATAATAAGTGATGAAAACTTGAAAAATGATGTAGTGGGCAGTATAAAGTCAGTCGGTAAAATGTCTGATAATATTAATAAGTTGTTAGAAGATGCTCAAAGCAGAGAAATTATAGATGATATAGATGAAACTATGAGAAATCTTAACGAAATCACTACATATATAAATGAATATACAAAAGATGAAAAATTAAAAGAAGATATTACAAATACAATCAGTAATTTATCTAATATTACCGATAATATTTCTAAAATCATGAATGATTATAATAAACTTGAAGATGACGAAAAACTGAAACTAAAATCAACAGTAAAAGATGTTTTAACAATTACAAAAAATGTTAAAAAATTCTCCGAAAAATTAAATAAAAGATTTTTATTGTTCAGATTGATGTTCTAATATGCAAAAAAATATAAAAACAAATTTTCAAGATATTCACTATTTAAGGCAAAAACCGAATTTTGCCTTAAATAGCGTTTTAAAAATTGCTGAATTTTTTTATAAAAATGTAATTAATTTGAAAAATTTTTTATATGAAAAACATTTTTTAACCGAAAAAAAAGTTGGAGCTTATGTAATTTGTGTTGGCAATTTGACAACAGGCGGAGTAGGTAAAACTCCAATTGTTGCTCAATTGGCAAATGAAATATCAAAAAATAAAAAAACTGCAATAATATCAAGGGGTTATGGTGCAAAATTATCAAATAAAACCCCCAATATAATAAAAGATAATAAAGAAATAAAATTTAAAGATGGTTCCTTGTGTGGAGATGAGCCTTTTCAATTAGCTAAAAAGGTCAGCAAAAATGTTGTTGTAATTACTTCAAAAGATAGAATTAAAGCTTGCGAATTGGCAATAATAAAATACGGAGTTGAGGTTGTAATTTTAGATGATGGTTTTTCAAACAGAACAATAAAAAAAGATAAAGCAATTATTGTGATTGATTCAAAAATGCGTTTTGGAAACAATCATCTTTTGCCCTTAGGGCCTTTAAGAGAGCCAATCGAACAAATTAAAAGAGCAAATGAGATAATTCTTGTTGATAAAGGAGATGAAAATTTTTCTGATGCGGTTGTTTGGATAAAAGATAATTTCAATTTACCTATAAAGAAATGCACAATGAGCCCAAAAAGAATATATAACATCCAAACAGGCGCAAATATTAAGAAAAATACAAAAAAAGTTATATCATTTTGTGCAATAGGTCAACCAGTGCAATTTTTTGATTTTGTAGATAAATATTATCACCAAGAATTAAAAATTTCTTTTGACGATCATCATAAATATACAATTGATGATATTAAAGATTTAATTAAAAAAGCAGATGAAAACGATGTAAATGTTTTTATTACAACACAAAAAGATGAAGCAAAATTGAAAAATCTTGTTAAGGATATTGTTGGTTATTCTTTTTGTGCATTGGAATTAGAAAATATTATTCAAGATATTGATTAGAAGTTAAAGTTTGTTCTTTCAATATATTCTATTGCTTCTTCCATTGTGTTGAATATTTGAATTGCGTCTGTTAAAAAGACATATTCAAGAGCTTTTATAACATCTTCACATGGTTTAATTAAAATAAACATTCCGTCCTTTAAGCTTGTTGCTTTATAGACTTCTGCAAATAAGTTTGCAAAATTGTCGGAGAATATTTTTATGTGTTCCATGTTGAATATGATGTTTTGTTTGCCCGTCAAAACATTTGCATTAACTTCTTTTATAACTTTATCAACATATTTTTCATTATTTATTTTATATAAAGTTAAAGCACAAATATTGTCGTTAATGTAATATCTTGTAAATTCATCACTTGCAATTTTGCTAACGGAATTTGAAATGAATTTTAAAACTTTTTCATGCCATTGAGGGGCTTTTGAAATAAATTCATCAATAGCAAGTTTATATGCTTCTTGGATTATTTTAGGATTATCTGTTCCTGAAATGGCGATGATTTTAAAGTTTTTATTTTCTTTGTTTTTGATTTCGTTTGCAGCTTTAATAAGCTCAAAACCATCTTTGTAATCAGGTAAATATAAATCAAGAACAAGAAAATCAAAGTTCTTTTTCTTAAATTCTGCAAGAGCTTCTTCTTTGTTTCTTGCAACATATACATTCATGCCGATTTTTTGAAGCATAACGGATAATTGAAAAATTGATAATTCAGTATCATCAACAATTAATACATTTGTAACTTCGGCTGTAAAAAAGCTTAAAGGAGTATTAAAATAGTTCAGTTTTCGCTCCAGCTCAATTAAAGCCCTTGATACCAGTTCTTTGTAATCTTCTTGTGTATCTGCCGCAATCTCAATATTTGACAGTTTTAATAAATCGTCAAATTGTTCCTTGGTAATTTTAATTTCATTTTCCATATTGTAGATTATACAATTAATTTTAGAAAAATGCTACAAAATAATTTTTATTATATAATAATATCTATCAAAGACTTTAAGGAGGATTAATGGATAATACTTTAAATACAAAAGCGTTCGGAAAAAATGATATAAGAGGAATATTTCCTTCTGAAGTCAATTCTGCTTTATTTTTTTGTTGTGCAAAGGGTTATGTGGCTTTTGTTATTAAGCAATTAAAAGAAATGGGGCAGGAAAAACAAGCAAAAGATTTGTTATTCACTGTTTGTATGGATGCAAGAACACATTCTTCCGAGTTAAAAAAAGCAATTATCCAAGGAGTAACTTCAATGGGGGCAAATATTTTAGATTTAGGTTTAGCTCCCACTCCACTAGGCTATTTTAGTGAATTTGCAAAAATTGACCCTGAAATAACAGAAAATAAAAAGGTTATGGGGGCTTTAATTGTTACTGCTTCTCATAATCCAAGCGAATATAACGGTTTAAAAATGACTTTTAATAAAAAAAGTCTTAGTGAAGAACAAATTAAAGAAGTAAAAAATTTAACAATAGAATTAAATGAAAAAAGCAGCGGATATAGGCAAGCTATTAGCGGCTTTTGCCATGAATACGATATAATTTCAAATTATCAAAATAAAATTTATGATATGTTTGGTTCAATCGGAAAATATGGTGATAAAAAAATTAAAGTTGTTGTAGATAGTGCTAATGCAACAGGCGGAATAGTTGCTCCTCAGCTATATAGGGACTTAGGCTGCGAGGTTGTTGAATTATTCTCAGAGCCTGATGGCACTTTCCCTAACCATCATCCAAATCCTTCCGATATTAAAACGCTAGATGCAATTAAAAAAGCGGTTGTTGAAAATAAAGCTGATTTAGGTATTGCTTTTGACGGTGATTCAGATAGAATTGGTGCAATAACATCAGATGGCGAAGTTTTATCAGGTGATAAATTACTTTTAATTTATGCAATAGATTTAATTAATACGCTGAAAATCCATGGCGAAAAACCAACGGTGGTATCAGAAGTTAAATGTTCTCAAGTATTATATGATACTATTGAAAACTTGGGCGCAACTGCAATTATGACAAAAACAGGCCATGGTTATATAAAATCTAAAATGAGAGAAACAAATGCCCTTTTAGCCGGCGAAATGTCAGGTCATACATTTTTTAAAGACAGATACTACGGCTATGATGACGCTATTTACGCCGGTTGCAGATTGATTGAAATTGTTGCTAAAAATAAAATGAAAAATCCTGATTTTAAATTATCGGATTTATTGGAGCCTTTTACAAAAGTATATTTATCTGATGAAGTCAGATTAAAATGTCCTAATGAATATAAAAAAGATGTTTTAGAAAAATTAAAAGGTTTAATTAATTCCGAATTATTTAATTCAAAAATTAAAGAAATCATTACAATAGACGGACTAAGAATAATTTTTGAAGATGGTTTTGCGCTTATCAGACAAAGTAATACAGAACCTGTGTTTACTTTAAGGTTTGAAGCAAAAACAAAAGAAAAATGTGAAAATTATAAAAATATTCTTGTGAATTTGACAAATAAATTAGTAGAAGAATATACGACTCAAAAAGTATAATACATAATAGTACTTGCTTCTAAGAAAAAAAATATTAAATATTGATATAATGTTGTGTATGAAAATATTAAAAATAAACTTAATAGCTTTTTTATTATTGTTGTTTATAAATACCAACATTTGTTGCTGTGCGCAAGATGCTAAAGATATTCAATTATCTAAAATAGAAAATTCTATTTGGGGTTTTGAATATAGTAAAGATGATATTCAAAAAAGATTAACAAGAATTGAAAATAATGTTTTTGGTCAAGCTTCAAGTAATTTATCAACAGACAAAAGAATACAAAAATTAAATGAAGCGCTTGGTTTTGAATCTTATGAGGATAGCATAAAAAAAGCTTATGAAATTGATGATACAGAAGTTGCAGGGGTAAATTATCCTCAAATAGATGCGCTTGAGTATCAAATGTTTAATACGACTTATGAAAAAGAAAATATCTATAAAAGATTGGATAGATTAGAAAAGAAAATTTTCGGTTCAAGCCAAGACGGTAATCTTGCTTCTAGGACTGAAAGACTAAAAGCGTATATTAAAAAAGACGTAGTTGCCCAAGACCCTTCGTATCACTATGAACAACCTTATACAATGACGCAAGACATTGAACAATATATGGGTTCACAAAATAAATATGAAAATTCAGATATTTTCATTCAGCTTGCAGGGCTTGAAACAGTTCTTTTTTCTAAAACATATTCTCAAGACCCTGTCGGTTTAAGATTAAATCGACTTGAGCGAAAAATATTTCAGAGAGATTTTTCATCCGATGATGAATATTTAAGGCTTCAAAGGCTCCAAGCTGCTGCTAATGCGCAGCAAACCGCTAAGTTATATGAGGCAAATAAAATTCAAAAATATGCTTCAACAGGTATGCAAATCGGGTCAATTATCTTAATGATTTTAGCTTTAATCTTGTAAAAAAATAGCTCCTTAATAAAGGAGCTATTTTTAAAAGTGTTTTATACTGTTGCCATTGTTTTTTCAACACATTTAATCAGTGTTTTAGCAACTGTTTCTTGTTCTTCTTTTGTGATTTCCGCAAACATAGGTAAAGATAAAACAAGTTTTGTATCTTTTTCTGTATATGGAAGCATACCTTCTTTGAAATTATATTTTGCATGAACTTTTTGTAAATGTAATGGTATAGGATAATATATCATTGCTCCGATACCTTCTTCGGCAAGCAATTTATGAACTTCATCTCTGTTTGGAATTTTAACTGTGTATTGGTGATATACGCAATATGTGTTATCAAGCTCTTTTGGAGTTTCAATTAGTTTGCAGTCTTTAAATAATTCATTATAATAGCTTGCATGTTCTCTTCTTAATTTGTTCCATTTATCAATATAAGGAAGTTTTACTCTTAAAATAGCCGCTTGAATTTCATCCAATCTTGAATTTACACCTATTTCATCATGATGATATCGAATAGCTCCGCCATGGTTTCTTAGGGCTAAAATTCTATCTTTTAAATATTGAGAATTTGTTGTTACCATGCCGCCATCACCCATTGTGCCAAGGTTTTTTGTCGGATAGAAGCTGAAACATCCGATATCGCCTATTGTACCTACTTTTTTGCCTTTGTATTCTGCGCCAATTGCTTGGCAAGCGTCTTCAATAACAAATAAATTATGGCGTTTAGCTATATCCATAATTACATCCATATCGCAAGGTTGACCGTATAGATGAACAGGGATAATAGCTTTTGTTTTTGGGGTGATTGCTGCTTCAATTTTAGAAGCGTCAATATTAAATGTATCAGGGTCAATATCAACAAAAACAGGTTTAGCGCCAACTATACCGATTGATTCAGATGTTGCAACAAAAGTAAAAGCTGTTGAAATTACTTCATCGCCTTCACCTATATCAAGAGCGCGAAGTGCTAAATGAAGCGCATCCGTGCCTGAATTTAGCGCAACTGCATGTTTAACATCAAGATATTCACACATTTCTTTTTCGAATTCTTTATTATTACTGCCAAGAATGTATGAACCGCTTCTCATAACTTCCAAGACCGCTTTTTCGGCTTCAGCAGCTATTGTTTCATATTGTCTTTTTGAATTAATAATAGGAATTTTCATTTTTGTCTCCTCGATTTTACCTATCTTGCATATTAATATTAGCATATTTTTTCATGATTGCTTATTAAGATTAAATAAAGATTTTAATTAATAAGATTGTAATTTTTTTTGTGTTATAATTTTATCGAATATAGACGTTTAAAAAAGGAGAAAATAAAATGACATTTAAACCAGGTAAATGGCAAACTGAAATTAACGTCAGAGATTTCATTCAAAGAAATTATACTCCATATGACGGTGATTCAAGTTTCTTGGCAGGTCCTACCGAAGCTACTACAAAACTTTGGCAAGAATGCTGCGATTTGTTCAAACAAGAAAGAGAAAACGGCGGTGTTGTTGATATGGATACAAAAATTGTATCTACAATCACTTCTCATGGCGCAGGATATATTGATAAGGATTTGGAAAAAATTGTTGGTTTACAAACAGATAAACCTTTAAAACGTTCACTTCAACCATTCGGCGGTATCAGAATGGCAGAAACATCTTGTAAATCTTATGGTTATGAAGTTGATCCCGAAATATCAGAAATATTCACAAAATACAGAAAAACTCACAACCAAGGTGTTTTTGATGCATATACTCCTGAAATGAGAAAAGCTCGTCACGCTGCTATATTAACAGGTCTTCCTGATGCATACGGTCGTGGTCGTATTATTGGTGATTATAGACGTGTAGCATTATATGGTATCGACAGATTAATCGAAGATAAAAAAGAACAACATGCTTCAGTTGATGGCGAAATGACTCCTGAAAAAATTCAATTAAAAGAAGAATTAGCAGAACAAATCAGGGCACTTCAAGAAATGAAAGAATTAGGAGCAATTTATGGTTATGATATTTCAAAACCTGCTCAAAACGCTAAAGAAGCTGTTCAATGGTTATATTTTGGTTATCTTTCAGCAGTAAAAGAACAAAACGGTGCTGCAATGAGTTTAGGCAGAACATCTACTTTCCTTGATATTTTCATTGAAAGAGATTTACAAAACGGCACTTTGACTGAAGAAGAAGCTCAAGAATTAATTGACCATTTCATTATGAAATTAAGATTGGTTAAATTTGCAAGAACTCCTGAATATAATTCATTATTCTCAGGCGATCCTACTTGGGTAACTGAATCAATCGGTGGTGTTGGTGTTGACGGACGTCACATGGTTACTAAAAACTCATTCAGATATTTAAGAACACTAGAAAACCTTGGTACTGCACCGGAACCTAATATGACAGTACTTTGGTCAAAAAGATTACCACACAATTTCAAACAATATGCAGCTCATATTTCAATCACAACTTCATCAATTCAATATGAAAACGATGATATGATGAGAGTTACACACGGTGACGATTATGCTATTGCATGTTGTGTTTCATCAATGGTTGTAGGTAAAGAAATGCAATTCTTCGGCGCTCGTGCCAACTTAGCTAAATGCTTGTTGTATGCAATCAACGGCGGCGTAGATGAAAGATTAAAAGAACAAGTTGGACCAAGATTCAGACCAATCACATCAGAATATCTTAACATTGACGAAGTAATGGAAAGATATGAAGATATGATGGAATGGCTAGCAGGTCTATATGTTAATACTTTGAATGTAATTCACTACATGCATGATAAATATTGCTATGAAAGATCTCAAATGGCATTACATGATAGAGATGTAAAACGTTATTTTGCAACAGGTATTGCAGGTCTTTCAGTTGTTGCAGATTCACTTTCAGCTATTAAATATGCTAAAGTTAAAACCATCAGAGATGAAAATGGCATCGTAGTTGATTATGAAGTAGAGGGTGATTATCCTAAATACGGTAACAACGATGATAGAGTTGACCAATTTGCAGTAAATATTGTTAAGAAATTCATGGGAATGATTAGAAAACACTATACATATAGAAATTCTATTCCTACTATGTCAATTTTAACTATTACATCAAACGTTGTTTATGGTAAAAAGACAGGTAACACTCCTGATGGAAGAAAAGCAGGTGTTCCACTAGCGCCTGGTGCTAACCCAATGCATGGACGTGATAGCAACGGTGCTGTTGCATCTTTAGCGTCAGTAGCTAAATTACCGTTCAATGATGCACAAGACGGTATTTCAAATACATTCTCAATCATTCCAAATGCCCTAGGTAAAGATGAAGTATTTATGGGTGACATTCAGCTTGATTGCGGATGCTGCGCAGGTAACGTACAATAGTATTCAAAAGGCAGATATCTGCCTTTTGAATTTTAGATATAAAGGAATAGAAATATGACTACTCAACAAGAAGAAAATTTAATCAATTTATTAGATGGTTATGTTGAAAAAGGCGGACACCATTTAAATGTTAATGTTTTTAATAGAGATACTCTATTAGATGCCCAAGCTCATCCTGAAAAATATCCTCAATTAACAGTTAGAGTTTCAGGTTATGCTGTTAATTTTATTAAATTAACAAAAGAACAACAAGATGATGTTATTTCAAGAACATTCCATTCTAAATTAGGTTAATAATACAGTAAAATCAATAAAAAATAAGGCAGAGTTTTATATAGCTGCCTTATTTTTTGTATTAAGAATATATAAAGCTATTATTATTTATGTAAATATTTAGTTCTTTTATAATATAATATTTTTTGTAGCTTTGGAGTGTTATATTGAAAAGTTCTAAAAAACTCACTTTACATATATTTATAGCTCTTGTGGCAGGAATTTTGTTTGGCTGGCTTGCTCCGCATTATGCAGTTAAAATGCAGCCATTAGGCGATATGTTTTTAAGAATGGTTAAAATGATTATCGCTCCTTTGATTTTTGCAACTTTGGCTGTTGGAATAGCAGGCCATGGTGATGTAAAAAATCTTGGTAAAATTGGTCTAAAAACAATTGTCTATTTTGAAATAGCAACAACAATAGCTCTTATTTTAGGTCTTGTTATGGCTAATTTATTAAAACCGGGAGTCGGGTTTAATATTGATACAAATTCTGTTTCAATGGCTGTTGTTGAATCTATGAAAACAACTCCACAGGGACATTCTTTAATTCAAATGTTTGTGGATGCAATTCCGGTTAGCATAGTGCAATCAATGGCAGAGGGAAATTTGTTGCAGATTGTTGTTTTTGCGATATTTTTTGCGCTTGCTGTGTGTGCTGTCGGTCCAAAGGCTCGTCCTGTTTTGGATTTTTTGCAAAGTACATGCGATGTAATGTTTAAATTTACAGAATACGTTATGAAATTTGCGCCTGTTGGTGTTTTTGGTGCAATAAGCGCAACAATAGGGCAAAATGGCATAGGAGTATTGGCAAGTTATGCAAAATTAATCTTTATAACATATTTTTCTTTGATTGTTTTTGTTGGTTTGGTGTTATTTGTTGCTTGTAAAATTATAAAAGTTTCTTTTGTGGGATTATTAAAAACAATAAAAGATCCGGCACTTTTAGCTTTTACAACCGCTTCATCAGAAGCAGCGCTGCCTAAAGCAATGAGCCAAATGGAAAAATTTGGCGTTCCAAAAAGTATAGTAAGTTTTGTTATGCCAATGGGATACACTTTCAACCTTGACGGCTCAACAATGTATTTGACTTTAGCAACTTTATTTTGTGCCCAAATTGCAGGAATTAATTTATCAATTGAACAGCAATTAATGATAATGTTTACTTTGATGTTAACTTCAAAAGGAATTGCAGGTGTTCCAAGGGTTTCTTTGGTTATTTTAACTGGAACTTTGACAAGTTTTGGTTTGCCTTTGGTTGGAGTTGCAATATTATTAGGAATTGATCAAATTTTAGATATGGGCAGAACTACTGTTAATTTAATCGGAAATTGTGTTGCGACAGCTGTTGTTGCGTATTGGGAAAATGAATTTGACCATGAGAAAATGGATAAATTTTTAACTTCTCAAGATAGTTAATTTATATTAGCCACAAAAGCAATATTAAAAATTTAATAAAATAATATATTAGAAATATGAAAATATTATTTTATGATATAAGAGATTTTGAATTAGATTTTTTATTGGAAAAAATTCCAAACACAATTGAACCGTTTTTTTTAAAAACACCTTTAGATAAAAACACATATGTTGATATTAAACATCAAGACGCTGAGGCTTTGAGTGTTTTTGTGTCATCTCAATTAGATAGCGAAGTTTTATCTAAATTTAAAAATTTAAAGTATATCTTTTTAAGGTGTGTAGGATTTTCTAATGTTGACTTAGATTATTGCAAAGAGCATAATATTTATGTTTTTAATACTCCGAATTATGGTAATTCAACTGTTGCAGAATATGTTTTTGCTCTTATTTTAGCGTTAGGTAAAAAAATAATAAAAGCCAAAACATCTCTGCAAAATGCTGATTCTGATGCGACTGAATTAATGGGAATAGAGCTTTTAGGAAAAACCATGGGGGTAATTGGCGCAGGTGCAATAGGAAGAAAAGTAATAAATATTGCCCATGGGTTTGGTATGCATGTTCTTGTTTATGATATTCAGAAAAAAGGTGCATATAATTTTGTTTCTTTGGATGAATTATTGCAAAAATCTGATTTTGTATCGATAAATTGTCCTTTAACTGAAAGCAATTATCATTTAATAAATAAAGAAACAATTTCTAAAATGAAAAAAACTGCATTTTTGATTAATGTTGCACGTGGTGAAATTGTTGATACAAAAGCATTATATATGGCTTTGATGTATAAAAAAATTCAAGGTGCAGCGCTTGACGTAGTAGAGTGTGAACAATTACTTTGTGCTAATTGGAGTAAATGTTCTAATACGCAAGATTTAAAATATGTTTGTTTGAAAAAATATTTCTTTATTGAAAAATTAATGCGCCTTGAAAATATAATAATTACGCCTCATAATGCTTATAATACAAAAGAGGCAAATGAGCGTATATTAAACATGACTTTGGAAAATATTAATTCTTCTTTTGATATAAACAGTAGCACTAAAAATCTTGTTTTGATATAATAAATTTGTTATGCAAACAATTAATAATTATATCGAACATACTTGTCTAAAATCGGATGCACTAAATTCCGATATTGAAAAATTAGCGGCTGACGCAATTAAATATGATTTTTTTGGGGTTTGCGTTAACCCTTGTTATGTTGAATTGGCGCACAGTTTATTAAAAGACTCTGAGACAAAAGTTGTAACTGTTGTGAATTTTCCTTTGGCTAATAATACAATTGATATGACTCTTTTTCAAGTGGAAAAATGTCTTAAAATGGGCGCAGATGAAATTGATACAGTTTTAAATATTTCGGCTTTGAAAAATAAAAATTATAAAAAAGTTGAAGATGATATCAAAAAAACAAAAGAAATTTGTGCTGAGCATAATTTAAAAGTTATTTTAGAAACTGATTTATTAACAAAAGATGAAATAATAATTGCCTCAAAATGTGCTATTATAGGCGGAGCTAATTTTGTTAAAACTTCAACGGGTTTTACTAAAAATGGTATTGGTGCAACTGTTGAAAATGTTAAATTGATGTATAAAACGGTTTCATCTTTTGGTCTTGAAGTAAAAGCAAGCGGCGGAATTAAAGATTATAAACAAGCAATAAATCTAATTAATGCAGGCGCCAGTCGTCTTGGTACTTCAAGCGGTGTTGATATTATTTTAGGAGAGGTTCAAAATGTCTAAAGAAGAAAACAAAATCACCATTCGTTCAGATAGAGATACTGATTATACTTTTATGTATAAGGGTGAAGAAGTAGTCTTGAAAGCAAGAAGCGTTGTTTCTGTTGCAGATGGACTTAAAAATGTTGTGTTTCCTACTGTAGCTATGAAAATTATGAATAATTTAATTGTGGTTAAGGATGATGTTAAATAATGGAAAGTAATGAAAATAATCAAATTATTATAACTGTTACAGGAAAAGACAAAGTTGGGATAGTTTCTGCTATTTCAAATTCACTGGCTGAACATAAAGTTAACATTGAAGATATTAAACAAACAATCATGCAAGATAATTTTGTTATGATTATGCTTTGTAATATTGAAAAAATGGAAGTTTCTTTTAAAGAATTTAAAGATAATATTTTAAAATTATCAACTGAGCTTGGAATGGAAATTTGGGTTCAAAAGAAAGAAATTTTTGACAAAATGCATACGATTTAGGTAAAAGATGAATACAAATTTTAACCAAAAACAAATACTTGAAACAATCAGGATGATTAAAATTCATCATTTAGATATTAGAACAACTACTCTTTCTTTAAGTTTAAGGGATTGCTGTTCTACTGATACTAAAAAAACCGCAGCTAAAATTTACGATAAAATTATCAAATATGCTTCTAATTTAGTAAATTTTGCAAATGAAATTGAAAATGAATATTCTATTCCGATTGTGAATAAAAGAATTGCACTGACCCCTATTTCTTTAATAGGTGAATCTTGCGATAATGTTGATTATGTGTATTTAGCTCAAATGATAGATAAAGCAGGAGTGGAAGTTGGTGTTGATTTTATAGGCGGATTTTCAGCGCTTGTCGATAAAGGTTTTACAAAAGGCGACTTGAGATTTTTTGAACAAATCCCTGAAGCTTTAGCTGCAACAAATAAACTTTGTTCATCTGTTAATCTTGGAACATCTAAAGCTGGTGTTAATATGGATGCTGTACTAAAAACAGCAGATGTTATTAAAAATACAGCAGAATTAACAAAAGAAAAAGATAGTATTGGAGCTGCTAAATTTGTATGTTTTTGTAATGCTGTTACTGATAACCCTTTTATGGCAGGTGCTTTTTGTGGAATAAATGAGGCAGAGTGCGCGCTAAATATTGGTGTTTCTGGTCCTGGGGTAGTTTCAAGCGCCATTGAACAATTGGATAAAACAGCTGATTTTGGTGAAGTTGCTAATATTATCAAAAAAATGGCTTTTAAAATCACAACAACAGGTGAATTAATCGGTCGCAGGCTTGCTAAAAAATTAAATGTTCCTTTTGGTGTAATTGATTTATCTTTAGCACCGACTCCTTTAAGGGGTGATAGTGTTGCAGAGATTTTTAAGGCAATGGGTTTAGAACAGGCAGGTGCCCATGGGACAACAATGGCTTTGGCTATGTTAAATGACGCAGTCAAAAAAGGCGGTATAATGGCTTCAAGCTATGTTGGCGGGCTTTCTGGTGCATTTATTCCTGTTTCAGAAGATGCCGGCATGATTGAAGCTGCTAAAATTGGTTCTTTGACCATAGATAAATTGGAAGCAATGACAAGTGTTTGCTCTGTTGGGCTTGATATGATAGCAATTGCGGGTGATACCCCTAATTCAACAATAGCAGGAATTATAGCTGATGAAATGGCAATTGGAATGATAAATAAAAAAACGACTGCTGTTAGAATTATACCTGTTATTGGAAAAAAAGAAGGTGAAGTGGCTGAATTTGGAGGGCTTTTGGGTTCTGCCCCAATTATGAAAGTTAATCCTTATTCATCTGAAATTTTTGTAAAAAGAGGAGGCAGAATTCCTGCTCCACTCCATAGTTTAAATAATTAAAAAGAAGAAAATATGTTAACAGATACACATGCACACATTAATATGCTGGAAAACCCTGAAGTTGCTATTATGGAAGCAAGAAAGGCTGATGTTGGCATAATTATAATTCCCAGTGCTTCGAGTGATGATTTTGAAAAGATATTAGAAATCTGCCATAAAAATGACAATACCTATGCGCTTTTAGGAGTACATCCGGAGGATTGCGAGAAATTTAGCGACGAAACTGCTAAAAAAATAATTGAATTAGCAAAAGATGAAAAGGTTGTAGGAATTGGAGAAATTGGGCTTGATTACCATTATACAAAGGAAAATAAAGATATTCAAAAAAGATGTTTTATAACTCAATTAGAAATTGCAAAAATGCTGAATTTACCTGTTGTGGTTCATGATAGAGAAGCGCACCTTGACACTTTTGAGATTTTAAAATCATCAAAAGTTGAGCGGGTTTTACTACATTGCTTTTCAGGGTCAACTGAATTTATGAAGCAATGTTGTTCTCAAGGATATAAAATTGCTCTTGGTGGTGTGGTAACTTTTAAAAATGCAATTGAGCCAAAAGAAGTGGCGAAAGAAGTAGATATTAAAGATTTAATGCTTGAAACAGATTCGCCTTATTTAACGCCGCATCCTTTCAGGGGTATGGAAAATTCTCCTAAATATATTGGTTTTGTGGCTAAAGAAATTGCTAAATTGAAAAATATACCCTATGATAGTATTGTATTTGAAACAACAAAAAATGCTAAAGAATTCTTTAATATAGTAGAGGAGTAAAATATGTCACAACAACAAATACAAGGTAAAATAGTTACAAGATCAGCAGTGTTGCTTTTTTGTAAAGATATGGCACAGCCTTTAGTTTTATATTTTGATAACGCTCAAAAAGTCTACGATGATATTAAACTTTTAATAAATTCGCCTGATGTTAAAATGGTTGAATTTGAACCGTTGGGACCAATTAAAAAAGCGTCAATTTTATCAGATAGAATTGTAGCTGTTGCAATACAAGATGAAAAATATATTACTCAGGAATAAAAAGTGGCAAAAAAAAGACTTGATTTAATTTTATTTGAGAGAGGTTTTTTTGATACAAAAAGCGCGGCAAGTGCTTCAATTTTAGCGCATAATGTTAAAATAAATGATATTGTTGTATCAAAAGCAGGCGAAATGTTTGATGAAAATGTTTTGTTTGATGAAAAAAATCCTGCTAAAATAGAAATTAATCAAATTCCTTATGTTTCAAGAGGCGGTTTAAAACTGGAAGCCGCAATAAAAGCTTTTAATATCGATTTAAAAGATAAAATTTGTATTGATATGGGTGCTTCAACAGGCGGATTTTGTGATTGTATGCTGCAAGAGGGGGCAAAATTTGTTTATGCGCTTGATTGCGGGTATAACCAATTAGCTTGGAAGTTAAGGGATAATCCAAAGATTAAGTCTATTGAAAAAATAAATGTTAAAAATTGTACTTTTTTTGATGTTTATAATGTTGATAAATTGCCGCAAGATGAATTACCTTCTTTTATGAGCATGGATTTATCTTTTATTTCAATAAAAAAAGTGCTTGAAAATTGTAAAAATTTAATCAGAGATGACGCTAGTGCAGTTTTGTTAATTAAGCCTCAATTTGAAGCTCAAAGAGCGGATATTGAAAAAGGCGGCGTGGTTAAAGATGAAAAAGTTAGAAAAAAGATAATAAAAGATATAGAAGAATTTTGTAATTCTATCGGTTTTATTTCTCAAGGAGTAATAGAAAGCCCTATTCAAGGTGCAAAAAGTAAAAATACAGAGTATCTTATATATTTAAAAAGGGGAAGTTAATGCCAAGCGTAGTTGATAGTTTGAATTTAATAAGTAAAACCATGGAAAATATCCTTGATTTTGTGGCGCAAGATGAAACGTTGTCTGATGATTTTAGAGAATATCTTGAGCTAAATAATATTGAAATTGAAACTGAACGCGAGTTTAACAATGTCATAATTCAATATATGCTTGATATGAAAATGCAAAATGGCTTAAGGGTTTTAGAATATTACAGAAGAAACAACAAAACTTATGATGAAATTATTGACGCTCTTTTAAATTCTTTTTGCGGAGTTTTCAAGATAAATAAAATATTATCTAATGCTTATGATGTTGAATGTTTGACTTCTGGTGCAAAATTAACTTTAATACCCATGGTTAAAATGAGCCATCTAAAGCAAATAGGAAGGTATGATTATATTCAAGCAAGAATATTAGAGCTTGATAATGTTCAATATATTTTAGAAATTTATGATGTAATTTCTGAATATAATGTTTACGCTGCAACCACATCTGCTATTAAATATATGCTTCAAAACCCAAAAAGCGCATATTATAAAAATGATGAAAAAAGGAAACAGCTAGAAAAAAGCACTGAAGAATTTTGGGTGAAATTTAATGAGTGCTTTGGTTGCGAGTTTGTTGTAACGACTAATAAAAAAGTTGATAAATTAATTGAATATTTTAATAAATTTAGATTGGATAATCAAAAAGAAGATTTTTCAGATTTAATAGAAAAAGTTGAAAAAAATAAATATATTAAAATTGAAGAATTGAATTGTGATGATGAAACATTTATGCAAACTGCAATAGGCGGTTTTTCATCTCATAAAGAAGTTTATGATGTTGCTCTTTGGATGGATAAAAAAAGAGGGCTATATATTATTCCATTTTTTGAAACATTCATGAAATGTTTTAGAGAAGATATTGAAAATAAAGATGAATGTATAAGAGAATTTTTAACAAGCGATAAAATTCCTCCGAGCGTTATAAAATATGCAAAAGAAAATAATGAAAACTTTTTTGAAGTTATAAACAAAGCTCTTAAGACGAATTTTATAAATTTAGAAGAACTTTTATTTAATACTAAAACTGCTTTTATTGATAGCGGAGTTTTTTCTCCTGTTATTATACTTTTTAATTCAGAATTATTTTCAACATTAATAGGTATTGAAGAAAAAACAAAAGAAAATTCTGATACTGCTGATGTTGGCAGAAATGATTTATGTCCTTGCGGATCAGGATTAAAATATAAAAAATGTTGTGCTAATAAAAATAGTTAACATTGGCTTTTAAAAATATAAAAAATGTGTTATAGATATGAATATAATAAAAAAGGAGTTAAAAATGTCAGAAGAACAAAATGTTGTAAATGAAACTAAAAAGACTGAAAGATGGTTGGTTATTTTAACAATAATTTCATTATTGTTTTCAATCAGTGCCTTAACTATTTCTGCACTAAACAGCGCAGGTACTTTTTCTGCTTCTGAAGGCGGTAAAGTGGTTATTTCAAAAAAATATGATAAAGGTAAAACTTTGAAAAAGGCATTTGATACAGGTAAACCGGTATTAGTATTTTTCTATACTGATTGGTGTGGTTTCTGCCAAAAATTTGCTCCAACATACGATAAAATTTCTAAAAATTCTAAAATCAAAAAGAATTTTGCAGTTGCTTACGTAAATTGTGAAAAAGAAGAAAATAGAGACTTAATGGTTGAATATGGGGTTCAAGGTTTTCCAAGTGTTTTTGTAATTGATAAACAAGGTAAAAAAACTCAATTAGATAATAATACTTTCTTTAATGATGATTCAAAAGAAGTAGTAGCTAAAAAAGCTCTTGAATTAATTGAAGAAGATGACTAATTAAAATAAAATATTAAAAAAGAGGTTTTGTATTTTACAAAACCTCTTTTTGTTGTTAGCCTAATTTAGAATGGAACGTTCTTGAAATAACATCATCTTGTTGTTCTTTTGTTAATTTAATAAAATTAACAGCATAACCTGAAACTCTAACTGTTAATTGAGGATATTTTTCAGGATGAGCTTGGGCATCTAATAGAGTATCTCTATTAAAAACATTAACATTTAAATGGTGTCCGCCTTTTTCAACATAACCATCTAATAAATTGATTAAATTTTCTTCTTGTTGAGTAGTCATATTTATCTCCTTTTATTCTTTAGTAAATTCATCTTTTGCAGCTAAACATAAAGGACAAACCCAATCAGTAGCCAAATCCTCAAATCTTGTGCCTGCTTCTATGTTGTTTTCTGTATCTCCCAAGTTTTCATCATATACATATCCGCATAATTCACATATATATTTTGCCATATTTGTTTCCTTTTTTATTCTTTATTCCCTTTTTTACATGTTTATTATACACTTGTTTTAACAACATTTCTGTTGTTTTTACAACAAAAAGGAAAAAATATGCAAAAATATTATCAAAAAATTAAAAAAACTCCGATATTTTATGATATGACTGATTTTGAGCTTGAAAAAATGCTTGAGTGTTTCAAGGCTGTTATAAAAAAATATGAAGCAGGAGATACCATAATAAGGCGCGGTGATATAATAACCAAGATTTATGTGATTTTAGATGGTGAAGTTAATATTGAAAAAGATAGCTACTGGGGCAGAAGAATAATAATACAAAAACTCCATGAAAATAATAATATTGCACTTTCTCTGGTTGCTTCAAAAAATACGGAATCAAATGTTAATGCGATTTGCACTAAAGACGCGCTAATTTTGATTTTAAATTATGAAAAGTGTTCTGCGATGTGTCAAAATGCTTGTATTCATCATGGAGCTTTTATTAGAAATATGTTTAAAATTTTATCTAAGGAAAATATTGAACTTGTTGAAAAAATTGAAAATATTTCTCAAAAATCAATAAGAGATAAATTATTAACCTATTTATCAAATGAAAGTCAAAAGAATAAATCAAACATATTTGAAATTCAGTTTAATAGGCAAGAATTAGCTGATTATCTTAATATTGACCGTTCTGCTATGTCTTTTGAATTGTCAAAATTAAAACAGGAGGGATATTTGGATTATAAAAAGAACAAATTTGTATTAAAGGTTGAAGTTTAAATATACATTATATTGACCATGTTTTTTGTTTTTAGTTTATAATATATTATACGTAAAATACTATAATTGAGAGGTGCCATGACAAACACAGTTACAATCGATGATAAAAACATCGCAACAATAGATATGACAATTGATGCAAACGTTGCTAAAGAAACTTATGAAAAAACCCTAAAAGCATACGGTGCTAATGTAAATATTGCAGGTTTTAGAAAAGGAAAAGCTCCAAATAATATTGTTGAAAAATATGTTGGTGAAGAAAGAATTAAAGCAGAAGTTATTGATAGACTTTTTCCGTCTGAATTTCAAAAAGCTATTGATGAAAATAAATTAAATATTGCTTTTCGTCCTGAAATTGAACATATTGATTTTACAGTAGGACAAGATTTAAAATTAAAAGCAAAAGTTGAATTAAAACCGGAAGTTAAGCTCGGCGCTTATAAAGATGTTGAAGTTGAATATAAGGAAGTTAAGCCTGAAGATGGCGCAATAGAAAAAGAACTTGAGCAAACAAGAAAAAGATTTTCTACATTAGAAAAAGTTGATAGAAAAGCTACCGATAAAGATACAGTTGTATTTGATTTTGAAGGCTTTGTAGGAGATGAAAAAATCGAACATGGCGAAGGTAAAAATTATAGTTTAGACCTTGCAAATTCAAACTTTATTCCAGGTTTTGCTGAAGGCTTAGTGGGTCATGGCGCAGATGAAGAATTTACAATTGATGTAACATTCCCTGAAGAATACCATGAAGAAAAATTAAAAGGCGCTAAAGCTCAATTTAAAATTAAAATGCACGAAGTTAAAGAAAGAAAAATGCCTGAACTTGACGATGAATTAGCTAAAAAAGCAGGCAAAGACACTCTTGAACTTTTAAAAGAAGATATTAAAAATTATCTTGATACTGTAACTAAAAATCAAAATGACAGACTAAAATCAGATGCGATTTTTGAAAAAATATCTTCAACAACAGAAATTCAAATCCAAGATTCAATGTTAGATAGAGAATATCAAGCGATAATGGATGAAGCAAGACAAAATGCAACATATCAAGGTGCTGATTTTGATAAACTTATCGAACAAGAAGGCAAGGAAAATGTTGAAAAACGCTTTAGAGAAGAAGCACAAAAGAGAATTAAAAACTCTTTAATAGTTGAGAAAATCGCTCAAGAGGCTGATTTAAAAATTGAACAAAAAGATATAATGGAACATATTAATCAAATGGCTGCTATGTATGGTATGCCTGCGGTTCAATTATTTGAAGAAATGAGAAAAAATCCTAATTCATTTGCAGCAATTTCACAACAAATTACAGCCAATAAAGTGAATGAATTTTTATTAAATAACAATAAATTTATAGCAAAATAGAAAAAGTTGAAAGGAAATAAAATAAGATGAGTTTCGTACCCGTAGTTATAGAACAATCTTCACGCGGAGAAAGATCATTTGATATATTCTCAAGATTATTAAGAGAAAGAATAATTTTTCTTGGTACTCCGATTGATGACATGGTGGCAAATTTAATTGTTGCACAAATGTTGTTATTGGATAGTGAAAACCCTGAAAAAGACATAATGTTATACATTAATTCTCCGGGGGGTTCTGTAACTGCAGGTTTTGCTATTTATGATACAATGCAGCATATTAGAGCAGATGTGTCTACAATTTGTTTAGGCCAAGCTGCTTCTATGGGCGCATTTTTATTATCATCAGGTGCAAAAGGTAAAAGACTTGCTCTGCCTCATTCAAGAGTATTGATTCATCAACCGTTAGGCGGCGCTCAAGGTCAAGCTACTGATATCGAAATTCAAGCAAATGAAATTTTAAGAATTAAAAAATCGCTAAATTCAATTTTAGCTTCAAATACCGGTCAACCGTTAAAGAAAATAGAAAAAGACACCGATAGAGATTATATTATGACAGCTCAAGAAGCGGTTGAATACGGTATGATTGATAAGGTAATCACTTTAGACGAAAAATAATTAAAAGAAGGTAAAATAAATGGCTAAACCTACTGATTCAAATTTAAAATGTTCGTTTTGCGGAAAAACACAAGACCAAGTTAAAAAATTAATTGCAGGTCCTGATGTGTGCATTTGTGACGAATGTATTGAGTTATGTAATGAAATTTTGGATGAAGAATTGTTTAATTTTAAACAAGATGAAAAAGAACAAACTCCTGAAATTTCAGTTGATTCAATTCCAAAACCGCACGAAATAAAAGCATATTTGGATGAGCATATTGTAGGGCAGGATGATGCTAAGAAAGTATTGGCTGTTGCTGTTTATAATCATTATAAAAGAATTGCGCATAACATGGAGCAGCCAGAATCAGACATTGAAATTCAAAAAAGTAATATCTTGCTTGTTGGCCCAACAGGTTCCGGTAAGACTTTATTAGCTCAAACATTGGCTAAAATGTTAAATGTACCATTTGCTGTTGCAGATGCTACTACTTTAACAGAAGCAGGTTATGTTGGTGATGATGTTGAAAACATTCTTTTAAGATTATATCAAAGTGCCGATTATGACGCTAAAAAAGCAGAAAGAGGCATAATATACATTGATGAAATCGATAAAATTGCAAGAAAATCAGAAAATCCATCTATAACAAGAGATGTTTCAGGTGAAGGTGTTCAACAAGCATTATTAAAGATGATTGAAGGTACAGTTGCAAATGTACCTCCGCAAGGCGGCAGAAAACATCCTCATCAAGAGTTTATTCAAATTGATACTAATAATATATTGTTTATTGTTGGAGGGGCATTTGTTGGTTTAGAGAAAATTGTTGAACGCCGCGCAGGCTCTACAACAAGTATAGGCTTTGGTTCTGCTTCTTTGTCTCCAGAGGAAAAAGAAAGAGAAAATGCTAAAATCCTTAAAAAATTACAGCCTGATGATTTGTTAAAGTTCGGTTTAATTCCTGAATTTATTGGCAGAATTCCTGTTTATACAGTATTGGATCCGTTGGATGAAAAAACTCTAAAAATGATATTAACAGAGCCTAAAAATGCTATTGTTAAACAGTATGCCTGCTTAATGAATATGGATGGAGTTGAACTAAAATTTGATGATGATGCAATTGATTTAATTGCGAAAGAAGCTCTAAAAAGAAAAACCGGCGCTCGTGCATTAAGGTCAATTGTTGAAGAAATCATGCTTGATGTTATGTATGATGTTCCATCAAAAGAAGATATCAAAGAATTTGTTGTAACAAAGGAAATGGTTGAAAAAAAGCAGCAGGACGCTCAGGGAGGAGAAGTGGTCCAGCTTCCGACCAAACATAGAGAAGAAATCGCATAATTATTGAAATATTATTAAAAACCCCTGCTATCTGGCAGGGGTTTTTAATTTCATACTTTAGTATAGTAAAGCTGATACTTATTTTTAATTCTAATATACTCCAAAAAATTATATATTTAATTTGTAATAAGGATATTAACCGTTAAGGATGACAAAAGAAATGATATTCCCCATTTTTGTATTGTCTTGCGGTTAGAGAAAAATAAAGGAGTATTAAAATGTCAGTAGTAATTAACACAAATGTGGATTCAATTAAAATCCAAGGACTTTTATCTGCTTCAACAAGCGGTTTGTCACAAGCTATGGAGAGAATGTCTTCAGGCTTGAAGGTTAATTCAGCAAAAGATGATGCAGCCGGTACGGTTATTGCAGCTCGTATGCAAGTACAATTGGATGGTAATCAAATTGCGCAAAATAACGTACAAAACGGTAATGCTATGTTATCAACTGCAGAAGGTAACTTAGATGTTGTACAAGACAATTTATCAAGAATTCGTGACTTAGCACTGCAAGCAAAAAATGGCACTTATTCAGCTGAAGAAATTCAAGCAATGCAAGATGAAGTAGATGAACGTATGGCTGAAATTGACCGTATTTCAACATCATCTAAATATTCTTCATTATCTTTATTTAATGATGAAGATTTGCAGGATAATGGTGTAACATTCCAAGTGGGTGCTGATTACACTGAAGATAATACAATTCTTGCAGATGGCAGTATTTTTGCAAAAGTAACATTTTCTGCTTTAACCGGAATGAACACTTTTGATTTAACAGTTATGACAAATGCCGATCCTCAAACTCCAGCCGGCCCCGGTCAAGCTGAAGTTCCTGCAGCAGGTACATTTGCTGAAGCTGTATTAAATCTTGATACTGCTCTTGATAATATTACAAGCAGAAAATCTGAAATAGGTTCAGCTCAAAACCGTCTAGAATCAGCTCTTGATACTTTGACAACACAATATGAAAACTTATCAAGCGCTAAATCAATAATTATGGATGCTGATATTGCTTCTGAAGCTTCAAACTTTACTCAACAACAAATTCTTCAACAAGTATCAACATCTTTATTGGCTCAAGCAAACCAAGCGCCATCGATTGCTTTGAGTTTAGTATAAATGTATGCAAGAATCTAACTGGTGATGGCAATACAAGTGGGTTAAACAATAGTTTAACCCCTTTTTTTATTATTTAACATTTAATTCGTATTTAAGAATATCGGTTAGAGGCGGTTTTTGTAAAGAGTTTATTGCAAGTTGTGCTTTTTCGATTAATTCGGGGTCATCACTAACTTCTGTTATTGTTTTTAATAAATCAATTGTTCCGTTAAATACCCTCAATAAGTCGCCTTCATACATAATGACATATTGAGATTTTAATTCATTAAAAATTTCATTCCATAATTGTATGCATTTATTGCGATCTTGATTTGGGGCATTTGCAAATTGATAGATAGCAGGTGCTAAATTGGTGCTCATCTTTATTTTTGAATCAATTCCGCGCCTGTTCTGTTCTTTTTGGATTTGTTTTGCTAAATCAATTATGCTTGAAAGTTTTTGGGCGGTTTGCGCCATATCGTCTTCAAAGGTTTCTCTTGGTTTATCGTCGTTTATATCTGCAAACATCGTCATACAACATGCAAGTTCTTCAGGGGTTAAATCTTTTGTGTATTTCGGGTCGCTAATTAATTCGCACAATAAAATTTGATTTATTCCGTAGATTTTTCTTGCTGTTTCGCCTTTTTTTGTTATTTCATATTTTTCATCTGTTTGTTTTACATACCCTTTTTCTTCAAGATAGTTTAATTTATCTGTTATTTGTTGTTTAACTTTATCAAAAGAGCCTGATTGATACATTAAAAAACTTTTTTTGATAAAGCTATCAAGATTTTTTAGAACATTATCTTGTAATAAACTTGCATAAGAAAGATTAAAAGCACTTTTGATTTCTGTATCATCTGATTCCATTATTTCTTTAAATCTTTCAAATTCATATTTTGAGGTAGGGCAAACAATTACATTTCCAATATCGTCAATTCCTCGTCTTCCTGCGCGTCCTGCCCCTTGTTTATAGCTTATTGTCGGGAGTTCTATATTTCTTTTTCCGTCAAATTTTTCTAATGAAGTAAATGCAGTTGTTTTAAATGGCATATTAATACCTGCAAGCAGTGTTTCTGTTGCAAAGCAAACCTTTATTAAGCCTTCTCTTGAAAGTTTTTCAACTATGCTTTTATATGATGGCAGCATTCCTGCATGGTGAACGGCATACCCCATTAAAAGTTTTGGTAAATAATTGCTTTCAAAATCATTGCCAAGATAAATATTTTTTTCTTTTGCCTCATTAACAACATCAAGAACTCTTTTTGATTCTTCAGGGGTTAACAATGAACCAAGCTTTTTTGCTGTTTCATCCATTTCTTTTTTGCATCTTTTTTTAGAAAAGATAAAAAGCAATGCAGGGGTCATGTTTTTTTCATTTAATATTTTAACGAGCGGCACTGTTGGAGGAATGCGTGAGGGGAAGCTTAGTTTTGCATTATCTCTTGTGCTTCTGCTTTTTATATCAGATAAAACATAGGCTATTTGTTGCGCTTTTTCGGGTTTTATATTTTTTGTTTCTGCTAATTGGCGGCTAAATCTTTCTGCATTAATTACACCTCTTTTGTCTTTAAATTGAGATAATATTTCAAGGTAATTTTGTCCGTCAAACAGCTTTTCAAGCTCTGTTATAGTTTCTTTTGCTCTATCAGATGTTCCTGATTTTAATTTGTTTAAATTTATAATGTTATCATAAATAGGCTCAATTCTTAGTCCATCTATGCTATGACCGTAAACATATTCTTTTAATGGTACATAGCGTTCTGATTCCGGAACTTTGATTAAGTTTGTTTTGATAGTTGGATTTAGTTTAGACAGCCATTCTTGAATTTTTTCGGCATTAGAAGCTGTTGCTGAAAGTAATAATAAACGCATGTGTTCAGGGGTCAGCATAATTGCTTCTTCCCAGACAGTACCTCTTTCGGGGTCATTAAAATATTGAAATTCATCAAAAATTACACCTGAAAAATCCTTAAAAGTTTCTTTAATTGATTCTTCATCTCCTGAGTTTACCATGTTTCTATATATTTCGGTGGTCATAATAATCAACGGTGCATCAGGATTAATTACAACATCTCCTGTTATTATGCCGACATTATCGGAGCTTATATACTCGTCATCAATGTATTTAGCAAATAGTTCACTGAAATTAATAAATTTTTCATTACTTAGCGCTTTTAGGGGTGACAGATAAATTATTTTTTTGCCGTTTTTTAGGGCGTCTTCAATACAGTATTCGGCAATCAATGTTTTTCCTGTTCCTGTCGGCGCTGTTGTGATTGTTGAATTTCCCTCAATAAAAGAATCTTTCGATTCTTGCTGATATTTATCTAAAATAAATTTTTTGTGCGAGTTTTCAAAAGAACGTAATTTTTTATCACCTTTTGATGGGAGAATTATAGATTTTATCTGCTCCATATCAAGAGATGCTTTTTTGCTTCTGTTGAGTTTATTTATTTTTGTTAAAAATAGATTATTGCTTTGTTTATTTTCTATATGATTAGAACTTTTTAAAGCCTGACTTTTAAGCAATTGTGTAATTTTTTGAATAGCTTGAGTGTATTGATCTTCATTTAGACTATCAATATAGGTAGGAATTTTAATTGCTTTTGGTTGTTCTTCTTTTTGATTACTTTTAAATGTTATTTTGTGTATGGGATTAAAATTTATTTTCATTAAATACTTCCAGATTGCTGTTTAAATATATTACGCTTGTGAATAAAAAATTATGCAAAAATAGGAAAAATATTTTGTTTTTTGTTACAAAAATTATTATTTTAATATTCAATCATAACTTTTAAACAATCGTCTTTGTTGGATTTAAAGAAACTATATGCTTCAATTATATTTTTAAATTTAAAGCTGTGTGTTATTAAAAAGTCTGTATTGATTTTATTTTTTGAAATTAAATCCATAAGCTCTCTGCAATAAATGGCATCAACTCCACCTGTTTTAAAAGTTAAATTTTTACCATACATTATTGGCAGCGGCAAAATTTGATTTTTTTCATACATAGCAACTATTCCAATAATTCCATTTGGGCGTGCAATTTTCCACGCCATTTCAAAAGTATTATTTCCTCCTGCTGCTTCAATTACTTTATCTATTCCGTATTTTGTGATTTTTTTAATTTCATTTTCAATATTGCAATCGTTGGGATTTAAGTAAAAATCTGCAAGATTTTGTTTTTTTGCTATATTTAGCCTGTTTTGGTTTATATCAATTGCTATGATTGTTTTAGCTTTTAAGATTTTTGCACTTATCATAGCACACATTCCAACAGGGCCTGAGCCAATTATTGCAACTGTATCATTTGGTTCTATTTCACACATCTTTGCGCCAAAATATCCGCTTGATAAAATATCGCCAACAAAAAGAGCGTTTTTATCTGTTATATTGTCATTAATTTTAGTTAAAACATTATCTGCCCAAGGTACTCTTACATATTCAGCTTGACAGCCGTCTATTGTGCAACCTAGGTTCCAACCGCCATTTATGCAATTATTTATAAATCCGTTTTTGCAAAAAAAGCAATCTTTGCAAAAGGTTTCGCAATTAACACTTACTCTATCACCTTTTTTAAAATTTTTGACATTTTTCCCTGTTTTTTCAATTATTCCGACAAATTCATGACCTAAGACAATATTATTTTTTGCATTTGGTACAAAACCATCTATGATGTGTAAATCGCTTGTGCAAATGCTCGATAGAGTAACTTTTATAATTGCATCAGTATCAGAAATTATTTCGGGCTTTGTTTTTTCTTTTAGGGCTATTTTAGGATTGGAATTTTTATCATAAATAAGTGCTTTCATGGTTTTCCTTTTTAAATTATATTTAGAGCGCAAAAATCTCTATAAGCACAATATTCGCAATTAGCATTTTTATAATTAGGTTCAAATTCATGGTTTTTTATTGATTTAATTGTGCTTTTAAATTTTTCTATAATATTTTTTATTTCTTCATCTGTAAAATTAATTTCTAAATTTCCGCTAAAATCTTCAGGAAAAATAAAGCCTGTTTTATTAACTTTGTTTTTTGTTATTTTTTCAAAGAAATATTTATAAAGACCGATTTGAATATAATAATTTTCATTTTTTCCATTAGGACAGATTAAATTTAGTCCTTTAGCGTTACCTGTTTTATAGTCATAGATTGAATATGAGCCATCAGGGTTTTTATCTATTCTATCAATAAAACCTTTGAATTTATAGTTTTCATCTTCATAAATTAATTTATGTTCAATTTCAAAAATACTTTCAATTGGTGTTTGTATAAAATGAGGATAAAATTCATCTATCGCATTTTTTCCCCTTTGAACTAAAATTTCTTTTTGTTCTATGGATGAAAAATCAAATGAATTGATTGTATTTGAAAAGTAATCAATTACATCATTTTTATTGGGATATGTGTTGTTATTTTTGGCAAATTTAACAATATATTCAAGGCAAGAGTGGATTATAGAGCCATAATTAGCTAAATCGCAATTGCCGTATTTTGTGTTTAGTTCAAAAATGTATTCATATAAAAATTGTCTCGGGCAGTTTAAATATGTGTTAATTGAGCTTGGGGAATAGAATTTATCTTTTAATTTTAAATTAATAAATTCATCAAAATCTCTTTTATAATCATAATCTTTTTTGACTATTGAATTTTTTGTTTCTTCCCAGAATGAATCAATAGTGTGCTGCGGAATTTGATTAATTTCAAGAAAATTTTCGTCAACATTTTGAATTAAATTTAAAATAAAATCGCTTGGTTTTTTAATTTTTCCATCAATATATTGAACATAAGAGAGCCTTAAAAATTTTTTGGCTCTTGTCATTCCGACATACATTAGTTTAATTCTGTCTGCTTTTTTAATTTGCTGCAGTTGTTCATCTGTTTTATATTCTTTAATATCAAGAGGCACACTCGCTCTAAATGAAGCATTATCTGCTTCCCATAAATTTCTTAAAAGTGTGGGCATATAGACATAAAGGTATTCTTTTCCTTTTGAAGAATGATATGTGCTTAATTGAACGGCGTTTAATTCAATAGGTGCTTTTTGGACTGCAATAGTAATATTTTCATCTTGAAGCATTTGAAGATATTCAACAAAACCAACAAGAGTGATATCTTTATATGCACTTATGAAATCATTTGCTTCATCTAAGATTTTTTTAATTGCTGCAATGTTTTCGATTTGGTTAATTTTTGAATTTAGATAATGGTTGAAAATTCCTGTTTTAGAACCAATTTCGATGATTATGTTTCTTAGGTTTTCATTTGTTTGATATTCTTTTAAATAATCAAAAGTTTTAATAAAATTTTCTATTTTATCTTTTTCAATAAAATCATCAATTTCTCTCATTGAATTAATAAAAGCTTTATTCGTTGAGCGTTTTTGATAAAGCTTCATATAATCCAAAGGGTTAATTTTAAAGGGTTCTAATAATAAAAGCCTGAATATTTTATCTGAATTTAATTCAGGATTTATTAGCATTTGCATATAGTAAAATAAAACGATAAAAGATTTTATTTCAAAAATATTTTTCCCTTCTTTTAATTCAAAGGGAATGTTTCTATCTTTTAATAATTGCGCAAAAATTAAAAGTTCATTATTAGATTTTGTTAAAATTGCAATTTCGGAGAGTTTCTTATTTCCTTTTTTATCTTTTGGACAATCAGAAGAATTAATTAAAGAATCAATTTCAGATACAATGTCATTATATTCTTGATTTTGGTCATAATAGATATTGCATCTGATTTTAGGGTTATCGTTTTTATATTCTTCGTTTTTAGAGATTAATTCTTTTGAAATATTATATTTTTCAAATTCAGGGTTGATTTCAAGTCTTGATGAGTCTTGTTTTACGATTTGTCTTGCGCAATTTAGAATATTTTGGCTCGAGCGCATATTTTCTTTTAGGCAAATAACTTTTGTATCAGGATAATGTCTTAAAAAGTTTTCAATAGTATCAAGTTTTGCACCTTGGAAAGTGTAGATTATTTGATCGTCATCTCCTACAACAAAAATGTTTTGCGCTTTATTCGCGTCAGCTAATTTAAAAATTATTTCGTTTTGATTTTTGTTTGTATCTTGATATTCGTCAACTAAAATATATTCATATTTATTTGAAATTTTGTCTATGAAATACGGTTCATTTTCAAATTTGTCTAAAACAAATGAAATCATATCATTGAAATCAAGATAATGATTTAATTCCATTTTGTTTTTATATAGTTCATAAAATTTCCAAATTTCATAGGCTTTTTTGATTTTTTTCTCTTGAGAATCAATGCCGTTTGTTATTCTTTGGGGTATTTTTTTGTTTTTTTGTTTGTAATCTTCAAGTTCATCTTGAAGTGTTTTGATTTTCGGTTCCCAGTCAGGGTTTTCTTTGATGTTTTTAAAATATTCTTCTTTTGTTAGCCTGTTTTTTTTAATTTCTTCAATTTGAGCTAAAATTGTGTTTAAAAACACATAAGGGTCATTTTTAGAGCTTCTATATTCAATGGGGTTTAATTCATCAATACATTCTTTTATAAATTGTCTTGAAATAGCCGTAAATATTAGTTTATAGTCATTTGGAAGTTCAAATTCTTCAGGGTTTTCGTTTATTATTTCATTGCAAAAGCTATGATAAGTATAAATATCAATTTCTTTTGTTTGATTTTTTAAAACATCAGATAGCCTCGAGCGCATTTCATTTGCAGCGGCATCAGAGAAAGTTAAACAAAGAATTTTGTTGGGTGAAATATTTTTGTTTAGCATGTTTTTAATTCTTTCAATAAGGCTGAAAGTTTTCCCTGTCCCGGGGCCTGCAATTACAAGATATTTTCCTTTTATATTTTCAATACATTCTTTTTGGGCTTGGTTGGGTTCAATTTTTTTCTCGATTACTGTCATTTTATCCTCTTTTTTAGAAAATTATATCATTTTAGGATGAAATTTTACAGTTAAAAACTTGAGGGCGATTGTTTGATTGTAACAAATTCTTAATATAAAATTTAAAAACATGGCAATAATTATTTTTTCATTTTTTTATAATGCCGTAAGGAATGAAAGGGAATATAAAATGTATTTGTCTTCAGTTAATTCAATTAATTTTGGTTCAATAAAATTAACAGCACATAAAAAAGAGCAAGATGATAAAGCTGCAGGCAATTTAAATGATTTATCAACAAGTAATCCTTATAATTCATCTGTAATGCCTACAAGTGAACAATTTCAAGCAATGAATAATATTACTTTTAATAAGAATAATAATTTAGAAGCTTATGATAAAATTTTGCAAATGGAAAAAGCAAAACAATTGGAATTATTGCAACAAGATGAGTCAAATAAGACATTTTTCCATAAATGTACTTATGAGGATTTACTCAATAATAAACAAGCAATTACCCCAACATTATTAAAGTTGGCTTTGCCAATTCAAGATGACAAAGGTGCAATTTTTGCTGAATATGTTGATGACCCAAGAGTAATAAGATTTTATTCTAAAGTTTTAGGTGATGAGGCTCCCGAGTTTTTCCAAAAAGTATTATTAACACAAGGTGATAATAATGAAACTTTTTTGTTTTACAACAATAAATATGAAGTTATAGAAGAATTAATAAATGCCCTAGGCGACAAAGCTCCTGAAACATTTGAAGAATTGGTACATTTAACAAATGGCGGTAATGCTACATTTTTTCATTACAATAATGAACCAAGATTTACAAAAACAGTAATAAATGGTTTAGGAGATAGGGCATCAAGTGCTCTTGCTTGGGCAATGCCTATACAAGATAGTTTCGGAAATACAATTTTACATCAAACTTCAGATCTTGAAACAGTGAAAATTTTAAAAGACGGGTTAGGTAAAAGGTCATCTGAAGCATTTGCAAAAACTCTGCCTAAGCAAAATATGGTTGGTAATACTGTTTTGCATGAAAAAAACATGAGTTCTTTAGAAGCATTAAAAGTTGCAATAGAAGCCTTAGATGATAGAGCCCCTGAAGCATTTGATGAGATTTTACCGAAACGAGATGTGATTGGGGAAACAATTTTAGCTGATAAAGATGCTTTATATGTTAAAACATTGGTAGATGCGCTTGGGGATAGGGCTCCTGAGGTATTAGAAAACTTTTTAACAATTAAAGATGAAAATGGAAAAACATTTTTGCAAGAAAATGATGATAGAGAAATTGCAAAAGTTTTGACATTGGGATTAGGTAATAGAGCTCCTGCAGTATTTAAAAAATCTTTATAAAATCAGATTGTTTCATGGGTGTGTTTTGGGCGCAAAAGAAGCATTTTTGTATCTTCAAGAGCCAACAAACCATGGGGAATATTTTGGGGCATAACTATCATTTCATTTTCTTTTAAAATGTATTTTTCCTTGCCTATGGTAATTTGAGCTTTTCCTTCAATAATTTGTGCTACCTCATCTTTTTTATCAACATGCAGAGTTCTTTCAGCCCCTTTTTTAAATGAAAGCAGAGTTAGAGAACTCTGCTTGTTATCAAATACAAATTTTTTATTTATTGTATCAAGATATTCAATATTTTTTAAATTGATTATTTTATCCATTGTTTAAAATTTCCTCTAAATCTTTTTTTGGTGTTGTGATTGGTTTAATTTTAAACTTTTCAACTAAAATTTTCAATACATTATCTGAAACAAAAGCAGGCATGGTTGGTCCTAAATAGATGTTTTTTATGTCTAAATATAATAAAGTTAATAAAACACAAACTGCTTTTTGTTCATACCAAGATAAAATAATAGATAAAGGAAGGTCATTCACTGAGCAATTAAAAGCTTTTGATAGTTCAAGAGCAACTTTTATAGCTGAATATGCATCATTACACTGACCCATATCAAGAAGCCTTGGAATACCCTCAATTTCACCTAAATCAAGGTCATTAAAGCGATATTTTCCGCAAGCAAGAGTTAAAATAATACTGTCTTTTGGTGCTTCTTTTACAAAATCGGTGTAATAGTTTCTTCCGATTTTAGCGCCGTCGCATCCGCCAACTAAGAATATATGATTGATTTTTTTGGATTTTATTAAATCAATTATTTTGTCAGCTAAAGATAAAATAAAATTATGTCCAAAGCCAACCACTAAACTATCTCCGCCATTTATGCCTGTCATTTTTTTATCTTCATTATAGCCTTTTAATTCAAGCGCTTTATTAATAACAGGGGTGAAATCTTTATTTTCATCAATATGAATTGTATTAGGATATTCAACAACAGAGGTTGTAAAGACTCTATCTTTATAACTTTCTTTTGGTGGCATTATGCAATTAGTTGTAAATAAAATTGGTGCAGGCAAGTTATCAAATTCTTTTTGTTGATTTTGCCAAGCAGTTCCAAAATTGCCCTTTAGATGAGGATATTTTTTTAATTCAGGATAACCATGACAAGGGAGCATTTCACCATGGGTGTAGATGTTGATGTTTTTATCTTTTGTTTGTTCTAATAATAATTTTAAATCATGGAGATCATGACCTGATACAACAATAAAAGGACCCTTTTCAATATTGGTTGTAACTTTTGTCATAGTTGGGTTTCCATAGGTTTTAGTGTTTGCTTTATCTAATAACTCCATGCATTTTAAATTTATTTCACCTGTTTTTAAAACAAGATTTAATAGCTCATCTAAACTTAAGTTTTTTGAAATATCTTTCAATGTGTAATAGAAAAATTTTTCTATTTCTTCATTTTGAAAACCAAGGATTTTAGCGTGGTAATAATATGCTGCAACACCTTTTAATCCAAACAAAATTAAAGATTTAAGGCTTCTTATATCTTCATTTTCAGTCCAAATTGATTGAAGATTAAAGTTTTTATTTTCGCAAGAAAATTCATTTATTAAATTTTTAATACTTTCATCATCAAAATTTACGTTTGTTATTGTTGTAAATAATCCTTTAATTATTAAATCAACATTTTCTTTTGAATATTCATTTGAATTTACAAAATTGATTATTTTTGAAATAAGTTCATCTTGTAAATTGGCTGTATCGGCTTTTTTTCCGCAAACACCTTGAATGGTACAGCCTTTAGATTTTGCGGTTTGTTCGCATTGAAAACAAAACATATTTTCCATTTTTTTCTCCTATTAAAAATATGTTTTATTTATTACATAAATATGCTATTTAAAAATTGCACAAGACTCTAATTTAGCCACAAAGTAAATGTAATTTTATCTTGTTTGGGGATTATATCGATTTCTTTACCTCTAAAATTTACTCCGATATAGTTGAAAAATTGGATAAATCTTTTGCCTTTATATTTTAAAATTTCAAAACCGTTTATTTTTATCGGATAATTGATTGTTATTATTTTGTTGTCAATAGTTTTAACTTTGAAATATTTAATATCAATTTCAGCATTATCATAAGCCCAGCCGTTTTCTGTAATATAATCAACTATTCCATAAATTGTTGAATTTTTTTTGATGTAGAGTTTATTGTTTTTATAAACATCGTCTACTACTTTAAATTTTAATTTGTCGTTGATTTCAATTTCATTATGTGCTGTTGAAATTCTTTGTTCTGCTGCGATTTTGATTGGTATATCTTTTTTATTGTTATTATTTAAAATAGTTGTTAGTTTTGTTTTTTCAGGGGTTAAGATAACTTCTCCGCCTCTTATAAATTCAAATGTGGGAGCAATTCCTATGTCTGCTAAATCTTGATAGGTTTCATGTTCATTTCCGTTTATGTAGATTTTAGCGCTATAATTATCATTTGAATTTATATAGTGGATATTATCGATAATTAATGAGGCTTGTTTTCCCATAAAGCCGTTAGGAGTTATTTTTCTAATAGTTCCTTTTAATTCTTTTTTAGAGTCAACATCTTTAAAGCCAACAATATCGCCTTCTAAGAGATTTTTATTTGCTGTTGATATTTTTTCGGTTGGGGTGATTGTAATTATTCTATCTTCTGCTTTGATAGGTAACATAAAACAGAAGATAGAAAAAAATACAATTATTTTAGTTAAATTATAAAATTTCATCAGCTTTTATAGCTTTCTTTTTTTGTTTTTGTTGAAATTCTTTTATATCATCATTGAGCGCATATTCAAAGTTTTTGTATGCAGGAAGTTTAGCCATAGTTGAATTTAGATATTCAGGATATTTTATGAATATATATTTATACATATTCATAAGTCTTTTGCTTCCTTTTGGATGAGATGAGTTAAAGCCCCAATCCCACATTGGTTCTGTGAATATTTTGTTTCCCATTGTAATTGCTGCAATTGGGTTATATCCTGCTTTTACCATATAATCAATGGCTGTTAAATCAGCTTTTTCTTCATATTTTTTTGAATTGGATGCCATAGATAAATATTTAAATAAACCGCCATAAGCTTCTACTGAATGAGAAATTTCATGGGCTAAGATGTAGGCTAATTCATCATCGCAATCGATATAATTAAACATTCCTGATAATACGGTTACGTTTTTATTATATGTATCAGAATATGCGTTAACTGTTTCTGTAACTGTGCCATTCATGGTTACTATTTTTTTGCTTTTTTCAACCATTACAGGAACTCTTCTTGGAATTTGGTTGGACATCATAATTTTATTGCTTACATTTAAAACTTTATCAACTTCAATCCCTTGTTTTGCCCAAAAATTATCCTTATTGATATCATTTAAAAGAACAACCTCATCAGCAAAAAGAGGAGAGCTTAATAATAGTAAACTCAAAACAAAAAACATTTTTTTCATAACTACCGCCTTTTCTTTTATTAAGAAATTCTAGCATATTTTCATTTCTTGGTAAATATTTGAATTATAGGTATTAATGTATTTTGTTATATCGTATTTATTTTTTGTTGAATTATATGTCATTCTTCTTATTTTGCCTGTTGTGGGGTAATCCATAAATGCTCTATCATGTAAAGCACCAATTGCCCACAAAATTCCAACATATCCATTTGATGATGGTGCGTCATAAGCATGTTTATCATTTAAATTTATAGCAATTTTTAGTGCTTCGTTTGGTGAAATTGTCCATTCTAAGATTTTTTTTGCCCAAATCAACCGTTCTATCGTGGAATAAAAAAGCATTACCATTTGAAGAAAATACAAAAGGAATATTTGCGAGTCTTTATCCCAACCTGATTTTATTATTGCAGGTGTTATAAACTTTGTACAAATATCACGTTCTGATAAATCTTTTTTATTCATTAAGACCTCGCAGTTTTGTGATAATTGTACCATAAATGTTTGGGCTTGCATATTTAAAAGATTACCATGATAAATTAATCTCCCCGCTACAAGTTAAAAATGCGAACATAATAAAAAAAGACTTTCCAGGGAAAGTCTTTTTTATGGTGGAGATAAAGCGACGAAGTTCGAACTTTTTATCTTGTATAAAAGAGCTGATAGAAGAACTCAAAAAGTCAGATACAGTCTTGCTTTTAGAATATTATCAAGTATTTAAACAATCAGTTAGCTGTCATTCTGGAATTGTTTGACAAAGCGAACCAAAATTTTTGTCATGCTGAACTTTGCAAAGCAAATTATAACTTGTTGTCACCCTGAACTTGTTTCAGGGTCTTACCAAATTGATGTTATGACTATAAACTGGTAAGATTCTGAAATAAATTCAGAATGACAATATTTATTCCCAAGCTAAAGATAAATCTTTAAATTCCGGATTCATTTCCTTAATCAAATTTATCTTCCACTCCCTATGCCAACGCTTTAATTGCTTTTCACGATTTAGGGCAGTGTCAACAGAGTCAGTTAATTCATAATATACCAATCTGTCAACATTATATTTTTTCGTAAAACCATCAACTACTTTATTTTTATGCTCCCAAACTCTTTTTTGCAAATTACCTGTAACTCCTATATAAAAAGAGGTTTGAGAATAATTAGTCATTATATAGACAGCATAAGTTTTGCTCATAGACTAATTATAACACGCCAAGCCGGTAAGATCCCGAAACAAGTTCGGGATGACAGTTATATTGCTGTCACCCTGAATTTATTTCAGGGTCTTACTGGTTATTAGTTTTACTCCAAGCTTGTAAGATGCTGCACTTAGTAAGGACAGGCTCACACAAAATTTTTAAGATCCTGAAACACCAGGTAGGGGCATAAAATCACGTTTCGACATTGTCTCAACGGATTTTGCAGCCAGTTCAGGATGACAAAAATTTTGGTTCGCTTTGTCAAACGAGTTCAGCATGACAGAATAGAGAAAGAGACTCGAACTTCTAAAACTGATACTACAAAAGAGTTTTAGCGATTTTTAAAAAATTCTTTCAAAATGTTCGAAATCTGCAAACGCAGACCACAAGCGAAAA
>CALUWJ010000006.1 GCA_944324455.1 Candidatus Gastranaerophilales bacterium | reverse complement strand
CAAGTTATATATGTTTTGCTAAAGCAAAACTTTTTAAAAAGAAAACGTGTAAGCCAGTGCGATAGTCATTGAGGTGTGTAGGATAATTGAGGCTGTTTGGCAACTTTAGCCAAACGGAGCTGAAATAATCTAATATTCAAACCCTTAAAATTTAAAATCATTTCCAATAAACTCTAAACTTTTTAATAAATTCATAAGCTCCATTTTTTATAGGCGGAATATAATTTTCATTATATTTTTCATAACCATATTCATTCAATACACCATCTAAATCTATTAATATTTTTTTAATATACATAATATCATCCTAGATTTTGCTAGTATCACTAGTTGTCGATAATGCTAGTATAGCTAACAATTTAAAAATGAACAAGCCTTTTTTAGAAAAGTTAGCAAAAAGATTGAAACATTTGAGAGAGGAAAGAAATCTAACCCAAGATGACCTTGGTGTAAATGGTGTTTCAAGATCAATGATTAGTCTGCTTGAACTTGCTAAAACAGATATTACGGTTTCTAAATTAAAAATAATTGCTGACAATTTAGGTGTTAAAGTAAAAGATTTATTTGATTTTAAAGATTGAAAATTTAAAAAATCTAAATCTATCAATTTTTTTAATATACATATTTTGTCCGTAGTACAGTTTGTTTACTTTGTCATTATAGCGGACAATTTAAATATGGACAAGGTGCTTTTGCAAAAATTGGCAATTAGAATAAAAGAGCTAAGAAAGCTAAACAATTATACACAGGATGATTTAGCTGATTTAGCACAAATTGCACGTTCTACCTTGGGTAATATTGAAACTGCACAAAATGATGTAACATTTACTAAATTATATAAAATTGCAAAAGCATTTAATTTGTCTTTAGCTGAATTTTTAAATTTTTAGCAAGCAGGTTGGATATACTTGCTTAAATTCATTGATTTTGAAATCTTCAAAGAGAAAAGAAAATTACGAAAGCTTAATTCTTTTTATAAAAGCATAAGTGCTTCTCTAATTAATTTACAAGCAGTTGCAGTGGATGTTTTAGTCGGGTCAATATCAGGAGCAAGCTCCATAATATCAATACCCACAATATTAAAATCTTTTAAATATAACAACCAATCCATTAATTCTAAATATGTTAATCCGCCTGCTTCAGGAGTTCCCACACCGCTCATTAAAGATGGGTCTAAAACATCAAGGTCTATTGTTAAAAATATATTTTTGTTTTTAAATTTATCAAGTTCTTCTTTCTTTGTTTTTAGAGTGGAGTATTTTTTAACTATTTCAAATTCTTCTTTTTCTCCGCTTCTCAAGCCGATTTGCGCTATATTTTCATAACCGATTAATTGAGCAATTTGATACATTACTCCGCTGTGGGTTAAATTTTCCCCAAGATATTGCTCTCTAAGGTCTGTATGAGCGTCAAATTGGATAACGGCAAGATTGTCATATTTTTTTAAAACAGATTTAACGCTTGCAAGAGTGATTAAGTGTTCTCCGCCAATACCAAGAAGTTTTTTATTGTCGTTATAAATTATATCAACATTTTCTTCTGTAATATCAAGGGCTTTTTGGGCGTTGCCAAAAGGATATTCTAAATCGCCTGCGTCATAAAATAAAGTATCAGACATTTCTCTATCAAAATAAACGGAATATTCTTCAATTCCAATACTTTCAAGTCTTATTGCCTGAGGACCAAAGCGAGTTCCTGCTCTATTTGAACAAGTGCAGTCATAAGGCATTCCAAGCATAACAATTTTTGATGAATTATAATCAGGGTTTGCGCCTATAAAATCTTTTGATAAAAAAGGACCTTTTAACATTATATACTTTCCATTAATTCTTTATTGCGATTGATTTTTTGGGTTAATTCCGCTTCTGATTCTTCATAGCCCAATCTGCCCATAAGTGCATAGGTGTAGTTTTTTGCTTGTTCAACCCCAGGCTGATTAAATGCATCAATATCATATAATTCACCTATGATTGCTGTTTCCATTTCAAACATGTAAAACAGTTGTGCAAGATAATATTCATTAATTTTAGGTAGATGAATGGTTAAATTAGGGCGTTGAAAATCAGCTAGAGTTGTTGCTGTTGCATCTGCTTCAGCGTTGATTAAACGATTAACCGTTTTTCCGCCAAGATAATTTAAACCTGTGTATTCAAAAATATTAGGAATGGATAATTCGCTATCAAATTCATCAACTCTGATAAATGTGATTACTTTATCATTTTTGCCTTCGTTATAAAGTTGAATTTGACTGTGTTGATCTGTTGCGCCAAGTGCTTTTATTGGTGTTGGACCGTTGTTTATTTTTTCGCCTTTTCTGTTATATTCTTTTCCTAAAGATTCTGCCCATAATTGCGCATACCAATCAGAAACATATTTCAATCTTGATGAATATGGCATCATAACAGAAAGATATTTGCCTTTTTGTTTATCCATTAAGTAGTGGATAAGAGCATTTTGAGCTGCAATATTTTTTTTGATGTCTGTGTTTTTAAGGGTTAAATCCATGATTTTAAACCCTTTTATGATTTCATCAATATCAATTCCTACAAGAGCTAAAGGTACAAGCCCAACAGCAGAAAATACGCTAAATCTTCCACCGACATCATCAGGAACAACAAAAGTTTTATATCCTTCTTCATTTGCAAGTTGTCTTAAAATTCCTGCTTGTTTATCTGTTGTGGCTACTACATTTTTTCGATAGTCATCGCCTAAAAGCTCATATAATCTATCTTTTATAATCATAAATTGGCTCATTGTTTCAGCGGTTGAGCCTGATTTTGTTATGACATTAACAAGAGTTTTCTTTAAATCTAAAATATCTAAAAGTCCGTTAATTTCATCGGGGTCAATATTATCTAAAAAGAAAATGCGAGGAAAATTATCTCTTTTTTCTTTATCTAACAAATTCCAATATGGTTTTAAAAGCGCTTCAGATAGTGCCATTGCCCCCAGTGCAGAGCCGCCTATTCCTAAAACTAAAATATTATCAAATCTGCCATCAACCATAGCGGCAAATTCTTTGACATACCAAACAGTTTCTTCGTTGTAGCCCAAATTCATCCATTGAAGCCAAGCGCCGGGCTTATCTTTGTTCATGTTTAAATTAGTGATAATTTCTTGAATTTTTGGTGCATATTCGCTAAAGCATTGAGTTAAATCAAGCCCTTGCTCGCCGATAATTTTATTTGAAATGTTTGTATAATCTAAAGTAATCATAAAATAAACCCTAATCACTCCGACTATAACTATTGTAGCAGGTGATAATTTTTCGTAAAGTCTTTATTGGGTGATTTGGTGGTATAGTATGCCTAAAGTACCTATAAATTTTAAAATATTACCTTATCGGGTAATATCTTTTTGTTTTTTACAAGGTTAAATAACATGGTATGGAAAAAATTTTAGATAAAACCAATTTGATTATTAACGAGAACGAGAAATTAATTGCAAATATTTTGCATGATGTCAAAAGCCCTTTATACAGTATTAAAATTGGTTTACAAAATCAATTGGATACTGAATTAAATAAAGATGTTTTTGAAACAGTAATGGATGTTATTGAATATATTGAAAATTTTCTTGTGAATTATAGTTTTAAACAAGGTAAATTTGAAAATAAAATTGTACCTTGTGATATCAAGCAAATTATAAATAAGAAAATTGAGAATTGTAAGTATATTTTTATAAATAAAAATATACATATTGATATTATGCTAGATGATAAAAATTATGAAGTTGAAACAATACCAATATTTATTTCAAGCATAATAGGTAATGTTGTATCAAATATGGCGCTCCATGCCTGCAAAAATCAAACCGCTGTTATTGAACTATATAGAAAAAATGATTATGTTTGCGCGGATTTTAAAAATTCTTATGACGCTCAAACAAATGATTTTTCGCTTGGATTGGATTTTTGCCGTAAATTAGCCCAATCTACAAAATCAGAACTGAAATTTTGCAAAACAAAAAATACCGTTTGCGTAAATTTAAAAATTCCGAGATTAAAGAAAATCTAAAAAGAAATATTGTCTTTATCGTTAAATGTTGTTGCTTTGGCTGAAATTTCGGCTATTAATCTTGAAATTTCATAACCTGAAACCATTACTTCCAAAATTAATTGAGAATTAATAAGGATTTTATCCCCATATTCCATGGTATCAGGATTTAACACTAAAAATTCAACAAAATCTTCTCCGACATATAAGATTTTGCCAAATTCAGCATCTGTTGCCCATCTTAAAAAGACAACCATTTGTTCGAATAATTTTAGTTTTTGTATCATCCTCATACTATACATGATATGATTTATTTTATGAAAGTCAATTTTATTGAAGATAATTGTAACATTGTAAATAATGGGCAGTTTAATATGGATTTTGATGTTAAAATGCTTGATTTTGCAATAGAAAATAATATTGATTACGCTATTGTCAGGTTTTATCAATGGTATCCTAGGTGCATTTCTTTAGGAAGAAATCAAAAAAAAGATTGCTATAATAATTTAGGTATTGATGTTGTAACTCGCCCTAGCGGAGGCAGAGCCTTATTGCATGATAGCGAGTTAACTTATTGTTTTATTTCAAGGGCATTTAAAGAAAGTATAATTGAAAGCTATAAAGATATTTCAGACGCTTTAATTCTAGGATTTAAAAAGCTTGGAATAGAACTTGAATATGCTTCAGGTGAACACAAAAACTTAAATTATTGTATGAATATTTCATCAGGGGCTGATATATCATATAAAGGAAAAAAATTTATAGGTTCTGCGCAATATCGAAAACAAGGTTATTTATTACAACATGGTTCAATTCCTTATAATCTTGATTATGATTTAATTGAAAAAATATTTTCTCAAAAAGTGGAAAAAGATAAAATAATAACCTTAAATGAAATTAAAAAAGATTTATCTACAAGACAAATTATTGAAGCTTTAAAAGAGGGTTTTATAGAAAAATTTGAAAAATAGCAATTATTTTTCTAAATATTTTTTCAAATATTTTCCAGTGTAACTTTTCTCACATTTAATAATTTGTTCAGGAGTTCCTTTAAAAACAACTTCTCCGCCGTTATCACCCCCGTCAGGACCAAGATCAATAATCCAATCGGCACATTTAATTATATCCATATTATGTTCAATAATTAAAACGGTGTTGCCGTTATCGGCTAATTGTTGTAACATTTTCATTAATTTATCAATATCATAAAAATGAAGTCCTGTAGAGGGTTCATCTAGGATGTAAAGAGTTTTTCCTGTTGCTCTTTTATTTAATTCTAAGGCAAGTTTAACCCTTTGGGCTTCGCCGCCTGATAGAGTTGTTGCGCTTTGACCAAGTTTAATATAGTCCAGACCCACATCAAATAGAGTTTGAAGTCTTGTAGCAATTCTTGGAACGTTTTTAAAGAACTCTAGAGCTTCAGCTACGCTCATATCAAGTACATCTGCTATGTTTTTACCTTTGTATTTTACTTCAAGGGTTTCTTGGTTATATCTTTTGCCTTTACAAACATCACAAGTTACATAAACATCTGATAAAAAGTTCATTTCAATTTTTAAAAGCCCGTCTCCTGAACATTTTTCGCAACGTCCGCCTTTAACGTTAAAAGAAAATCTGCCTTGTTTATAGCCTCTCATCTTTGCTTCAGGAGTTTGAGAAAATAATTCTCTAATATGAGTGAAAACATCAGTATAAGTAGCGGGGTTGGACCTTGGAGTTCTTCCTATTGGTGATTGGTCAACTATTACAAGTTTATCTATATGATTAAAGCCTTTTATTAAATCAACTCCTTGGGGTTTTGGTTTATTTTTTAATAGTTCACTTTTTGCATATTCAGAAATTATATCTTGAACAAGAGTTGATTTTCCTGAACCTGAAACACCTGTTATAGCAACAATTTTACCCAATGGAATATTTACATTTATATTTTTTAAATTGTTTAATTTAGCGCCTTTTATTTCTAAAAATTCGCCGTTGCCTTTTCTTCTTTCTTTTGGAACTTCAATTTTTCTTTTTCCTGATAAATATTGTCCTGTTAGGGAATTTGGCGCATTTTTAATATCATCCAATGACCCTTGAGCGACAATATTTCCGCCTTTTACGCCTGCATAAGGACCAATATCCACTATGTAGTCAGCATTTTGCATGGTGTCTTCATCGTGTTCTACCACAATAAGCGTGTTTCCAAGATTTCTTAGTTTTAAAAGAGTGGATATAAGCATATCGTTATCTTTTTGATGAAGCCCTATTGAGGGTTCATCTAAGACATATAAAACTCCTGATAGACCTGAACCTATTTGAGTTGCAAGGCGTATTCTTTGGGCTTCACCGCCTGATAGCGTTCCGGCACTTCTTGAAAGCGTTAAATATCCGAGTCCAACATCAATTAAAAATTTAAGACGGGCTCTAATTTCATCTAGGACTTGACGAACAATTTTTAATTTAAATTCATCTAAAGTAAGATATAATTCTTGAATAAAATCATACTCTTTTAAAACAGACATTGAGCAAAATTCAAAAATATTTTTGTCTGAAATTTTTACACTTAAAGCAAACGGGTTTAACCTTCCTCCGCCACAAGCTTTGCAGGGGTTTGTTATCATGTATTTTTCAATTTCTGCTCTAATCATTTCAGAATCTGATTCATATTTTTTAGATAAATAAGGAATTACCCCAATATAGCTCATAACGTGTGTTCTATAATGTTTTGTGCCAAAATCTGCGTAGGTAATTTTAATTTTTTCATCGCCGTTGCCATATAGGATTATTCCTTTTTGAGCAGGTGTTAAAGATTTAAAAGGTGCTTCAAAATCAATTTTATAGTGTTCGCAAACACTTTTTAAAACGTCTGAATAATATGGGTTTGCGGTTTTTGCCCAAGGATAAATTGCACCTTCTTTAAGAGATTTTTCAGGGTCAGGTACAACTAAATCAGGCGAAATTTCAAAATGCGCTCCAATTCCGTTACACACCTTACAAGCTCCATAGGGGTTATTAAAGCTCAATAATCTTGGAGTTAATTCTTCAAAACTTATGTTACAATTGGGGCAAGCCAGTTTTTCGCTAAAGATTGTATCGGTGTTGTTGTCTAAATTATTTACAATTAAAAGTCCGTCAGAGCGCATAAGTGCAGTTTGAGAAGAATCAAAAATTCTCGATTTAGCACTTTCTTTAACAATAATTCTATCAACGACAATTTCAATTGTGTGTTTTTGGGTTTTATTTAGCTCAATTTCATCTTCTTCAAGATTATAAATTGTGCCATCAACCCTAACTCTTATAAAACCTTCAGATAAAAGAGCCTGTAAGGTTTGTTTATATTCACCTTTTTTTGAACGGATTATTGGGGATAAAAGTTGAATTTTAGTTCCCTCTTTTAAAGACATTATTTTCTCAACAATTTCATCAATTGTTTGAGGGGTGATGATGTTTCCGCATTTAGGGCAATGAGGAGTGCCTGCTCTTGAAAATAAAAGTCTTAAATAGTCATAAATTTCAGTAATTGTTCCAACAGTAGAACGAGGATTATTCGAGGTTGATTTTTGATCAATAGATACAGCAGGAGAAAGCCCATCTATGCGCTCAACATCAGGTTTATCCATTTGTCCTAAAAATTGACGAGCATAAGTTGAGAGGCTTTCAACATATCTTCTTTGCCCTTCGGCAAAGATTGTATCAAAAGCTAAAGAACTTTTTCCGGAACCTGAAACCCCTGTAAAAACTGTTAATTCGTTTTTGGGAATTTTTAGGTCAACAGAGTTTAAATTGTGTTCATTTGCTTTATAAATTTCAATAAAATCGTTCATATTGAAATTGTAGCATGTAAAAAAATAGAGATTTATTAAAAAATATTAAGAAAGAAATTGTATTTTTTTCTATGTTTGGGCTACAATTTAGAATACAGTAGTATAACAAAATAAAATAAAGGAATTTAAAATGTCAATTAACTTGAAAAACAAACAAGAAATTATTAAAAAATTTGGCAAAACCGAAAAAGATAGTGGAAACATTGAAGTTCAAATTGCTATGCTATCTCAAAAAATTGCTGAGCTTACTGAACACTTAAAATCAAACAAAAAAGACTTCCAAGCAAAACGCGGTCTTTTGGTTATGGTTGGTAGAAGAAAAGGTATGCTTACATATTTAAAAAATGCTAACCTTGAACAATACAGAAAACTTATTAAAGAATTAAATATCAGAGGTTAATTTAATTAAAATAATTTCAAGTTTAAATGCTACAAGAGTTATACCTTGTAGCATTTTTAAATGTTTATTTTGTTTAGAAAAAATATTATTTTCCGCTTGGAGCTAAAATCATAACAACATTTCTTCCCTCGATTTGAGGTTTCTTTTCTGCTATGACTGCTTCTTGTTCAAATTCTGCTTGGAATTTGTTGATTAAATCCATTGCAAGGTGTGAATGTTGCATTTCACGTCCTCTTAGCATAACAACAACTTTTACTTTGTTGCCTGAAGCTAAAAACTTTTTAGCGGCTTTAAGACGAACTTCATAATCATGGATGTCAATCTTATAGCGCATTTTAACTTCTTTAATATCAACTGTGTGTTGTTTTTTCTTAGCTTCTTTTGCTCTTTTTTCTGTTTCGTATTTATATTTGCCCCAATCTAAAATTTTTGCAACCGGCGGGGCTTGATTAGCAGATACTACAACTAAATCTAAACCTTTTTCTTTTGCCATTTGAAGGGCTTTGGATGTTGGAACTGTTCCGTGGTTATTACCTTCATCATCAATTAATCTAACTTCTCTGGCTCTAATTTTTTCATTTAACAGCTCATTTTGAGCTTTGTAATCATTTTTACTAATAACGTTATCTCCTATTATCTGCTACTTATAAACATTTATACCATGGTAAATTTTTTTTGTAAAAGCAAAATAATACATTGTTTGGTATAATAATTCACAAAATAACTATTTTTCAAACAATTTATGTATTTCATTCGGTTTAAAAATGCCATATTCTGTTATTATGCCTGTTATTAATTTATTTGGTGTAACATCAAAACCGGGGTTTATAACATTTACTTTATCTGTGCAAATCGGTTTATCATTTACCATTGTAACTTCTTCTTTATCTCTTAATTCAATTATAATTTCATCCCCTGTTTTAATAGTCGGGTCAATGGTTGATTTTGGTGCTGCTATATAAAAAGGAATATTATGGTATTTTGCAGCAATAGCAAGCATATATGTACCGATTTTGTTTGCGCTGTCGCCATTTAGGGCAATTCTATCAGCGCCAACTATGACAACATCAATCATACCTTTGTTCATAAAATATGCACCCATACCATCTGTGATTAATGTCGTATCAATGCCGTCTCTTGTTAGTTCATAAGTAGTCAGCCTTGCTCCTTGACCTCTGGGGCGGGTTTCATCGGCAAAAACTTTGATTGTTTTATCTTTTTCAAAAGCACTTCTTACTACCCCAAGTGCTGTTCCATAGCCAACTGTGGCTAATGCTCCAGCGTTACAGTGAGTTTGAATAGTTGCTCCTTTTGGAACAATTGCTGCACCAAATTCGCCAATTTTTTTATTAATTTCAATATCTTCATCTTCCATTTTTATGGCATTTTCAACCAATAATTTAATTATTTCATCATTTGATTTATCTTTATTTTTTTCAATAACTTCAAGCTGTTTTTGAATTGCCCAGTGCAAATTTACTGCAGTTGGGCGAGATGAGTTAATATAATCTGCTTGTTTTTTAACCATAGAATAAAAATCAGAACTATCTTTATTTTCTATTGCAGCTAATACAACCCCATGGGCTCCTGCTATACCAATAGCGGGCGCTCCTCTTACAATCATGGTTTTAATTGCATCATACATATCTTTTGATGATTTAATATCAACTTTTTTATATTCGTAAGGAATGATTGTTTGATCAATCATTCTTGAAAAACCATTTGTTTCTTCCAGTTTAATCCATTCTATTGTTTTTTCAATTTTTGTCATTTTATCCTCAATCTTCAATTTTAATATCTAATGGTGCATCAGAATTTTTTGGCAGTTGTTCAAATTTACTTAAAACAAAAGCAATACCCATTCCTGATGCGCTGTTTGTCATTGCAAAAATTATTGCAACCATAAAAATTATTATGAAAAACAACCACAATGCGTCTTGTATAGCGTATGGTATAGCATAAGAATAGTAGCTTTTAAAAATTAATTTTAAAATGCAAACCATAGGAGAAAAAGAGGCAAAAAAGCCTATTGTAGCGCAAAAGCCGATTAATCCTCCTAAAATTGCACCTTGTTGATTGTCAATTATTCCTAAGTGTTTTTCATTTTGTTTCATATATAAAATTACAATAACGGAAGCAAAAAATGAAAGAATAAATAGACCAAAACCTATAATAGCAGGTACTAGAGAAATTAATCCTATAACAGCCCCTAATATAAGAGAGAAAATTGCCGCTCTTTTTGCAACTGTTTCATTCATTTTACTTCCTCCTTAAATCTGTAGTTTTGAGCATGGCAAATTGCCAATGCTACAGAATCTATTGTATCATCTAATTTTATATTTTTGTCTAAATCTATATAGTTTTTTACCATTATTTTAACTTCTGTTTTATCGGCTCTGCCATGACCTGTTATGGTTTGCTTTACAACTAGGGGAGTATATTCAAAAATGGGAATATTGTTTTCTTCTAAAGAAAGCAATATAACTCCTCTTGCTTGAGCTACTGGTATAATTGTCTTTTGATTTTTGAAAAAGAATAATTGCTCAATTGAGGCACAATCAGGTTTATATTTTTGAATTAAAAAATCTATATCATTTTTTAATTCCAGAAGTCTTTTGGGGTGAGGCGCATTTTTATTTGTTTGAATTGAACCGCTTGTAATTAGATTAAAACTGTCATTTTTTAAATTATTTTCATATTTAACTAAACTATAACCCGTTATTCCAATTCCGGGGTCAATACCAAAAATCAACATATTATCATTAAATAATATGTTGATTTTAAAGTCAAAAATTTAATTTTATTTAATTATTTCTTGTTTGTTGCAAGTTCTGAATCCAATCTCAAAAATACAGGGAAGATTTCTTCTTTTGAGATTAATTTACCCTCTTTTATGTTGTTTAATTTGATATCATCAAGTTTTGTATTGATATCATATTTTAGTTGTTTTGCCATATTTTTAGCAATAGATGGGCAATATGGGTAAATTAAACTTGCAATTATACACATACATTCTAATACCGTATATAAAACTTGACCGCATTCAATCATTTTTTCTTCTTTAGCTAAAGTCCAAGGAGCGTTGTCTGTTACATATTTATTTAATACATCAACAAGCTCAACTATTTTTTGAGCGGCTTCAGCCACTTCATAATAATCAAAATGATGTTTAACTTCTTCTATTGTTTTTTTGGCTTTATTAAATAAATCGTTTTCTTTAATGAATTCAGCTTTAATTTCGCCGTCAAAATATTTTACAAGCATTGAAAGAGTTCTATTTAATAAATTTCCCATAGAATTAGCTAAATGCGCATTAACTTTTTCTTTAAAGTCATCATCAGAGTAGTTTCCGTCTTTTCCGCAAGGAGCTGATGTTGCCATATAATATCTAAATGCGTCAGGTTCAGTCATATTAAATGATTCCATAACGCTTTTTGGAGAAACCACATTTCCTAATGATTTAGACATTTTTGTTTCATCTATTGTAATCCAGCCATGGGCTAAAATGTGCTTAGGTAGGGGTAAATCCAGCGCCATTAATAATGCAAGCCAGTAGATACTATGAAATTTCAAGATATCTTTTCCAATAACTTGAACATCAGCAGGCCAATATTTTTTAAATTTTTCAGAAGGGTTTTCAGTGTCATAGCCAAGAGCGGTTATATAGTTAGATAAAGCGTCAATCCATACATAAATAACTTGACTATCATCATCTAAAACATCAATTCCCCAGCTAACATTGTTTTTTGCTCTTGAAACAGAAATATCTTCAATATTTTCTAATTGATTTAAAACCTCGTTTGCTCTAAAAGAGGGAATAATAAAATTAGGGTTTTCTTTAATGTGTTTAATAATTTTATCTTTGTATTTTGTTAATTTAAAGAAATAGTTTTCTTCTGACACAACTTCGGGTTTTTTCTTGTGGTTGGGACAATATCCATTTTCATCCAAATCTTTTTCAGATAAAAATGCTTCACAGCCTGAGCAATAAAGCCCTGTGTAGGAGTGTTTATAAATGTCACCTTTTTCTAATAATTTTTTAAATATTTTTTGAACTGTTTTTTTGTGTTGTTCATCAGTTGTTCTAATGAATTGAGAGTAGTTAATATCTAATAATTTCCAAGCGTCAATAAATTTTTGAGCGTTCATATCGCAAAATTCTTTTGGCGATATATTCATTTCAGATGATGTTTTTTGTATTTTAATTCCGTGTTCATCTACTCCTGTCAGCATATAGGCATCTTGTGTTCTTTGAGAAAAATGTCTACAAATAACATCTGTTAAAATCTTTTCATAAGCATGCCCTATATGAGGAGCGCCGTTTACATAGTCAATCGCTGTTGTAGTGTAAAATTTATCCATTTTTGTACTCTTTCGATTTAGTTAATTAACTAAAAAATTGTAGCACAAAATTAAATGCAAATAAAATAACGACTATTCTTTTTGTCCTGCACGAGCTCCGCAATATGCATAAATAAAAGGCAAGATTTTATTTACAGGTACATAATCCAGAATTTTTCTGAAACCAAGAGAAATTGTCATAATAATATCATCAAAATTTGCGACTGAATCTTTTATTGTGTATTTTCTTTTTGGTTCATCATCTTCCTTAAAAGCGTTATTAATTGATGTTGCAATCATAGCGCCGCCTGTCATACCCATAATTGAGCCGATAACTTTTGCAATATTGTTGTTTAATTGTTTTGTTCTTTTGCAGATTTCCAGAGCTGAACTTACCATCAACATTGGAATTGTGGTATTCATCATCTGAAAAGCGGCTTCACGCCATTTTCTTTCTTTTGATTCTTTTGTGGCACCGATTGAGCCTGCCAGAACACCGCCAACATTTGCTGCACCCGCAACAGCAAGCATTCTTAAAACTTCATCAAGTGTTGTTTCTTTTTTTGGAAACCTTGAACACAAGACAAGTGCACAAGCAACGCCTGCTGCAGAACCGACAATGGCCTTATAATTCTTGCTTTTTGCAGGCGAGTTATCAGGAAAATCTTTTGCATTTTTTTTATAATGACTATAAGATTTAAAATTCGGATATATTTTATTCTCTACTAACATAGTGTTTATTAATTCGCCATAGAATATAAAAGCAGAAAATAATTTTTTTTGCCAGTTTTATTTTTTAAAATTTAAAGAACTTTTTGAAATTCTTCTTTTGTAACACCGCATAATGGGCATACCCAGTCTTCATTTAAATCTTCAAATTTAACATTATCATTTTCGCTTGGGTCATAGATGTATCCGCAAACTGTGCATAAATATTTATCCATTTTTATTCCTTTCATTTTCAAGTATTTTAATACAATAAGTAGATTATAATATTACCCTGTTGTTTAAAATAATTATTTAATACAACTTTACAATTATTAACAATTAAAAATAAAAAAGCAATAAAAACTAAAAAAAATACTTTAAATAAAATATAAGGGGAATAGATTAGCATATTGGAGGAGCACACACATATGGTTTCGAGTATTGGTATGACTGATGTTAAATGGCAGCAGTTACAAACGGAGTATTTAAATCAAAATTCAGCAGCAAGAAGAAATTATTCAACTAATGCATTATCAAGTAGTTTATCAGGTGCACAAACTGATGAATTTGTAAGTTCAAAAGGTAATACTTGTACTGATGGCGTGGACGACGGTAAAATCGGAGTTGCAAGCGCACTGGGCAACATTGTTGAAGGTGCAGGAAAAAGCATTATAAATGGTATAAAAGGAGCATTTACCGATTCTGAGGGTAATTTCTCAATATTAAAAACATTGGGTACAATTGGAGTGGGTGCAGCTTGTGTTGCATTTCCTGCAGTTGGTCTCGTATTGGCCGGAGTCGGAGTTGTCGCAGGTGGTGCTAAACTTGCAACAGGTGTTGCAAATGCAATGAATGCTGAAACTGATGCTGAAGCAAAAGACGCTTGGGAACAAGTAGGAGAAGGCGGCTTAACAGCGGGGCTTTCAGCTGTTGGTGTAAAAGCTTCCTTAGGAGCGGTTCAAAGTTCTTCTACGGCAGGAGCATTAGCTTCATTTAAACAAAGTTCTACATTATCTCAAAATCCTGTGGGTTATGCTAAAGCGCTCGGTCAAGATATGGTTTCATCAACAGTTAATAATTTTAATAAGATAAAATCAAGTGCAACTACATTAGCAGAAGGAGCAAGACTTTATAAATTAAGAAAAGATGTTAAAAATCAAAATGGGGCTTTGACGGCAGATGAATTAAATCAACAAAGAAATCTTGATGCACTTGAAGCATTTTCACCGGATGAAGTTAAATTGGCGGCAGATAATATATCTCAATTAAAGACAACTGTAAAAAATACTTTAAATCCTAAAAATATCGGAACAAAAATCACTGATGCACTACAAAAAGAAGGCGGTCAATCTTTAATAGGAAAACTTAGAACTGAAGTTGCAAATAATGGCGGATTAGTTAAAACAATTACTTCAAAATTTACATCAACCCAAAAAGCAATTTATACGGCTTTAGTTGATGATGGCGCAAATTATAATCAAATCGTTAGCCAATTTGGATACGAAAATGTGATTGGAGTTTTGGAGGTTCTTGGAAGCTATAATTTACTTAATGAAAGCATATAAACAATAAATAATACAACAAAACAACAAAGCTAAGAGTGGTCATATTTGATCACTCTTATTCTAATTTTCTTTTAAAACTAAATCTTGCAATTAAAAGTGAAAATATTGCAATTAAAACTAAAGGAATTAAATTTTGAAAAACAGTTACAGAGTCCATATTTTTAAAATAAATACCTTTAATAATAAGCATATAGTATCTTATAGGGTTTAGTGCACTTATATATTGAAAAAATAATGGCATATCTTCAATCGGAGAAACAAAGCCTGATAATAATACGGCTGGCATCTGAAAAGCAAAAACACCCAAGATTGCTTGTTGTTGCGTGTATGCTAAAGATGAAATAAATAAGCCAACACCAATTATTGAAAATAAAGAAATAAATGTTGCAAAAAAATAAAGAATAATAGAACCCATAAAGGGAACTTTGAATAAAAATGCAACAATTAAAGTTATTATTATAGACGAAATAAAAGCTGTAATTAAAGGCGGAACGGTTTTTGAAAACAAAATTTCGTCATAAGATAAAGGACTAACCAATAGTTGATTAAAAGTTCCAAGTTCTCTTTCTCTTGCAATTGATAATGCGGATAATAATAAGCTTAAAACCAAAGAAAGCATTACAATCATGCTGACCGTTAAAAACCACTTATATTCAATATTAGGGTTAAACCAGTTCCTAATAACAACATTAATAGAGGGTGATTGTATATTAAATTTTTTTTCAAGTTCTGAATTGTATTCTGAAATAATTGAATTAGCGTAACTAGATGCCAAACTGGCTGAATTTGTTTGTCTGCCGTCAGCTATAACTAATACATCTGTTGAAGATTGTTTATTAATTGCTTTTGCAAAATCATTTTGAATAATAATTCCCAATTGAGATTTTTTTAGGTCAATATCTTCTCTAAATTCTCTTGGGGTTTTCGGAAAATAAATTTTTCTAAACCATTTTGAAGCACTAAACCTTGAAATTAATTCTCTTGAATAATATGTATTAGAATAATCCATAACAGATATATCAATATTTTTAACTTCAAGAGTAATGGCTTGAGCAAAAACAAAAAGTTGTAATATAGGAGGAAAAATAATTAAAGCCCTATTTTTTGGGTCTTTAAAAATAGCTAAAAATTCTTTTTTGATTAATGCTTTTACTCTAATTAATCTTCCTTGCATTTTTCAAGCCTCAAATTCACATTTCGATAAACCAAAAAGAACAATAAAATTCCTAAAATCCCAAGAAAAATTGAATTAATAATAACAATTTTCCATATTGTTCCTGCCATAAACTCGCTTTGAATAAAAATAATAAAATATCTTGGAGGCAGAATTGCTGTTAAATATTGAAAAATTTTAGGCATGGATGAAATAGGATAAATTAACCCTGATAACATCAAAGCAGGCAATAATCCAAACGACAACGCCATTTGGGAGGATGAAAATTGTTCTTTATAAGATGAACTTATGGTTAAACCTACCCCAAGGCAGCAAAATAAATACAATCCGCCCACTAAAATCAAAATAAAAATATTACCCCTAAAAGGAATTTGAAAAATAACAGTACATAAAAAAATATTAAAAATAAAAGATAACATCCCCAAAATAAAATAAGGAACATATTTTCCAATAACAAAGTTCATTCTTGTTATTCTTGTAGCGTAAAGACTTTCTATTGTTCCTCTTTCCCATTCTCTTGAAATAACAAGCGCTGTTAAAAGCATGCCGATTAAATTCATAGTAATTGCTAGTGACCCTGGCAAGATAAAAAAATGAGAATTGATGTCTTGGTTATACCAAAAGCGAATATCGGAATTTATCAAAGGCTTTCTTGTTTGAAATTTAAAATCGGAATTTTGACTTAACCACAAATTTAAAACAGACATACAATAACTTTGAACAAAATTGGCTAAATTTGCTTCTGACCCGTCTGTAATAACTAAAACATCGGCTTTTTTGTTGTTAATTAAGTTTCTTGTAAAATCATTGGGTAGAATAATTGCCCCTTTTAGGCGTGAATTTTGAATTTCTTTATACATTTCATCTTTTGAATAAAAATATCTTGTTTTAATGTAATCGCTATGATTAAAAGAGTTAACAAGAGTTGATAATTTTGGGTTAATATCGTCGTTTTTAATTCCTAGAGTGATTTTAACAGTATCTAAATTAACACCATAACGATATAAAAATAAAATCATTAAAGGAAGAACAAAAGCAATTAATATGCTCGAAAAATCTCTAATAATTTGATAAAACTCTTTTTTAATTAAAGCAAAATATATATTCATTTTTTTGCCTCTTTAATGATTTTAATAAAGGCATCTTGCATATCTTTTGCATTTGAGTTCACAATTATATTTGAGGGTTTATCAAGGGCTATTATTTCTCCGTTATAAAATAAGCTGATGTTATCGCAAAATCTTGCTTCATCCATGAAATGTGTTGTAACTAATACGCTGACGCCTATTTTAGATAAAGCTCTAATGTGTGTCCAAAATTCTCTCCTTGAAATGGCATCAACTCCTGATGTTGGTTCATCTAAAAATAATACAGGCGGTTCATGGATTATAGCGCATCCTAAAGAAAGTCTTTGTTTATAGCCAAGAGGCAAGAATTCCGTTACTGTATTTTTATATTTTTCAAGATTGAATATCTCTAAAATCATTGATATTCTTTTTTTTCTTTCTTTTCTGTTTAACCCATAGGCTCCGGAGAAAAAATCTAAATTATCCATAACGGATAATCTTGAATATAGGGAAAATTTTTGTGCCATATAACCAAGATAGCTTCTTGCTTTAGTGGGTTCTTTTTCAACATCAACCCCCATAATGTAGCCCTTGCCGCCTGTTGGCTTAATTAGAGCGCACATCATTTTAAATGTTGTTGATTTTCCGGCTCCATTAGGACCTAAAAGCCCAAAAATTTCTCCTTTTTTTATGCAAAATGTATTATTTTTAACTGCCCAAAAATCACCATATCTTTTAGATAAATTATCTGCAACAACAATACATTCTTGATTATGCTCTGTAATATGGTAGTTTTTAGCTATTATTGACGGTTTTTCAATATAGCCTCCCATAAGTTCAATTACTTTTTTTTCAAATTGTTCTATATTTTCACCAAGCGTTTTAGTATTTCCTTGAAAAATCACTTTTCCTTTATCTAAAATAATTGATAAATCAAAATTATAGGATTCATCTAAATAGGAGCTTGACCAAATGACGGTTGTCGTTTTATTAATCATTTTTTTAACAAGTTCTAAAAGTTCAATTCTAGATAACGGGTCAACTCCGACTGATGGTTCATCTAATATTAAAAGCTTAGGCTCGCCTAATAAACAGCAAGCAAGGGCTAATTTTTGCTTCATGCCGCCTGATAAATCTCTTGCAAGCCGTTTTTTAAAAGGTTCAAGCGTAGTGAATTTTAATAATTCATCAAAGTTGCTTTGAGATTTTTTTAGCTGGGCATATAATTCTAGGTTTTCTATGACGGTTAAATCTTCATACAAGCCGAATTTTTGGGGCATATAGCCATATAGCGAAACAAGCTTATCTTTTTCTTTTTGAGGATTAAAGCCAAGAGTAGTTATTTTACCGCTATCAGAACACAACAATCCTGCAATTAGCCTTAATAAGGTGGTTTTACCGGAACCATCTGCCCCTAGGATTGCTATAATTTTGCCTTCTTCAAGATTTAAACTAATATTATCAAGAGCTTTTGAGTCTGTGGAGTATGTTTTTATTAAATTTTTTATCTCAACACTATTCAATTTAAGCCTCATCAATTGGTATTTCTATTGTTACAGGCATGCCTTGGCGCAAAAATTCATCAACTTCATCTATATAAACTCTAATTCGATACATTAAATCCACTCTTAAATCTTGCGTTTGAACGGTTTTGGGGGTAAATTCCGCAACAGGAGAAATGTAGCCTATATAACCTTCATATTTTTTCTTTTGTTTTGTTTTTGGGTCAATAGTATCAGTATAAACATAGGCTTTATTGCCATATTTAATGTTTCCTAAATCTGTTTCTTTAATATAAGTTCTAACCCAAATTGGTTTATGAAGACTCATAACATAAACTATTTGATTAGCGTTAACTCTTGCACCCTTTTCTTGTGCTCTTGTGGTGATAATTCCATCTTGCAGAGCATAGAGTTTTGTATAATAGAGTTGATTTTTTTGATATTCTAAATTGGCATTACTTAATCCATATTTAGCTTTTGAAATATCTTTATTGTTGTAAAGAGTTGTGCAATCTTGTTTTGATAAAGTTCCATCAAAACATAAAGGATGATTTCTTTGATATTTTGAATTGTCTTCAAGCATTTGAGAATAAGAAGATTTTTTTTCAAAGTATGCTTTTTTATAGTTTGCTCTATAATCTCTATCATCAATAGTGGCTAATAAATCGCCTTTTTTAACGTAATCTCCTTCTTCAAAAAAGACATTATTAATTATTCCTGCAACTTGAAAAGACATATCAACCTGTCTTATTTCAATATTGCCATAGGTTTTTATTGTTGAAATCGGCTTTTTAAATATAAATAAGAATAAGGCAATAAATAGTATTATCAATAGAATTATGCCTATTATAATTAACAGCTTTTTTTTCATAGTTCACCGCCAACAGCTTTATATAATGTAAAATAATCTATTAAACGAGCAGCTTTAGCGCTTGCTTGCAGTTGTTCTTTTTGTAATAGCGAAGCTTTATCGTTTAAAAAGTCAATTTTTGAAATTGTGCCTCTTTTGTATTTTTTTTCTGATGAATTAAAATTCTTTTTTTCAAGCTCAACTTTATATTTTGAAATTTCTTCCGCTTTTTTATCTTGTTTAATTAAATTTAGTGCATCATTTATTTCTTTGATTGCATTTAAGTCTGCTTGTTTATAATTTTCAACAAGTTCATAATATCTCGCTTTTTTGATTTTTAAATTGGCAATTTTTTCTCCGCCTTTAAAAATATCTTGTGTTGCACCTGCTAAAAGGTATGCAAAAGATGAGTTCCAAGAAAAAAAGTTTCCTAATCCTGCTGTATCAAAAGCTAAAAAGCCTGTTATATTAAAGCTTGGAAAAAATTCTTTTTTTGCAACCGTAACATCAATTTTTGCGCTTTTTAATTTGTTTTCGATTTCAATTAAATCAGGTCTTGAATAAATTAAATCTGAATTTATTATTTCAGGAATTGTATCAATATATTCAAAATTATCAATTTTTCCTCTTTTAATATCTTTATAGTTATTTGCGCTTTGTCCGATTAAGCTTGAAAAATTATACAGTGCCGTATTTTGTTTTTTAACTAAATTATCATAAATTATTTTTTGGTTTTCATAATCTTCTTTTGATGAATTTAAGCCAAAAATATCTAATACCCCGTATCTGAATTTATAGTCATTTGAAATGGAGTTAAATCTTTTATTTTTAATTACATCAATTTGTTTTTCGATTAAATAATCAAACAATAAAATATTTACATATGTACTTGCAACATCTGTCAACAAAGAAATATAAGTTGCTTTTTGATTTGCAATTTGCGCTTTATAAAGTTTTTCTTTTGAGCGGGTTTTATCTCTGTTTTTTAAAAGAAAATCTGCTTCATAGCTTGCCCTTAGGGGTAAAACAAAAGAATTTTTATCAATTAAAATATTAACATCATTTTTTGGAAAATGTGCACCAAGATAATTCCCTGAAACAGAGGCTGATGGCAGTTCTTTTGCTAATTGTGAATTTATTTCATATCTGAATTGTTCAAGTCTTTTATTTGCTGCTTTTAAGTCATGATTATAAATGAGTGCATCTTTAATATATTCTTCCAAGTATTCATCATTAAATCGAGTAAAGAAATCTACTTTTGGAAATTGGGCAGAAGCAATTTCAACAAATAAAAACTGAAATATTAAAGCAAAAATTAAAATCCTCATACAAGGATTTTTTATCATTTTAATTTATTTTTAAATAGGACAGTTTAACTAGCTTAATAGATAATTTTATCTTATTAAAATATCTGCTTTTTTTAAGTCTTCTTTTAGTTTTTGAATTGGAAGCATATCATAATGAAATATTGAAGCAGCAAGTGCAGCGTCAACTTTTGTTTTATTAAAAACATCAATAAAATGTTTTGAATTTGCACCTGCTCCTCCTGAAGCTATAATTGGAATATTAACAGCGTTTGAAATAAGACTATTTAATTCAATATCAAATCCTTTTTGGGTTCCATCATAGTCCATTGAGGTTAATAAAATTTCTCCTGCTCCTAATTCTTCAACTTTTTTTGCCCAATCAAGAGCCTTGATTCCTGTATTTACTTTCCCTGCGTTAATATAAACCCAAAAATCGTTGTCTTCTTTTTTAGCGTCAATAGCCGCTACAATACATTGCGAGCCAAAGTATTCAGCGCATGTGCTTATTAAATCAGGGTTTTTTACAATGGCTGAATTAAAAGAAATTTTATCCGCTCCTGCTTCTAAAATAGCTCTTATATCATCAAGAGAGCTTATTCCGCCGCCAACAGTAAAGGGAATAAAAACTTCTTTTGCAACTTTTTCAACAAGCTCAACTATTGTTTTTCTTTTTTCGTTTGTGGCTGTAATATCAAGAAAAACAAGTTCATCTGCCCCTGATTGAGAATATTTTTTAGCTAATTCAATTGGAGAGCCTATTTCTTTTAAATTTTCAAAATTAACACCCTTAACGGTTTTCCCGTCTTTTACATCAAGACAAGGGATTATTCTTTTTGTTAAAGTATTCATTTTAGCAGCCTAAGTTCATTTTTGAAAATTCAATTATTTTATTTTTGCCTGATTGTTTGGCATTATATAGCGCATGTTCCGCGTATCTTATTAATGTATTAGCGTCTTCATCTACATCTTCCATGCAAGGATAACAAGAAACTCCGCCTGAAATAGTGATTTGATGACGTTCTTCTTCGTTTGCCGGAATAAATTCCATTTTTTCAACATCGTTTCTAAAGCGTTCAGCAAAAATTCTTGCTTGCTGTTCTGTTGTTTCAGGTAAAATAACTACAAATTCTTCATCGCCGTATCTTGTTAAAACATCTTCTTTTCTTACTAAAGCATTTAGCATTTGAGCTATTTTTTTCAATAATATATCGCCCCAATCATAGCCATACATATCATTTACGATTTTAAAATAATCAATATCAATTAAAAGGCAAGAAACAGGTGTACCGTATCTTTTTGCACGAGAAATTTCTGCTTCTAATCTGTGGTGAAGATATTTTCTGTTGTATAAACCTGTTAATTCGTCGCAAATTGACGATTTAACAAGGCTTTTTTTGGTTTCATAAGTTTTTAATAGCGCATTTATTCTGATATTTAGTTCTGTTTTATTTAAAGGAGTTAAAATATAATCATAAGTTAGCGCTCTAATTGTTAAATCTTCAGGGATTTTATCAACAGGAATTAAAACAGAGCATTCTAATTTTCTAACTGCGCAAAATTCTCTGATTTTATCTTTGTCAAAATCTAAAATCAAAAGGCTTGGGTTGTATTGTTTATAATTTTCAAGTTCATTTAAATTAAACTCTCTGATTTGTACTTCATCATTAATATCAATTAAATTAGCCGTTTCAGATGAACCATTTTCGCTATATATAACTATATTCATAATAATACTCCTTAATACTACCTTTTAGTATAACATGGTTTAAAACTTAAACATTTTAATTCATACATATATATTATGTACTTTAAATTAATCGGTAATAAACTAAGAAAGTAGTGATTTTGTAGGCGTATAGTATTGTCAAGTCCGATTAAAAAACAAAATTTATATAATTATACTAATTATAATAATTTTCAAAACATAAAACCAAAAAGACAGGTTATAAAATTAAAAAGAAGAAAAAAACCGAAAAAAAATCTTCTTGCTTGTGTGTTTGCGCTTTTAATATTAGCTTTATACGGATATTATATTTGCCCGTATAATTATAAACATTATTTTAGACCATTAGTTTTAAATCACATAAAAAACAAAGATTTAAAACTTGATGCAAAGTCTTATATATTGCCCACTTGGAATTATTTATATAATTCATATTTTCTTGATGAGCGTTTGTTTGTTGAAAAAGCACAAAAAACAAAAGAAATGACAGAAATTCATATAAGCCATGAATTAACAGATACAAAAAATAAGTTGCTTGATTTGTTTAAAAAATATCCGCAACTAAAACCTTCTGTTTTTGTTTGGGAATATTCAACAGGAAGCGGTTTTGAAATTGAAGCGGATAGCGTTTATCCAAGTGCCAGCATAATAAAAATACCAATTGCTTTTGAATTAATGCGCCTTATAGATAATTCATCTAAAACATCTAACCCGATTAATTTATCCGATAAACGCACATTTACGGATGAATTTAGGACATTAGGTTCGGGTGATTTGCAATACACGAGCGCTAATGTTGATTATAGCATTGATTATTTGGCTAATATAATGATTGCAAATTCTGATAATTCTGCTACAAATATGCTTTTATATGAAATTGGCGGAATGGACGGTTTTAATAGAGCCATGAGAAATCTTGGTTTAAAAGTTACTTCAATGGGCGGATGGCTGCCTGATATAGAAGGATACAATAAAACTACGGCAAGAGAAATGTCGACTCTTTTATATAACATAGATAACCCCAATTATATAAATATAAAACAAAAGAATGTTTTAAAAGAATATTTGGGTAACACAAGGAATATTCATCTTTTAAAAGAAAAGCTCCCGCAAAGTGCGATGGTGTTGCATAAAACAGGCAATATCGGTACAATGCTTGGCGATAGCGGTATTGTTTATACAGATAATGGCAAGAAATACATTGTTACTATTTTGGTAAAACGACCGTTTAATGACTACAGTGCAAAAACTTTAATCCAAGACGCATCATTATTAATATATAATGATGTAAAATCTTTATAGTTTTATCTTGACTATATAACTCCATTATAGGATAATTAACTTGGTTTATTGTGTGACTGGTTTAGGTAAAAAGAATAGGAGTAGATTATGAAGAAAACGACACAGGCATTGTCTATTACATTAGCTTTGTTTTTGACTTGCTCTAATGTTTTAGCAAAAGACTGCTTTAAGCAAGAAAAAGTTGAGATTTATGCTCACCCTTCATTGATGAATGCAGATGCCACTGAAGTAAAAGACGCTGATCACGTTTATCGTATCGGTGGTAAAGTTCTAAAACAAAAAAACAGACTAGGATTTACAAACAAAGAAAACACCTATGTAAATGCATTTGCTAAAGATCTTTTAAATGCAATGAGCGTTAGAAAAGGTGATAGAGATTTTAATATCAAAATGCCTATTTCAAGAGCTGAATTAGCATTTATGTTATCTCAAGGTCTAAATATGAAAAATGTTGGTGTTATTAAAAATTACACTGATATAACAAATTCATATTGGGCAAGTGAAGAAATCAAAACAGCCACAGCAGCCGATGTTATGATTGGCTACCCTGATAAATCATTTAAACCTGACCAAGCAATCACAAAAGCAGAAGTTTTTGCAACAGTAGCAAAATTAATTGACGTTAAATATGTTAATGACGCCTCAGCTCCTGTTCTTAACGGCAAAACAATCGAAAATATCCCAACTTGGGCATACGGATGTACAAAAGAAGTTGTTGCTTCTGGCTTAATTGATAATCTTCCTGATGAAAAAACACTTCTTGAAGCACCATATTTATCAAGACATCAAGTTGCTACTTTGATTAGTGAATTAAGATTAAAATATAACGGTCAACTAATCGGTGACGCATTTAAAGGAGCAGGCACTCCTGTTGCAGTTAAAATTAAAATGCTAGATAGAATTGATGCTAAACATTCTAATATTGGTGATGCTTTCCAAGCTAAGACAATTGAAGAAGTTAGCGTTGGCGGACAAACATTCCCTGCAGGTTCAAAAGTGTATGGTGAAGTTGTTACTGTTCAAAGACCTGGTTTAGGTCATCACCCCGGTTCAATCACTGTTAAATTTACAAAAATCAAAAACGGTGATTGCACTGTTGAATTCCCGAAAGAAATGACTTCAGCAACTGCTGACTGCTTGAAAAATCCTAACATTTTTGCAAGAATTTTAGGTCTTCCATTCACAGCTGCAGCAAGAACTGTTGGTGTTGCAGGTCGTTCAGTAGGTCAAGTTGTTAATATTTCAGCAAATGGTTTAGAAGAATATGGTGACAGATTATCTGATACATTTGTTGAAACATTTACTGGACACCCTGGACGTGGCGTTGCAAGCTTCGGTAATTCATTTGTAACACTTGGCAAAGGCGTATATGGAATAATTAAGACTGCTGTTTCAGGTACATTTGGTATTATTTATGAAATTGGCGATGAACTTGTATATACAATTGTTCCTTCAGTTTCAAACTCTGCAGCTTTAAATCCTAATGAAGAGTTAACAATTGTTTTCTAATAATATGAAAATAAAATTAAAGAATATGACCTGCATTTTATGCAGGTCATATTTTATTATAAAGCTATGTAAATTTTAATTATCTAATCGGGCTATCTTCTTGAAAGTTTAATTTTATGCTATAATATGTTCCTATGAATAATGTTAGAAGAAAACGGGTTGTTAAAAGAGGACCAAAGAAAAGAAATATATTTTTATGTTTGTTTTCAATGGGATTATCGGCGGGTTTGGCTGCCATTGCAGCATTTAATATTTATCTTGCAAGTTTACCGCCTATTTCTAATTTTGAAGATATAAAGCCAAATCCTGTAACTACAATATATTCATCAGATGGTGAAGTTATTAAAACTTTTACTGCTTTTAAATTCGAAAAAGTATCAATAGATAGAATACCGAAATATTTAAAAGAAGCAGTAATTGCAACAGAAGATAAAAATTTCTATCGCCATAGAGGCTTTGATACCATGGGTATGGTTCGCTCCACTATCACAAACATTGCTTCAGGTGAAGTTAAGCAAGGGGCTTCTACTATTACCCAGCAATTAGCAAGAATTTTATTTTTATCTAATGAAAGAACGTTTGATAGAAAAATAAAAGAATTAATTATAGCTCATAGAATCGAAAAAACTATATCAAAAGATGAAATTCTTGAAATGTATCTAAATTCCGTATATCTTGGCTCAGGCGTATATGGTGTATCAAGTGCGGCAAGAACATTTTTTGATAAAGATTTATCACAACTAACATTAGCTGAGCAAGCGCTTATTGCGGGTTTACCTCAAGCGCCGTCTATATATTCTCCTTTTGCTAATAAAAAAGCGGGCTTAAAAAGAAGAAACCAAGTTTTAAGAAGAATGTATAGAAATAAATACATCACGCTTGAGCAAATGGAAGCTGCTCAAAAGGAGGGACTCCATTTATCAAGTAAGCCTCGAATTTATTCATACAATAAAGCACCTTATTATATAGATTTTGTATTAAATGAACTTAAAAATATTGGTTTTGAAGAACAAGAGATTTCTCAAGGCGGTTTAAAAATATATACAACGCTTGATTATAAATCTCAAAATGCTGCGCAAAACGCTGCAATTTCAGCGCTTAATGCTGCAAAATTAACAAAACCGGCTAATCAAATAGCATTATTTTCTTTTTCTCCTACTACGGGAAGAATTTATGCTTATTTAGGTGGTAAAAATTATGAACAAAGTCAATATGATAGAGTTACCAAAGCAGTGAGACCATCAGGTTCTTCGTTTAAACCTTTTGTATATGCAACAGCATTACAGCAAGGGCTTAGTGTAAATGATACAATTGAAGATACACCGTTAACTATTCAAGATTGGTCGCCTAAAAACTATGGTAAAAAATATAGAGGTAAAATTGCAATATGGCAGGCTCTTGCAATTTCATCAAATGTGGCTGCTGTTAGATTGATTAAAAAAACAGGGGTTGAGGCAGTAATTCAAACAGCAAGAGAAATGGGTATAACAACTCCACTAGCAAGTGATATGACTATTGCATTGGGTTCAAACGGCGTTAAATTATATGATATGGTTGTAGCATACGGTGCTTTTGCAAACGGCGGCTATAGGGTGCGTCCTTATGCTGTTGAAAGAGTTGAAAATTCAAGAGGCGTTACAATATATGAAAACTCCGGTCCTAAAATTGTTAAAGTAATAAATTTTGAAACAGCAGCCGGTATGACTTATATGTTAAGAAAAGTTGTTGAAATTGGAACGGGTAAAGCTGCTAATATTTCTCAAAATGTTGCTGGTAAAACTGGTACAACAAACGATTACAGAGATGCTTGGTTTGTTGGCTTTACTCCTGATATTGTAACTGGTGTTTGGGTTGGAAATGATAATAATTCTAAGCTTCCTGGTATTACAGGCGGTGCTATGCCTGCACGAGTATTTGCAAATTATATGAAAACAGCTATTCAAAATTTCCCATTGAGTGTGTTTGATTATCCGAAAATGAACGGTTCTAATACTTTAAGTCCTATAAAAATGGATGATGTTGATGAAACAGTTGATGAAACAGAAGAAAGAAGTGCAGATAGAAAAGCGGTTGAAAAAGAAACCCAAGATATAATGCATCAAGAACAAAATGACATTTCTCAACAAAAACCCTCTAAACCTTCAAAACAAAAACAAATATTTGATAATTCAAATTCGGATTTGATTGAATATGATGATGAAAAACCTATTAAAACTTCTGTTCCGCTTCCCGGGGCATAAATAAATATATTAAAATAAAAGCCCTTAAGGGCTTTTATTTATTTAACACTGAAAACAATATTTGCAACTGCTGTAACTTTTTTATCAACAGTAGAGGTATCATTAACTCCCATATCAGAAACCATAGTGGAATCAGGAGGAGTGATTTGAAAAACTCCCATTCTCATTTGTCTTACTTTTCCAACTTTGCTGTTTGCAGCACCTAACATAGAAGTTGCTCTTTGTTTTGCATCTTGTGTTGCTTCTTTTAATAAATCAATTTTGATTGAAGCTAAATCGGAATAGAAAAATTCGGGTCTATATATTTCTAGGGTTATTCCTTTATCTACAAGATTTTGAATATCAGAAGAAATTTCTTTTATTTTATCTACATCTTTTGATGAAATTTCATAATTTTGATTTGCGTTATATCCGATTATTTCATTTGTGCTATATCCGTTTCCAACTGTTTTGTATATGTTATAACCGCTAACGGGTTTAATTTCAATTAAATTTTTATCTATTCCTTTTGAACTTAGATAATTTATTACTACCGGACTTTGAGTTTTTAATCTGTTAAAAGCTTCTTTTTGGGTTTTTGCATTTGCTTGCAGCGAAAAACTCATTCTGGCGCTGTCTGATTTAACGATTTTAGATGCTGAACCTGTAACTGTGATACTTTCATTTTTTTGCATTTTAGAAGCAAAAACTAATGATGAAAATAAAACACCTGCGCTTATTATTGTTGCTGACAAAATAAGCTGAAATTTTTCTAATTTTTCCATAAGCAATCCTCCTTCATTCTGCTAATTATAGCATTTTTTTATTTATCTATAAACATGCAATCGCCATAACTGAAAAATCTGTATTTATTATTTATTGCGTGTTGATATGCGCTAAAAATAAGCTCTTTATTAGCAAATGCACAAATGAGCATAATAAGAGTTGATTTTGGAAGATGAAAATTAGTTATTAATTTATCTATTGATTTTATTTTGTATGGAGGATAGATAAAAATATTTGTTTTATCGCTGCAAGCTTTTATTTTGCCATATTTTTTATAGGTCGCTTCAAGACACCTTAAAACAGTTGTTCCTACTGCAATTATTGAACCTTTTTTATTTTCAATTAAATCTTGTGTTTCTTTTGGAATAGAAAAGCTTTCATAATGCATAGTGTGTTCTTCGATATTATCAACTTTGACAGGCATAAAAGTTCCTAAACCGACATTTAGAGTTATATATCCTATTTTTACTCCTTTATTTTCTATTTTTTTTAATATTTCTTTTGTAAAATGGAGTCCTGCTGTGGGACATGCGACTGAACCTATGTTTTTTGCAAAAACTGTTTGATAAGTTTCTTTATCATCATTTGTTGCTTTTCTTGAAATATAAGGAGGCAGAGGGATGGAACCATATTTATCCAGAATATTATAGATATTTTCATTGTTATCATATATTAATTCAACAATATATTTTGGAATTTCATTTTCTTTATTTGCTTCTTTTTTTTGAATTAATTTAATTTTAAAATCGGATGAAACTTCTAAGATTTCATCTTTTTTTACTCTTTTAGCATTTTTTGTTAAAGCTTCCCAATGATTTGAATTATCATAAGGGTTTAGTAAAAACACTTCAACTTCAGCTCCTGTCATTCTTTTTGCGATAATTCGAGCAGGATATACTTTTGTATCATTCAAGATTAAAATATCATCTTTATTTAGATAATCAACAATATCAAAAAAATGATTATCTTTAATTTCGCCTGTTGATTTATTTAAATAGAGCATTTTACAGGTGTCTCTATCAGAAAGCGGACTTTGGGCAATTAATTCTTGCGGTAAATAATAATCGAAATCAGAGGTTTTTATCATTATTCTTTTAAATCCAAATGTCTTGCAGCATGCACTTCATCCACTCTTGAAACAGGTGTAGTTTTTGGAAATTCATGGAAATCAATTCCATCATCAATTTCTTTTGATATTTTAATCATAACGTTGATGAAATTATCTAAAACCTCTTTTGTTTCTGATTCAGTCGGTTCAACCATAAATGCCTCATGGATAATTAAAGGAAAATATATGGTTGCAGGGTGAATATCGCTATCCATAAGTCTTTTTGCAATATCCAAAGTAGATACGCCTTTATCTTTTTTATCTGAATTATCAATAACAAATTCATGGGCGCAATGTTCGCTAAAAGCAATATGATAATAGTCTTTTAATTGTGATTTTAGATAATTTGCTGCTAAAACAGCGTCCGCTGAAACATTTTTCAATGATTTTCCCATCATATAAATATAAGTATATGCTTTTACTAAAACAGAAAAATTACCAAAAAATGCGCTAACCTTTCCTATTGATTTAGGATAGTTATAGTTTCTTGTATATTTTTTGCCATCAAATTCAATTTTAGGTATAGGCAAGTAATCTTTTAATTTTTCAACTACGCCAACAGGCCCTGCCCCTGGGCCTCCGCCTGCATGTGGAGTTGAAAAGGTTTTATGCAAATTTAAATGAACAACATCAAACCCCATTAATTTAGGATTTGTATAACCCATAATTGCATTAAAATTAGCCCCGTCATAATATAATAAAGAGCCGTTTTTATGCATGATTTCAGATATTTCTAGCACTCCATTATCAAAAAGTCCCAGAGTGTTTGGGTTTGTCATCATTATTGCTGCTATATCGGAGTTATATTGTTCAACAATTTTTTTTAGTTCTTCTATATTAACATGTCCTTTTTCATCGGATTTTACTTCAATTACTTCAAAACCGCACATTGAAGCACTGGCAGGGTTTGTTCCATGGGCGTTATCCGGAATAATAACTTTTTTTCTTTTGTCTTTTATATCTTCAAAATATTTTTTAATTATCATCATTCCGCAAAATTCGCCATGGGCGCCTGCACAGGGCTGCAGGGTAAATTCATCCATGCCTGTAATAATCTTTAGAAAATTTTGCAATTCATACATTAATTTTAGTGCACCTTGACAATCATCATCATTTTGATTAGGATGAAGTGCGCTAAAGCCTTCTTGAACACTTGCCCATTCGTTAATTCGAGGGTTATATTTCATAGTACAAGAACCAAGCGGATAAAACCCTTTTTCGATACAGAAATTTTTATCGGATAATTTTTTGTAATGCCTCATTACTTCCAGTTCCGTTTTATCTTCCAGTTTAATATCGCTTGTTCTTTTTTCCATTTTTATACCTCTTTAAGACCTTTTTAAATTATACAATAAAATAACCGAGAGGGTTTTCTCTTTTTTTATTAAGAAATGTAACAAATAAAATAGATTAAGCAATTTTTATTCTTATATATACTTTATATATATGTAAGACATAAATAACTCCTCCAAAACAAAATTTAAACACACTAATCACACACTAACCTTTCATCACGAGAATCAAGACAAAAAGATTTTCAAACCTCTTAATTATTAAGAGGTTTTTTATTGTCTAAAATACGCCCAATGGGATTCAAACCCACACTCTTTGGCTTCGGAGACCAATGCTTTATTCAATTAAGCTATGGGCGCATAATTTCTATATAATTCTATCAAATTTATGCTTTTTTATCTAATTTATTTTTTTCTTCATCGCCACTTAGTTTGTTCATAATGGGATGAACTAATTTTGTAACAATTTGAGGAGTTATAACTGCTAAAATTATACCTGAAGCAATAATAGACATTAATTCGTTTGCGCCCTTGATTTTAGTTAGCATAGTTTTATCTGTTAATTGTTTTAATTTTTCTTGATATTCTTTTGCTGTTTTGGCGTTTATAACATCGCAATCTTTTAATTGCGGAAAGAATTTCAGTAATCTGAATGTATTTTTTTTGATGGGAAAAATTAAAGCAAAAAATGCTGCCATTGAAAAAGATTGATATAAAAGTTCTTTAGTGGCTGAATATTTTCTTTGTTCTTTTGTTGCTGTTTTATCTAATAATGTAAAAGTTGGCCTGCCGACAGCTTTTAGGCAGCCCTCTGATAGAACCTGACAAGTTGAATTTTGAACAAAATCAGCAGCTTGAGGACTGGTTAAAAAATTAACGATTAAAGACATTTAGCCCCCCTATTCTGGTTTTATTCATATATTGTGCCATAGAAAAAGGTTTAATGGTTGATGGTTTTGTGTCGGTGTTTGTTTTAGGTTCATTATCTTGTGATTTAATTTTAGATAAAACATAAATAAATTTATTTGTAATAAAAGGAATTAAAGTAAGTGCTAAAATACACACAGAAACATGAGAAATTGTTTTTTTGGTGTTTAAATATAAATCTTTTGGATTTTGCAGGTTAGGAAATTTTGAAACTATTGCTTCAAGATTTTTAATGTGAGTATCTTGGGTTTTTGTGAATTTTTTAGCATTATCGCTTAAAAATTCATTCATAGCATGGTTTTTAATTGCAACTTTATCAATATTAGTAAGGGTTTTATATTCAAAACTATCTATATCAAGTTTATTGTTTTTTATAAGCTCTTTTGCTTTTTCTTTATAGTATTTTGAACAAATTGGCGCGGTTAAATTATTTTTTATTGCTTTAGTTATTCCTATATATCCTGCTAGTGCAATTCCTTCTGTTAAAAAATCTCTGGTTAGAGCATAGCTTTTTTGTTTTTTTGTGGATTTTTTATCAGACATTGTTGCAAACGGCATAAAAATTAATTTAAAAGCCGCTAAAGCTGCAGTGCAAATTTCAGAATCATTCGATGTTCCAAGACGAGTTATAATTTTATCTATTGTGTTGTTCAAAATTTTCATTTCAATTTAATAATGCTCCTAAAAAATTTTTTTTGCACTTATTTTTATCAAAGTCGATATTGGATTTTTTTAAAATTGTCATTAAATTATCTATAAATTGGTGAAAATATGTTAAAAAGTTATTATGAAATTTTAAATATAACTCCAAATGCTTCAAAAGATGAAATTAAAAAGCAGTTTAAAAAGCTGGCAAAGATGTATCATCCTGATATTAATTCATCTCTGGAGGCTGAAGAAATATTTAAACAAATTAATAAAGCAGCTCAAATTCTTCTTGATGATGAAAAAAGAAAAAATTATGACGCATTGAGAAATGTGAATAAAGAAATTTATAAATCTCAAAAAATTTATAAAAACCATTCTTCATCAAATTACACATTTTCTGATTTATTCTCTAAAAAAGAAAAACAAAAAGAAAAGAAAAAAGATATAAAAGACGGTAAAGATATAACAGTTAATGTTGAAATAGATTATCAAGAGGCTATTTTAGGCACAACAAGAACAATAAATATTACTCATTCTATAATTTGTCCAAAATGCGAGGGGCATAAATTTATAAACGGGCAAAAGTGTTCTTATTGTGATGGACTAGGTGAAAAAATCCAAAATAAGAAAATAACAGTTAAAATTCCTCCCTCAATTAAAAACAATGCAAAATTAAGATTAAAACAAGAAGGGCAAAAAGGCATAAACGGCGGCAAAAATGGTAATTTATATGTTATTGTTAATATAATAAATAAAAAAGATTTAAAAATAGAAAATGATGTAGTTTATTATGATGCGTATATTAGCCCTTATGTTGCGATTTTAGGGGGTAATATAACTGTTCCTACTTTGTGGGGCGAGGCCGTGATTAAAATTCCGCCTTTGACAAAAACAAACCAAAGTTTTAAACTGATTGATGTTGGTATTTTAAATAAAAAGACAAATAAGAAAGGTGATGAAATAGTAAAAATACTAATTCAAATACCCTCTAAAATAACGTCTGAAGAATATCAACTGTATGAACAGTTAAAAGAAATTAATTTAAAAAAGAAAAATGCAAAATTCATCTAATACGTATATCAAAGAAATTTTTTCATCAATTCAAGGAGAGGGGATTTTTGTCGGACAAAAGCATATTTTTGTTCGATTTTGCAAATGTAATTTAGCTTGTAAATTTTGCGATACTGATTTTGATATTAAAAATGCTAAAAAATATTCTATTGATGAATTATATGGAATTCTTAAACCGCTTAATTCTGAAGTTATTAGTTTAACAGGCGGGGAGCCATTATTGGATGTTGATTTTTTAGATGAATTTTTAAAAAAATATAAAAATAAATTAAATAAAAAAGTTTATCTTGAAACGAACGGGGTTTGCTTTGAAGAATTGAAAAAAATTATTGATTATGTTGATGTAATTTCTATGGATATTAAATTAAAAAGCGCAACAGGTCAGGAAAATGATTTTTTAAAAAATGAAGAATTTATTAAAATTGCTCAAAAAAAAGAATTGTTTTTAAAAGTGGTGTTTGATGAAAATATTTTAGATGAAGAAATTGAAAAAACCTGTTTTTTAGCTAAAAAATATAATTTAAAACTTGTTTTACAGCCTAAAATGCCAATTAGTAAAGAGATAGATATTGAAAATATTTTTGAGAAATTTTATTCAAAATATCATAATGTCTTTTTAATTCCTCAAACTCATAAATTTTTAAATTTAGCGTAATATATCTTAAAAAAAACAATTATTTTATTTAAAAAAATATTTAACATGTAATAATGTTTTCTATGACAAATACTTTAGAAAACAAAATAACTTTTAAATCAATAAAAAATACAATAAGCGAAAAATTTAATAAAAGCAACGAAACTCCTCTATTGGATGCAATGTTGAATTATAAAAAAGCTCCTATGACAGGTTTTCACATCCCCGGTCATAACAGGGGGCTTGGCGTTCATCCTAAATTTCAAGAGCTTGTCGGGTTCGATGTTTTAAATATTGATACAACAGATGAATTTGATAACCTTGGAACACTTCATCCTGCAACAGGTGCAATTTTAAAAGCGCAAGAGCTTGCAAGTGTTGCTTATGGGGCTAAAAAAACCTTTTTTGTAACAGGCGGTTCTACTGTTGCAAATCTTGCTCTTGCGTTTGCTCTTACAAACCCTTTTGAAGAAGTTTTGATTGGCAGAAATTGTCATAGGTCTGTTTTAACGGGTTTGATTATTTCAGGCGCTAAAGTTAATTGGATAATTCCTAAAAAGCTTGATGATTGGGCAATTTTTGGAAACATTGAAGCAGATGAAATTGAAAATAAATTAAAAAATAATAGAAACATAAAACTTGTTTGGATTACAAACCCGACTTATGAAGGGGTTGTTTCTGATATTAAGACAATTAGTGCAATTTGTAAAAAATATAAGGCAGCTTTAATTGTTGATGAAGCCCATGGGTGTTTGTGGAATTTTAATGACAATCTTCCAACATCAGCACTTCATCTTGGAGCTGATGCGGTTGTTCATTCCCTGCATAAAACAGGGGGAGCTATGACACAGGCATCTATGCTTCATCTTGGCAAAAATTCTATTTTTGAAGAAGAAAAAGTCCGTCATGCGCTGAAACTTTTACATACAACAAGCCCTAGTTTATTGCTTTTATCCAGTCTTGATGCTGCAAGATCTAATTTATCAAGTGCTTATGGACAGCAGTTGTTGGATAGAGCTGTTGAAAATGCACTGTATTTTAGAAAAGAAGCAAAATCAATAGAAAATCTTTCTGTATTAGAAAATGATATTAATATTGATGTTACAAAATTATTTATCAAAATGAAGAATTTAACAGGGCTTCAGTTGGAATATATTTTAGAACATGAATATAAAATAGAGGTTGAATCAGCCTCTGATGAGGGTATTTTAATTTTATCCAATATTGGAAATACTAAAGAAGAATTTGAATACTTAATTAAATGTTTAAAAGAGATTTCAAATAAAAAATATGAATTGCAAAATAAAAATATTAAAATTATGCCTTTAATTGATCCTGAAATTGTGATGAATTTAAGAGAAGCTTATTTTGCACCTAAAGAATATGTTAAAAAAGAAAATGCAATAGGAAGAATATCATCTGAAGTTGTTGCACTTTGTCCTCCGGGGATTTCAATTTTGCTTCCCGGTGAAATAATTAAAAAAGAACATCTTCCATATTTATTTTCTTATGAAAAAATTGAAGTAATTAAAGAATAAAATAAAAAGCGCTTAATTAAGCGCTTTTATAGTAAGACAATAAAGAGAATATTTAATTAAATTATAAATTATTGACCCAAATAAACAAGTGTTTCAAGCATACTGTTTGCGCCTGAGAATACCTGTGAATTTGCTTGAACAAGTCTTTGAGCTAATATCATATTTGAGAATTGTTGAGCTAAATCTACGTTTGATGATTCTAAGGCTCCTGATACAACACCGCCAACACCATTAACATTGGCTGCAGTATATAGAACTTGCCCGCAGTTAACACCTACTGAATATTGGTTATTTCCTTCAGCTACTAAACCGCCATTATTTACAACTTTTGCTAATTGTAATTGCATATTGGCTGTAACCAGCATATTGGGGTCAACATATAATGAAGCATTTCCTGAGTTTTGAATATCATCATTAATAATGTGTCCATTTGCATCTTGATAAGAAAAATATGTTGAACCGTCGTCATTTGCTTTAACCGTTAAAATAGAGCCATCGCTATATGTAACGGTTACAAGGCCATCTTTTCCTACTGAATAGCTTTCATAATTTTTTGTGTAAGGCGAAGCAATGTCATCAACAAAACCGATTGTGGCTGATACATTCATTTCGGATGTCGAATATTTTCCATCCACCATGGGCATACTTGCCAAATTTGTTGCTGCGACAAAATTTGAGCCGCCATCTTTTTCATCAATTGATTCAAATGCCAGTTTTTTGGCATCTCCTGCAGGTGTAAAAGAAATTTTACCGTCTTCAATGGCCGCAGTGAATTTGCCGTTACTATCATCATTAATTCTATCAACTAATGTTTCAACGTCTGTTCCGTCATCAATCGTTCCAAGATCAACTGTAATTTCTGTCGGAGTACCTGCATCATCGTATGCGATAACTTTAAAAGTTCCGCCTCTGATTTGACTTAGGTCGCCACCAAGTCCATTTAAATCATTTACTTTAATATTTGCAAATTTATCAGCAGGAGTGCCGCCCTCAATTACTTTAATTTGTGTTGGAATTTTCATTGGAGTGGTTGAGCTTGATAATGATTCTGTTGAGTTCATGCCTAAAACTTTTGAACCGTCTGCTGTACACAAAAATCCGTTTTCATCTAAAGAAAAAGTCCCATCTCTTGTTAATAAAACTTTTCCATCAGAATTTAATATAGTAAACCAACCATCACCTGTGATTGCCATATCACCATCACGACCTGTGGTATTTGTGCTTGATGCACCAAAGTCTTTTGTGATTGATGAGCCTTGAACACCTACACCAATTTGAAATGGATTAGTACCGCCTGAAACTCTGCTTGAATTTGTGCCTGTAGTATTTGTTTGATACCAAATATCTTGAAAATCAAGACGAGAGGTTTTGTATGCAGTGGTGTTCATATTGGCAACGTTGTCTGAAACAACGGTCAGTTGCTGTGTGCCTGCGTTCAAACCGGTCATGGCCGTAAATAGAGCTTGTGTCATTTAAATAGTTGTCCTTTCTTTATTGTCTTTATGTGTAAATCAAATGTGTTGTTTAAATTATATTTTTTGTTGTTTGTTCGGTATTTGAACCTGATTCACCTTCACCTTCTGTTGGAGGGGTGGTGGTTTCGCTATCTCCAAAATCAATTCCTAGATGTTCACTGATTTTTTGAGCAAATTCTTTAAAATTAATTGCCAAATATGATAGTGCATCTCGAACAAAGCTGTTGTGTTCTTCTTGAGATACTTCACCTGTGCTTGATGAGCTTTCAGGATAAACTTTTGTTACAGAATTAAGCGGATACATTTTTCCGTCTATACTTACCGCAGCACCCGATGAATCAGAATAATCAACATATTCAACCACTCCCGTTGTGGCTTTTCCTGAAACCATAACTTCAACTTTTTGCCCTAAAAGAGAATTTGCTTGATACATTGATGAAAATTGAGTAAAGCTGCTTGTAAGGGCTTCCATTTGTTCTAACGTAGCAAATTGAGCTTCTTGAGCTAGCATTTCAGAGTTATCCATTGGATTCATCGGATCTTGGTATTGTAGTTGTTGAGTTAAAAGAAACAAAAAATCACTCGAGCTAATTGATGAACCGCTGGTTTTGGTTGAACTTGCTTGTTGAGCGGCTGCTCTAGCTGCGTTTGACATATTTTGTTCTTGTACTAGTTGACTGCTTGTAACTGTCATAATAACCCTTATTAATTTATAAACTGTAATTTATTGTCTTATTTAATATGCTTGAAAAATCTTTAGCAAAATGTAAGTCATAATTTGACATGTTTGCTAATAGCTCTTTATTATCTTTTTGCTGTTGTTGATTTTGTCTTTGTTGATTTTGATTGTTTGTATCTTGATTTTGTTGTTGATTTGAATCAAAGTTTTGATTGTTTCCTTGATAATTTGTCGAGCCTTCTTGACCCATGGTTTTAATTTGGATGTTGTTAACATTTACTCCTGCATCAGATAATTGCTGCCTTAAGGAATCTATGTTTTTTTCAATATAAGCTCTGACATCATCATTTTGAGCTATGATGTTTGTTGTTAAACCAAGCTGATTTGTGGTTAATTCAATGGATAATCTTCCTAAATCATGTGGTCTTAAAACCATTGTCAGCTTTTGTCCTTGGCTATCTTGCAGTTGTGTTATTTTATTGGTGATTTGATTAAAAATATCATTTCCAATATTATTTTGTGTTTGCGATTGTGTATTTTGAATTTTCATCATTTGTGCTGCATTTTTTATCATTGATAATTCAGGTGCCAAGTTATCGTATGAAATTGTGCCATGGACCGTAGATACGGTATTGAGTGATGAATTTTGCTGATTTAGTGCCATTTTAGCTACTTCATCAGCAACAGATAATGCCCCTGATTCTGCTTCAGGTTGAAAATCAACATCTAAAAGCATTTCATCTTGGAGTGCATTAACAAAAGTTTCTTTTTGGAGATTGATTTCATTTTCTTCAATATTTTCTTGTGTTATTTCAACATCTTTTGTATTGAAATCTGCTTCAATAGTTTGATTTGGTTCAATGAAGCTGTCATCATAAGAAAGATTACTGTTGCTATTTTGATTTAGAAAACTTTCATTGTTTGATGAATTTTTATTTTGAGAAAACACTTCAGATAAATCAATAGTGTTTTTAGTTTCTTTTTGAATATTATTTAAGTTATTTTCGTTTAAAGTCGGTTTTGTTTCGTCATTTTCTACATTATCAAGATTGTTGTTAATAAAATCATTTATTTCTTTTATAGTTTCTTGAACGTTTGTTTTATCTGCTTTTAGCGTATTTTGTATCTCATTACTGTTGATAGTGTTTTGCTCAAGTGAATTTGTGATTTTATCAACATATTCATTAAACTTTTCTTTATCTTCATTTGATAATTTTTCATAATCAGATGAATTTTTAAAATCATCAAAAGCTTCAAGAATTTCTTTTAGAGGATTTTCTTCTTTTGTATTTTCGCTGATTTTAATATCATTTGTTTCAATTAATGTTTCATTATCTAAATTTTGCGCTTCTTTAGATACATCTGTTTCAAGTTTATTTAAAAGATTATCTATATTTTTATTGATTTCTGTAAGATTTATAGCATTTTGATTGTCGTTATCAAAAGATTTTAAAAGAGTTGAAATTTCTGTTTCTAAATTTTCAACATTTTTAATTAAATTTTTATCGATATCTATTTTTGAATTATCTTCTTCGCTAATTAAATTATTTAATTCTTCCAGAGATTGATTGACTTTATCAAAATCTTTTTCATTTAGTGCATTTTTAATTTCTTTTATTGTATTTTCAATAGCTTGAGTAAATTCATCTGTATTATTATCTGTGTTTAATTTTGTTTCATCTTGTGTTGTTGTATTTTCAAGATTAATATCATTGGACAAAGTTATTTCAGATAAATCATTTTCATTTACTTTAGCAACTTTTGAAGTAAGATTGTTTAAAAATTCTTTTGCCTGTGCTTCAAGATTAATATCATTTTTAATATTTTTATTAGAATTGTTAATGATATTTTTAATTTGTTCGAAAGTTTGAGAAAGGTTGTTTTTGTTATCTTCTGAAAGATTTAAATTATCTAGTGAAGCAAATACTTCTTCAATTGCACCTGAAACTTCATTGAGCGTATCAATTTTTGATAAACTTTCATCTATTTCAGTGTTTAAGTCTTTATTTTGAGTGGTGTCAATACCAAAAGATATTAATATATCATTTATAATGTTTTTAATATCTTCTTTGTCTTGTTCATCTAACTTGATATCTTGCGTTGTTTCATCACAAGAAAAAACCGGTGATGGTTCTACAGGTGAGCTATTATTTATGTCTTTTATTTCTTTTGTATCGTTTGTTTCAGTATTTTTAGAAGAAATATTATCTTCTGTTTTTTTGTCTGAATTATCTTCTTTTATTGTTTCATTTTTTTTCTTAATGTCTTTTTCATCTGTTGTATTTTGAATTTGTGTTGAATTTTCGATATTTTTAGTGTTGTCAATATTGTTTGTTGAAAGATTTTTGTCATCAACTTCTTTTGGTGCCTGCTGTTTATTTTCAGTGGTTTTTTTATTGTTGTTATTTAGTGCAAGCTGATTAATAGAGCTTGTATTTGTTTTTGCAGCTTTTTTAATAAAGTTTGTTTGAACTTTTTTAGTGTTAGCATCAAGTGTATTAACTAAATTTGAAAAAGAGTCGTCTTTTTCAACATTTCTTGAGGCAAGATTTCCGTTTTTTAAATTTAGTAATATATCAGCTGTGCTTGTTATATTTTCACTACTTTGCGCTAAGGCGTTTGTCATATTTTCTCTATTGTCCTATTTAAGCTGTAATTCTTTTGGAATTAACGATGTCATCAATTTGTTTGATTTCTTCTTGCAAAAGTTCTTGGTTGTATTTTTCTTTTTGTTTTTCTTTTAGATTTTCTAAGGATTTTACTTTTATGTAAGCTTCTTTTGCAATTTGTTGTTGTAGCTTTAGTTCTTGGAGTGTTTTTTCAATGATTTTTTCTTGAGTTTTAATATCTTGAGCGATTTTATTTGAAAAAGCACTATAATTTGCTACTATATTGGCATCAAAAACTCCTTGAAGATATTTTTCGGATTCTTTTTTGATTTCAATAAGAGCATTGTTCATTTGCTGAAGAACATCTAATTGCTTGTTATAAACATTCATTATAGAAGCAAGTTTTATTCTCTCATCTTCAAGAGCGTGTTTTCTAATTGTCAAAACACTCTCAAGAGTGAACTTGAACTTCTTCAAATTAATTCTATCCCCATATGTCTAATCTACACATGATAAGATACAAAAGATGTGGTTTTTATTCATCATCTATTTTGTTGAAAAACTTTAGTGCTTTTTTAAAAAAATAAACTATATGAACTAAATTTTATTTTCCGCCCATATAAAATAAAATGTCTATAATTAAGTCAGCAAAAAGAATATAGACTGTGCATATTATTGCAGATTTTGTTGTTGATTCTCCAACATTTTTAGCGCCGCCTCTTGTATTGTACCCGACTGTGGCGCATACAAGCGCTATTAATGCTCCAAAAACAATCCCTTTAAATAAGCTTATATAAACATCTTTTAAAAGAAGCATTAACCATACGGAATTAAAATATCTGATTGGATGAAGGCCGATTGAATAATATGAAACTAATGCTCCGCCTAAAATCCCTGTTAATTCGGCTAAAAGAACAACACAAAACATACCTGTGGCGCCCGCTATTATTCTTGGGGCAAAGTAATAGCCGATAGGGTCAACTTTTAATACTTCTATGGCGTCAATTTGGTTGGTTACTTGCATATTTGCTACTTGTGCTGTAATTGCTGTTCCTGCTCTTGCTGCAAGAGCAAGTGCTGCAAACCCCGGTGCGATTTCTCTAATTAATGCTACTGCTAAAAAGCCTCCAATATAGCTATCTCCGCCAGACATTAAAAATTGCTCTGCAACTTGCAAGGCTATAACACAAGCGGAAATAAAAACAATGGAAAGACAAATGCCCAATGAATCAAAACCGATTGCACTCATCTGGCTAAAAACAGCACTTAATCTAACATTTCCCCTTAGGGTGTAGTTTAAGGCTCTAATAAAATTTTGAACACATTGACCTAAAAAACTAATCACAAACTGATTATATCTTTATCAAATAAAAAAAGCTAGATTTTTCTCTCTATTTTTTATAAAATACGTATATGATAGTATTTGATGTAATTTTTGCAATAATAATCATCTATTTGTTCGTGTATTGCATATACCAATTATTTTTCTTTATTAAGGCAAATAATATTGAAGAATATTTTAAAATGCAAGAAAAAACAAGAAGCATTAATATAGATAAAAAAAAGCTTTGCGTAATTATTTATGCGACAAATAAAGACAAAAATCTCGATAGACTTCTTTCAATTTTAAATAATCAATCGTATTCAAAAGATGATTATGAAGTTCATGTAGTTTTTCAAAAAGATGAAAATGATAATTCCCCAACCAGAGATTTTGCACTAGGGGCAAGAATACATAATATTCAAAATCCTGATTATTTTTCAAAAGATAAAGCAGTTAATCTTTTTATTCAAAAAATGATACCTGATTCTAAATTTGATGCTTATGTATTTATTGGTGTAAATCGTGTAGTGGGTGAAAAATATCTTGAAAATATTAATAAATCAATAAAAGAATCAGGAGTAATTGTTGGTTCTCGTGTTTCGATGAATGAGAAAAATCAACTCGCAAAAATAATTAAAAATTTGATAATAAGTGCATATTTAAAATATATCAACAGAACAAATAATATTGTTCGTTCTATGTTTGAATTACCGTTTTTTATAGATGGGGAGAATTTTGTAATTACTCAAGATGTGCTCGAAAAAATGGGATATGTAGGAATTGAAGATAAGGATTCTGAGTTAGAATTTTCGCTTGACTTAGCTTCTAATGACATCAAAACAACATATTCGCCCTATATTATTTCTGCAGTTGATGTTAAAAATTATGATTTTTCATCTCCATCTATTCAAAGTAAAATCAGTTTATTCAGCCATTATTTTCCTCTTTTGGCTTTTAAAAATACAGCTTTTAGAGAATTTATTTTGTTTTTATTAAAACCAAATTCCTTGTTTGTATTATTTGCTTATATCGGTTTATGTTTATTATCTTTTTATATACCAACGCATATTGCTAAAAAACCTCTTTTGATTTTGGGTTTGTTTTTATTTGTTAATTTTATAATTTCAATAAATACATCAAGAATGACTATAAAAGAAGTACTTTTGCTTATTTTATATCCGATTTGTTTGAGCTGGCAAAAATTAAAAATATTGATTAATAATCTTACTATGCGCTCTATTATAAATAGCAAATACGAAGAAGAAAATATTAATTCTGCTACTATTAATGCTGTTGTTAATAATGGCAAAAAGGACTTTACCTGTAAACTGGATTTAGTTTCAGAAGATGGCATGAGAAAAGTTATATATAGAGAGGGTAATCGCTTTATCGCTACGGATTCTTTTTTAAGAATGCATGATGCACTTAAAGATATTACTTATAAATTAAAATCAAAAGGTCTAACTCTTAAAACTTGCCAAAATTGCAGTCATTTTACCCTTTGTCCTGATGGAACATTGGATTGCTTAAATGGCAAATGCCAAATTTCTCAAAATGAGATTTTAATTTGGAACGGTTGTCAATTCTTTTATCCGATAGATGGTGAAGCTTCTAATAATGATTAATTTGCTTGATTGTTAAAAATTTCTCCAAGCATATAAATAGAACCGCAGACTATTTTTAAATTTTTATCATTTTTTATAATGTTTCTTATTTCTTCTAAAGAATTAATTTTGGTAATTTGCTTTTTAAAATCATCATTTAATTCATCATATTTTAGTGCATTTTTGTATTTAAATTCATAGAAATATATTTTAGCAGTTTGTTTTTTGATTTCAAAAAGCATATTTAACATTGTTTTATAGTCTTTATTTTTTAAACATCCGAAAATAAATGTTTTGGTTTGATTAGAAAAATTTTCTTTCAAAAAATCAACAAGTGTTTTAATTCCCGATGGATTATGTGCGCCATCAATTAAAACATTGTTTTGTTTATCATAATCGAGTCTGAATTTCCAAGATATTTTTTCAAGAGCATTTTCTCTTGATTTTTCATCAATTTTTATATCTAAATTTTTTATTGCAGTTAATGCTAAAGAAAGATTTTGAGCTTGGTGAGAGCCTAGGAGGTTGAATTTTATTTTTTTATTTTCAATAATTGCCCAATTTGTTCCATTTTCAAATTTAACTTTTGTTTTTATTGGTTCAATAATTTTAGCGTTTTTTGTATCAGCTACTTTTTTTACTGTTTCATAACCTAAGTTTTCTTTTGAAATAATTACTTTAGAATTTTCTTTTATTATTCCTGCTTTTTGGAGGGCTATTTTGTTAATTGTGTTTCCGAGGTGTTCTGTGTGGTCATAATCAATTGTTGTTATTATATCAATTAGTGTTTTATCGATTACATTGGTGGCGTCATAAGTGCCCCCAAGGCCGGTTTCCAAGATTACATAATCAACTTTTTTTATATAGAAATAATAAAATGCAACTGTTGTTAAAAGCTCAAATTCTGTTAAATCTAAGTTGTTTTCGATTGCTAAATTATTGATGTCATTAATTAATCTATTAAAGACATATTTTGAAATGTTTTCATTGTTGATTTTTATTCTTTCGTTGTATGAAAAAAGATGAGGGCTTGTATATAATCCCACTTTTTTTTCTTCATTTTTAAATTGCTCAATTAAAATATCATTAATTATTTTTGAAGTTGAGCCTTTGCCGTTAGTGCCTGCAATGTGTATTATTTTATATTTTCTTTGCGGATTATCTAATATTGCCAAAATAAGCTTAATTCTTTTTAAGCCGAAATTAATGTGAAATTTGTTTGTTGATGTAAGAATTTCTTGAGCTGTTTTCATTTTATTTATTCATTGCCTGTTTAATTTCTTCGACGATTTTTTGGGCTGAATTTAGTCTTGCTGCTTTATATGCGTTGTATGATAAATCAGATAAAAGTTTTTTATTATTCATTAAGTCATCTACAATTTTAAATAATGTTTCATTGTTGCAATCTTTATCTTCAAGCATTAGAGCCATTTTGTTTTTAACAAGGCTTAGAGCGTTTTTCTTTTGATGATCGCATGCTGCATAAGGATAAGGTATTAATATAGATGGCAGAGAACAAGCGCAAATTTCAGATAAGCTTAATGAGCCTGCTCTTGAAATAACAATGTCTGAAGCTAATAGCGCAAGATACATTTTATCAAAATATGGTTGTAATACTAAATTATCAGGAAGTTCTCCAATTTCATCCAGAACTTTTTTGGTTACTTCGTCAAAATTTTTCTTGCCTGTTTGCCAAATGATTTCAATGTTATCTTTATTTGCATATTCTTTTAAAATTTTAAAAGATGAATTATTTATTGTTCTTGCCCCTAGGGAGCCTCCCATAATTAAAATTGTAAAAGCGTCTTTTAGGGATAATTCTTTTCTTGCTTGTTGTTTTGTTATTGTTTTAAATTCTTGCCTAATTGGATTTCCGTTTACAAATACGTTTTTGGAATTTATGTGGTTTTTTGCTTCTTCAAAAGCAACAGAAACACTTTTTGCATTTTTTGCAAAAAATCTGGTTACAACCCCCGGTTGAATATCGCAATCATGTAAAACATAGGGAATGTTAAATATTAGAGCACAAAATAAAATAGGGGCGCAGACATATCCGCCTGTTGCAAAAATAACATCGGGTTTATATTTTATAACATAAATTGAAGCTTTTATTATTGCAAAGAAAAGCCCAATTGTCCATAAAATTAATTTTATGCCGAATTTTCTGGGCATTCCTTTCACGCCATAAGACAAAAACTTATATCCGTTTTTTGAAACTATTTCATATTCTAAATTTTTTTTGTTTCCAAGATAAAATATGTTTTCGTTTTTGACCCCTGAATCTAATAAGGCATTTATAACGGAAATAGCAGGATAAATGTGTCCGCCTGTACCTCCGCCTGTTATGAAATATGTTTTTTCTTTATTTTTATTCGACATAATGTATTATCCTTTGAACTCTTTTTTTGGAGATGTTAATTAATACTCCAATCATACATAATGACACAAATAAGCTTGAACCGCCATAGCTGATAAAAGGCAGAGGAATACCTGTTGCAGGAACAAAGGATGATGCAACCGACATGTTTGTGAATGCTTGAAAGCAAATTGAAAAAGTTATACCGACAGCTAAAATCTTTCCAAACATATCAGGACATTTTTTGGCTATTAAGAAACCTCTGTGTAAAAATACACAAAATAAACAAACCAAAAAGAAACATCCTAAAAAGCCAAATTCTTCTCCTATTATTGCAAAAATAAAATCCGTATGACCTTCAGGAAGCCAAGAAAGTTTTTGTTTGGAATTACCAAAACCAACTCCAAAAAGACCGCCTGATGAAAAGGCTACCATTGATTGGATGATATTATAACCTGCACCCAATGCATCTGAAAAAGGATCCCACCAAACTTTTATACGTTGTAATTGATATCCCCTGATTGTTGTTGCAACAGCTAAAGCGCCAAGCCCAAAAGAGCCTGCTATGATTTTAGCTGAGCCTCCTGCAACATAATACATCGCAAGAGATGTCATTAATAAAAGAATTATCATTGATAAGTTTGGCTGCATATAAATTAATAAAAGCATTGCCGCAAATATCATATAAAAAGGATATTTTCTTGAATCTAAAATTGTGCAATTTTTTGAAAATAATGTTGCAAAATATAAAACTAAAGCCGGTTTTGCAAGTTCTGACGGTTGAAATTGAATAGGCCCTAAAACAAGCCATCTTTTTGCTTCGTTAACAGTAACCCCTAGGGGAGAAAATTTAACCAAAGCAAGAGTTATAAGTACAAATAAAGCTAAGGCTCCTGAAAAAGGTTTTAGTTTTCTATAATCAAATCTTGAAAAAAACCAAGCTCCGCCTATGCCTAAAAAAAGCCAAATAAGTTGTTTTAATGTAAAAGAAAAAGGGTTTTCTCCAAGCCCTATTGCTTTTGGGGCAGAGGCTGAAAAAACTGCCATTATTCCAAAAACTACAATAAAAACAACTACAACAACAAGTAAGCTATCGGCGCTTGTGTGAGTGTAAGTTGTATTGGTGTGAGCTATGTGATTTCTATTTTTTTGATAGTACATAGTTTTTAAAAGCCTCTCCTCTTTTTTCATAATTTTCAAACATGTCAAAACTTGCACATGCCGGAGATAACAATACAATATCGGGTCTATCTAATGAAGCTATATCAATTGCTTCTTCAAGAGTTTTAGAATTTACAATATTTAAATATCCGCTTTCTGATAATTCTTGTCTAAATCTTGCTTTTGCTTCGCCTATTAAAACTACTTTTGAAATTTTTGATTTAACTGCTTCAATAAAATCTTTTAGTGAGGTTTTTTTATCTCTGCCGCCTGCAATTAAAACAACTTTTTTATTTTCAAATGAATTAATTGCAACAATGCTTGCTTCAGGATTTGTTGCTTTTGAGTCGTTGTAATAGTCAGTGCCGTCAATTGTTCTAATAAATTCAAGTCTGTGTTCAATTGCTTTGAATGATTTTAGTGCTTCAGCTATTGTTGAGTTATCAAGTCCTAAGATTTTTGCTGCAATAATTGAACACATTGCATTTTGGACGTTGTGAGGTCCTACTATTTGCATTTGATTAATATCAATTATTTCTTCATTTTTAAATATTATTTTATTATTTTCTAAATAAATGCAGTTTTCGAAATTTTGTTTTTCTAGTGAAAAATAGTAAACTTTTGCTTTTATTTCAGACCCAAGTCGTTTTAAGTATTCATCGTCATAATTTAAAATTGCAAAATCATCTTCAGACATATTTCTAAAAGGTTTTGCTTTTGCTTCAAAATAATTTTCAATGTTTTTATGCCATAGAATATGATCAGGAGTTAAGTTGCAAAAAATTCCTATTTTGGGTTTTAGAGTGTTTGAATAATATAATTGATATGAGCTTGCTTCGATGACATAATAATCAACATTTTTATTTTTATATTCAAAAGGACTTATTCCTATATTTCCGCAATAAGGAGCTTTGAATTTTTTAGATAATATGTGTGAAGTTAGGGCTGTTGTGGTGGTTTTTCCGTTTGTTCCTGTTATTAAAACAATTTTTTCGTTATCATCAAATGAAATATATTCGATATCAGAAAAATATTTTATATTTTTTTCTTCAAGCTTTTTAATTATAGGGCTGTCAAAAGGAATTGAAGGGCTTAAGATGCAAAATTCAGCGTTATTAATAAACTCATCGCTATGACCTTCAAATTCTATTTTGATATTTAAAGATAACAATTTATCTATTTCGTTTTGGTCTTTATCGCTTTTTTTGTTAAATTCACTTAAATATACATCAGCTCCTTGAGATTGGAAATATTTTGCAGCTGCAATTCCTGTGGTTGAAAATCCCAAGATTAGCACTTTTTTGTTTTTTAAATTGTTATCCATATTTTATGCCTTATATAAAAAATAAATTAAAACGCTTAAAATCGAGCTTATTAGAGTAAATAGAGTAAATACAATTACAATTTTATTTTCAGACCATCCTGAAAGCTCAAAATGATGATGTATAGGACTCATTTTAAACACTCTTTTTCCTGTTAATTTAAAGCTTGTAACTTGAATCATAACAGATAAAGTTTCACAAATAAATACAATAGCAATTGGAATTAACCATAATTCAAATTTGCCCATAATGGCAATAGTGGCTAATAAGCCTCCAAGAGCAAGTGAACCGGTGTCACCCATAAATATTTTTGCAGGTTTTTTATTGAAATATAAAAACCCAAAACAAGCTGCGCTTGCTGCAATAGAAATTATTGCCAAATCTATGTTGTTATTTAAAAAGCATATTATGCTGCAAGCTAAAAAAGCAATTACAGATGAACTTGCAGCTAATCCATCTAATCCATCTGTTAAATTTAGTGCATTAGAAGCACCCACCATCATAAACACAACAAAAACGGGATAAAACCATCCTAAATCAAAGCTGAAATTTAAAAATGTTACTTGTGTTTGATGAGAAAAAATTATATAGAAAGCAGGCAGCATCGCAACAGCAATTTGTAAAAGCAGTTTTGCTCTGGCTGATAAGCCCAGATTTTGGTGAGCTTTGATTTTTTTAATATCATCTTCAAAACCTGTAAAGGTATAGAATATTAATGTCATTAAAACAATCATTGCCCCTGTGGTAACTTTTTGCGCCATAAAAAGAGCAATCAAAGAGGCTATAATTATTGAAACAATAATAAATACACCTCCTGTTGTTGGGGTTTTTTCTTTATATGAGTGCATTTGAGCCACTTCTTCTCTTAGATATTGAGAATAGGCTTTCTTTTTCATAAATTCAATATAAGGAATACCGAATAATAAGCACAAAATCAAGGCTATAAGCCCTGCAACACTAATCATTATCATTGTTTTCCACCATTTCAATTATTTGTTCAAATTTCATAAATCGAGAAGCTTTTAATAATATTGTTGTGCCTTTTTGAGCATTTTCAATAATATATTTTGCACATTGTTTATTGTTTTCAAATTCAACGCTTTTTAGGGTTGTATTTCTTGCAATATGTTTTGCTAAAACACCTACTGTTAAAAGCTCTATATCATTGTAGTTGGATAAAAATTCACCCACTTGTTTGTGATACATTATTTCATCTTTACCCAATTCTCCCATATCGCCTAAAACAAGGATTATAGGTTTTGGATAGATTGATAAAAATGTTTTTAAAACAGCATTCATAGACTCAGGATTAGCGTTATAGCTGTCATTTATGAAAGTTAGACCTTTTATAACGGTTTTTTCCCATCTTTTTTCTATTGGCTTATAATCTTTTAATCCTTTTTGAATATTATCTTCTGAAATATTGCAAGATAATGCTGCTTCAATTACCAAGATTGCATTTGAAACATTGTATTCTCCTGCTTGATTAATTTCATATTCAAAACCTTTGTAGTTAAATTTTGTTGAATCTATTTTAACTACAATATCTTTAGCGTTATTTAAAGACGTAAATATTTTTTTGCCGTCATATTTAAGGTTTTCTTTAATTTGAGGACAATCTACACCAATAAAAAGGCCATCTTTTTTGAGGTTAGAAACTATTTCGCATTTTGCTATCGCAATATTTTTGAGTGTTCCTAATCTTTCAACATGGGCTGAACCTATATTTGAAATTATTCCTATATCAGGGTTTGAATATTTTGATAAAAGTTCAATTTCTCCTAAATTTCTCATCCCCATTTCCAATATGCAGACTTCTGTATCAGAAGGCATATTGAACATAGTTTCGCAAAAGCCGATTTCATTATTATGGTTAAGTGTAGTTTTGTGGGTTTTATATTGTGTTTTAAAAACACTGTATAGCATTTCTTTTGTGGTTGTTTTTCCGCAAGAACCGGTTATTGCAATAACTTTTGGGTTAATTTTATTTCTTATATAATTAGCTAATTTTAAATATGCATTTAGTGCATTTTTTACATAAATTACAAAATCAGCTTCTTTGTTTATTTTAAATTTGTTTTGGGTAAAGTATCCTCTCGCACCTATTGATATGGCTTTATCTATAAAATTATGACCGTCAAAATTTTCTCCCCTTAAAGGAAGATAAACGTCGCCTTTTTTTAATTTTCTTGTGTCTGTTGAAATGTCAAATAATATATTTTCATCAATTAAATCTTTTTTATATAAAATTTCACATTCCAAACAATTTATGATTTCTTTTAAATTAAATTGCAAAATATTCTCCAATTCGCTATAAGATAATTTTATATCAAAAATCAGAGGCAACAAGTTAAATTTTAAAAATAAAGCTATTGAATTAAATTTAAAACAAGATTAAAATAGGCATTATGAAAATTGCGGTTATACCAATTGATAATAGACCAATTTGTTATGATTTAATATCAGATATTTTATTCATAGATAATAATATTGAGCTTTTTATGCCTGATATTAAAGATTTAGGGGGGTTAAAAACTCATTGTAATGTTGATAACATTTTATCTTTTATAGAAAAGCTGCCCATAGTGGATAGTTTAATTGTTTGTCTTGATACTGTCGCTTATGGTGGATTAATCAGTTCAAGAAGAATAGATGATAGTTTCGATGAAATTAAAGAAAGAATAGAAAAATTTAAAAAAATTGCATCAAAAAAAACTAAAAAAATTCTCGCTTTTTCATCTATAATGCGAATTTCTAATAATAATATCAATGAAGAAGAAAAATTATATTGGTCTCAATATGGTAAAAAAATTTTTTCTTGGTCTTATGAATTACACAAAAAAGAAGTTTTAAAATTAAAAGATGAAATAAAAAATGAAATTCCAAAAGAAATTTTAGAGGATTATTTAAATACAAGAAAAAGAAATTTTAAAATTAATGAAATTTACCTAAATTGGGCAAAAGAAGGCTTTTTTGATACGTTAATTTTTTCAAAAGATGATTGTGCTGAATTTGGTTTAAATATTAAAGAAGCAAATTTTTTAGCTGATGAAATAAAAAAACATAATTTGAAAAATGTAAAAATAAAAACAGGCGCAGATGAAATTCCTCTTGGTTTAATTTCAAGAGCAATAAACCAAGATGTTAAATTTAACTCTATATTTATTGAAGAAAATTCTATTGATTTAATTTCAAAGTATGAAGATATTTCAATAAAAAATTGCGTTTTAGGTCAAATTGAACTTTCTAAAAGTATTATTGATACAAAAAACTATGATATTAATTTAATAATTAATAATTTTAAAGCTGAACAAGGTGATTTGGTGCTTGGAAGTGTTATAAATACACTTAATAAAAAAATTGATTTTAATTTTGATATTCCTTTTGCTATTGCAGATGTTAATAATGCAAATGGCAGCGATAAAGGTTTAGTTGAACAATTATTTAATATTAATACTAATAATTTTTATGGTTATTGTGCGTATAATACAAGCGCAAATACCATAGGCTGTACTATATTAGCTGCAATAGTTAAGTTTTTGGCTCTGAGAAATAACTCCTATAGTGATTTAGCTTTTAAAAAGCTGCAATTTATAAGATTTATGGATGATTGGGTTTATCAAGCTATAGTAAGAAAATTTGTCAGAGAAAATGCCCCTTTATTTCAAGAAAAATTAAAAGAAAAAATTGATGAATTGAATAATTATTCAAAAGAAATTTCAAAATTTTTAAATTATTACCCTGATGAGATTGATTATTCTCTTCCTTGGGATAGGTCTTTTGAAATTAGGATTAAAGTTAAATAATCATATAAATACACTAGTTTAGCTTTTATTATTTATTTTGTGCTAAAATCACGATATGGAAAATAATAATTTTAAATCATCAAATATATTGATGGCTCAATTAAATCCTATATCAGGAGATGTTGAATATAATAAAAATAAAGCTATTGAAACAATTAAAAAAGCAAAAGAAAAAAAAGCGGATTTAGTTGTTTTCCCTGAATTATTTTTAATCGGTTATCCTATTGGAGATATTTTAACAAGATATCCTTATATAGCTCACCAAGCTAAAAAGGCGCTAGATGAAATTAAAATATATTGTGATGATATTACAATATTAATCGGATATCCTGAAATAAACGAAAATAAATTTGGAAAGCCATATTATAATTCAATGGCTTTAATTCAAAATCAAACAATTATTAAATCTATTAGAAAATCGCTTCTTCCAACATATTGTGAGCACAATGATTACAGATATTTTGAACCTTGGGTGGAAGAATTTGAAAGTCGAATTTTTACTTTGAAAAATGTTAATTATGGGGTAATAATTTGCGAGGATGCTTGGAACGATTTTGAGTTTTTTGAAAAAAACCTATATAAAATAGACCCGATAGAAAAAGTAGCAAAAAATATTGATGTTCTTATCTGTCCTTCTGCTTCTTGTACAAGAGCTAAAAAAGAACAATTAAAGCATAATATGATGAAACATTGCGCTAAAAAATATGCTATAAAATATATCTATGTAAATCAAGTTGGTGCTAATGATGAACTTGTTTATGACGGTTTATCAAGAATGTATGATGAAAAAGGCGAGCTTGTTGCAATGGCAAAATCTTTTGAAGAGGATTTAGCCATGGTTAATCTATTTGATGGCGGGGAAATTAACCCCTTACCTAAAGGGTTGGAATTAACTCTAAATTCGCAAAAAGAATTCTCTCTTGACCATAAGCCTGATTTAGAGAGAACCTATAAGGCAATCGTTGTTGCAATTAGAGATTATTTTAATAAAAATGGTTTTAAGCAGGCGGTTTTAGGGCTTTCTGGCGGGCTTGATTCAACAATTTGCGCTGTATTATTAGCTGATGCTTTAGGGGCGGAAAATGTTTTCGGTGTATCTATGCCATCAAAATTAACTTCTCTTGAAAGCAAAAATGACGCAAGAGAGTTAGCTAATAATCTTAAAATAAATTTTCTTGAAGTTCCTATAAAAGACATGTGCGATTTAATTAAAGATAAATTCAATCCTATGTTTGATGAGATTTCAAAAAAATGGTGTAATAGATACACTAATTCATATACAAATGATAATATTCAGGCTCGCTCAAGAGCAATGATTTTATGGGGAATAGCTAACGAATACGGCGCACTTCCAATAGCAACATCAGATAAATCCGAGCTTTATATGGGCTATGCAACAATAAATGGTGATATGTCGGGAGGTTATGCACCTATATCAGATGTTGTTAAGACAAAACTTTTTGCGCTTGCCCGCTGGATGAATGAAAATAGAAAAATAAAAAATGCAATTCCGATTTCAATAATAAATAAACCTCCGGGGGCTGAGCTTGCAATAGATCCTAATACAGGAAAAACGCTTTTAGCGGAAGATGCTCTTATGCCTTATGAATTTTTAGATGAGGTCATTTGGAGGATTGAAAATTTAAATCAATCAAAAGATAATATGTTAGAGCAGGAATTTTTATACGAGAAAAAGAAGAAAATCGATAAAGAAACCAAGCTTAAATGGTTAAATAAATTTTTCAAAAGACTAAATACTGCTCTTTATAAATGGTATATAATACCCCCAGGACCCGTCATTGATGCTCGGTCAATAAATAAAATAGAATATAAACAACCCATTATATCAAATATAGATTACTCAAATTAAAAGGAGAAAGTCATGAAAAAAAATCTAGTAGCACTTGTATTGTGTTCATTGGCATTTGGTGCAGGTTTTGGTTTAAACAATGTCGCTTTTTCGGATATGAAAACCGCAAAAGTTGCTTATGTTGATGTATCAAAACTCTTAGCAGCTTCTAAAACAATTAAATCTGCAGAAGAAGCAAGAACAAAACAAACAAAAGACATGCTGGCATGGTACAATACAGCAAGTGCAGATATTAAAAAACAAAGTACAAAAGCGGGTAAAGATGCCTTAATTAAAAAGTATGAAGCTCAATTAACTCAAAAGAAGAAAACAATAAAAGATAATTATGCTAAAAAAATAAATGAAGTAGATTCTCAACTTGATAAATTAATCACAGACAAAGCTAAAGGGCTTGGTTATGACTTGGTATTTAGAAAAGATGCCTTGTTGTATGGCGGCACTGATATAACTGCTCAAATTTTGCCCTCAGTAAAATAAATTTGTAAAGTTAATTTTTTATAAAAAAAATAATAAGTGTAAAAATCACTCTATATCGGAGTGATTTTTATCTTTTAAAAAATAATTATGAAATTGATACTTTAAAATGATACGCATGCTAAAAAAATATAGTAGAATAGTAGAAATAGAAAAACGCGAAAAAACATTAAATCACCGAAGCATTTTAGTCGGCAATAACGTAAAGGTTTTTCTAAAATCTGGACAAAATACGGAATTTATTTAGGAGGAATTAATGCAAAAGACTTCAAGCGATATAGGAGCTGTGCCAATAACACAAAATTCTCATTCTGCCGCAACGGATGCAATTAAAAACAACAGTGAAAATCTTATTAACATTTTAAATTTTTCAAGAAGATCATTAAGCAATATTACAATTGTAAAAAAAGACGGTACAAAAGAGAAATATAATATTGAAAAAGTTATAGAAGCAATCAAAAAGTCAGCAACAAGAATGCTTGTTACTTTTTCTGAAAAAGAAATTAAAGATATTTGTAATTTTGTAAATAAATCTGTGCTTGAAATGAACACAGATGATGTTGAAATAATACAAATGCATAATATTGTTGAAAGTGCCCTGCAAGCACTAAGCCCAAAGGTAGCTGAAAGCTATAGAAATTATAGAAATTATAAAACTGATTTTGTTTCTATGCTTGATAAAGTTTATCAAGAATCTCAAAGAATCATGTATATCGGAGATAAAGAAAATGCCAATGCGGATTCTGCCTTGGTTTCAACAAAACGTTCACTAATCTTTAATGAATTGAATAAAGAATTATATAAAAAATTCTTTTTAACAGTTGAAGATAAACAAGCAATAAAAGAAGGTTATATTTATATCCATGATATGTCTGCAAGACGCGACACTATGAATTGTTGTTTATTTGATGTGGCAGCAGTTTTAAAAGGCGGTTTTGAAATGGGCAATATTTGGTATAATGAACCAAGAAGCCTTGATGTTGCTTTTGATGTTATAGGCGATATTGTTATGGCTGCTGCTAGTCAACAGTATGGTGGTTTTACCGTTCCTGAAGTAGATAAAATTTTAGCTCCTTATGCTCAAAAAACGTATGAAAGACAATACGACAGATATATTTGCATGGGTCTTTCTTTTGAAAAAGCAAAAGAAGAAGCTATGAAAGATGTTCAAAATGATTTTGAACAAGGTTTCCAAGGTTGGGAATATAAATTTAATACAGTTGCTTCATCTCGTGGAGATTATCCGTTTATTACCGTTACAACAGGTCTTGGTCAAGATGAGTTTGAAGTTATGGCTACATTAGCTTGTCTTAAAACTCGACAAGGAGGACAAGGTAAAAAAGAATGCAAAAAACCTGTGTTATTCCCAAAAATTGTATTTTTATATGATGAAGAATTACATGGTGAAGGTAAACCTCTTGAAATGCTGTTTAAGGCAGGGGTTGAATGTTCTAAAAAAACCATGTATCCTGATTGGTTAAGCTTATCAGGTGATGGATATGTAGCTGAAATGTATAAAAAATACAAAAGAGTTGTTTCACCGATGGGTTGCCGTGCTTTCTTATCTCCTTGGTTTGAAAAAGGCGGTATGGAGCCAATGGATGAAAATGACAAACCTGTATTTGTGGGTCGTTTTAATATTGGCGCAATTAGCTTAAATCTTCCTATGATTTACGCTAAAGCAAAACAAGAAAGCAAAAATTTCTATGATGTTTTAGATTACTATATGAATTTAATTAGAAAAATTCATATAAGAACTTATGAATATTTAGGCGAAATGCGAGCTTCCGTTAATCCTTTAGCGTATTGCGAAGGAGGTTTTTATGGCGGTCATTTAGGTTTCCATGATAAAATTAAACCTCTTTTAAAATCTGCAACTGCTTCATTTGGTATTACTGCTCTAAATGAACTTCAAGAACTTCATAACGGAAAATCTTTAGTTGAAGATGGTACATTTGCTATTGAAGTTATGGAATATATCAATAAAAAAGTTGCAGAATTTAAAAAAGAAGATGGTTGGTTGTATGCTCTATATGGTACACCGGCTGAAAATCTATGCGGCTTGCAAGTTAAGCAATTTAGAAAGAAATATGGTATTGTAGGTAATGTTTCAGATAAGCCTTATGTATCAAACTCTTTTCACTGCCATGTATCTGAACAAATAAGCCCTATTCAAAAACAAGATTTAGAGGGAAGATTTTGGAATTTGATGAATGGCGGAAAAATTCAATATGTAAAATATCCTATTTCATATAACACTAAAGCCATTGAAACACTAATCAGACGTGCTATGAAAAAAGGATTTTATGAGGGAGTTAACCTTTCATTGTCATATTGTGATGATTGTGGTCATCAAGAATTAAATATGGATGTATGTCCAAAATGCGGTTCTAAAAATTTAACAAAAATTGACAGAATGAATGGTTATCTTGCTTATTCAAGAGTAAAAGGTGACTCTCGTCTTGCAGATCACAAAATGGAAGAAATTAAAGACAGAGTTAGTATGTAGTATTAATAGAAAGTTTTATTGTAGAAATTCTACAAATAAAGCTTTCTATTTTTTATTTATTGGGAGAGGGAATATGAATTATCACAACATTACTAAAGACGATATGTTAAATGGCGATGGTTTAAGAGTTGTATTGTGGACAGCAGGTTGTACACATTGTTGTGATGGTTGTCAAAATCCTCAAACTTGGGATGTTGCAGGCGGAATTGAATTTGATAAAGCAGCAGAAGATGAACTTTTTGAAGCGTTATCACAAAAACATATTTCAGGAATTACATTTTCTGGTGGTGATCCCTTGCATCCTTTTAACACAGAAGAAGTTTTAAGATTAGCTAAAAAAGTTAAAGATACACTCCCTGATAAGACTGTATGGTTGTATACAGGGTTTTTGTGGGAAGAAGTGAAAGATAAAATAGATTTATCCTCTATTGATGTATTGGTTGATGGTGAATTTAAAAAAGAATTAAATGATAACAATCTTCATTGGGTTGGAAGTTCAAATCAAAGAATTATTGATGTTCAAAAATCCTTAAAAGAAGGAAAAATTATTCTTCATGCGATTCCTTAATCAGCTTGTTTTTTAGTTATCATGTTCTTTAAATGCGGCACGTTGACCAACAACGCCATAAGGATAAGCTGCTTTATCTGTAATAATTATCGGATAAACGTCCAATATTTTTGATTTAGATGTTGCAGCAGGAACTTTGTAACCTTTTGTTTTATCTTTTTGTGGGTTTGGTTTTCTTTGACCGTTAACATCAACTATAATTACACAAGGTTCTACTCTTTCGGTACCTTCTGTATCTTCTTGAGGTAAATCTTTATTATTTGTACCGCAATGACCGTTGTTAGCTGCAAAATTACCGCCAGCAATTACTGTTGGGTCTTGCGGAAATTCATATCTCATACCGTCAACGGTGAAAAATGTATAATTTGCTGTACCACCCATATCAAAAGCTTTTGATGTGGATAAAATATTCATTCTTTTTCTGAAGAAATTATAAAGACTATCTTCATCATCAGGTGTTGTCATGTCAACGGTTTCAATAGGACCATAGCCCTCTAATGCAATATTTAGCTCAATAACCTGGTTTAGTGTTGATAAAGCTTTTTTGAGAGCTGAACGATATTCATTTTGCTCTGTATTGATTAAAATTGAGGGTATAGTTAACGCAGCAATTATGCCGATGATTACAAGTGTAATTAAAGCCTCAGCTAATGTAAAACCCTTAGATATTTTTCCGTATTTTCTACTATTCATTATTTCTTATTTATTTCTGCGTACCATTGTTTATTATTATAATACATTTAACAGATTGATGTGTATAGATGTAAATTCAAAAATCATACAATTTATTTAGTTTTTATTTTTGGTTGATTAAAAATTCCTCTAAAACTGCTATTTTTAAATTTTTAAAATCAGGTTTTTGATTAAACCAAATTTCAACAGCCCTTTGTGCTTGATAGATTAGCATATCCAAACCGCATATATATTTTTTATTGTACATAATCGCTTTTGAAATTAAGGGAGTTCTTAATGGATTATATACAATATCATACACGATTGCGTTTTTTTGTAAAGATTCAATGCATTTATCATTTACAGGGCAATTATCTTCAGAATAATTTTTCATTCCTAAAGGAGTTGTATTAACTAAAATATCAACATCTTCAAGGCTATTCATTAATGTATTTTGAATGGATTGAATTTTTATTGTGTTAAATTTTTCTCTTAGAGTTTTAATTGTGGGAGCTGAATTTATAACGTTCCTTGTATAAAAATCAATTTCAGATATTCCCATTTTATAAAGTCCTGCGCAAACTGCTCTTGAAGCACCACCGGTGCCTAAAATTGCAGCTTTTTTGCCTTTTAGAGAAATGTCTTTCGGGATTGCTTCTAAAAAGCCCCAAACATCCGTATTATATCCTGATAAGGACATATCGTCTTTTATTTTGATTGTATTTACAGCACCGACTAAATCCACATATTCGTCAAATTCTGATAAAAATAGCGTTGTTGGAACTTTATGAGGAATTGTAACATTGAAGCCAAAGTATTTATTTGTTCTTAAATATTTAATTTGATTAACCAAATCTTCGCTTTCAGTTGCCAAAAGCTCATAAGAACCATCTATTCCTAAGTCTTTAAAAGCAGCCTTATATATGACTGGGCTTAGAGAGTGCCCCAGAGGATATCCTATGAGCGCAAATTTATAGGGTTTATTGTCCATTATTCTTCATCCATATCTCTTGAATATTTGCAGTTTTTATTTGAGCAGGCAATTTTATTGCCTCTTTTTAAATATTTTTTAACTAACAAACTTCCGCAATCGGGACATTTTTCGCCTGTTGGTTCTGCCCAGAGCGCAAAAGTGCAATCGGGATACTTAGAGCATCCCCAGAAAAACGTTCCATAGCGGGATTTTCTTTTCACCAGTTCTCCGTCTCTGCCTGCTTTTTCACATTCAGGGCATTTAACTCCTGATGATTCAACAATAGAAAATCTTTTTTTGCATTTATCATTTAAACATTGATAATATTTACCATACGGCCCTGTTTTAATAACCATATCAGAACCACACTTTTCACATTTTTTATCTGTGGGTTCATCTTCTGGGATTTGTATATCTTTGTTATCTCCTTCCATGGGGAGTGCCGTTTTACATTCGGGGTAGCCTGAACATGCTAAAAATTGTTTACCATAGCGAGATAATTTTACAACCATTTTTCTTCCGCAATTCGGGCAAACTTTATCTGTTTCAACATCTACTCTTTTCATATTTTTTTGAGCTTCGTCAAGAGTTTTTGAGAACGGTTTCCAAAAATCATTCAAAAATTTAATGCTGTTCTGTTTGTCTTCTGCTATATCATCTAAAGATGATTCCATTTTGGCAGTGAATTTGTAATCCATAATGTCAACAAAATTTTCATTTAGTTGTTTGCAAACCGCTCTACCTAGAGGAGTTGGCTTTAAGGATTTATTTTCGATTTTTTCGACGTAATTTCTTTGTTGAATTTTGGTAATAATCGGGGCATAAGTCGACGGTCTTCCTATACCATATTCTTCTAATTGTTTAACCAAACTTGCTTCAGAATATCTGGAGGGCGGTTGAGTAAAATGTTGCTCAGGTATTAATTTTTTAAGATTTAGTTCATCTCCAACTTCTAATGTTGGGAATTTTTGGGCAACAACATCTTCTGTATCAGCGTAAATTTTGGTAAAACCGTCAAAAACAAATTTTGATGAACCCATTTTAAAGATGTATTTATCTGCGGTAATATCAACGGTTAAATTTTTAACCTTTGCATTTGCCATTTGTGAAGCCATAAACCTTTCCCAGATTAGTTTATAGAGCTTATATTGTTCACTTGTTAAATATTTTTTAATGCTTTCAGGGGTTTTATCTATATAAGACGGGCGAATTGCTTCGTGCGCATCTTGGGTATTTTGTTTTTTCTTGGCATAAATATTGGGGCTATCAGGGTAATATTCATTTCCATAGTTTTCAATAATATATTCTTTTGCTGCAATTTGAGCATCATCAGAAATTCTTGTTGAATCTGTTCTCATATAGGTTATTAAACCAACAGAGCCATCGCCTAAATCTATACCTTCATATAGTTTTTGTGCTATTTGCATGGTTTTAGATACACCATAACCTAATTTTGAACTTGCTTCTCTTTGTAGGGTTGAAGTTATAAATGGCGCTTGAGGTTTTCTGGTTGTATCTCTTGGAGTAATTTTTGATACAATATATTTTGCATTTTTAAGATTTTTTAAAATTTCATCAATTTCTTCTTTGTTTTTAATTTCAAGCCTCTCGTCTTTATTGTTTTTGATTATTCTTGATAATTGTGCGCTGAAATCAAAATCTTTTTTATCTTTTTTGTTTAATAAGGCATCTAAGCTCCAATATTCTTGAGGAATAAATGCTTCAATTTCATCTTCTCTTTCGCAAATCATTTTAAGGGCAACTGATTGCACACGACCTGCTGAAAGCTTATAATTTTTCATTTTATCCCATAAAATAGGGCTAATTTTAAAACCAACAAGTTTATCTAAAATTTGTCTTGTTTTTTGTGCTTCAACTTTTAGCATATCAATTTGATGATAATTAGCAACAGCATCTTTGATTGCATGGGGTGTTATTTCATTAAAAACTATTCTAAAAATTTTATCTTCAGGGAATTTAAGACATTCTTTCACATGCCAAGCAATAGCTTCTCCTTCTCTATCAGGGTCTGATGCAAGATAGATTCTATCAACTGTTTTTGCTATTTTATTTAATTCATTTATTACCTTTTTCTTTTCGGGTATTACTTCAAATGTCGGTTTAAAATTATTTTCTATATCAAAACCAAGACCTTTGGAAGCCAAATCTCTAACATGGCCCATTGAAGCTTGTATTATGTAGTTATTGCCAAGAATTTTGCCAATAGTTTTTGATTTAGCGGGAGACTCTACTATTACAAGTGTTTTTTGAGATTTTTCTTCTTTTGTTTTAGTTTTAGTTGCCATAATTAACCTATATACATTTATAATATTTGTTTGCTGATTGCTTGATTATACCTAATAATTCTAATTGTGTTAAAGAAGCCATTACCATGGAAATATCTTCTTTTATATCATCTATTATTTCATCAAATGTTTTTGGGTCAAGAGATATACTTTCTAATATCTTTTTTTGTAAATCATCTAAATTGGATGTAATATCTTCTTTTTTTTGTTTTTTTATCTCCCAATTCATTTGCTCTAAAACATCTTTTGAATTTGTAGCTATGGCAGCTCCTGTCTTGATTAAATGATATATTCCTTCTGTGTTCGGGTTTGTGATGTTTCCGGGGATACACATAAGTTCTCTATTGTATTCAAGAGTTAAATTAGCGCTAATCATTGCACCTGATTTAAGTCTTGCTTCTCCAACGAGCGTTCCTTTTGATAACCCCGTTACTATTCTATTTCTTTGCGGAAAATTTTGAGCTAAAGGTTTTGTTTTTAGAGGATATTCGCTCAAAATTGCGCCGTTATTATTTACTATATCATAAAATAATTTTTTGTTTGAAGACGGATAAATTATATCTAATCCGCTTCCTATAACTGCAATGGTTTTTAAATTATTATTTAATGCGCTTAAATGAGCTTGTGTATCAATGCCATAAGCAAGCCCTGAAATTATGGTTATATTTGTCCCCATAAAGCCTGAAATAATATTATCAAGTGCAATTTTTGCTTGCATTGAAGCATTTCTTGAGCCGACAACCGCCAGTGCATAATTAAAATCTATTTCATCTAAATTTCCTTTGTAAAATAAAGATAATGGAAAATCGGGTATTTCTTTTAAATATTTTGGGTAAATATCATCTTCATAAGTTAAAAGTTTAATTTCACTATCTTCGAAAGCTTCATTATAGCATTTATCTATATCAAGCTCATCTATCTTTTTTAAAATATTTTTAGGAATAGCAATATCATAATAATCTGATATATTTTTTAAATCTTCACTGTTTAGTTCAAATGCTCTTTTTATGTCATAATCAAAATATTCAAAGAGTTTTGCTTTAAATAGCGGTCTGATGAATAAAAAGCTAAAAGCGCAGTAATATTTAGCTTTTTCAATTTTATCAAGGGTATTTAGTTTTAATTGGTTAATTTTTGCTTGCATTTTTTAGTTCTTTATATTCAGCATTTACTGCTGTTGGGTTAAATGTTAGAGTGTTTTTATTATCCAGCGCAAGTTCCAAACAGTCAAGTTGAGAATTTTTATCTTCATCAATTTCAAATATTTTGGACATTAAATAATATATGTCGCCATTTTCTACTTTTTCGCTGACTTCTGATAGGATTTCAAGAGCTTCATCTTGTTTGTTTTCTTTTATTAAAATTTGAGCCAGAAGTTTATATGCTTCAAAGTCTTTTGGGTTTTTTTCAATGGTTTTTTTGAGCATAATAACAGCGTCATCCAGTCTTTTTAATTCCCAATAAATTTGTGCGATATTATAATATGCCCAAGAATAATCAGGAGATAATTCCAAAACTTTTCGATATTCAACAAGTGCAAAATCAATTTCATTTATTTTTTTGTATTCTTCAGCCAAGTAAAAATGAGCAAAATAATCACTATAATTGTATTCTATTGCTTTTTTAAAGCACTTTATTGCTGTTTTTGGATCGTTTTTTTTGGAATATAGAATGCCGATTGAAAAAAAAGCGTTAGCGTCTTCGTTTTTGTAATAAATAACTTTTTTAAAATTTTCTAATGCTAAATCTATTTCGCCTTTTTCTTCGTAGCACAGTGCTAAATTATATAAAAAATCTGGTTCGTCTGATTTTAGTTCAACCGCTTTTTTATAAGCTGCGATGGCTTTATCAATGTCTTTTAATTTTTCCCAGCAAATGCCTGTATTAAAATATAAATTTGCGTCATCAGGAAAAATTTTTAATAAATATTTAATGTGAGATAGGGCAGCTTTTTCAAATCCTAAATCCAAACACATCATTATTAATTCACGTCTTGCTTGGAAATTTTTAGGATTTATTTTAACCGTAGTTTGAAGATTGTCAAATCTTTCAGTATCATTCATTTTCTTCTTCTAGTGCTTTATCTAAATCAAAATCAATTATTTTTCCATCTATTTCTTGTTGTTCTTCTTGTTCTTCTCTTTCCAGTTCTTCTTTATCTTCATCTTGGATGATTTTTTCAATAACAATTTGAGCCATGTCTATTGCAACTTTTTTCTTTGTATCAGGGGGGCATTTTTCAAGCATTTGTATAGCTGTTCTTACCGTTGAATCAATATCATACCAGCGAGAATGTCCGCGTTGTATTCTGCCATCTTCAACTGCTGACATAATATCTTCAACATTTTCGTATTTGTTATCTTGGATATTATGTTCAATTATTACTTTGATTAAATTTAGCGCAACTGCAATTTGTCTTTCATCGGATGAGTTTGCAAGGGTTCTCATTGACATAGAAAGTACGGGATCTTTATCATACCATCTTGAAAAATATTGATTTTCCATATTTGCTCCTTGTGAATATTAACTGTTTTTAAAAATTACACCGCAACCTGATGAGGGATAATTCCAATCAATTGCGCCTTTTGGGCAAGCTAACCTGCAAGCACCGCACTCCAGGCAGTTTTCATATTGCACTATTATTTCGTTTGTGTTTTCATCTACGCTATAGACACTAGCCGGACATATCATAGTGCAAGGTTTATCTTTGCATTTTGCACATTTTTTTTGATTAACTTTTAAGTGTGTTTTATTATCACAATTATACTTAATAGTTGTTAATTTGTCTTGTATTGATTTTTTATTTGTATTATTTTCCATATTTTATCTTCCAAAAAATATATCTAAAACGCACCTAAATGCCATATAGCCATCTTTTATGAGCTCATTAATATTCCTATCTTTTAGAAAACTTAAAAAATAATTTTTGAATTGAACGCTTTTTGATTTACAATTTGCACTTGTGATTATATCAAAAAATTCTTTCATTTTTTTAGGATAATAATTCATAAGCGAACCGCGTCTATCATATAATCTGTTTAGTATATTTCTATATGTATATAAATCTTTTAAAATAAATGATTTATCAAGTTCTTTTTTGTATAAAGATAAATAGCCTTGCGAATAATTATTGTTATTTAGCGCATTGACTGCCGTTTTTCCTGCTAATTTGCCTGAAATTAGCGCATAATTTGTTCCTTCAAAATGAATACTATTAACGAACCCTGCAGCATCCCCTGCGATTATTACCCCGTTGCCGGTCAATTTTGGCATTTTATTGTATCCTGTTTCAGGAATTAAATGTGCGCTATATTCAAGCGATTGACCATCTTTAATTAGGGGTTGAATATCGTTATGTTGTTTTAAATATTCCAATAAATCATTTATGTTAATCTTATTTTTAACTAAATCAGCTAAATTGGCTCCAACTCCAAGCATTATTGTATCTTTAAAGGTATATAAAAAGCCCATCATAAAGATGTTTTTAACACCTTCAGGATTTCCAAGAAGCATTTTTACAACACCATTTGTAAGGTCGTCTTTTAAATTAAATCTTTCTTCAATTGTTTTTTTATCGAGTTTAATTGTTTCTTTTACTGATAAAATAACATCTTTTGGTTCATATTTTTCTCTTAAATTAAGTTCTTTAGCTAAAAGAGAATTTACTCCATCGGCCAAAATTACAATTGGAGCATAGTATTTTTCCAGTTCTGTTTCAACACCAACAACATAGCCATTTTGTTGAATAAGATTTTTTACCAATGTATTTGGTGCAAAGTAAACCCCTCTTTTTTTTGCTATATCTATCATCCATTTTTCAAGAGAGGATCTTTTGACTGCATAAGCTTCTTTATTTTCATCGTCTTGATATGTAATACAAACAGAACCTGTATTATTTAAAAAAGCCCAGCTGTGTGAGTTTATTATTCTTTCGTATGGCAGAGTGTTGAAATCATCTTGGAATATTTCTTTTAGAGCTGTTTTATATATAGCACCGCCATACATATTTTTTGAGCCTATATATTTTGCTCTATCTAATAAAACAACTTTTTTACCTGCTTGAGCAATTTCAATAGCAGTACTTATTCCGCAAGGACCTGCCCCTACAACTATAACGTCTGTATTGTAATTTATATCCATAATATTAATAATACAAGTTATTTAAATAAAAAACAATAGAATATAATCTTATTAATTTTTTACGATATATTTATTTTTTGCCAAGAACAGCTTGAATTGTATAAAATTTTTTTTATGAAAATATTGAATATAATTGTGCCTGTTTATAATGAAGAAAAAACAATCAAGAAAACGATTGAAAAAATTTTTGCACTAAAAAATGAAAATTTTATTAAAAACAATAATATAAAAATTGAAATTATTGTAGTTGATGATGCTTCTATTGATTTATCATCAAATATAGTTAAAGAAATATGTAAAAATAATAATGATGTTAAATTAATTTGCCATGATAAAAATAAAGGCAAAGGCGCTGCTCTTAAGACCGGGTTTTTATATGCAAAAGGCGATTATATAGCAATTCAAGACGCAGATGAAGAATATAATCCGATTGATTATTTAGCACTTTTAAAAAAATTAACGAAAAATAATTTAGATGTTTGTTATGGTTCAAGATATCTTGAAAAAAAACAAAATAATAATTTGTTTTTAGGGCACACTTTTATAAATAAATTTCTAACAAGTTTAACAAATTTGTTTGCAGGTTTAAATTTAACCGATATGGAAACTTGTTATAAGTTATTTAAATCTGATGTGATTAAAAAAATTGCGCCAAAACTAAAAGAAAATTGTTTTGGCTTTGAGCCTGAAATTACTATTTATATTGCAAAAGAAAAATTTAAAATATCAGAATGTCCTATAAGTTATAACCCGCGAGGATATAAAGACGGCAAAAAAATCAAGCCAAAAGACGGCTTAAGGGCAATTTATTGCATATTTTATTATAGTTTATTTTCAAAATTGTAATTTTTTTAAAAAGATAGGTTTGAAATTAAAAATTTTGTGGAATATAGCTAATAAGAAAGTTTTTAGTTTAAAGGAAAGAGAAAACAAAGATGGATGCTTCAATTAATCTCAATTCGCAAAATTTACAAAAAAAAGAAGATATGCCAAAAGCTGAAACAGCGGGCACTTTAGCTCAAGCTCAACCGAAGCCTTTATTTACTCAAACGGCTGAAACAGCAGGAACAATAGCAAGCAATTCTTCACCTTCTTCTCCTTCATCTTCAGGTGGTGGAGGCTCTTTTAGCACAATGGCATAGATAAATTGAAACATTTAAAAAAGTGCAGTATTGGATATAGCTGATACTGCACTTTTGTCTATTAATTTTGAAATAAATCTCCTTGATAATATCAATGGAAAAGGAGAAAATATCATGAACACACTTATGAGTATTTTTAAATGGGTATGTTATTCGCTTGTATTGATTGGAGCTCTAAATTGGGGTTTGATTGGCGCATTTAATTTTGATCTTGTTGGTTTCTTATTTGGAGACATGACTGCAATGGCAAGAATAATCTATACGCTTGTCGGTTTGTCTGCTGTCGGATACTTTGTATTCTCAATAAGAGAAGAAGGCGAATGTTCACATTATAATTGCTAATAAAAATGAGGGGGCGGAGATTTGTTTTTCTGTCCCCTTGTTTTTATGTTTATTAATTTATGTAACATTATTATATAAAAAATATCAATTTTTTATATAAAATTTTTTTTTATTAATAGTAATCAGCAAAAATTTATATAGGGAGAGAATGAGCATGATAACAGGTAGAATAGATAGTATTAAATTTAGTAAAACATCATCAATGCAAGGAGCTGGAAATACAAATAAAACCGACAACGATACTTTGGATAGGGGTTCATTTACAACTTTTTTTACAAGAAAGAATGGTATGCCTTATAAAAATGACGATATGGCACCAAAAGAGGATAAAAAAGCAAAACTCACTGAAGACATAGAAAATACAATTGCTTCAATAAAAGATGAATTTGACACTGCAGAAAATAATGATAATAAAAGTATATTTGATGAAGCGTTTGATTTTACTAAAGATATTTTTTCAAAATTAACAGACGGTATTGTAAATTTTTTGTCTTTAGATAAAAGTCGTGAAAATGAATAAATGAATGTAAAATGGCGGAAACAAAAAAGATGAAGTCATTATGACTTCATCTTTTTTATAAACTGAAAATTATTATTCAATAATTTTATCTACAACACCGGCGCCAACTGTTCTACCGCCTTCACGGATAGCGAATTTCATACCTTGTTCGATTGCAACAGGGTTGATTAATTCAACTTCCATTACAACGTTATCACCAGGCATTACCATTTCGCCGTCAAATTTGATTGAACCGGTTACGTCAGTTGTTCTGATATAGAATTGTGGTCTGTAACCAGGGAAGAATGGAGTGTGACGTCCACCTTCTTCTTTTTTCAATACGTAAACGTTTGCTGTGAATTTTTTGTGAGGTGTAATTGAACCAGGTTTAGCTAAAACTTGACCACGTTGAATTTCAGTTTTATCGATACCACGTAATAAAGCACCGATGTTGTCACCTGCTTGACCTTGGTCAAGAGATTTTCTGAACATTTCAACACCTGTAACAGTTGTCTTTTTAGTTTCGCCTAAACCAACTAATTCAACTTCGTCACCAACTTTAACAATACCACGTTCTACTCTACCGGTAGCAACTGTACCACGACCTGTAATTGAGAATACGTCTTCAACAGGCATTAAGAATGGTTTGTCTAAGTCACGAACAGGTTCTGGGAAGTATGAATCGATAGCGTCCATTAATTCCCAAATTTTGTCAACCCATTGGTCTTCACCACGTTTAATAGATGGGTTAGCTTGAACAGCTTCTAAAGCTTTTAGAGCTGAACCTTTAACGAAAGGAATATTGTCTCCATCAAATTCATATGAAGATAATAATTCTCTAACTTCCATTTCAACAAGGTCTAATAACTCAGGGTCATCAACCATATCACATTTATTTAAGAATACTACAATGTTAGGAACACCAACTTGACGAGCAAGCAAAATGTGTTCTTTAGTTTGAGGCATAGCACCATCAGTAGCAGCAACTACAAGAATAGCACCATCCATTTGTGCAGCACCTGTAATCATATTTTTAACATAGTCAGCGTGGCCCGGGCAGTCAACGTGTGCATAGTGGCGTTTTTCAGTTTCATATTCAACGTGAGCTGTTGAAATGGTGATACCACGAGCTTTTTCTTCAGGAGCAGCATCGATTTCATCGAATTTTTTTGCTTCTGCTTGACCTGCAGCAGCCATACAACCTGTAATAGCAGCAGTTAATGTTGTTTTACCATGGTCAACGTGACCAATAGTACCAACGTTAACGTGTGGCTTGGTTCTTTCGTATTTTTCTCTAGCCATAAGATAAGTTCTCCTTCTTTCTTATTTTTAATTTTATTATTTTCGTTTGTTATAAATAAAGATATGGGCAGAGGTGGATTCGAACCACCGTAGTCGTATGACGGCAGATTTACAGTCTGCTCCCTTTAGCCACTCGGGCATCTACCCATATCTAAAAATCTTTTTTAGATAATTGATTATTGAATATTCAGTTTTCAATTTGCAATTATATTTATAATTCTTTTAAAATGCCCTTGATGAGATTTGAACTCACGGCCTCTCCCTTACCAAGGGAGTGCGCTACCCCTGCGCCACAAGGGCAAGACGCAAATTACTAAAAAAAGCCGATGATGGGACTCGAACCCGCAACCTACGGTTTACAAAACCGTTGCTCTACCATTGAGCTACATCGGCAATTTCCATAAATATATATTATTGTGGACATGAAAAACTGTCAAGCATTTATTTTTTAAAATAAAAATTGCAAATTCTAATATGTTTGTTGTATTATAAAATAAAATATAAACTTCCTTGTTGGATTATGGATAATTTGCTGGTATAATTGAATTAATTTATAGAAAGTTTATTTATGCAAGTAGCTAATGCTCTAAATAATAATATAAGAATTTTATTTAACCCCAAAGTTGAGCCGTTCAAATTATTTGATTTTTTAATGGTTAAATCAAATGATGACCGATATCTTGCTCAAATAATTGAAATTTATGACGACAAGTTTGATTCGTCTCAAAATGTTGCTAAATTAAAGCTTTTTTATAAAATAACCAAAGATGATGAAGTTATGCCTTATGATAATTTTACGCCGAACAGAGAGTGTGAAATTATTAAGATAAAACAAGATGATGTTGAAAATTTTATAAACCAAGGTAAAAAAACTTTTATTTTTGGTACAAATACAAAAAATTCATGCTCATTAAATATTCAATTTGATTTTTTTAATAATAATGCCGTAATATTAGCTGATAAGGTAGATGAATCAAATGCGATTTCATTGAATCTTGCAAAGAAACTTTCTGTTAATAAACATTCAATTATTATTGACTCAACAGGAATAATTGAGTTTGAAGAAGCTCAAAAAATCAAGGCGTCTAAAAATTTTAGATTACCTCTTAATTTTTCAACTATTGATTTTGTTTTTGATAAATGTTTATCAGATGCAAGTCTCGAGTTTCAACAAATTGCAGGTTCTATTTTATTAGAAATTAAAAGATTTGCAAAAAGACAAGCTCTTGAGTTTATTCCTTTTAACATGTTTGCAAGGGTTTTATTAGAACAATATAAGGCAACTCCGTATCCGGAATTAAAGTTGTTGTTGGTTCGTTTGAAAAAATATCAAATGGATGAGATTTTTGCAAAAACAAAAAAAGATGTTGAAACACTTTTTAAAACAATTGAAAAAAATCCAATTACAATAATTGATATTTCAAGCGTTAGTTCTATGTGGCAAAAGGCGTATTTAGAGTATTTTATAAATGTAATAGAACAAAATGTATATTTAATTACAAGAATTAACGATGAGAATTGTGATGTAGATTTAATCAATAAGATATATACAGAAAAAAGAAATATTAAATTTATTCCGAATGTCTCTTATAATTACAAAAAACTTCCATCATTAATGCAATATTGTAAGAATTATATTTTATTGCCAAGTTTATATCAAAGAACTGATTTTTTAAATGCTAATTTTGCTCTTGCAAATTTAATTACTGATGAATGCATAATTTTTGGTGAAAATACTGATGATTTCTTGTATCTTGCAAAGGATTATGAGCTTGAAATGCAAGAAAAAAGAAAAAATTATAGAAAAATTGCTCTATCAATGGTAAATTCAGAAAATCAATCTGAGCAAAATGATTATGAAAGTAATGAAAACATAGAAGATAAAACAGATTCTCAAAAATTGATTGATGAATTAACTGAACTTCAAGAAAATCAAATCAAATCAATTGAGTCGTCTAATTTTGATGAAATTATTAAAGATGATGAAACTTTTGAAGAAATAGAAAATCCTAAAAAAAATGCCGATGATTTTTTAAGTGTTGAAGAAGATTTTCTTGAAAAAAATGATGATTTCAGTGTTGTAGAAGATGCCGAAAAGCCTGAAAAGTCTATATCACAAAAAGATGAGTTTCAGGCATTGGAAGAAAAAAATATTGAAGAAATTCAACAAAACTTCGATGAGAATTCATATATAGAGCAAGATGTTGTCGATGTTAATTCTGAAGATAAAAATAATGAAAAAGATGACGTTATAGTAAGTGAAAAAGAAAATTCTGATATTAATAAAATAGACAATAATAATACAGATAACAATGAAAGTGAAATTTTAGAGTTAGATCTTTCATCGCTTCAAAAAGAACATAATGATAATAAAAATATAGATGATGAAGATAAAAATATTTCATTTGAAGAAAAAGACGCAATTTTAAAAGAAAAATTCAATATGCAAGAAGCTGAACTTATTGATCCTGATGATATTGTTGAGGATGTTACGTCGGCTCAAGCGCAAACGCAGCAAGATAATCTGGAAGAAGTATCTGATATGGATTTTTCAGACGAAGAATTGGATTTTTTTCAAATAGCAAAAGAAAGCTCTATGCATTATGAGCAGGAAGATCAAAAAAATAATAAAGTTGTTGTAGATGATGTTGAGTATAAGACCAAAAATGATACTCAAGATAATAAAAAAAAAGATGAAATAAATAATTCAGTTTTAAATCAGTCTGATGAGCAAGATGATGATATTGATTTAAAAAAGCTTGCCAACGAATCATTGGATGAAAGTTTTAGTGAAATAATCGATAAAAAACCAAAAGAAACTAAACAAAATATAGCTTTAGATGACGATGTTAATATAGATATAGATGTTAGTGCTGCACCTGAAAAGGAAACTCTGCCTATATTTAAAGAAGAACAGAATACTCCGCCTTCTGAAACATATAAAATTGGCGATGTAATTGTTCATAAAAAATATGGCAGAGGGGTTATTGTAAAAACTATTAAATATGAAGAAAGACAATTGCTTCAGATTGAGTTTGATGAGTCAGGAAAAAAACTTCTTGATCCTAGAGTAGCTGATATTAAACTAGAGCAATAATAAAAAATGGGTGACGAAAATAAACAGTTTGAGGCGAGCCAGCAGAAGCTAAGAAAAGCCAGAGAACAAGGGCAAGTTGTTAAGTCAAAAGATTTATCAATTGCTATTGCCATTATTGTAATGTTTTCTTTTATTTATTTAATTTCACCCTTGATATGGGACCAATTAAGTGCATTGTTTAAAATTATTTATGATCAAATCCCTAATAAACATCTTGATGAAATAGGTTATGCGTATTTATTTACAAAAACAGTTATACCGACAGCAATAATACTTTTGCCGATTTTGGTTTTAGCTTCTTTTGTTGGGATATTGGGCGATATGATACAAATTGGGCCGTTGTTTACAACAAAACCTATGGAATTTAATGCCGAAAAATTTAATCCTACTAAATATTTTAAAAATTTGATGAGCCCTAAAACTCTTTTTGATTTATTTAAAAATATAGCGAAAGTAATTGTTTTAGGGGTTATTGGCTATATGGTTTATTCTGAACATTTTGAAGATATTTTAATGCTTGCTGCAATTGATAATCATTTTGCAATTTTAATTCAGTTTGGAGCGTTAATTCTTGATTTCGTTGTGAAAGCAGGCATTGCTTTTTTGATTATCGCTGCAGCTGACTATGGTGTAACTAAATGGAAATTTTTGCAAGATCAAAAAATGTCTTTTAAAGAAGTAAAAGATGAATATAAAAATTCAGAAGGTGATCCTAATGTTAAAGCTGCTCTAAGGCAAAGAAGACAGCAGCTATTACAGCAAAAAATGATGGATGCTGTTACAACTTGCGATTTTGTTGTAACAAATCCGACCCATGTGGCATGTGCTATTAAATATGATGCTGAAAAAATGGAATCACCTATGCTTGTTGCAAAAGGTACTGAATTGTTTGCACAAAAAATTAAACAAATTGCAAGAGAACACAATATTCCTGTTATTGAAAATCCGCCCGTAGCTCGTGCTTTATTTAGGCTTGTTGAAGTAAACAGACAAATTCCGCCAGATTTATATAAAGCTATAGCTGAAATTCTAATCTTTGTTTATAAACTTAAGAAAACAACAGCCAAAGAACAAGAACGCGTTAGAAAAGCTGCAGCTGAAAAAGGTGATATTCAAGCGCAGCAAGAATTCCAAAAGAAAAGAAATAAATCTCTTGAAAAGTTTAAATCCATGCAGGACGATAGCGAAAAATAAGCTATTTTTTAAATCTTTGCGGATTTTTTGCAATTCCTAAAGAAAGATAAGGAATATCTAAGAAATCGGTTTTTAATTCAATATAGCATAATTTTTCTTTTTGTTCTTTTTCAACTGCTTTTAAGATTTCATCAAATTCTTTATTTGTTGAAGCTGATGCACAGAAGCAATCTCCCTTGAACATTTTTGGCAACATTTCATAATTCCAAGAAGCAATGTCATTATATTTATAATTAACATCATCGCATAAAATTCTTTCAACAGTGTAGCCTGAATTATTAATTACAAAGATAATCGGTTTTAAATTGTTTCTCATCATTGTTGAAATTTCTTGAGCTGTTAATTGATGAGCACCATCTCCTGTTACTAAAATTGTTCTTCTTGTTTTATCTGCCATAGCGCACCCTTCAGCACATGGTGTTGCCCAGCCGATTGAACCCCATAAGATTTGATTTTGAATAGTTATATTTTTAGCTAAATTCATAGGAATTGCACCAAAAGGAACAAGCCCTACTTCTGTTATAAATATATCATTTTCTTTTAAAAATTCATTTAATCTTGGGTAAATATAATCAGAACTTAGCGGTTTTTCTTCTTTTAATTCTGATGGATTATAGACTAGAGTTCTTTTTAAATTAAGCTCGGATTTATAATTGATTTTTGCCGTTAATTCTTTTAGAATATCTTTCATTAAGACATTTTCAATTTTTCTGCCTTTGATTTCTGTATAGTATGGTTGAATATTGATATGGTTTTTTAAATCAAATTTAATACTGAAACCCATTGTGTTTAAATCTGAAATAACTGTTCCTGAAGCTATAATACAATCAGAAGAATTTAAATTATCATAACAGATTTTATTATCTAAATTCCCAACATAAACTCCAAGATAATTTTTCTTATCGTTTTCAATAATATCCATGCCTCTTAAAAATGAACAGCTTGGAATAGAGGTTTTTTCAATAAAATTATTTATTTCATTAATTGCATTAAATCTTCTTGTTAAAATATCAGCTAAAACAATTGGATTTTTTGATTTTTTTATTTCGTCAATAATTAAATCAGCGGCGATTTTTAAGTTGTTTTTATCTGAAGAAATTTCTTTAAGTTTAAAATCATCTTCAATTTCTATCGAACAAATATCCATTGGTATTGCAAGATAAACAGGTTTTTTTGTTTTGACCATGGTGTTTATCAGTCTGTCGATTTCTTTTTTTGCGTTTTCTTTATTTAAAAAAGCCGTAGTTTCAACAACGTTTGAATAAGCTCTTTCAAAAGCCCTGTAATCTGCATTTGTAAGGTTGTGGTGTAATAAAGTTTTATTTTCTATGTGTTTGGTTGAAGGTATTCCAACAATTTTTATTATAGGAATATTTTCAGCCATTGCACCTGCTATAGCATTAATTGCAGATAATTCGCCAACCCCATAAGTACTAACCATTGCGCTATAGCCTTTAATTCTTGCGTAACCGTCTGCAGCATATCCTGCGTTTAGTTCATTGGTTGAACCTATCCAATTAACATTTTTATTTCTTTCAATTGCTTCAACTATATCAAAATTATAATCTCCGGGGAGTCCGAAAATTTCTTCAATTCCAAGTGAATTTAATTGTTTAATTAAATAATCTGTTACTTTAATTTTTGTCATTGTTGTTAATACCTTTTTTGTTATATTTGTTTCAAAGGCGATATTGATATATCGCCTTTGAAATTGTTTTATTTTTATTTAGCTAGTGCTTTTTTTACTTCCTTTTTGTATTTTTCTACATTTGGTTGTAAGACTTCATCTAATGCTTTTTCAATTGGTGTAATATCACCTTTTTGAGCTCTTAAAATCCAACCTGTATACAGAGTTTCAAAATGTTTTAATTCAATAAATCTTGCTATTGATTTCATTGATAAATCTTCTAAAACAATTTTTGATACAGGGTGTTGAGCACTATATGCGCTAATTACACCTTCCATAACGGCATTCATAACTTTATCAGATGTTTTTACATAAACAAAAGTAAAGAATGAATCTGTATTATTAACATCTAAATCTGCTTCAGCATTGTAGTGCAAGTATCCGGGACCAACATTTGTGTCTGTTGAAATTCTTGCTTTTAGAGATTCATTTTTTAGTTGTTTTTCCCATAGGGTTGTGCCAAAAAATTCATCACCAAAATATTCAACAAAATGTTTGCTTTTACCCATATTTTTAGCTCTTGTGTTGAATTTTGCTAGTTGTAGTGCTTCATTTTGTGAAACATCAGGATTTAAAAATTCTTCTTGAGCTTTCAAGGATGCCTCTAATAATTCTTTTACATCTTCTTTTTTAACACCCAAGAATAATAAAGTGAATATTGTAGCGTCATCCAAAATAGAAAATCTTCCGCCAACATCATCATGTACATAACCTGATAATTTAATTTCGCCGCTATCCACAATTCTTCTTAGGGCAGATTTTTCTGAATTTTTGTCTGTCATTGCAACAAATTGTTCTGAAATATCTTTGTTGCCTGTATGATTAATAACGGCTTCTTTTGCTTTTTCATAACCAACAGTTGTTTCTAGTGTTCCGCCTGATTTAGAGACAACCAAAAATAAAGTTTTATCTAAATTCAATCTTGAAATCCAACGCTCAAAACTCAATGGTTCAACTGATGAAAAGAAATGAACATGTTCATCTATTCCTAATAATTTTGTTATGTTTTCTGTTGTATGTCGTGAACCGCCAATTCCTAAAATGGCTAAATCGGTATATTTATCACCTTTTGCGGCTTTAACCATTTTTTCCATTTTATCTAAGTTTTCAAGTTCAATATTAGGAAGAACTTCAATCCAATTTAAAAATTGTCCAACTTTACCTTTTCTATTTGTAATATCATTTACAGCTTGTTTTGCAAGTTCTTGAAATTGAGAACAAGAACATTTTTTTACAACTTCAACCGTTGCACTTGTCATAACGTACCTCCTATTAATGTAATGCTACATTAACTATAATGAGATAAATATAGCATAATTACAAGAATAAATAAAAAATCTTTATTTATTTTTTATGTGGTAGAATTTGCAATTTCATATATTTTATTGCAGCATTGCACAATTGAAGATAAAACATTGAAATCGAGTCCTTGTGGTATTCTTCCTTTTAAGCCGCATTCTTCTATGGTTGGAAGTGTATTTCTTCTTTTTTTGTTATTCGGATTTAGAGGCTCTTTTGCTCTTTGTATAGAATATGCTCTTGATGTGTATAGTTCGTAATCTTGTTTTAGGTCAGGATAGTCTTGTGTATTTTCATATAATTTTTTAAAATGTTGTGAAAGCGGAACAAATGCATAATGTCTGCCTTTAATGTCTTTACCTACTTTCATTTTGTAGCAAAAATCTTCAACATCTTTTAATTGTGCTACATCGTATCCTAAAATTTGAATTTCGCCTTTGTAGTTATTGTTTCTTGCTTTGTAATCAGGGTCAGATAAATCAACATCCAGATGTAGTGCAGTATATCCTGTTTTTTTTGTTTTATTTATAACTTCAATAGGCTGTTGGTTGGCTTCTTTATTTTTATTAACTGCATTTTTTAGTTTTTCTAAGTCGGAATCTTGAAAATATTTTAAATTTGTTTGTTCGTTAGCGGGTACATAGCTTTCAATTTTAGTTATTTTTAGTTTACCTTGTTCAACTAAATCAATTAAAATGCCTATTATTTGAGATGTTTGTTTTATATCTGATTTTCTTAAAATTATACGTGCGCCGATGATATCTCCAACAGTTCCTTTAATTCCTTCTGTTGTATTTGGATTAAATGCCCAAGGTTCGGGAGCTGTAATAGCGGATTCAAGTTTATCAGCGGCTTTTTCTCTTATACTTTCAGGGGTTTTAATCCTTGTACTTATTGTTTCGATTGGTCTGTGGGGGTTTGCTTTTGTTGCTAAAAAAGGATTAAGTGCAGTTTCTAAAGTGTTTTTTAAATATGCCATAGCAGGTTTCGCATCATCTCTTATTTGCGTGCAGGTGGAAATATTATCAAATGCTTCAAATAAAGAGCGATTTAACTTTGCACTTGAACCGCTAAAGCTGATAGTATCATGACTTAGCGGCGCAAGTTTTGTATTCTTTATCGAAAATAAATTATTCTTATTTATATTATTATTATTATTATTTGCTTTGTGGCTTTTATTGAAGTTTATGTTATTTTTAAATCTTGTTAGCTGTATATTAAGCATTTTTACCTCCAGACAGAACTATAAAACAGCAAAAGAAAAAAATTTGCTTTTTTAAAATAAATTTTTACATAAAGACATATTGCCTTTACAAAATACAAAAAATATAAGAGAATAAAAGCTATGGGAAAATGTAAAAGAAGAACTCTCTATAAGTCAAATACTTCATATTTTATGACTAGAGAAACGGCTGTTAACAACATATTTAAAATGATTACGGAAAAATCAAAAAAACGATACGATAAAAAGAATGTATTAAATACAATCAGTCTTTTTGGAATTTCAGCGGAAGAACTGTCTGAAGCAGGTGTTCCATACGAAAATCTTAAAGCTTTGGGAAGTGCTATTAGCTAAGAGTATTTAATTGATTTTGGCGTTTTGCTTGTGCCATCTCATTAACCCATTGAGTTGCATATACTCCATTTTGAGGCTTTTGGTATCCTTTAGTTGTCTTTTGAGGTATGGAATTTACTTTGGTTGCGTATTTTGCTTTGGCTTCCTTGAAACTTGGAATAGAAGCAATTTGCGCTTGAGTTAATTCGTTTGTATTTGTTTGCTCTATTGGATTATTTTCTTGAGCAATTTGTGTTAATTCTTGTTGCGGAATTTCTTGCTCTTGTTGAGGTGTTTTCGTTGTTATTTGATTTTCTTCGAGTGTTTCATCTTCGTTTAATGCTTTATCTACAACATTAGTAACTGTTGAACCAACTAACATTGAACCGATTGCATCACCAATATTTCCGCCAACGGCGCTTCCTACTCCGGGGCAGATAAGTGTACCTATTGAAGTGCCAATTATTCTTCCTAAAACACCGCCTGCAGCATAAGATATAAAGTTGCTTCCAACTTTTAGAATTGATTTGCCGGTTTGTTTTAAACCTGCTAAAATTCCTTCGTTTTTAAAAGCAGGAATAACTTTGCCGCTAAATTCAGGAACTAATTCCAATGCTGTCATTGCAAGAACTATCGGGTTTTTCATTTCGCTTTTTAAAAGAGTTTTGGCTGTATTTTTAAATCCTGATTTAGTTGTTGCTTCTATTATTTCACTGCCTTGTTTTAGGGTTTTTGTGGCAGTTTTTAATTTATCATCAGCTTCACTTGCTTTTTTAATTATTGAATCAGGTGTAACTTTTTCTTTTCTGAAGATGTTAAGAAAATTATCTATTAAAGAAACCTTCCCCTTTTGTGCTTTTGCTGCTTTTTTTGCATATTTTGCAGCTTTTTTGGAAAGTCCTTTATATTCTTCATAATTTTGTGCTAAGGCAGTACTTCTTGAAAAAATGTCGTTATGCAGCGGTTTTAGAGAAGCATCTAAACCTTTAAAAGCTTCTTTTTGACAAGCCGTTAGGGCATTTTTAACACCTTTATTTCTTTTTATTGAACTAATTGCACTAGCAGACGTTGTTATAGCAGGAAAAACCAAGCAAGATGTTAGTGAAAAATTATTATTGTTGTTTACGTTTTCATTGGACATTTTTATAAAACCCCTATATTTTATTAAAGTATTTTAAAAAATAAAAATTGCCAAAATATTGTAAATTTTTGTTATTATAAAGATATGGAATATAATTTAAAACATTATGCATATATAGGTGATTGTGTTTGGGAGCTTTTTATTCGAGAGCTTGTAATTAAAAAAGCAAAAAATCAAAATTCAATGCATACTATTTCAACAAAATATGTTTGTGCTCAAGCTCAAGCAGATTTTCTTGATTTAATTATTGATAAATTAACTAAAGAAGAACTTGAAATTCAAAAAAGAGGGCGAAATTTAAAAATATCGATAAATAAAAAAAATAACCCGAAAATTCATTCTCTTGCGACATCCTTTGAGGTTTTAATCGGTTATTTTTATTTGAATAATAAACAAAGATTAAATGAAATTTTGGATTTTATAAAAGAAAATATTGAAGAATTAAAATAAAAAAATATAATAAACTTATGAAAAAAAATATTAAAGATGAATTTATATCCACTCTATCTCATGAAATTAGAACCCCTTTAACAAGCATTAAAGGTTTTGCTCAAACTATGCTTAATTCATGGGATAAATTGGATGATGAAAAGAAAAAAGAATTTTTAAAAATAATAACAAATCAATCTCAAAGATTAATTAATTTGATTGAAAATGTTTTAAATGTTGCAAAAATTGATTCAAATTCTGAAAATCTTGTTTTGATCAAAGTGAATGCAAATCAAATAATGCAAAATTGCATTAATGTTGTTTCAATGAATTATCCTGATTTTGAATTTAATATTGAAAAATCTAAAAATGAGCTTTTTTGTTTATCGGATAGCGATAAAACTCAACAAATATTATTAAATATTCTTGATAATGCTCTGAAATATTCAAAAAACTCTAAAAAAATTGATATAAAAATATTTGCTAAAAATGATTTTGTTGTTTTTTCCGTTATAAATTGGGGAAATTATATTGAAAAAGATAAAATTCCAAAAATATTTGAAAAATTTTATAGAATTGATTCATATTTAAATTCAACCGCACAGGGAAGCGGGTTGGGGCTTTATATTGTTAAAAATTTGGTTGATAAAATGCAAGGAAAAATTGAAGTAAATTCATCAAAAGAAGAATTAAAGACTGAATTTTTAGTTTATTTGCCTGTTTATGAGATTGAAAAGCAAACAAAAAATATAGGAGTATAGTTTTGTATAAAGCATCGGTTTTAATAATTAGCACAAGAAAAGAACTTGCAATTAAATATAAAAAATTAATTGAAGCTCTAAAACAAGATGTTTTTGTTTCTAATGATTTATCTGATGCTTTAGCTGTAATACAAAAACAACATGTTGAGTTTATAATTATTTCAGACACAATTAAAGAAAAATTAAGTGATTTTATTAGAAAAATAAGAGTTTTAACATATAGCTCAAGACCTATTATTATAGCTGTTTCAAAATCAAGCGATATTGAAGATAGACTTGAAGTCCTTGATGTTGGCGCTGATGATTTTTTAGGGGAAGAAATATCTAAAAAAGAATTTCAAATGCGCTTTAAAGCTCATTTAAGAAGATATATTGAATCTTTTATTAATCCTATAACAAGGCTTTTTGATAAAAACATTACTATTAAAACCATCAAAAGAACGCTTGAGGATGATAATTCAGCTTCATATCTTTTATTGAAAATTAAAGATATCGATTTATATAGAAAAACCCATGGTGAAATTGCTTATGAAAAGGTTTTGCAAACATTGAGTGCAATAATAAATTCATCTTTATCGGATGATGATTTTGCAGGTCATATTAATGATGATGAATTGATTATAATTACCAATCCAATGCAGGCTGAAAAAATTGCATCATTTTTAACTTTTGCATTTGATAACATTTTAAATAAATTTTATTCAACGACTGAATATAATAACAATTTTACAATACAATCAAGTGATAATATTCAAGAAGTAAGAAGTAATTTAATGCATTTAAATATTGCTGTAATATCAAAAGATAATAATATACAAAATTATATTGATATATTAAATGAATTAAATGAATTAATTAAACTATGCTCCAGTCCGGATACATCAGTTTATGTGATAGATAGAATAAGATTAAACGGTGTTGTTACAAAGCAAAATAAAAAAAATAAAGTTTTAATTTTAGAATTAGATAATTCTTTATCGTATTTATTAAAAAGTGTTTGTGAACTAAATAATATTCAAGCTGAAATTGCACAAAATGAAAATGATTTTATAAATTTATATAAAACATTTAAGCCTGATGTTGTTGTTATGGATTGGGGCGAAAAAAAACAATCTGGTTTTATAAAGCTTGCTCAAAAAATTTCAAAAGATAATATTAAACTTATATTTTCATCATCTTTTTTAAATAAAAAAGAAATACTAAAAACAGGCGCTGATTTGTATATGCCAAAGCCTTATGAAATAAATGATATGATAGGTTGGATTGAAAAATTTTTAGATAATTAAAAGCGGAGTTTGAACTCCGCTTTTAATTTATTCTATGTTCCTTGTTGCCAAGAGTTCAGGTAATTTCTTTGTTCTTCTGTTAAAGTATCAATTTTTACTCCCATTGATTCAAGTTTAATTCTTGCAATTTCTTCATCAACACTTAATGGCAGAGTGTACATTTTATTTTCTAATTTACCTCTGTTTTTAACAATAAATTCCATGCCAAGAGCTTGATTTGCAAAACTCATATCCATAACAGAAGCAGGATGGCCTTCAGCGCAAACAAGATTAACTAATCTGCCTTGCGCTAAAACATGGATTGATTTACCGTTATCTAATACCCATTCATCTAAATTAGGACGGATGTTTTTATATTCAACAACATGTTTTTTAAGTCCGTTAACATCAACTTCAACATCAAAATGTCCTGCATTTGCAACAAATGCGCCATCTTTCATAGTTAGCATGTTTTCCACGGAAACTACATTGATATCACCTGTGATTGCAAGGAAGATATCTCCGATTTTTGATGCTTCAGCTATAGGCATAACTCTATATCCATCCATTACAGCTTCAAGAGCTTTTAAGGGGTCAACTTCCGTTACAATTACATTAGCACCCATTCCTCTTGCTTTTTGCGCAGCGCCTCTTGAGCACCATCCATAACCGCAAACAACAAAAGTTTTTCCGGCTAATAGAATATTTGTTGCTCTTATTATTCCATCCAGTGCACTTTGACCTGTGCCATAACGATTATCAAAAAGATGTTTTGTTAGAGAATTGTTTACACCAAGAGCAGGGAATGTAAGTTTGCCTTCTTTTTCCATAGCTTTTAGTCTTATTATTCCTGTTGTAGTTTCTTCGCAAGAACCAACAATATCAGCCAATAAATCACGTCTTGAGCTGTGTAGAGTTGCAACTAAATCGCAGCCGTCATCAATTACCAAATTTGGTCTATGATTTAAAACCGCATTAATGTGTCTGTGATATGTTTCAGAGTCTTCACCAGCTATAGCGTAAACAGGAATGCCATAATATTTTACTAGTGCTGCTGCAACATCATCTTGAGTAGAAAGAGGATTGGAAGCAGCTAAAACAGCATCAGCGCCGCCTTCTTTTAGTGCTATACATAAAGCTGCAGTTTCTTTTGTAACATGAACTGAAGCAGTTAATCTTAATCCTTTAAAGGGTTGTTCTTTTTTAAATCTTTCTTTAATTTTATTTAAAACAGGCATGTCTTTTTGTGCCCATTCAATATTCTTTTTGCCTTGTTCAGCTAATGAAATATCCTTAATTTCATAGTTCATTACAGTTTGCATATATAATACTCCTAAAAAATTACAGCAATATTTTAGCATAAATATTTTTTAAATATGTTAATATTGGATATATGTTACAAATTGAAAGAATAAACCCTAAAAGCAAAATAGAGCTTCAAATTTTATGTGATTTAATTATTGAATTTTATAATGAAGTTTATATTGATGCGTTAGGAAAAGAAATTGTTAGCTATATTTTATCTTTTGTTGAAATTGATTTAATGAAAGAAAGAATAATTTTGGATGGGTATGAATTGTTTTTTATAAAAGATAATAAAAATATAGTTGGTTTTTATGAATTAAAAAAAGAAAATAATGTTGCTTTAATAACTAAATTTTATATTTTAAAAGAAAAAAGAAATAATGGTTTTGCAAAATTAACACTCAAAAGTATTATAAATGAAAATAAAACAAATGAGATTTTAGTGTGTGTTAATGAAAAATTATTAAAATCGCAAGAATTTTTTATTAAACAAAATTTTATATTTCAAAAAAGGATTGCAAAATATATAGGTGAAGATTATTTTGTTTATGAAAATGTTTTAAAATTTTGTTAATTATTGTATCAAAGAACGGTCAAAATAATTTTTTTTGATACAATGATTTTATTAGGATAGAGGTTATATATGTTGAATTTATTATCAAAGAAAAATAAACACGAGATTGCATTTAAATCTCAAGAGTTGAGTTTGCTTATTGCAAAAATAGCACAAATTTACAGAATAGATGAAATCAATGAAGATAGAAAAAAATATCTTTCCGATACAATTAAAAAATTCGGATATTTGCCATATCCACAGTTCAAGGTTTTACAAGAGCTAACAAATGCTGAAACAATATTTTGTCTTATTGAAAAGTTAAAAAAGGCAAAAACATATAATGAAAATAAATTTATAGAGTTTTCTAATCCTTCTGTTTTGGCAAGAAGAAATATAAAAAATTCAAATTGGTTCAAAAAGGAAGGTCATAACATTAAACTTTTATCTTTGAGCGCTTTAGGCGATGGTAATGCATCAGATTTCACAGGTCATTTTATTGATTGGGTAAAATGTTTAATCACTCTTGATAATGGTAATGATGAACTTGGAATTTTACCTGCAACTCTATATTTAATTCCATTTTTTAAGCGTGAATTTGATTGCGCTTATCTTCCAAAATCATCAGAAGTATCTGATAAATTGCAAGATGATAATTTGATGAAGTTTTTAGGGCTTGATGCAACTAGTCAGGTTAAATTGTTTATTGAATTGGCGCAGTTGTGTAATCATCCTGTGATTTATGATATCTTACCTCAAACTGCAAGATTTTCTAAAATTGTTTTATCAAAACCTTATGTTGCAAGATGGATGGATGTGAATGAATTAATTCAAAGCATTTCAGGTTATTTTAATGCTTTGTGCGCTCAAATTATGCAAAAAAGAACATATAAAGATGAAGATGTTTTAAATGTTCAAAAATTGTATATTGAAAACCTAAAAGGAAATTATAAGAAATATAATGCAGTAGAACAAAAAATTATTGATGAAATTGAAGAAGATATAAAAGAATATAAAATTTTAGTTTCATATAAAATGAGCTTTGCTCAAAAGCAAGAAGAATTACAAAAAAGAGCTGAAGAAATAATTTCTAAAACCGCTAAAAAGCATATTAAATCAGAAGCTGATATTGAAAATCAAGATGAAATTATTAAAGAATTAATAAAACAAGGTTTATGGACAATGTCAGGCGGTGCTTGGTGTTCAGCTGGGGTTCCCGTGTTTGATAAAATGAGCAAAGGAAAACAATATCCTATTTTTAAACATTATAATTATAAAGGTGAAGATGTAACTCATTTTGCAAATTTAGATTGTCAAACTCCATATTATTTCTATCATTTTGAATTAAATAAATATAATGGTGATGTTGTTGATTTTTATATAAATTACACGGAAAATTTGCAAAAAGAATTTAATTTTGATGGTTTTAGAGTGGACCATATTGACCACATCGTTGATGAAGTATCACAAGATAAGAAGGGTCAACCGCTAAGTTATAGAATACCTGCAAAAGTTTTGGGGCGTGTTAATGCTAATCTTAAAAAGAAAGTTCCATATTTTGCAACATTAGCTGAATATATGTTATGGGACGGATATTTTAAGGAATATCATAAAGATATGAAATTTGATGTTCTTTGGGGGGATGATATTGTTGCTCAAAGCATTAAAACTCCTGAACAAATCATCAACGATAATTTAAGATTATCCACATATAATCAAAAAAATTCAAAAACAAATCCTTTATCAATTTTAAAAGGATATAATAACCAAGACGGTGAATTTAGAGATATCAACCAATACCCCGGGCAATTAGGTGCTCAAGGAGCGTTATTTAAATGGTTTAAAATGAAATTTATTCCGGGGGGTAAATTTGCATCTCGTCCTACTTTATTTATTGACGGAGATGAAAGCTTTACAAAAGTTGGTATTGAAAGAGTTATTTCAAAAGAAACTTCAATGGTTAGAAATTATGATTGGAATTTCTTTGAGAAATTTAATGCAATAAATTATTTTGCTCAAAATGATAAACTCTTAAACCAAGGCAGAGCTGTTTTACATTGTCAAGAAAACAATGGTTTTGTATGCTGGGAAGTTGTAGCTGATAATGAAAAACAAAAGCTTAAAAAGGATGAAAAGCAAGCAACATATTTAATTGTGGCTAATTACTTTTCGCCAAGTGAAATAAAAGATGTGCAGGATAATTTAGGTCACATTGAAAAGAAAAATGTAAGAGGTACGATTACAAGAAATAATACGGTTAAAATCAAAGAAGGAAAGAAACTTGTTTCTTATTTTGATTTTGAATTGGACGAGTTAAATAAATGTCTTTTTGTTGAAAAGCCTTTGGAAAACGATATAACAAAAGAAATCACATTTAATGAGCTTCGCCCGGGTGAATTTAAGGTTTATAAAATGATTTAAAAAAAGCTTAAATAAATTTAAACCCTAAAATCAGATAAAATAAAATTGATTTTAGGGTTTTTAATTTGTTCAATTATTTAATAGCCAGAATGATTTTTACTATTTCTTTTAGTGCATTAATTTCTTTTTCAGTTGCCGAATTTAAAAGGTATTCCAGTTTTTCCTTATTATCTATATCAGCCTCAAATATAAACAGCTTACAAACAGGAATGTTTAAAGCTTTTGCCGGTAAATATAAACAACAAGTAGCAATTTTTCTTTTTTTATTGTTTTATATATATGCAAATAAAATATAGAAAGGTTTTTTATGAGTTCAAATATGTCATTTGTGAATTATCCAATGTTTGTAAGAGAAATGAATGAAGCCGGAAAAGCTCATGGAATAAAGAATAGTTTTGTTGATGTTAATGATATTGCAAATTTACAACAAGTTTCTTCTAACCATTGGCAAGGTTATTCTAAAAGTGGAATTAAAAATATAGATGGCTCTGAAAGAGTGTATCATTTTGATGGCCAAGGTGCTGCGCGAATTTTAAATTACATGGCTTAATTATAGAATATAACAACAAAACAATACCTGCTTTTTATATTCACAGAAAGCAGGTATTGTTTTGTTAATAATTAAAATAATAAAGTAAAAGTTTAATTTATAGGTTTTTTATTATAGTTCATCAACTAATTTAGAATCTGATTCCATATTAGATTTTAAGGTTTGACGAACAATATCTGCTTGAGTATCAAGCATTTTGCAAACTGTTTCAATATTTCTTACTTTGTCTTCTAAAATAACATCTGCGTTATTTGTGATATTACCTGTGATATTTTGATAAGCCGATAAAGCTGCTGAACCTGTTCCTTGCATTAAGTTGCCCGCAACAATTGCACCTAAACCAAACTCACCTGCATAAGGCGCTATTGCTTGTAAAATACCGCCCCATCCTGAAACAAGACCTGCGATAGGAAGAAGAATGTTTTGCCCGAAGCCAAAGCCTGATGTTGCTCCTGCTGCATATGAAGCGCTGTTTAGGGCTGCAATTCCTGCTGCTGACACAGCATAGCCTGTTGCCATGCCTGCAGCTCCTCCTGTGGGAGAGCCTTCTGTACCAAAGCCTAATGAAATTCCGGCGGCACCTGACGGGAAACCTGAATAGCTTGATAAGCCTGATACACCAAATGCATTTGTGCCTGAATCGTAATATGATTTTGAAGCATAATTAGGTGACCAATAAGATGTTCCTGGGATATTCATCATAGATGAACCCCCAAGAGTGGTCATAAATGATGATGGCGAGAATAAATTTGCTAATTGCCACAAAAATCCGCCTGCTGAACCAAAGCCTGAACCTGTGGCAGTTGAACCGGAGACAGTTAAATCTCTTAATCTGTCATAAGTTTCATATAGTTCAGCTTTTGCTGCAGAGCTTGCTCCGCTATATCTGTTTGCAATTGTTAGTTCATGGTCATTTTTGTAAGACATAATTACCTCACTATATAGTTTATTAAATAGTTGTGAGAAATTCTATAATTTATTTTATTGATTTTTTAATGTTTTTATTTAAAAAGTCAATAAAATTTAGCGAACTTTATTTTCTTCGCCTTTAATTAGTCTTTTAATGTTTTCTCTATGCAACCAAACAATATATATAGCTGCAATTGCACAATATACTATATATCCGATAGGATTTTTAAAAATATACATTAAAAATGGTGATAAAATTAGAGCAATGATTGAGCCTAGGGAAACATATTTTGAAACATAGGTTATAATTCCCCATATAACTGCAATTGAAAGACCTACCAAAGGATTAAGGGCCAAAATTGTGCCCACTCCTGAAGCAACTGATTTTCCGCCTTTGAATTGTAAAAAAATGGGTTTAGAATGACCGATAATAACAAAAATTGCGCTAATTACCGCATAAATTCCATAAGTATCAAGCGTTAATAATTTTGCTAAAATAACAGGTAAAGCCCCTTTAAAAGCATCAAGAAGCATTACAATAAAGAACCATTTTTTGCCTAAAACTCTTTTAACGTTTGTTGCGCCTGTTGAGCCTGAACCTATTGTTCTTATGTCTTGATTGGTTTTTAGTTTTACAATTATATATCCTGTCGGGATTGAGCCAATTAAATATGCAATAAGTGCAAAAGCTAAAATATAAAGATAGTTCATTATTTATCTCCTTTTTGTCTATATGAAACCACTATTGGAGTGCCTTTGAAGCCAAAGTTTTCTCTTAATTTTTTAGATAAGTATCTTTTATAGTGGTCTTGGATTAGGTCTTTGTTGTTGATAAAAATAACAAAAGTCGGAGGATTGTTTTTGGCTTGTGTTGAATAATATATTCTTAAAGTTTTACCTTTTACGGAAGATGGCGGATTTAGATTATATGCTTCATTAATAACCTTGTTTAAAAGTCCTGTTGAAATTCTTTTTTCTCTTTCTTTTTGAACTTCAACTGCCATTTTGAATATATTATCGAGTCTTTGACCTGTTTTTGCGCTGATAAAGATTTTTTGTGCGTAATTTAAAAATGGGGCTTCTTTTTCAATTTCTTCTTCAAATTTATGAGTTTGAACATTTTTAATTAAGTCCCATTTATTGAAAGCCAGAATTAAACCGCAACCGGCTTCTTCGCAAATGCTTGCAATTTTTTTATCTTGGTCAGATAAGCCTTCAGAACTATCTATAACTAAAAGCGCAACATCACATTCCCTTATTGCTCTTATTGCTCTATCTACCGCAAACATTTCAACGCCATAATCTACTTTTGATTTTTTTCTTATTCCTGCGGTATCAACTAATCTAAAAATTTTATCATCATAAATGATTTCTTCATCTATTGAATCTCTTGTTGTGCCTGAAACATCGCTAACAATTGCTCTTTGTTTTTTTAAAAGATTATTTAAAATAGAGCTTTTGCCTGCGTTTGGCTTTCCTACTATGGCAATTTTAATTATATCTTCATTATCTGTTGATTGTTCTTCTTGTTTTTCAATATCTTTGGTTATAATGTCCAATAAATCACCCACGCCGCCATCCCCATGGAGTGCTGATAAAAGGTGCATATCATCAAAACCAAGCGCCCAAAATTCATTTGCTAAATCTTTTTGTGCTTTTGAATCAACTTTATTTACAACTAATAAAACTTCTTTTTTTATTTGTCTTAATTTATTGGCTATATCATAATCATAAGGATTTAAGCCTGTTTTAGCATCAACAATAAATAAAATTAAATCTGCTTCTTCAAGAGCTAAATCAACTTGGGCATTGATGTTTTTAACAAATTCATCTTCATTACCCTCAACAATACCTCCTGTATCAATCAGGATGAAGTTTTTATCTTGCCAAGAGGCATTAATATAAATTCTATCTCTTGTTATATTTGGTTTATCATCAACAATAGATAGTCTTTTTCCTGCAATTCTATTTACAAGAGTTGATTTTCCGACGTTTGGACGTCCTATGACAGCTATAACTTTTTCTTTCATAAAAAAATTATAATATAAAAAGGAATTTTTCAAAATGAATAGCAATTTTTTATATTGAGGGGTTTTGTAGTTTATGATATAATAAGTCGTAGTGTGTGCTTAAAGGAGGTTAGTATGATACAACCTATTAGAGCAATTGCAAACAGGACTATGATGTCTAATCCTATTGCGATTAATCCTCAAATGGCATACAAGAATAATACAAATCTTGCATTTCGTGGGGAAAAATTAAATATCAATTGCAATGACTGTCGTTCATTATCAAGAAACGGTCAAAAATTAGACATTATAGCATAAGTTTTGCGCTATTATATTAAAATCGAGAGCAAAGCTCTCGATTTTTTTATTTATTTTGCGTTTAGAAAAGTTTGAACATTTGTTGTCATACTTTCTTCTTTAATTTTCCAACCTGAATTGGTTTTGGTGAAAATAAAGTAGCAATCAAGTCCTGTTTTATCATTTCTTGGTATTCTTTTAGCTGAAACTTTATAGTCTTTATTTATTTTTTCAACTTTTTTATTAGTATAAGTGTTTTTATATTTTACTGTTTTAGCTAAAACTGCGTGTTGTTTTAATTCTTTTACGTATCTGTCAAATGGTATAATAATTGTTTTTTGACCACCTTGTTTTTTGTTTACTACTCGGATAATTTTAGCGTTATCAATATAATAATTTGCTAAATTTTCTGAATATGAATTTGCGTCATTAATATATTTATTAAAAGTATTTAAAACTTCTGTTTTGTCGTCATTGGCAAGTGCAAATGTTGCGCTCATTATTATAATAGATAAAATTAACAATAACTTTTTCATTTTAATTCCCCATCTATATTATAGAGCCATTATATCATAGAAATTTTATTTTTTTATTAAATAAAAGTTTAATGTAAATTTTTACTGAACGGTAAAATTTAACTATATATTTGTTATTTTTATTGTTTTTTTCCCGAGCGGTAAAAAAGATTGCTTTTTTTATTAAAATAGTGTAAATTTTTACCGATAGGTAAAAAAATGATAATAGACGACACTAAAAAACTAGGATTAGTAATTAAAGAAACCAGAAAAAGTCAAAAATTGACTCAGGCTGATTTGGCACTTGCGGCCAATGTCGGAATAAGATTTCTTGTTGATTTGGAAAATGGCAAAGCCACAGCGCAAATTGGAAAAGTTATCGATGTTTGTCTTGCTTTAGGGCTTAAAATTGATATACGAAAACCTCTTTAGTAATTGGGAAATTAAATTTTGAAAAATTTTTTAAATGTATTTTTGAACGATAAATTAATAGGAAAACTAAATAAAGATAATAATGGCGGAATAACTTTTCAGTATTGTGAAAATGTAAATAGAATTTTATCTTTAAGTTTGCCTATTCAAAATGAAGCTTTTAAAAATAATGATTGCAGGGGGTTTTTTAATGGATTATTACCTGAGAGTGAACACACAAGAATTGCAATTGGGAAAAAATACGGGATTAACCCAAAGAATGATTTTTCAATTTTAAAAGCCATAGGCTATGATTGTGCGGGCGCTGTTTCTTTTTTTGATGGCGATGATTATGAGTTATCAAAAAAATATTTAAAAGATAGTTATGAATTGGACTATAAAATTTTAACTGTTGATGAGCTTAAAAAATATATTAACGAGCTTCCTAAGAAGCCTTTATTTACTCCTTATAAAGATATGAGATTATCTTTAGCGGGAGCTCAAGATAAGACATCTGTTATTGTTTTTGATAATAAAATTGCAATACCTAAAAATAACACTCCAACAACTCATATATTGAAGCCTGTGATTGCTGGTTTGGATGAAACAATTGAAAATGAATATATTTGTTTAAAATCAGCACAAAAATTGGGAATAAAAGTTCCAAAAGTCGAAATAGGGCAAGTAGAAGATTTAAAATATTTTTTAATTGAAAGATATGATAGAGAAATTGTTAATAATAAAATAAAAAGAATACATCAAGAAGATTTTTGCCAAGCTTCAAATATAATAAGCGCCTATAAATATCAAGCAGAGGGCGGGGTTGATTTTAAAAGATGTTTTGAAATTTTAAGAAAAACAACCATGCCTGCTAAAGCAGTAAATCAATTTTTAGAATTAATGGTTTTTAATTATTTAATAGGTAACAACGATGCCCATGGCAAGAATTTTTCTATTTTGTATTTTGATGACGGCAATATTGAATTAGCGCCTGCTTATGATATTTTATGTTCTCAGGTTTATCCTGAAATGACTAAAAAAATGGCAATGAAAATAGGCGGATATTATGAACATGATAAAATTTTATTAAGACATTTTGAAAGATTGGCAAAAGAAAATAATATTAATTTTACTCAATTAAAAAAGATTATTAAAAATCAATGTGAAAAACTTCCTGATATTATAAATGAAGTTATAAGCGGATTTCAAAATAATATTGGAAAAGATATCTTAGTTGTAGTTGAAAAAAATTCTAAAAGATTATTAAGAGGGTTTTAAGTTATTTTTTTCTTAAATAGCTTTCAATAAAACCATCAATTTCGCCATTCATAACTGCTTCAACATTTGCTGTTTCATAACTTGTTCTATGGTCTTTAACCATTTTATAAGGATGAAAAACATAACTTCTTATTTGAGAGCCAAAGTTAGCATCCATTACTTCACCTTTTAATTGTCCTAATTTTTTCTCGTGCTCTTGTTGTTTAATTAAAAGAAGCTTTGAAGCAAGCATTTGCATAGCTGTTTCTTTATTTTGCAGTTGAGAGCGTTGTTGTTGGCATTTTACAACTATTCCTGTCGGAATGTGTTTAATTCTGACTGCTGTTTCAACTTTATTAACATTTTGACCGCCTGCACCTCCCGAGCGCATTGTGTCAACCTCAATATCTTGAGGGGGGATGTTTATTTCTTTTTCAAAATCTTCTATAACAGGCGAAACCTCAATTGAAGCAAAGCTTGTTTGTCTTTTGCCGTTAGCGTTAAATGGTGAAATCCTAACAAGCCTATGCACGCCTTTTTCAGCTTTTATATAACCATAAGCATAAAGTCCTGAGATTTTTATTGTAGCAGATTTAATCCCTGCTTCATCTCCATCAGATTTATCTAATAATTCTGTTTTATATTCTTTTAACTGTGCCCATCTTAAATACATCCTTAAAAGCATATCTGCCCAATCTTGAGCGTCAGTGCCGCCTGCACCAGCATTAACCGTTAAAATAGCGTCAGATTTATCATATTCACCATTTAGCATATTTTCAAGGTCAAATTTATCAAATTCTTTTTCTAATAAATTAAGATTATTTTGGCATTCTAAAATTAAATTTTCATCTTCTAATTCTATTGCAATTTTAGAATCTTCAAGAGTTGAATACCATTTTGAAAGATTTTCAAGTTTAGATTTGATTTCTTTTTGTTCTTTTAAAAGTTTTGAAGATAATTCTTGATTAGACCAGATATTTTCTTTTTTTAATTCTTCATCAATTTCTTTTTGGCGTAAATTAAGATTATTTTTGTCAAAGACACCTTTCTATAGAATTATATCTATCAGATAAGGTGTTTAAATTTTGTTTTAATTCATCAATTAAAAGATTGTCCATAAAATAATTTTACTATAAAAATAGTTATTTTATTGTGTTTTTGATAAAATAAATAATGGTTAAAAAATAAAGGAATTTAAGATGAGCTCAAATATTGAAAAAATTAAATCAATGATTAGAAATGTTCCTGATTTTCCAAAAAAAGGAATAATGTTTAGAGATATTACAACTGCACTAAAAGACGCACAAACTCTTAAGTTAACAGTTGATGAAATATATGAACAATTTAAAGATGAAAAAATTGATTATGTTGCAGGAATTGAATCAAGAGGTTTTATTTATGGTATGCCTTTGGCATATAAATTAAACTGCGGTTTTATTCCGATAAGAAAACCAAAAAAACTTCCCTGCGAAGTTATTTCTCAAGAATATGAGCTTGAATATGGTACAGATAAAATTGAAATTCATAAAGACGCTCTAAAAAAAGGTGACAGAGTTCTTATAGTTGATGACCTATTAGCCACAGGAGGAACGGCTCAAGCAGCTATTAAATTAGTATCTCAAGTTGCTGAACCTGTGGGAATTGCTTTTGTAATTGAGCTTGAAGATTTAGATGGCAGAGAAAAATTACCAAAAGATATTAAAATTGTTTCTCTTGTGAAATATTAAAAATAAAACAAAAAATATTTATTTAAAACTAAACCCTAAGGTTTAGTTTTTTTATTAAATTACACCTTTTGATTGATGAGCTTTTAGGTAAAATTAGTCTATATTATTGATGTGAAAGTTTATATTTCACAAAAAACTAGATAATGGTAAGAGGTAGAATTAGCAAGGATGACACAAGGCATATCTTCCAGCCTTAATTTGACGCTTGCAAGATTAAATGCAATAGAAAGCAATTTTCAGGCTTTAGAAAATGTGATGGGTCAAATTAATTCGATAAATAGTAACAATAATATAGCTAAAACTGAAAATAATAATTTTCAGTCTGTTTTAGATGGAAAAATTAAAGAAGATATTAAAAAAGAAAATAAACCCCTTGAAGAAATTGAACTTGGACCGATTGATGAATATACAAAAAAAATTGAAGCCGACAAAAAAGAAGAAATCAATTTAAAATCAAAAGTTGATTTAATGAGTCAAAAGGCTAATATTGATGAAATCATTGAAACATTTGCTCAAAAATATAATATAGATGGTAATTTTATAAAAGCCATGATTAAACAAGAATCAGGTTTTAACCCCAATGCTACAAGTAAAAAAGGTGCAATGGGTTTAATGCAATTAATGCCATCAACAGCAAAAAGCCTTGGGGTGGTTGATGCATATAATCCTTGGGAAAATATAGAGGGCGGAGTGAAATATATTAAAGGTTTAATGGATAGATTTAATAATGATGAAAAATTAGCGCTTGCAGCTTATAATGCCGGACCAAATGCGGTTAAAAGATATGGCGGAATTCCTCCTTATAAAGAAACGCAAAATTATGTTAAATCGATAATGTCAACTTATGAAAAACTTAAGGGGGCAAAAATATGATAACAAGAGGGATTGGCTCTGTTGTAAAAGGAATGCAGGCTTTAATAGATTTTGAAGATGTCACTGCTCACAATCTGGCAAACGTTACAACTGCAGGATTTAAAAGAATAAATATGACATTTCAAGATGTTATGCAATCACAAGTGCAGGCAAAAAATCAAAATGGCGTATATAAAGACGTCGGTGTTTTAAGTAATGGTGCAAGAGCAGACAGAACTTATGTTGATTTTTCGCAAGGCGGCTTGCAACAATCTGAAAATAAGCTTGATGTTGCTTTTCATGGGGATGGTTTTTTTAAGGTTCGCTATAATGATATTCCTGATGATGTACCTTATGATGAAAGAAATTATTATTACCAAAGAACAGGAAATTTTGCCCTTACAACCGATAATTACCTTGTGAATAAAGACGGTGATTATATTATGGATGTTCAAAATAAAAGAATTAGAATAACAAGAGATCCTGAAACCGATAATTTGCAAGATATGAACAGATTGGATATACAAAAAGATTTATTAATCGGTGAAAATGGTCAAATAGAATTAAACAATGCTATGTATAGAGCAACTCTGCAAAAAATTCAAGTATGCGATTTTGCTGATAAAACGAACGTATCAACCATAGGGGAGGGGAAATTTCTTCCGATGTACGGTAAAGATGCAGGATTATATACAAAAGCGGAAGGTACATATTGCTTGCAGCAAGGAATGATTGAAATGTCTAACGCTAATACAATTAAAGAAATGTTAAATTCAATCAATGTTTCAAGAGGATATGAATCTATGAGTAAAATTTTAAAAACTCAAAGTGATACTGTCTCACAAGCCATCAATTTAGGAAATATTTCAAGATAGAAAGAGGATGAAATGTTAAGAGCGCTTACTACAGCAGCAACAGGTATGATAGCACAAGAAAATAACTTAGATGTTATTTCAAACAATATTGCAAACTTATCTACCTATGGTTATAAAAAAGTTAGAGCGGAATTTCAAGATTTATTATCTCAAACAATCAGAACTCCGGGGGCCCAAATGGGTCAAGGAACATATCAACCTGTTGGTATTGAGGTTGGACTTGGTGTAAAAACAGCAGCTACTACAAGAATTTTTACCCCAGGGACACTTCAATCAACAGATAGACAGCTTGATATGGCAATAGCAGGCGATGGGTTTTTTCAAATTACTCTTGATGATGGTTCAATTGCTTATACTCGTGATGGTTCTTGGCAAATGGATGCAAATGGTTCATTAGTTACATCAGACGGTTATCAACTGCAACCGCCTATAACAATTCCGATTAATGCTAAAGATATTACTGTTTCTCAAGCAGGGATTGTATCTTGTACAACAGGTACAAATTCTGAACAAACCCAATTAGGACAAATTCAGCTTGTAAAATTTCAAAATCCCTCAGGATTATTGGCAATAGGTCATAACTTATACCGTGAAACACAAGCCTCAGGAACTCCTTTGCAAGGAACGGCCGGCGAAGAAGGATATGGAACAATTGAACAATGTTTTATTGAAGGGTCGAATGTTCAAACTGTTGAAGAATTAATCGGCTTAATTAAAACAGAAAGAGCTTATGAATCTAATTCAAAAGTAATCACAGCAGGTTCTGATATATTGCAGCAAACAAATCAAATAGTATAGTAAAAGGCAAAGTATGAAAAGGATGATTAAAAATTTAATATTATTTTTAACTCTTGTTTTAACAATGCAAGGAGCTTTTTGCTATTGTTTAACTTATGATAATTTAAATTCTTTAATTAAATCAAAAGCTTTAGCCGAAACAAAAAAATTATTACCATTGAATGATGTTGAAATAAAAGTGAATATTCAAGGTATTCCAAGAGAAAATATAATAACAAAAGATAATTTAATTCCAAAAGTTGAATTAATCAATCAAGAATCAACATTTAGCCCTAATTCATATAAAAGAGTGGTTATAAAAGATGGAAATAACAACATAGTTAAAATTTTAAATATAAATGTTCAAACTCTTGTGTATAAAAATGTTTTGATTGCAAATGAACAAATTCCTTTTAATGGCGAGATAAATAATAAAAATACTATTTTAGCCAAAAAAGAAATCTCAAAATTCTTAGGAAATACTTATGACTCATATATTTCAAACTCGGTTGCTAAAAGAAATTTCCCAAAAGGAAGTGTTATTCTATCTAATGGGGTTAAGGAAAAATCTGTTATAGTTAAAAATTCTATGGTAGATATTGTATTTTTATCAGATAAAGGTTTAAAAATAAAATTACAAGGAAAAGCCTTAAAAGAGGGCGCAATAGGTGAAGCAATTCCTGTTCGCTCAAATACATATAATAAAACATATAATGCAATAGTGCATTCATCATCAGAAGTGATAGTAAGGATATAAAAATGAAAAAGTTAATGGTGTCTTTAATAATATTATCAACAATGTCAGTGTACGCAGAAAGCTTATTTTCATTGAATGCTTCTCAAAATGCAGTGATAGAACCAAGAGCACTATATTCATCTGTAAGAGCAAGAGGGGTTGGAGATTTAGTTTCAATAGTTATAGATGAAGCTCCTAATATGGTTGATACAGGTGCTTATAATACGCAAAAATCCAGTTCTTTAGCAGAAAATTTCACAAATGCAATTAATATACTTTTTAAAACAAAATTAAAAGGTGCACTAAATGGAACAGATGGTTCATTGGATGTTCAAGGGCAAACTCAATTATCAAGAAGTCTTACACTGTCTGATGTTGTTGTAGCACAAGTTGTACAGGTTTTACCAAACGGTAATTTATTGGTACAAGGTAAAAAAAGTTTAGTTAATCAAAATGAAAGACTTGATTTGATTATTTCAGGGATAGTTGATCCAAAATGGATTAATCAATCAGGAGAAATTTATTCAAGCCAAGTAGCAAATCTTCAATTTGCCATGAACGGTGCTGGTACTGTTTCTCGCGGTCAAAATGAAGGTATCTTAAATAGAACAATAAGAACAATATTCTAATAAATAGGATGATAAAAATGAAACTTAAAAAAATAACAGCAGCAATATTTTTAATTCTTATGGTTTTCTTTAGCTTTGTTGGTGAAGTTAAGGCAATATCAGAGCAAACTCTAAGGATAAAAGATATAACCCATGTTAAAGGGATTAGAGAGAACCAAGTTGTAGGCTATGGGCTTGTGGTTGGTTTGCAGAATACAGGCGATAACTCTCGTCATACACAAATGACAAGTCAACAAATGTTGTTAGCTTTAGGAACTGTTATTGACCAGTCAAACTACATTCAAAAAGGTACTTCTGCTGCCGTTATTGTTACTGCTAATATTCCTCCTTTTGCAAAAGAAGGAGATAAAATTGATGTAACAGTTTCAGCTATGGCAGATGCTAAAAGTTTAGCCGGCGGCGTTTTGGTTCAAACACAATTAAGAGCACCAAACGGAGAAATTGTAGCAGTAGCGCAAGGCCCTGTTACAGTAGGTGGAATTAGAGCCTCTCAAGGAGGAGCAAGTGCTTCAAAAGGTGTTACTACAACAGGCAGAGTTCCAAATGGCGGTATAGTAGAGCGTGATATTTTATCTACAATTGGTGATGAAACAAGTTTAACTTTGCTTTTAGATAAAGCAGACTACACTATGGCAAGTAGAATATCTAAAACAATTTCAACAAGGGTTGCTCCAGCTCAAGCGCTTGATGGTGGAGCTGTTAGGGTTACAATTCCTCAAAGATACAGAAATGACAGAGTAACATTTTTATCATTAATTGAAAATCAGGTAGTAGGTGCAATTTCAGAAAAAGCAAAAGTTGTTGTAAATGAAAGAACAGGAACAATTGTCATAGGCGGAAACACAAAATTAATGCCCGCTGCTATTGCCCATGGCGGAATAACAATAACTATTCAAACGCAAAATGAAGTAGTTCAGCCTAACCCTTTTGCTCAAGGTCAAACTGCAATTCAACAAAATGCTGCTATACAAATAACTGAAAAGCAAGGCTCATTAATTGAAATGGAAGCTAATTCAAATTTGTCTGATTTAGTTAGTGCTTTGAATAATATTGGGGTTACTCCTCTTGATTTAATTGCGATTTTACAGGCTTTATCGTCTGCAGGTAGTTTGCAAGCTGAAATTGAGGTGATTTAATGAACAATTATGTTAATTCAATTGGCGGAAGTTACATTCAAAACAGCTCTGATTTAGCTGAAATTGAAAACATTAAAAGAACTTCAAAAACTGAAAAAGAACAATTGGAAAAAGTTTCAAAAGAATTTGAATCTATATTTGTTGCAAAAATGTTACATGAATTAGATAAAACAGTAGATAAAGAGGGGTCTTTATTTCAAGAATCTAAATATATGGATAACCTAAAATCATTTATGTATAATGATATTGCAAGAAATATTGCAAATAATCCGCACACAAGTATCGGAATTGCAAAGCAATTATACACACAATTAGAAAAGACTGTTAAAGGTTAAAAATGGATATAAATAATAATACTCAAGTATCTTCAATTAATATTAATCCTGTTTCAAAAATCAATTTAAACAGTGCAAATAAAGCTTTTAAAGCTTCAATGGATTCAAAAGATAATAATGTTGAAGATTTTAAAAAAGATGATATTGCATTGTTAGAGGAGCAAAATATACAAAAAACAATGGAAAAACAGGGAAATAAAATTGATGTTGCAGAAATTCAAAAGTATGCAAGTGATTTAGGTGAAAATTTATCTATTGACGATATTAATTATGGTCTAATGTATGGTAGAAGCGTAATTGCGGATTATTCCGCGTAAAAATAGGGGATTTAATGAATTACAGCGAAGTATATGAAACATATAATAAATTAAAAGAAGTTTTAATTTTAAAAAAACAAGCTATTATTAAAAAAAATCTTGATGAATTAAATAGAACTGATGAAATGACAATAGAATTGAGTGAACAAATTAAAAAGTTTGACTTAAAAAACACTCAAAATGATTTTACAAAAGAACAAAAAGAAGAATTAAAGGCTCTTGGTCAAGAAATTAAAGCAATCCAAGAAAATAACGAAATCTTAATAAAACATTCGCTTGATGTTATAAATAATATATTATCTGGTATTTTAAATATAGCACAACAAGAAAATTCTTCTTATAATTCAAAAGGAGAAAGTTGTGCTAATGGCGAGAGTTTAGATATATCATCAATCACGGAAGAAGCATAATTAAAAGGATTTATTATTATGTCGCTAAATCAAAGTATGAATATTGCCCTTGGCTCACTGAAAAATAATCAGTATGCAATGACTGTTGTTTCTCAAAATATTGCTAATGTTAATGTTGAGGGTTATAGAAGACAAAGAGTTGATTTTCAAACAAACGAATACACAACAAATTGCTCAACTGTTATTTCTACAATTAAAGGAATGAACGGTGCTTCAATTTCGTCATTAACAGATTATGCCAATGATGGTGCTTTTAGAGATAAATTGGATACTAATTCCGATGCTCAATATTATAACACCTTAAATGACGCTCTTGGGGCGTTAGAAGATATCGCTGATGATTTGGGTGATAATGGTTTAAATAATCTTTTAAACGAATTTTATACGGCTGCAGCCAATTTAGAAAAATATCCGACAGATATGTCTATAAGACAGCAATATGTTTTAGCTGCTCAAAATGTATGTGATAAATTTAACGAAGTTTCAAAAAAATACGATAATTTACAACAAGATACTTTTGATACTGTTCAAACAAATACTGATATTGTAAATTCTTTATTGAAAAATTTAGCAGAGTTAAATGAAGCACACATTAAAAATAACCAAGGCCCATCTACTCAATCTCAAATTGAAAGTGTCTTAGAAGAATTATCCAATTATATCGATATTACAACTGATAAAAATGCCAATGGAACTGTAAATGTTTATATTGGAAACACGGCAGTTGTACAAGGTTGCGAGCAAAAATATACGCTAAATGCTCAATATGACCCTCAAGATAAAGATAATGCAGTTAAATTCAGTTTACAATCAACGGAAAATGAAGCTTATGTTATTGAAAACGGTGTAAATGAAGCTATTAAATCCGGTTCTATGAAGGCTTATATTGACTTTTTGAATGGTTCAGGCGAAAAGTTTGCAAATGTGAATGATATGAAAGAAGCGCTAAATAGCGCAGCAACTGCTTTTGCAAATGCAATGAATGCTATTCAAACTTATGATAATGGTGATGTTTTTGCGGCTTCTTTAACAACAGATGCTGATGGTAATGTTATTTTAGAAAAAGCCACAGAAGCTATGTTTGTGGCTTCCGACGGCGCAGGGGTAATTGATGCATCAAATATTAAAGTTAATGCTAATATTGTTGAAAATCCGTTTTTAGTTAGTGCAGCAAGAATAGATTTAAACGATTTTAAAGATGAAACAGGAGCAGTTGACCCATCTTGGGTTAATGCAATCGGAAATTCTGATAACGCAACTGAAATTACGGCTCTGCAAAATGCAAAAATTTGTTCTTATGGCGGCGGTAATAACAATTGTACATTATCTCAATTTTTAATTAATAATGCATCAAAAAACGGACTTGATGCAGCTAATATTGCTTCAAAAGCAGAAACATATCAAGATATAGCGGATTCCAGTGCAATGAATTATGCAAATTTAATTGGTGTAAATATTGATGAAGAACTGGCTGATATGATTAAATTTCAAAGGGCTTATGAGGCTTCAGCTAAATTGTTTTCAACGGTTAACGACCTGTTTGGCGTAGTTATTAATATGGTATAAGATAAAAAAGGATTTTTATTATGCGCATAGCAACTTCTACAATAACAAGTATGGCAACAGGCTCTATGACGGGAGCTTATAATAAATATAGCGATATTATAAATAAAATTTCTTCAGGAAAAAATTTCACAAAAGTTTCTGAAAATCCTGTTGATGCAACTCGTGTTTTAAAATTAGAAGAACAATTATCAAAATTAAATTTATATCAAAGCAACATTGAAGCTGCAACAAACGAGATGAATTTAGCTTATGATACCCTAGGTGATATTCAAGATGAAGTAACAGCAATTAATTCTCTTGTTGTTGAAGCTGCAAGTGCCACAACAACGCCTGATTCTGCCAAAGCTATTGCAGTTGAAATAAAACAAAGAGTTGCAACAATCATGGATAAAATGAATACAAAATATATGGATAATTATATTTTTTCAGGTACATATACTGAAACTAAACCATATAGTGAAGATGTGGATGGAAATATAGTTTATCAAGGTTCACCTTCTGATGGAGGTAAAAGAAATTTAACAATTTCAGAGGATACGACATTTGCTTATAATGTTGTCGGCGAAGATATTATGGGCTCTGATGATGTAAATAATTTCTTTAGTCAGATGAGTGAGCTAGATGAATTATTAAACGCTGATACTCTTGATTACGATGCAATAAGAGAAAAATTAAAAGCATTAGATGATACAACAAAAAATGTGACAAAGGCTCAAGGGTCTGTTTCTGCTTTGGTTACAAAACTGGATTCCACTAAAGCAATCAATGAATCAACAATAGTTTCTCTAACAGAAGATAAATCGGATTTAGAGGATTTAGATATAATATCTGCTGCAACGGAATTATCTAACGCACAGAATAGCCTTCAAATGAGTTATCAAATAGGCTCAATGGTTCTACAAGGTGTATCTTTATTAGATTATATCTAAAAATAAAAAGTTTAACTTACCATTATTTCTCCTTAATTTATTAAGGAGCTTTTTTTATATTATAAACCCTAAGATTGATTTTTTCCACAAAATAATATAAATGTATGATATAAAAATTAAAAAGGGCTTATCAATAAGCCCTTTTTGCGATTGTGTTTTATGCAAATATTTTGAATGTTTTTTCAACGTTGTCTTCAATAACTTTTGTTACTGAATCCATTTCTGTTGCTATTGCATTTTGTTCTGTATCAAGTTGATCCAGTCTTAATTCAAGCTGTTGGTCTTTCTTTTGAATTTGTTCTGTTTGAGCATTTATATCAGAAATAGATTTTTCATATAATGCTTTTTGATATTGATAATCATTGTAAGCGTCATCATATGAGCTTTGATCCATTTCTTGCACTGTTGATAGAGAGAATGTTTTACCTCTTAAATCATTTGGATAATTTTCATTATCTTCGATTTGAATTGTGCTATATCTTCCTGTGTCTGATGTTTCTACATAACCTTTAACTTGTGTTGATACTTCTTTAGAGTATGTATATGTGTTAGAGAATGTATATGAATCATCAGTGTCGCCATCTAACATTCTTGTTAATTGTTCTTCAGTTAGAAAATGGTTTTTACCGCTTTTGTCTTGATAAAAATAAGCGATATCAGGGTTATCGTTTTTGCATTGTTCATAACCGTTTAATTCTTTATCGGGATCAATTTGATAAATTTGATTTGCGGTAACTGAAAGTGCTCCTTTATCATCATAAGCGTTTAAATCGTTTTCTATATAATTAAGTGAAATTGTTTTGCTGCTGTCAATTCTGTCGGTTAAACGAATTGTTTTAACATTAGCTCCTGTATTTGGGTCTGTTGTATCTATGATTGCACTAAAATCATAAGTTTCAGAGCTTACCGCTGTTGTTTCTTTTTTAGTGGTTAAGTTAATTAAATATTCACCTGATTTATCATAAGTTTTAGTCAAATTTGTAATTTGATAATCGCTTTGATCATAACTGCCTGAATCTTCCAAAACATAAGAAGTTTTCATATAATCAGATGTAGATGGAGGTGTAGGAACTGTTAATTCCATCATTTGAGTGTATAAATTAGAGCTTTCATTAGCTAAAGCTGTTCTTTGTTGGTTTATTTGTTGACCTTGATATTCAACATTGCTCTTTCTGGCTGTTAAACCAAGAAATCTTGCTTGTGATGCTGCCATACCCATAACTGTCATTGCCTCCATTGTTTTTATTTATATTATTTTTTACGGTTTTTATTTAGCGAAACTTTAGTATAAATGAAGTATTTTTTACAAAAGTTTACATTATTTTATTTGTGTTATATAATCAGCAAAAAGGGTTTAAAAATGGCGCAAACAATCGGTAATATTCATTCAATAGAATCATGCGGAACGGTAGACGGCCCTGGGATACGTTTTGTAGTATTTGTTCAAGGGTGCCCTATGAGGTGTCTATATTGTCATAATCCAGACACTTGGGATTTTAATGTTAATAAAAAAATGAGTGTAGATGAAATTCTTGCTAAATATGATAGCGTTAAAGAATTTTTAAAAAATGGCGGTTTGACTGTTACGGGCGGCGAGCCTTTAGCTCAGATTGATTTCGTTACAGAACTATTTAAACAAGCCAAGCAAAAAAACATTCATACTGCTTTAGATACTTCAGGGGTTACGTTTAATCTTTCTGATACAAAAAAAATTGATGAACTTTTAAAACATACCGATTTAGTAATGCTTGATATTAAGCATATAGATTCTAATGAACATAATAAATTAACAGGTCATCCTAATAAAAATATTTTGGAATTTGCAAAATATTTATCCGATAAAAAAATTCCTGTCTGGATAAGACACGTTGTTGTTCCTACGATTACTTATAATAAAAAATATTTAAAACAATTAGGTGAATTTTTAGCTACATTAAATAATATCCAAGCTTTAGATGTTTTACCTTATCATGATTTAGCTATACCAAAATATGAAAATTTAGGTCTTGAATATCATCTAAAAGATATTCCGCCTCTAACAAAAGAACAAGCGCTAGATGCTAGAAATACAATATTTGACGCTATGAGAGAAGCAAGGACAAGATTAAAATAACAAAAATCGCTGTTTAATAACAGCGATTTTTATTATTGTTGATTTTATTAGAATAATCTTTCTAATAAACCTTTAAACGCTGCGCCATGACGAGCTTCGTCTTTAGCCATTTCATGAACTGTATCATGGATAGCATCATAGCCAAGTTGTTTTGCTCTTGAAGCAATTTCTAATTTAGCTGCACAAGCGCCTGTTTCAGCATCAACACGAGCTTGAAGATTTTCTTTTGTAGATGGAGAAACAACTTCGCCTAATAATTCAGCAAATTTTGCAGCGTGTTCAGCTTCTTCAAAAGCTATTCTTTTGTATGCTTCTGCTACTTCAGGATAGCCTTCTCTGTCTGCTACTCTTGACATAGCTAAATACATACCAACTTCTGTGCATTCGCCATTGAAATGGTCTTTTAAGCCTTGTAATACAACAGCGTCAACATCTTTTCCTTCGCCAACTTTGTGTTCACAAGCAAACCCTTTAATGTCATCAGCTTTGTTGAATTTTGTAGCTTTACATTGCGGGCAAACTTCAGGCATAGTGTCTTGTTCAATAGTGTAACCGCATACTGCGCAAACCCATTTTGTCATTTTTTTCTCCTTTTTAACTATAAGCGTATTTTTTTGATTATTTCATCACTGAATTCTTTCGTTGTAGAATTTCCTTTTAGGTCTTTTGTTAGAACTTTTCCTTCTTTTAAAACTTCAAATAGCGCATTTTCTATTTTTTTTGCCACTACATCTTCATTGATATAATTTAGCATCATAATAGCACTTCTTAAAAGCCCAGTGGGGTTTGCTATTCCTTTATTTGCAATATCAGGAGCTGAGCCATGGACTGCTTCAAAAATTGCGCAATCTTTTCCTATATTAGCGCTTTGTGCTATCCCTAAACCCCCAACTAAACCGGCGCAAAGGTCTGATACTATATCTCCATATAAATTGGGCATAACTAAAACATCAAATTGAGATGGGTTTTGAACCAATTGCATGCAAAGATTGTCAATTAAAATTTCACGAGTATTAATGTTTTCATAGTTTTTTGCAATTTCTCTAAAACATTTTAAAAACATTCCGTCTGCTAATTTTGAAATATTTGCTTTTGTTACAACCGTTACTTCTTTTCTTTGGTTTTTTATTGCATATTGAAAAGCAAAATCGCAAATTCTTTCGCAGCCTTGTCTTGTAATTAATTTAATGCCATGGACGGTATCTTTATCAACTTGTTCTTCAAGCCCAGCATATATATCTTGTGTGTTTTCTCTTATAACAACTAAATCAACATTATTAAAAGGTGTTTTAATGTTTGGAAGATTTTTGCTTGGGCGAATATTTGCATACAAATCAAAATATCTTCTAAGTTCAACATTGACTGATTTAAATCCTTCTCCAATCGGAGTTGTAGAGGGGGCTTTTAGAGCAATTTTATTTTTTTCTATTGATTTTATTGTAGTATCAGGTAGAGTTTTATTATATTTTTCAATAGCTCTTGAACCAATAAGACACTCATCCCAGTTGATTTTTATTCCTGTTGATTCGATTATATCTACAACGCTTTTGGTTATTTCGGGGCCAATGCCGTCGCCATCAATTAAAGTTATATTATACAAGTTTAAAATCTCCGTTTTTGTTTAAATGTTTTACTAAACCGCCATCATTAAGCAATTTAATCATTACATCAGGCAGAGGCGTGATTTTAATTGTAATATTTTTTGTGATATCTTTTAAAATGCCGTTTTTAATATCAAGCTCTAAAATATCATTATTGTCAATTTTATCTGTATCGCATTCAATAGCCAAAAGCCCTATATTGATTGCGTTTCTATAAAATATTCTTGCAAAAGATTTAGCTATAACAGCACCTACCCCTGCCAGTTTAATAATTTGAGGAGCATGTTCTCTTGATGAACCTAATCCAAAATTGTTTCCTGCTACAACAAAATCCCCGTTTGTTAATTTTGAAGCAAAAGTCGGATCGGCATCTTCTAAAACATGTTTAGAAAATTCTTCTAAATCATTTCTTAAATGAAATAATCTCCCCGGTGCAATGTGGTCAGTTGTGATATTATCCCCAAATTTAAAGGCTTTTCCTTTTTTGATACATCTTGTTGACATTTTTAACTCCTGTATTTATTAAGTAAATTATATAATAAAATTCATAGTTTGAAAAATTGTAATTACAACAAAAAATAAATATGTTATAATTATCGCCATGGAACAAAGGTTGAAAGTTGGAATTTCAGGACTTGGTTTAATTGGTTCATCAATATTAAAAGGCTTGGCAAAAAATTCTTGTTATGAATTATATTGTCATAGTATTTCAAGCGCAAAAAAGGCCCTTGAATATACAAAAAATGCTTCATCTGATATAAAAATTTTAAAAGATTGTGATATTGTTTTTGTTTGTTGTGAATTATTAAAAACTGTTGATGTCCTTGATGAATTGAATATATTTTTGAATAAAAAGACAATAGTTGCTGATGTTAGCTCTGTTAAATCTATTTTATTAAACAAAAAATATAATTTTGATTTTATTTTATCTCATCCTATGGCAGGAAGCGAAAAACAAGGATTTGATGCAGGAGATGAAGATTTATTTATTGGAGCAAAATGGCTTGTTCAAAAGAAAAATAATATTTTAGAAAAAATCATAAAAGATTTGGGTGCGATTTCTTTTGAAATTGACATGAATAAACATGATTTTATGTGTGCTCAAATTTCACATTTACCCACTATATTATCTTTTTTATTATTTGATAGTGCACTTGATGATTCAAAATTAATTGCTTCAAGCGGTTTTAGAGATTCAACCCGTCTTGCTATGACAAACGCTTCTTTGGCTTATGGAATGCTTAAAAATAATGAAGAAAACATTATAAAAGCATTTGATATTCTATTAGATAAATTTGATAGCTTGAAAAATATTTCTGATAATGAGAAAATTAAATTATTTGAAGAAATTTCTAAAAAAAGAATGAAGATGTATAACAAAGACGGCAAAAATGTATTCAAAATATAAAGAAATTAAAGCTAAAATAAAAGAAAAATATAACTCTCTATCTATTTTAGATAGATATATTTTAAAACAATTAAGCGATGTTTTTATTTTGGGTGTAATTATTTTTACATCAATTATTTTTGCTTCTGAAACATTTACACAATTGATTAAACAAATTTCATTATATGGTATTCCTTTTCATATTGCTATTATGATGATTGTCCTAAACTTGCCGCAGGTTTTTGTTTTGACCATTCCAATCTCAACTTTATTTGCAACTGTTATGACAGTTAATGATTTAAGTTTGAAGTCTGAAATAACAATTTTTAAAGCTTGCGGAATAAGTATAGAGCGTGTTGCTCGTCCCATTTTTTGTTTTGCTGTTGTGATGACATTTGTCAGCTTTTTTATAAATGAATTTATTGTTCCTGTTGCTTCTGTTCAATCTAAGTCGCTTGCAATATATTCTTTAGAGCAAAAACACATTCCTGAAAATAAGATGAATTTTACAATAAAAGATATAGATAAAGATGGAAAATTAAAGCGTCTTTTCTATGCTCAATGGTGCAAAGATAAGACTCTTAATAACGTAACTGTTGTCGATATTTCAAATCCTAAAAATATACAAATCGTGCAAGCTAAAAAAGGTACAACATCAGATTACGGCTGGAAATTTGATAATGGTGTAATATATACCATTTCAAAAAACGGAAAAGTTTTCAATACGAGTCTTTTTGAAGAATCAAATGTTTCTTTCGGCATAGGTGATGTTAATGAAATGGTTAAAGAAACAACAAATGAGTTTAATTTCTTTAAATTAATGAAACACATTAAAAAACAAAAAGCTCATTTAGAAGAAAAAATCAGGCTAGAATATGAAATTAATTTATTTGATAAATTAGCACTTCCTGTTACAACTTTTGCTCTTGCAATTATCGGTGTGCCTTTAGCTATTACTCCTCCAAGGGTTAGATATAACAGAGGCTTTTTGTTTAGTATTTTAATTATATTTGTATATTATGTTATAAGAGCATTGTCCTTAAATCTTGGTGCGGCAGGCACAATTCCTCCGATATTAGCTGCTTGGCTTCCTGTAATAACGATAATGGTGGTTGGAGGTTATTTATTCTATAAAAAAGCATATAAAATCTAAGCTGCTTTTGTTGAAAATAATACTACTTCAGATAAAATATCTTGAAAATCCTCAGCTAAGATTTCGCTAAAATCTCTTGGGTCAATTTGTGTTAGTACAATTTGAGTTAAATTTAGCGGGAGTTCTTGAATCATCGGAACTAAAAATTCACTATCAAGTGTGCTCATCATTTTGATTTTATCTTCTTTCATAAGCATTTCCATAGGAGCAACAAGGTCATCTGTTTCAAAGAGCAATAATAAATCTTCATCTTGACTTACAATGCCATTAATAAGATTTATTTTTTGTTCACGCTCCATGGATAATAAAAAGTTTTGAAAATCTTTATCATCAAGATTTTCTAAGTGTTCTAAGTATTCTTTTTGGCTTTTCCCTTCAAAATTGCTGCCAAAAGAATAGGTCATGATTTTTTCAAGTGTTTTTTGATCTAGTGTTTCAAAATATTTTTGAGCATATTTTCTCTCAACATCAGGTTGATTTAAAAAAGTATCCATTGCATCATCTTCCATTAGAGAAAGAACATCAAAAAGATTAAATTTTTCAAATATCATTCCAACAAGTTCTTCAATTGGAAGCTCTTTTGTCATTGCTATTAATTTTTCTTCCGTAAAGAAATTGAGCCCTTTTGCCAACTGTTCTTGTGTTAGATACGGCAAGAGCTTGTCTATATCACTTTCAGACATGTTTTGCAGAATTATTAATTTATTTTCAACATTTGTTAATTTAAAAATTTCATAAAGCTTATCGGGATCAGAAAGTATTTTTTTATAGTCTTGGGCTTTTTTATTGCCTTGGGCTGCTTCAAGCTCCATAATTTCTTCCAAATCCTTGTTTGCATATTGAGGGATTTTGGAAGGTGAAATGCCGAAAAATTTTGTTAGTAATGAATAATCTACGTTTAATTGAATCATTTTATTGCCTTCAATTTATATAAAAAATATATACTTTCTTATATAAAAAAAGTATTTTTCCAGTTTCAAATTAACCGTTTTTGATAAATTGTAATATATCTTAACTAAATAAATTTATGATTGAAATTTTTAATTCCTTTAACATAATCATCAACAATGTTATTTGAACCATATAATTTATATTTATAAATTGTTAGACCTTCAAGCCCAACAGGGCCTCTTGCATGGGTTTTGTTGGTTGAAATACCTACTTCTGCGCCAAAACCATATCTGTATCCGTCTGAAAATCTTGTTGAGCAATTTGCAAATACCGATGATGAATCAACTAAATTCATAAATTTTTCAATATTTTCTTGATTATTTGAAATGATTGCATCTGTATGACCTGAGCCGTATTTATTAATGTGTTCAATGGCGCTATTTAAGTCATCTATGATTTTTATAGCTAAAATTCTATCACTGTATTCTTTATGATAATCAAGCGGATTTTCAATCAGCTCAATATCACTTTTTTTAAGAGCTTCTTTTAATTCATTTATATAAGGGTAATTTTTATGAATTAAAAGAGTTTCAGTGGCATTACATGCGCTTGGGTATTGCGTTTTAGCGTCAATAACAATTCTTTTAGTATTTTCAAAATCTGCATTTTCATCAACAAAAATATGACAAATTCCGCTGGCATGACCTAAAACAGGGATTTTTGTATTTTCTTGAATGAACTGTACAAGGCTGTTTGAGCCTCTTGGAATAATTAAATCAATATCTTTATCAAGACTTAACATTTTTTTGATGTCATCTCTTGAATAAACGGAATTAATAGTGTTTTCAGGCATGCCTGCTTCTTTTAGTGCTTCTTGAACAATTTCATTCAGTGCTTTATTTGTATTTTGGCATTCGCTTCCGCCTTTTAAAATGCCGCAATTGCCTGATTTAATTATTAAAGATGAGATTTGTATAAAGCAATCGGGTCTTGATTCAAAAATTACACCTATAACGCCTATTGGGGTTGATATTTTTTTTAAAATAAGTCCTTCATCCAATTCTTTTTGCCAAATTGGTTTATTAACAGGGTCGTCAAGCTTAATTAAATCATCTATTCCTTTTATTAATTCTCTTATTTTTGCGCCGTTTAATTTTAATCTGTCAAAAGCAGCTTGATTAATTTTATTTTCTTCTAAAAGTTGTTTTGCGTTATTTGAATCAGCTCTATTCGCAACATATAAAAGCTCTTTTTTTTCAAGAAGCTTTTTTTTAATAAGCTCAAGAGCTTTGTTTTTTGTGTCATTATCAATATACATTGTTTTTAAAAAAGCTTTTTTTGCTTTTTTGGATATATCAATTATGTCAATATTTTCCATTATATTTAACCTTTAAATTATAACTAAATTATCTTTAATTACTACATCATCATCAAATTTGTAGCCTAAAATCTCATCAATTTTGTCGCTGTGCAGACCTTTAATTTTATCTATATCAGAAGAATTATAGCTTGTTATACCTCTTGCAAATTCGTTTTTATTTTCATCTAAAATAGAAATTACATCTCCTCTGTTGAAATTTCCTTTAACGGAGGTTATGCCTATTGAAAGTAAGCTCTTTTGGTGTTTAACCATAGCTTCTTTTGCTCCATTGTTCACTGTAACTTCGCCCATAATATTAGTTGCATAAGCTATCCAGCGTTTTTTATGGGATAAGTTTTTGTTAGGAAGAAAAACAGTCCCTACATTTTCATCAAATATTTTTCTTACTATTCCGGGGATTTTGCCGTTTACTATTTTAGCATACAATCCGCTTGTTGTAGCTACTTTTGCGCCTATAAGCTTGGTTATCATACCGCCTCTGCCGCCTTGAGAAGCGCCTTGAGCTAATTTTTCTATTTTTGGTGTAACTTTTTCAACTTGTTTAATTAATTTGGCGTCATCATAGACTTTTGGATTTTTGTCATATAGCCCATTGATATCTGAAACCATAACCAATAAATCAGCATCTAATTTAGAAGCAACAATGGCTGATAATTTATCGTTATCAGAAAAACTTGCGTGTTCTAATTCAGACGGTGAAACTGCATCATTTTGATTTATAATCGGAATGACTTTATTTTCAAGCAGTTTGTTTAGAGTTAATCTTAAAGATAAATATTTTTTTCTGTTTGAAAAATCATCTTCAACTAAAAGAATTTGTGCTGTTGTTATGCCGTATTTTTCAAAACCATCTTGCCACATGCTCATAAGTAAAGGTTGACCCACGCTTGCGGCCGCTTGTTTTAGAGTGGTTGAGCCTGATGTATCAATATTTAATTTTTTGGCTCCTAAACCAACAGCCCCAGAGGTTACAATAAGAATTTCTTTTCCTTGTTTAAATAAATATGAAATATCTTCAATAAAAGAATATAAATGAGATAGTGAAATCTCGCCTTCTTCGTTTCTTAAAATGTTTGTGCCGAATTTGAAAACAATTCTTTTTGAATTTTTTATCATTTTATTTTAAAACCTACTAAAAGCTCAATTTGTGTAAATTCTTGGTTTAGAGATTCTGCAACCGATTGATTAGTGATTTCTCCATTAAAAGTATTTACCCCATTGGATAAATCTTGATTTTCTTTTATTGATTCAATTAAGCCTTTTTCACCTAAAGATTTTAAATACGGATACATTGCGTATGAATAAGCATAAGAAGCTGTTTTAGGAACTGCAGACGGGATGTTTGGAATTGCACAATGTAATACTCCATATTTTTCGTATGTCGGATCATCAAGAGAAGTGCATCTATCTATTGTTTCGACATTTCCGCCTTGGTCAATTGCAACATCAACAATAACAGAACCTTTTTTCATTTCTTTTACAACACTTTCAGGGATTATTTTCGGTGCAACATGTGAGTGTTTTAATACACAGGTTATTAATAAATCTGCTTTTGGTACTTCTTGGGCTATTTTTGCAGGGTTGCAGTAGTGGGTTTTGATTGAAGTTCCATAAATTCCATCTATTAAAACAAGCCTTTTAGGATTTACATCAAAAATAGATACGTCAGCTCCCATGCCAATAGCAATTTGAGCTGCGTTTCTACCTACAACTCCTGCTCCTATTATAATAACTTTCCCAGGTTGCACCCCAGGAACTCCGGATAAAAGTACGCCTGAACCTCCGTTGTTTGATTCAAGAAATCTTGCACCGATTTGAACGGCTAATCTTCCTGCCACTTCAGACATAGGTGTTAAAAGCGGAAGTTGCCCGTCTTCTGTTTCAATTGATTCAGAGGCAATAGTCGTAACTTTTTTCTTTAAAAGTTCTTTTGTTAATTCTTGTTCAACAGCAAGATGAAGATACGAAAATATAATTAAATCAGGTCTAAAATACTGAAATTCACAAGGTTGCGGCTCTTTAACTTTTAATATAATTTTAGAGTTTTGCCAAACTTCTTTAGCATCTTTTACAACAGTTGCTCCGTTTTGAATATAATCTTCATCACTAAAACCGGACAAATTTCCTGCACCTGATTCAATTAGTACACTTAATCCGTCAGAGTTAAGCATTGCAACAACATCAGGAGTTATTGCAACTCTTGTTTCGCCTTTTTTTAATTCCTTTACAACACCAAAATTATATTTCATATCGCCTCTCTTTGTATTATATCGATTTTAGCATTCTTAGAATATTATTGCAATTATAAAATAGTATTATCTTGAATTTCCTCATACAGTGTGTTTGCAGTATTTATAGGCACATTTCCCGCGGGTATTATTAAAACCTTATAGGACTTTGTCATATTTTTATATTCAATTGAAATAATATCCCCGACCTTTAATTGTTTAGCGGGTTTTGCGGGGTTATTATTTACAAAAACTCTGGCTGAATCGCAAACGTCATTTGCAACTGTTCTTCTTTTTATTAATCTTGAGACCTTTAAAAATTTATCTAAGCGCATAAAATTTTAACCTTGAAATCGGGTGCTTGCTTAATTTTTTCTTCTATTTCATTGAAAGTTAAAAACCCTTCTTGAGCGCCAAAATGTGTACAAACAGAGGCTGAATTAACTGTTGCATATTTAAGAGCTTTTTCAATATCCCAGTTATATTTATCCATCGAAGCACAGAAAGTGGATGAAAATGCATCTCCTGCGCCCAAAGTTGAAACAACTGTGGCAGGATAAGTTGGGCAAAGATAGATTTTTTTGCCGTCATAGCAATAAACACCGTTCTTGCCGTCTGTTATAACAACAATAGCTTCGGTATTTCCTCTCAAAGCCTTTAACATAGCTACTATATCAGGGTGAATTTCTTCTTTTGAGAATTTCACTTCTTTAGTATCTTGTCTTATTTGAATTTTAGTAACCAATGTTGCTTCTTCTTTATTCATAACAACAATTTGTGCGGTTTTAAGAATTTTTGAAAAATATTTTGCACCTTTTTTAAGAGCAGTTGTTCCTGCATTTATTGCAAGATTGATTTTATTTTCTTCGCAGAATTTTGATATCTTATCTAAAATTTTGTTGCTGTCGCCTGAAAGGGGTGAAACATATACCCAGCGAGAGTTTTTAAGAGCATTAAAATTAACTTCTTTTTCATGAACATGAGCATTAGCTCCTCTATGAGCTAAAACTGTTCTATCTCCTTGAAAACTTACAAGAATGATAGAAAAACCTGTTAAATATTTGTTTGAATCAATTATATTCATAATATCAATTCCGGATTTAGCCAGTTTCAACTTGATAATATTATTTAATTCATCGTTGCCGAGTTTAATTATTGTTGAAGTTTTACATCCTAAATTGGCAAAGTTGGTTGCTGTATTAACTGCACCTCCGCCAAGATTTTTTGAAAAATCTGCAATTTCTGTTTTAGCTCCATACGGAAAAGACATAAATTCGCTTTTTTTGGCCATTTGGCTAACTGTAACAATACTTGCAACATCGGATTGTACAAAAACATCTTGAGTTGCTGAACCGATAGTTATAAAATCATACATAATTTTGCTCCTTTGCGATTTCTATTATACAATAACAATATGAAATTGAATAAATTAATTTTGAAAAATTATAGAAATTATGAAGATTTTGAGTATAATTTTTCAAAAAATAAAACTCTTATAATCGGAAAAAATGCCCAAGGTAAAACAAACATCTTAGAAGCAATTTTTTATCTTTGCACGCTAGATTCCTCAAGAATAAAAAAAGACTCTGAACTCATTCGTTTTAATTGTGAAAATTTATTTATTAAAGCAGATGTTTTAAAACAAGGTGTCGATTTAGAGCTTGAAGTTATAATTAATCCTCCTAAAAACAAAATATTAAAAGTAAATGGAATAAAAAAAACAAAATCAAAAGATTTTTCAAGAATTTTATCAGGGGTTAATTTTTCATCATCTGATTTGCTTTTATTAAGAGGAGAACCTCAAAATAGAAGAAAATGGCTTGATATGGCTATTTTTCAAGTTTATCCTTTATATGGTGATAAATTATCTAAATTTAATAAAATTCGACTTCAAAAAGCAAATTATTTAATGCAAGGAATGATTAATCCTGATATGCTTGATGTTTTTAATCAGCAATTTGCTATTGCAAGTGCAAATGTAATTTTTTTAAGAAAAAAATATCTTTTAGAGCTTGAAAAAATAGCCAAAATAAAACATTCTTCGATGGCAGAAAATGAGGATTTAAAAATAAAATATAACACAATCACGGATGAATTTTGTTCTGTTTTGGATTTAAACAATTTAATTTATGAAAAATTAAACGAAATAAAAGAGGAAGAAATAAGAAAAGCCCAGTGCTTAATTGGCGCTCATAGGGATGATATTGATTTTTATATTAATGACATTGATTCAAAAAAATATGCTTCTCAAGGTCAGCAAAGAACAATTGTTTTAGCATTGAAATTGGCTGAATTGCAAATAATTAAAGAAAAAATAAATGAAACACCGCTTTTATTGTTGGATGATGTTTTGGCTGAATTGGATAATATAAGACAAAATTATCTTTTAAGTGCAATAGATGATGATATACAAATGATAATAACAAGTGTTGATATTTTGGCTTTTGATGATGAATTTTTAAAAGACGTTGACATTATAAAAATTTCAAAAGGTAAGATTGTATAAAAGATTTTGTACAGGTGTAAAAATTTATGATATATTGAAAATATAGTTGTTGATATAAAGATGGGTATGAAAAAATTAAACATAGCTTTTATATGGCACTTTCATCAGCCTAGCTATCAATCAAAATACGATAGCGATTTTTTATTGCCTTGGGTTAGACTCCATGCTTCAAAAGATTATCTTGATATGTTAAAAAGAATTGATAAATTCAAAAATATTAAGCTTAATTTTAATTTTTCTCCTGTATTACTGGCTTCATTACAAAAATATGCCCAAGGGGCTAAGGATTTACATCTTAAGCTTTTAATTAAAAATGAAAATGAATTAACTCCAAAAGATAAAATTTTTATTTTAAATAATTATTTTGATTTGAATTATAAAAACATGGTTTTGCCTCGTCCTTATTTTACGGATTTATATAATAGGAGGGCGCAAGCGCAAGATTTAGATCTTGATATGTTTAATTTGCAAGAATATTGCGATATTATGGCGAATTTCACTCTTTGTTGGATAGATAAGAGTTTTTGTCATGATTATTCTAATTTAGCCTATCTTTTTCAAAAAGAAAAAAATTATACTCTTGATGAAAGAAAAGAAATTTATGAAATTCAATTAGATATTATAAAAAGAATTCTTGTTGAATATAAAAAATATCAAGATTTAAATAAAATTGAAGTTTCAATAAGCCCATATTATCATCCGATTTTACCGTTATTATTAGATTTTAAAAATAAAGAAATAAAAGATTTTGAAAATTTGCCTCAAAATTTTTCAAGAGTCCAAGATGCAAAAACTCAAATCGAATTGGGTATAAAAAAATATATTGAAATTTTTGATAAAAAACCAAATGGAATGTGGCTATCAGAGCAATGTGTCTGCCAAAAAAGCATTGATTTATTATCTAAAATGGGTTTAAAATGGACTGTTTTAGATGAGGGTATTTTATCTAAAACAATTAAAAATGAATTTATAAGAGATTTTGAGGGAAATCTTGAAAATCCTTTTAATTTAAATATAAATTATAAAACAAAGAGCAAGCATTCACTAAATTTAATATTTGCTGATTCTTTTTTTGCTAATCTTATAAATTTTGGTTATGGTAGTTATGATTCAATTAGCGCAGCTAACGATATTTATGAAAAAATCAAAATAATTCAATCAAAATTGCAAAATTCTCCAAAAGAAAACCATATTTTAACTATTGCAATGGATGGGGAAAATTGTTGGGAAACATATCAAAATGACGGAACAACATTTTTGGAAGCTTTTTATAAATTAATTGATGAAGATGAATCTCTTAGAACTGTTCTTGTAGGTGATTTTGTAAATAATAATTCTCCTGAAATAATAGAAAATTTAAAATCAGGCTCTTGGATAAACAGAAATTTTGATCTTTGGATAGGAGAACCTACAAAAAATGTAGCTTGGCTATATTTATCAAGCGTGTGTGCTGATTTTGATAAATATTCAAAACAGTTGATAAATTCAATAAAAACCCCTGAGGATAAAAAAATTTGTTCAATAAAAATAAAAAATGCAAAACAAGAACTTTTGATTGCGCAAGGTAGTGATTGGTATTGGTGGTACGGTAAACCAAATGAATCAAGAAATGATGGTGTTTTCGATTATTTATTTCGAAGTCATTTGATGAATGTTTATGAAATTCTTGGTTTTGAAATTCCTCAATATTTGACTATGCCTTTATCTGATGCATCGATAAGAGCTTTAAGAAATCCAATTGGTCAAATTTCTCCTTCACTATCTTGTGATATTGATGATGAAAATAATGAATGGGTAAATGCAGGATGTATATTTGTTCCTGATGGACCAACGTCTAATATTACAAGGCTTATTAAAAATATTCTTTTTGGTTTTGATAAAGAATATTTGTATTTTAGATTTGAATTAAATAAAAATTCTCCAAAAATCAAACATCAACTTATTGAAAATCAAATCGTAATTTATTTTTCTAATGAAAAAAGCAGATATTATTCACCTATTCGCTTTGTAAATAAAGATGAAAATTTTTACCCTATTATCAAAAAACATTTTTCAAATGAGCTTCGATTTGTTTTTGATGAGAAAAATATTTCAAGAATATTTTTAAACAAAGCAATTTCTTATGGGTTATGGTATCAAAATACAGCTAAGAAATCAAAAATTGCCTACAAAGATGTAATTGAATTGAAAATAGCTCTTGAAGATTTAGCCTTTGAAACAAAAGAATTTTCATTTTGTGTAATTGATGCTTCAAATGAACTTATAAATGAAGTTTATCCGCAAGATTCAATGATAAATATTAAAATAGAAGATTAATTATCTCTTACTTCAAAGGATATTTCCCATTCATCATCTGAATTTTCTTGTTTAGGGTTTTCTTGTTTAATCGGGTTATTTTTGTTGGGATTTTCTTCTTTAAATTCTTCTTGTATTATATTTTCTTCTTTTGTTTCTTCTTGTTGAATGGTTTTATCAATATTGATGAACTTTGCGTCAAATTCAGCTTTTTTTGAATAATCATCAATTTTTTCTATTTTATATTCTGTGTAATTATCTTGTTTATCTTGGTTTTGTGCTATTATTTCGTTTAGGCTTTTATCTTTTAATTCTTTTAGAGAAATCTCTTTTATATCAGCTTCATCTATAGGAAGCCAAAAACCAAAGGTAGAGCCTTCATTTAGCTTTGATTTTACAAAAACTTTACCTTGGTGGTGTTTTTCAATAGCCACTTTTACAAGATGTAAACCTAGACCTGTACCTTTAATTGTATGAACTTGATTTTCAATTCTGTAAAATCTTTCAAAAATCATTTTTTGATGTTCGGCTGAGATTCCAATGCCGTTATCTTCAACGCTAACTTCAAGATATTTTGGATTTTTGGCAATTTCAGCTCTGATTTTAATTCTTGAATTGTTAGGTGAATATTTGATTGCATTTGTAATTAAATTGCTCATAACACGCTCTATGCTTTGTGTGTTATATGAAAGCATAGGCAGATTTTCTTCTTTTATAAATGTTATTGAAATATTTTTTTCGTCAGCTAACACTTTATGGCTTTGAGCAATTTTATTGATTGTTTCTGTTATGTCTTGTTTTTCTTTATCTAATTCTGAACCTGATTCCAGTCTTGAAAAATCAAGAATATCGTTAACCATTTTATTTAGTCTTATAACTTCTTGATTTATTGTTCCTATAAATTCTTTTTGTTCTTCAAAATTGAATTGTTCGCCATAATTATAAAGCGTATCGGCATATGAGCTTAAAATTGTAACAGGTGTTCTTAATTCATGAGAAACATTTGAAATAAAATCATTTTTTAATCTATCTACTTCTGCTTCTTTGGTTATATCGATTAAAACGATGATATAACCAAGATAATCATGCATTTTTGAATACATTGGAGAAATGATAGATTTTATAACTCTATTTTCAACATTAACATTAAATTCAAGCGGTTTTTTTTCAATTACATCAAGAGGAGTGTTTTTAAAAACTGCAATCTTATCTCTAAAACACAATTCTCCTGTTGAATCGCAATATTCTTGGATTGATGTGTTAAGAATATTGGCTTCTGAGCTGTTTAAGATTTTTTGTGCCGCAGAGTTTATCATAGAAATTTTATCGTAGTTATCACAAACTACAACTCCGTTTGCAATGCTCATTAATACTGATTCAAGCTTATTGCGCTCAACTGTTAATTGATCGATATTTTGTTCTTCATAGTTATGCAGTTTTTTTGACATATCGTTAAATGCGTCAAAAAGTTCTTTGATTTCGCCTGAGGCTTGATTATAGTCTAAAACTGTACCAAATTTTCCTTGTTCAATTTCTTTAACACCATGGTGCAATAGGGTTAATTCGCGCCTTATTAAAAAAGCATTAGCCAGAATAACAAGAGTAAAAACGAGCCATATTGCACTAAAAACTGTTAAAAGTGAGTTTTTTGTTGTATGGGTAACATTTTTGGCTAAGTCAGCAGATAACCCTACTTCAACCGTTCCAACCAGCTTGCCGTTTTGATCTAACATTGGAGAAGAAATATTTGTATCTGCTTTTTGAGCTCTTTTATTGTAGTTTTCAATGGTTGAATATATTACATCTCCAACCTTGTTTTTAAATGTTATATAGGAAATATCATCAGTGGATGAAAGAATAGAATTAACGTGTGTTTTTATGAAATTTTGTGCAGTTGAGTTTGCGGAAGCTTGAGTTATTTCATAATTTTGTACAGCAAGTGTTTTGGTTAATAATTGACCAAAACTTCTATAACTTTCATCTAATTCTATCTTTATTTTATTGACTGCCCAAAGAGCGATTGCCACAATTAAGCTTGTTGAGATAATGAGGGCTGTAATTATAAGCTTATTTTGGGTCGTTAAATCAATATTAAATTTTTTCTTCATACTAAAAATTGTAACATAATATAAATTTTTAATATATACTGATTATATGAAAAATGATAAAAAAACAGCAAATAAATTAATAGCTTCAAATAAAAAAGCTTATTTTGATTACAATCTTTTTGATAAATATGAAGCAGGAATTTGTCTTTTGGGGACCGAGATTAAATCTATCAGAAAAGGACAAATTAATTTAAAAGACAGTTATATTAAAATAACTGATAATCTTGAAGCATATTTGATTAATTGCCATATATCTCCTTATGAATTTGGTAATATTTATAATCATGACCCCAAAAGAGACAGAAAACTTTTATTAAATAAAAAAGAAATTTTAAAAATTTTAAATAAAGTTAAACAGGAACAATATACAATAGTTCCGATACAAATGTTTTTTTCCGGTCGTTGGGCAAAGCTTGAAATAGCTCTTGCAAAAGGTAAAAAATTGTATGATAAAAGAGACGCAATTAAGAAAAAAGATATAAAACGAGATATTCAAAGGATGAAATAATTTTGGAAAAATTATATTTTTTAGGTCCAAAAGGTACATATTCAGAAATTGCAGCAAAAAAATTTGCTTTAATGGAGGACGAAAAATATATTTTAGAGCCGATTTCAACAATTGCAAAAATCGTCGAAATGTTGAATAACGACGAAAAAAATATTGGCGTTTTGCCTATTGAAAATTCAATAGAAGGGATTGTTCGCCAAAGTTTAGATAGTTTATATTTATCCGATGTTAAAATTCAGGCTCAAACAGATATTAAAATTGAGCATTGTTTATTTTCTAAAGGTAAAAAAGAAGATATTAAACACATAATTTCTCATCCTCAGGCTTTAGCGCAATCTCAAAAATATATTTTAGAGAATTTTGATGAAAAAATAGATTTAATTGAAGCAACATCAACTGCACATGCAGCTGATATATTGGGAGACAAAGATAAAACTTATGCTGCAATTTGCTCATTTGATAAAGGGATAGAATTAAAACTAAATTTAATAGATAGAAATATAGGGGATATTAAAGATAATAAAACAAGATTTGTTTTGATATCAAAAAAGAAATTGATTTTAAACAATCCTTTAACAAGAACTTCTATTGCATTTAATACAAAAAATGAATCAGGAGCTTTATTAAAAGTATTAAAAATATTTTATAAATATAATTTGAATTTGATTTATCTTGAATCGCGTCCATCAAAAAGAGTTTTTGGTGAATATAATTTTTTTGCAGATATTGATAAGGGTTTTGATGAAATTATTGAAGCAATAGGAGAAATTAAAAAAGAATGTAATTATTATAAATTTCTCGGGTCGTATCCAATTGTATAGATTAAATTTTAAAAATGTAGTATTATTGGTTTATGTTAAATTTTTTGACACCAAAAAATAAAATACAAGTGCATACCTTAAGAGAAATTCCTATAGATTCTCTTGAAATCATGGGTGTAGCTCAAATTAATCCTTATTATAATTATGCTTCAGAAGCGAATGATATTTTTCTTACTGTTGTTAGTTTTGCTTATGGTTCAAGGGATTATGATGAAAAAGAAGGCATGGTTTTAGCTAAATATTTCACGGTTAAAAAATGTCCAAAATGTAAAAAGGTTGAATTAATTCCAATAAAAATGAGAATAAATCTTGATTCAATTTATCAAAAGCATGAAGAAGAAATTGCTTATGATGCTTTTGAAGAACATCCATCTCGCCGCAGATTTCCAACAACGGTCAGTGCATATTGTATGTCATGTTCATCATGCTTTGAAATAAGAATAAAATCTAATGATTGTTGGATAAAAGAAGCAAAAAAAATTAAAGAATCTGATTTAATAACAAAAGAATGGGAAGAATATAACATAGATTAAGCGTTTTTCGAGAAAAATAAAATTAATTAAAAAAAATGCTTGCAAATTTTTTTTTATGTTTTATTATAATACTCACGAGCTGTTGAGCTTAACTAAGTTATTTAACAAGTGAATAAAATAAATTAAAAAAACTTGTTGACAAAAAAAATTGAAGTGATAACTTAGTAAATGCGCAGAGAATAAGGCGCAGTCAAGAACAGGAATTAAATAAATAATTTTTTTTGCCTGCATAAACAAGTTTAATTTAAAACTTGCACATTGAAAACAGAATATCATATCTATCAATTACTATGTTAAGATAGACTTAGAGTTTTATCTCTTAAAACAAAGAGTCAAACAAGTTTATTCAAATAAACAAAATAGTTCTTAACCAATTTAATTGATACCTAAATACAAACGACAAATACCTGTTGATTTTTTTAAGAAACAACAATCGGACGAACTTAAATTACGAGTCAAATCACTCTTTCATAGAGTGTCAGACATATATTTCTGACAACGGAGAGTTTGATCCTGGCTCAGGACGAACGCTGGCGGTGTGCCTCATACAT
>CALUWJ010000005.1 GCA_944324455.1 Candidatus Gastranaerophilales bacterium | reverse complement strand
TCGGAGTAAGAAAAAAACTTCAAAAGGTACGGTATCCGCTCTGTCCGCCAGTCCTCAACGGACTGCCGTCACGAGCTTCACACACCAATGCCCTCCTTGTTTTCGCCAAGTGAAGTCTCACTAGGCTCAAACTACGTCAGGTACGGTATCCGCTCTGTCCGCCAGTCCTCAACGGACTGCCGTCACGAGCTCCACACACCAATGCCTTCGCTTTGCTCGCTATCGCTCCTGTCAAATTCGCCTTCGGCAAGAATTTGAAACGTCGCTTTAAAAATGTTCCAGTGGCTTGCTCAACGCAAGCCACTTGGGAACACCCGCTTGCGCTTTCAAGTTCGCCCTGCGAACTAAAGCTCGCTTTGCTCAGGTACGGTTACATGCATTTTCAAAAAAATTACCCTTATAAAAGGGTAATTTTTAAAACAAACTTAGTATATATCAATCTATGAATTTAATTTAGCGCGCCCGCACCTGAAATAACTTCTGTAATTTCTTGAGTAATCTTAGCTTGGCGCTCTTTATTAAATTCAATTGTTAAACTATTTATCATGTCACTAGCGTTATTTGTTGCAGCGCTCATTGCAGTCATTCTTGAAGCCAATTCACTGGCTTGCGCTTCTAAAAGTGCCTGATAAACAACATTTGTTATAAACATTGGAACAATAGTTGATAAAACTGATTGCAAATTAGGCATAAATTCACTTAAAGGTTCAATTTTATGGCTATCATGGCTGATTTTTAATTCATCATCAAGTTCTTTATTTCTAAACTCCCTAACTCTTTCATCATCAGTTACAGCAGGCAACAACTGCCATGACTCGGCAATATAAGTCATCATATTTTTATATCTTGTAGTTACAAGTTCAATTGAATCAATATCACCCTTAATGTAATCATCAGCCAATAAAGAAGCTATAACATAAGCAGAACTTGAATTAATATCATCCAAGATATTAACGTATGTTTTTTTAATTTCAAAACCATATTGCGCTTGAGCGTTTTTTATTGCAGGTACTGCCTTTTGACCCACAAGATAAACACAAACATTTTTACCTTCATCTTTTAATTTTTTAATTAAATTTAAGCTATAGCGAACAACATTAGCACAATATGCTCCTGCTAAACCCTTGTTTGATGAAATAATAACAAGACCAACGCTTTTAATATCTCTTTTTTCCAACAATGCAGGAAAATTATCAATGTTATTTTGAGTCTTTATTTTATCACATTTATTTTTGAGGGTTTCTTTGTATGCCCAACAAAACATCTCATACAATTCAAGAGTAAAAGGTCGAGATGCCTTAACGGCGTTTTCAGCTCTTTTAACCTTGGCTGCCGCAACCATCTTCATTGCTCTTGTAATTTTTTGAGTATTTTTAATGCTGTTTATTCTATCTTTTATACTTCTTAAATTTGCCATTTTTTTCTTTCCGAATTTATAAACATATTTTATTCTGCTTTAAAAATATTTTCTTTGAAATTTTTAATATGTTTAACTAATTCTTCTTTATCAGATTCTTCAAGTTTAGCTCCGTCATTCAATTTTGCTTCTAATTCAGAGCAATTTGATGAGAAATATTCAAAGAATTGTTTTTTAAACTCTTGAATGTCTTTATTTTCAACATCATTAATAAAGCCCTCATTTCCACAGAATAAAATTGCAACCTGTTGAGCAACAGATAAAGGATTATATTGAGGCTGAATTAAGATTTGAGTCAATTTTTCGCCTTTTAATAATTGCGCTTTTGTAGCTGCGTCTAAATCTGAAGCAAATTGAGCAAATGCTGCAAGTTCTCTATATTGAGCTAAATCTAGGCGCAATTGACCTGCAACTTGTTTAATACCTTTTGTTTGAGCAGCACCGCCAACACGAGATACTGAAATACCAGCATTAATTGCCGGTCTTTGACCTGCGTTAAATAAATTTGATTCAAGGAATATTTGACCATCTGTAATTGAAATTACATTTGTTGGAATATACGCTGAAACATCTCCTGCTTGTGTTTCAATGATTGGAAGTGCAGTAATTGAACCGCCCCCTCTTTCATCAGATAATTTACAAGCACGCTCTAACAATCTTGAATGTAAATAGAATACATCCCCAGGGTATGCTTCACGTCCCGGTGGTCTTTTTAACAATAAGCTCATCGCACGATATGCCTGAGCATGTTTAGTTAAATCATCATATATAATTAAAACGTGTTTACCTTGTTCTAAAAATTCTTCAGCAACGGCACAACCTGCAAAAGGTGCAATATATTGTAAAGGTGCTGAATTATCAGCAGTAGCTGAAACAATTATTGAATAATCCATTGCGCCTTTTTCTTCTAGGGTTTTAGCTAAATGAGCAACAGTTGAAGTTTTTTGTCCAATTGCAACATAAATACAAATTACATCTTTACCTTTTTGGTTAATAATTGTATCTATTGCAATTGCAGTTTTACCTGTTTGTCTGTCGCCGATAATAAGCTCACGCTGCCCCCTGCCTATTGGTGTTAGAGCGTCAATTGCTGTTAGACCAGTTTGTAAGGGTTGATGAACCGATTTTCTTTCAATAATCCCTGGGGCAATACGTTCAATCGGACGAGTTTTATCCGTATGAATTTCGCCTTTTCCATCTATCGGAATACCTGTTGGATCAATTATTCTTCCTATAAGCGCATCTCCAACGGGAACAGAAGCAATTTTTCCCGTTGATTTAACACTCATGCCTTCTTTAATTTTTGTATAATCACCAAGAATTACAACTCCGACATTATCTTCTTCAAGGTTCAAAGTAATACCAAGAGTTCCCTTGCCATCATCAAATTCAACAAGTTCTGATGCCATGATATTATTTAAGCCGTATATTCTTGATATACCGTCTGAAATTTCTATAACACTTCCTACATTATCAACTTGTAATTTTTCAGAATAATTTTCTATTTTAGACTTGATAATTGCAGTTATTTCAGAGCTGTTTATTGTTCCTGCCATATATTTTGCCTTTCATACTATAAATTAATCTTTTTAAGTTTATCGAATTTGGTTTTTAAACTCAAATCAATAATATTGTCTTCAAATTTAATAACCAAACCGCCCAATATTGTTTCATCTTTTTGATAATTCAAAATAATATCTTTTTGAAATTTATTTGCTAATTTTTCTTTTAATCTTGTCTTTTGGTCTTCGTTGGGTTCATAAGCATAAATAACATCTAAGATTTTAATATTTTTTAAATTATTTTTTTCTTTTTGGAAAACATCAAAAATAGTTGAAAAAATATTAAATCTGCCCTCATTCAACAAAGTTATAACAAAATTCAAGGCAACATCAGTTATTTTATTTTGAAAAGTTTCTTTTATTGTTTCTTTTTTATCATTCAAAGATACAACAGGATGTGAAAAAAACATCCTAAAGCTGTCATTTTTAAATATAGAATCATTGATTAATTCTAAATCATTTGAAACATCATCAATTTTATCAACCGATGCTTCAATCAACGCTTTAGCATACCTTTTTGCAACTTTTAAGTTTTTTATATCTAAACTTTTTTTCACAATAAACTTCCTTCAATTTTATCTAATTCATCAATAGAAGAATTGATTAATTTTTTTTGAACATCATCATTTAACCTAGCCAAAGTTTCATCTTTTGCCAATTCAACACAAGCACAATAAATATCACTAAGAGTCATTTTTTTATATTTCTCTTGTTGGCTTTTATATATTTTTTCAAGTCCTGATTTAATTTCTTGCTCTTGAAAAAGTGTTTTTTGTTCAAATTTTTCTTTTAAATTTTGTGCATTTAATTTTGCGTTTGAAATAATTTCTTCTTGAAGTTTTGGAGTATCTTTTATTGATTTTTTTGTTTGTTTATACTCTGAAATTGCACTTTGAGCATTTTTTGAACTCTTTTCAACAGATTCTTTGATATCATCTGCCATTTTTTGAATTAAATCGCCAAGATGTGCCTTTTTAAATATCAATACTAAAGTTGATACAACTATCAAAAAATTTATTAAATTTGTATTTAGAATTTGTTCAAATAGAGTCATATTAATAGCTTTCTAAATGTTTAAATATTGATTTATTTTTTCATCAGATAAATTCACGCTGACTTCTTCACATAAAACCCTTGAAACCATAGATTGAACTATTGAATTTAATTCATTCTTTGCTTCAATTTTAGCTTGTTTAGATAATTCATCCAATTTAGCTTTATTTTCATCAGCAAGAAGTGCTGTTTGTTCTTTTGCTTGTTTAATTTTAACAGAACTTTGTTCTTTTGCTTCTTGAGTAACTTTTTTAATAATTTCAGAAGCTTCTTTTCTTGAATTTTTTAGTGCTTTTTCCTTATCTTGCAATAATGCGCGGGATTTTTCTTTTGATTCAGTTTCCATTTTAGAATTTTTTGCATAGAAACTGTTTCTTTCATCGATTACTTTACTAATCGGATTTAAAAGAACAGCTTTTATAATTAACAAAAATATAATGAAACTTATAACAACAAATATAAACGTTCCGTCAATTTGCATTAACATAAGAAAAATCTCCGCTTTTTATTGCACTATTAATTATTTAAGTACAAAACCTATTAAAATTACAACCAACAAAGCATAAATAGCACAAGCTTCGATTAAACCAGCGCCAATATAGAAATATTTTGAAATTTGACCTTCAACCTCAGGTTGTCTTGCAATACTTTCAATAATTGCTTTAGTAGCTAATCCAAGACCAATACCAGGGCCTACAACACCAAATCCGATTGCTAAACCCATAGCGATAAATTTTAAAACTGATAAATCCATATTTTTCTCCTTTATAAATTAATGTTTTGCTACCGCACCACTTATATATGCACTTGTCAAAAGCGTAAATACCAACGCTTGGATAAACGCAACAAATATTTCAAAAAACATAATAGGTAAAGGTAATAATGAACCTAAAAACAAGGTTATATTATACACCCAACTTGAGGGCAAAATGCCGCCCAGTGTATTTTGACAAAATACACTTATAGATTCGGGACTTATTAAAGATGCAATAAGTCCGGCTAAAACCATAATAAGAATTTCACCTGCCAATATGTTGGCAAAAAGCCGCAGGGCCAATGTTAAGGGTCTTACAATATCCTCTAGCATATTAAAAGGTGTCATAAACCATACAGGTTGAAAATAATGTTTAAAATATCCGATACCTTTCGAGCGAACACCTGAGGCAATATAATAAATTAAAACAATAATAGCTAATGCCGCTGTTACATTTATGTCATTAGTTGGAGAAGCAAATTCCCCTCCGGTTGCTTTAATAAAAGGAAAGAAGTTTAATATTTTCCAAGGTAATTGCCCTATTAAATTACCTGTGATAATAAATAAAAATAATGCAATTAAAATTGGTGTATGTTTTTTTCCTTCCGGACCCATATCTTTTGTTAAAGACTGAAATATTGTAACTATATTTTCAAATACAGCTTGCAATTTTGAAGGAACAAGCTTTAAATTTCCAACCGCCAAAAGTGCAAAAAATATTACAATAGCCATAGTAATCCATAAGGTTATTAATGTATCCATGTGCACATCCATACCAAACAAATTAACTATCCAATGTTTTCCTATATGAAATTCCATTTTACTTCACCTTTTTGTTGAACACCTCTATATTAACTCAATCTTTGCCTTAATGATTAAGTCAAATGGATGATTTTCAATCAACACATACAATAAAACACCCTATAAGAATTTTTGCAAATTAATTTTTTTAAAATTATCAATACATTAAAAACTAAACCTAAAGATTTAGATAAAAAGAAGCAATATAAATAGGGTAAATTTCAACCTTAATATTGATGAATAAACCGCCCAAAAAAAGTATATTCATAGTGTAAGTTACTTTAATCGAATTAAAATTTACAAAAAAATATACTTTTTGGAGGGGTTAATGAGAAGAACAGTGGATTTTAAAAGAAAACAAAAAGTCATCGTTGTTGATGACAAATACGAACACGCCTCTGGTGTTCGCGAATTGGTAAATTTAGAAAATGATTATGAAGTTATTGCAAACGCAGGAAACGCTAATGTTGCAATTTCATTAATTAAAAAATACCAACCAGATATCGTGTTAATGGATATCAATATGCCCGAAATGGATGGTATTAACGCAATCGCAGAAATTCAAAAATTAAGCGTAAAAACAAGAATTATTGTTTTAACCGCTTATGATGATGCGGATTTAATTTATCGAGCTATGAAGGTTGGAGCATGCGGATATGTATTAAAAACAATGGTTTCAGCTCAATTAATTAAAGCGCTTGATGAAGTTTCAATGGGCAAAATTTATCTTCCAAATATCTTATGCTCTAAATTCTTTGAATATTTCCAAGATTTCGAAAGAAACGGCAGTGCTAAACAAGAAGATGAAAACGAAGAAAACCTTCTTCATTATTTAACAAACAGAGAAGAAGAAGTTCTTTCATTATTGTTAGAAGGTGCAACTTATAAAGATGTTGCAAGAGAACTGTTTATCTCTGAAACAACAGTTAAAACACACGTTAATAATATTTTCCAAAAATTACAAGTAAGAGAAAAAACTCAAGCTGTACTTTATGCAATCAACAAAGGTTTCAAACCAAAAACCAAGAAAATTGCAGTATAGAAATATTGCTTAAACGTAATATTAAAATGGTAAGTTAAAAATCAATGAATAAAACAAAAAGAAATTTCAATTCATATTTTGAAAAAAAGGATTTGAGCGGAAATGAACTATATTCATCAACCATAATCGAATCCCTCACAAGAAGTATTTTAGAGCCGATAGCCAAGGATAACTCCAAGGCTATCGTCTTTGCTCGCTTAAAAAATGTCAAAGGAACAGACAGCTTAATTAAAAGACTTGAATATTCAAAAGACATTATTTTAAGAGAATTTTCAGACTTTGAATTTTCAAAATTTGATATTGAAGAAACAGGCTTCATTGTATTAACTACTCAAAGATACAACTGCGCTTTTTTATTTAGAGAAATTGAAGAAAATAAATATGAAATTTATTTTAAAATTAATTCAAAATTAGTTAATGATGTTTATGAAACACTAAAATCAATATTTTTAATTGATTACGACGAAGAATTTTATACTCACAGGCCTGAGCGTCGTGATAACAACATGATGAATGAGGCAGTAAAAAATATAATTAAATATTTTGAAGAAACAATAAAAGAAAATGAATATAATACAAAAATTCAAGAAAACTACAGAACAGTAAACGAAACAAATACATCATTAAGAAATGAAATTTATCAAAATGCAAGACAAATTGCGCATGAAATCAAAAATCAATTAAGCATTCTTGATATTTATACAAGAATTTTTGAAAAGAAAACACAAGATTTTGAAACAATTAAACCAATTAGAAAATCAATTGAGTTAATAAAATCACAAATTGAACAATTTAAAAACATTGATGTTATTAATCTTCAAGAAAAAAATATTAAATTAATTCTGCAAGACTCAATTAAAATGTATGGAAGCATTTTAAAAGAGAAAAATAATAAAATTGTTTTAGTTGATGAAATGGCTGGTTTTGAAGCAAATGCTTTTGTTGATGAAGAAAAATTCTTAATAGTAATCAATAACATCATCAAAAATGCAAATGATTCAACCAAAAATGATGAAATAATAATCAAATTAAAACAAGTAGAAGAACATATTAAAATATCAATTATAAATCATGGAGAAATGATTGCAAAAGAAAATCAAGAAAAGATTTTTGAACAAGGTTACACAACTAAAAAAGACGGGTGGGGAGTTGGATTATCTGTTTGTAAAAAATTCATTGGTTCACAATTTGGCACTTTTGAATTAACAAAAAGCGATAAAAAAGAAACAATCTTCACGCTCACATTGCCTTTAGCTCAAACAAGATAATCTAAATCACTCTGAGGATAGAATTATGGATTTAATTAACAATAGAACAAAAGAAATTGCTGCAATGGCTCTTGATGGCTTATATGAACGCTCAAAAGCAATTTCAGCCAACACAGTTAATGCCCTTACTCCCAATTATCAAAGAAAAGAGGTTTCTTTTGAGGGAAGTTTAAGAGAGATAATTAAAAGAGAAGATGAAAAAGAAAATTTAAAAGTTCAAAACTCAATGAATTATGACAAAAACCCGAACTTTATTTTAAAAGGACAAAGCCCTGAACAAATCGCTCTTTTAAATTCGGACATTAAGGATAATTATTATATTGACGTTCAACAAGACCTAAGAGAACCAACAGGCGAAGATGGAAATAATGTTGTTTTAGAAGAAGAAATGATGGATGAAGCCAAAAATGGTATGCAATATCAAGTTGTTGCATCACTATTATCAAAATCATATTCACTTTTAGGCAATATCATCAAAGGACAAAATCAATAATAAGGATAGAATAATATGAGTTTTAGCGTTTTTGATATAGCAGCCTCAGGAATGAGTGCGCAAAGAATTAAAATGGATACCGTTTCATCAAATATAGCCAACATGAATACAACAAGAAATGAATTTGGTGAAAAAGAAGTATACAGAAAAAAACAAGTTAATTTTAAAGAAATGACCATGCAAAAAGGTTTCAATTTTCCAAACGGAAATGCAAGGGTTGAATTTGACCCGCCGAATGAACCATTTTTAAAAGGCGGAGTTACAATTAATGATAACGCGATAGCCAAAGGTGTAATGGTTGAATCTATAACTGATTCTGTTAATCCGACAAAAATTGTTTATGACCCAAATCATCCTGATGCAGATGAAAAAGGTTTTGTGGAATTACCCAACATCAATGTTGTTGAAGAAATGGTAAACATGGTTAACGCTTCAAGAGCTTATGAAGCAAATGTTACCATAGCACAAACCACAAAAACAATGATACAAAGCGCAATCAATATTTAAAGGTAAACTATGAACAGTAATTTCAATATTAATACAAATTTTCAATTAAATAACTTTGATAATTCAATAAATGAATTTAATAAAGCATTTTCAAATTCAATTAATGACGCTAATAAATCTCTTGAGAACAATAATAATAATAATTTTAGCGAAATTTTTAATTCAATGACCCAACAGAATAATGAACAAATGGCACCTATTGAACTGGGAGTTGAGTATTTTAATGGAGTAGATACAATTAATTCTCAAAAAGTTGAAAATTTATCTCCGACAGCACAAGTTGCAAAAGATATAGGTTCAGGTTTTTCAAACAGCATAAATGAATTAAACGGTATGGAAAAAAAAGCTGAACAAGATTTTGAAACTTTTGCTTCTGGCGGAGATATAAGCGTTCATGAGGTTATGATATCCGCTCAAAAATCAAACCTTGCTATGCAAATGGCAATACAATTAAGAAGCCAATTAATAAATGCCTATAATGAATTTAAAAATATGAGTATTTAGCACAAGCATTCATATTTCTTAACAGTGTTGAAATTGCCGACAAGTAAGATATTATATTATTGGGGAGCAATCTTGCTTGGATAAATTAGTTAGAATTAGTATTGGATTAGTTAAGTGAACGAACACATTAAATTATTAATAGAAGATATTAAAAAACTCTGGTTGAAGCTCGATATAAATCAAAAATTCTCAATTGCAGCATTATTAGTTGCAATGTTTGTTGTGGGAATATTTTTTATCGTTAAAGCAACAGAGCCAAACTGGACTGTATTATATTCAGATTTATCAAAACAAGACGTTGCAGCGATATCAGAAAGTTTGAAAAAAAGCGGATACGCTTATAAATTATCGGAAGATAAAACTGCTATTTTAGTTAAAAATCAAGATAAAGAAGATTTAAGGCTTTTTGTTGCAGAAAACGACTTAATTAAAGATACAACAGGAGGTTTTGAACTTCTTGATGACTTGCAATTAGGCTCAACCGATTTTAAAAACAAATTAACCAAACAAAGAATTTTTCAAGGAGAACTAACTCGCTCAATTGAAAAAATAAATGGCGTTTCAAAAGCAAGAGTCCAATTAGCAGAACCTGAACGCTCAATTTTTTCTGATGAAGATGAAGAACCATCAGCAAGCGTTGTTTTAATATTAGAACCGGGGGTAAGATTAAAAGCAAGTCAAATTTTAGCTATTAAAAATTTAGTTGCATATTCAATTCCAAGATTAACAAATGACAGAGTATTTTTAACAGACCAAAACGGTAATGTTTTATCAGAAGATGTTGCGAAAAATTCATCTGATATGCAAACATATAGAACAAACTTTGAAAAAGAAGCAGCTAAAAAAATAAAAGACACTCTTGAAACAATCATGGGTAAAGACAATGTTTCTGTTCAAGTTTCTACTGTTATGGATTTTAATCAAACAAGAGCAACGATTGAAAGCTATACTCCAAATAAAGACTCTAACTCAGGCATAATTGTAGCTCAACAAGGGGAAAAAGAGGTTTATTCAAACCCGCAGCAATTACCATCTAACAACAAAGAAAAAGAAACAACTCAAGAAAATAATCAACAAATTGAAAATACAGGAGTTAATCCTGCTCAAAATGAACTGCAACAAGCTCAACAGGCTCAAGTTCAAGACCCTGCAGCACTACCTCTAAATCAAACTCCTGTTAAAACAGTGAATTATAACGACAACGAAAACGCTAATGCAGACGGTGATGTTAGAAAATTGAGCTATGAAAAAGAAAAATCAGCCACTACTTATGCTGTAACAAAAGAAGTAAAACAGGTTGTATATGCACCTGGGGCAGTTACCAGAATGAGCGTTGCTGTTGCAGTTAATAAAATTTTAACCGATGAAGAAAAAAATGAAATTGAAAATCTTGTTATAGCTGCAACAGGTATGGATAAAACAAGAGGAGATATTGTAAATGTAACAAGCCTTAAATTTACAGGCATAGATAACACAGAAGAACTTGAACAAAATAAAGCAGCTCAACATGCAATGACCATGGAAATTTTAACATTTATCTTTAAAAATGTTTCTCCTGTGTTTATAATACTTTTATTAGGTTTAATTGCACTTCATAATTTCGGTAATGTATTTAAAACTCCAAAACCCGAAGAAGAAGAAATTGAAGACATAGATATGCAAGATGATAATTCTCTACCGTCATTTGATCCATATTTAATGCTTCAACAAAATAAAACAAATACTGATGATTTTTATCAACAAGATATACAATATACATCAGCTATTGATAAAAAGAAAAGTGAAATCATAAATTCAATACTCGGAAATCCTGAAGAAGCAGCAAGAATATTAACTTCATACATTAAAGAATAAGAAAGATAAAGCATAAAAATGGCCAACAACATTCGAACAGAACAAATGACACCTACACAAAAAGTTGCAGCCCTATTAATTACCCTAGGGCCAAGTGCTGCATCTGAAATTATGAAATGTATCGAAGATGATAATACTTTGGAACAAATTACAATAGAAATAGCAGGAATGTCAAAACTTCCGCAAGAAGTAATTGAAGCAATAGTTGATGAATTTCATACAGTTTTTCAAGCGTCATCTATGCTTGCAGCTGGCGGTATGAATTATGCAAGAGAACTTTTAGAAAAAGCTTACGGGGCATCTGAAGCAAATAATATTTTAAACAGACTGGTCACAATATTAAACTCTAATCCATTTCAATTTTTTAATGAGGCAGATCCGGCTCAATTAGCAACCTCTTTTCAAAATGAAAACCCTCAATTAATAGCCTTAATTCTTGCATATTTAAAACCTGAACAATCAGCCAAAGTTTTAAACTATCTTGCCCCCGGAATACAACACAAGGTTGCGCTAAAAATAGCACAAATGGAAACAACAAACCCTGAAGTTATATCAGAAGTTGAAAAAATTGTAGAATCAAGATTTTCAAATATTGTTGCTTCGGATTTTTCAAAAGCAGGAGGAACAAAGGCTCTTGCAAACATTTTAAACAGTACAGACAGGGCAACAGAAAAAAATGTTATAGAAATGATGGAAATAGAAACACCGGAATTAGCAGAAGATGTAAGAAGCTTAATGTTTGTGTTTGAAGATATTATACAGCTTGATGATGCTTCAATTCAAAGAGTTCTAAGAGAAGTTGATTCAAAAGATTTAGCAACAAGCTTAAAGGGTGCTAAAGAAGAAGTTAAACAAAAAATTCTTAAAAATATGTCAGAACGTGCCCAAGGTGTATTGTTAGAAGAAATTGAATACATGGGACCTGTTAGAACAAGAGAAGTGCAAAAGGCTCAATCTAAAGTTGTCGGCGTAATTAAAGCACTTGAAGCAGTCGGAGAAGTTACGATTTATCGCGGCGGTCAAGAGGATGAATTAATTGAGTAAGCTTAGAGCAAATAAAATAAACTTTAATAATGATGATTTTGTTGTTGAACTGATAGAAGAACCTGAAAATAATAATTCTAAACCATCTCAAAAAAAAGAAGAAGATGAGCAAGACAACAATGATTATCTTATTGAAAAAGAGCTTATTATAAACAGAGCAAAAGAAGAAGCCTCTAAAGTGCTTGAAGAAGCAGGAAAAAAAGCTCAAGAGATAATCAAGAATGCAAAAATTGAAGCTCAAAAAAAAATAGATGAAGCAACAACAAGGGTTGATGAAATAACTAATAATGCTGAAATAGCTGCGCAAGCAAAATTAGAAGAAATCAATAAACAAAATGAAGAATTAATTAATTCATCCAAAGAACAAATTGAACAAGAAAGAATAGAAAAAACAAAACAAGGTTATGAAGAAGGATATCTTGATGCCCAAGAAAAAATTCAAGAAGAACTTATAGATAAATTGGAAGATTTTGATAAATTTATAAACAGGCAATTTGAAATTAAAGAAAAAATAATTAAATCAGCCTCAAAAGATATCCTAAATATCATAGAAAATATTTCAAAAAAAATTCTTTTAAAAGAAATTGATTCAAAAACTCTTGAAAAAATAATTAAAAACACAATTTTACTTTTTGAAAAAAAAGAAAATATAAATATCATTCTGAGTGAAAAATATGCAAAATTATTATTCGAAATTCAAAATAAAACACTAAATCAAGAAGCAGAGTTTAATTTTGAAAACTTTAAAAAATACGATAATTTTGATGTTATTTATAATCCAAAATATAATGATGACACTATTATTATAGAAAATCTTGAAGAAAGATTTTGTGCTTCTATTAACTTGCAATTAGATAACATCATAAGAAATATCTATGAAAACACCAACAACGGTCAAATTGAGCTAAATCAATATATTGAAGATGATGAAACTGAATGAAATTAACAATATAATATCTGATACAAATTCTATAACAAGAATGGGTAAAATAATTGAAATTATCGGTCTAACAATCATTGCAGACGGCCCTAATTCTTCTATCGGTGATTTATGTCATATTATTGAAGATGATAGCGATAATATAATTTATGCTGAAGTAGTAGGTTTTAAAAAAGATTGTATTTTATTAATGCCCCTAGGCTCAATTGAAGGTTTAAAAGCGGGCGCTAAAGTTATTAATACAGGTACTCATATGAAAGTAAAAGTGTCTGATTCACTTTTAGGCAGAGTATTGGATGGCTTGGGAAATCCTATTGATAACAAAGGTCCTGTTATTGCTGATGATTATTACCCTACGAGTGCTGAAATAATTAACCCTATGGAGCGAAAACCAATTGATGAAGTTTTATCATTAGGGCTTCGCGCAATAGATGGCTTAAACACAATAGGTAAAGGACAAAGAGTGGGTATTTTTGCCGGATCAGGCGTTGGAAAATCAACAACTCTAGCAATGATTGCTAAAAACACATCAGCTGATATCAATGTTATAGCACTAATCGGAGAACGCGGAAGAGAAGTTAGGGAATTTATTGAATACACCATGGGTGAAGAAGGCATGAAGCGCTCAATTGTAGTATGTGCAACGTCAGAACAACCTGCCCTTGTTAAAATTAAAGCCAGTTTTGTTGCTTGTGCCATAGCTGAATATTTTAGAGATAAAGGAAAAGACGTTCTTTTTATGTTAGATAGTGTAACTCGTATTGCGCTAGCTCAAAGAGAAGTAGGCTTAGCAACAGGAGAACCGCCTGCAACAAGAGGATACACTCCATCTGTATTTGCGCTTTTACCTAAATTTTTAGAACGGGCAGGAGCAAATAAAAATGGAACTATTACAGGCTTATACACTGTTTTAGTTGAGGGTGATGATATGAATGAACCCATAGCTGATGCCGCAAGAAGTATTTTAGATGGGCACATTGTCTTATCAAGAGCTTTAGCTCATAAAAACCATTATCCTGCTATTGATGTTTTAGCAAGCATTTCTCGTGTTATGAATTCTATTGTAGATAATGAACAAAAACAAGCAGCTGGAAAAATCAGAAACTTAATGGCAAGCTATGCCAAAAATGAAGATTTGATTAACATAGGAGCTTACGCTAAAGGGTCAGACCCTATGACAGATAAAGCAATAGCGCTCCATGAAAAAATTGAATCATATTTAATTCAAAGTGCTGACGATAAAACAGATTTTGAAATAACTAAAAATGAACTTGTAAATCTTGCAAAGATGTAAAATTTCTATATTTTTCAATTATTTTATCAATTCTATTTTTATAATTAAAATCCTCATCATAAAATACATCAATAAAATCAAGCTTTTCAAGAGAAATATAGCGCATTTTTATATTTTTTGTATTATAAATTTTTGATAGTGCATAAATATAAACAATGCTTTGCAAGTCATCTTTTGGATTTTTAGGCAAGTTTAAAGTTTTCCAATCATAAATAATATATTCGCTATCTTTTTTATAAATAGCGTCAAATCTGCCTGCTAAATAATAATTTTCATTATTTAATTCTTCTTTAATTAAAAAAGGATACTCTGTTTCAATAAAAAAATCTTTTTTATCTTTTAATTTATCTATAAAATTAAGATAAATTTTCTTTTCTTTTTCAGATAATTCCATAATCATTTTTGTTATATCAAAACCTTTAATATAGCTGCATATCAAGCTATGAAATTTTTTACCCAAATCTGCTCTTTCATCTTTTTTATATAAAGACAAATGATAAACAAATCTATCTATAAATTCTTTTGGATTTTTATCCAAAATTTTAAGAGAATTTGCACTAAATGTATCAATTATTTTAGACATATTGCGCTAACCCCTCTAATATTTCAGAATTTTTATATGGAATTACTTTTGCAAAATATTTATATTTATTGCTTGTTGTTAAATATAATTTTTTCTTTGCCCTTGTAATTCCAACATAAATCAGTCTGAAATTTTCTTCAATTATATCTTTTTTAAGCTCTAAATCATTTTTTGGTTCTTTTTTAACTTTTTGAATAAATTTTGAATTTTCTTTTAATTCATATTCATTTATATTAAAACATAGGTTTTTTTGAGTTAATTCAGGAATAAATACCCAATCAAATTCATCCCCTTTTGATTTATGAAGCGTCATAATTTGTACTGCATTTGCTTTTTGTATTGTATCATCCACTGAAAAGAATTTAATATTTGAAAAATTAGTTTTATATTGAATTTCTCTTAGACGATTAAAAGTATTTTCAAAAGTTTTTTGTGTAAGTTGAATTTTAGCTGCAATAGAAGCAACAAGAGAAATATTATCCTTTTGTTTTGAATTAGAAAAATAATATGAACCAATTTCATTAACCAATTCATAAATTGAAGTTGTATTTTTAAATAGAAAATAATTCAAATCCCACCATAATTGACTATCAAAATCATCTTTTAAAAATATTGCTTCATTTAGTGATTGAGCATATTTTACTTCATCATATCTATAATATCCGTATTCAAAAAGTTCACTCGCTATTTCAATCGTTTTTTTAATATCATAAGGATTTAAAATAAATTCCAAAATCAAAAGACAAATTTTATAAATTGGATTATTTATCAAACTATCAGAATTTTTATAAGTCTTAATTGAATTATCTTTTAATAATTTATCCCATTTATTTATTGCAAAATTGCTCCTTAGAAGTATTCCTATTGTTGCATTTTTATCATTTTTTAAAATCTGCTTTATCTCATTTAAAATAAATTGGTTTTCAAGATTTTCTTCTTCAAAAACTTCTGTCTTAACTGCATATTTATCAACAACATTAACCCCATCCACCGGTTTCATAACTAAAGATGAAAATGCATCAATTTTATTTTCATTTGCAAATTTTACTGTATTATTAGCACAATCTAAAACACCTGTTGCACACCTTTGACATCTATCCATAACAACATTTTTAGAGTTTTTCATAAACTCTCTAAAGCCAGCTACATCTGAATTTGTGAAAGTTGAAGTTATTGCTTGATTAATATCTCCGCAACGTATTATATTTTTATATTTTCCCCCTAAAAGTCCAATTAAATTTTGTTGAGTAAAGCTTGAATCTTGGGCTTCATCTTCAATGATAATTTTAACAATATCTTGATAATATTCTAATACATCCTTGTTTTCTTTTAAAAGTTTTAAGCTCAACAACAATAAATCATCATAATCTATTAAGTTTTGCTCTTTTAATTTTGCCTGATAAGCTTGAAATACACTTAAAAAAAGCTTATTTTTACAATCAAATTCCCCATAAATTGATAATTCATTTTTATAAGCCGAGATTGCAGAATCATATAATTCTGTTTTATCAGGAGCAATACCAAGAGAATAGATAATTTCAGCTAAAATTGCACTTCTTTTTATCTCGTCTATAATCTCAAAATCATAATCAAGCCCAAGACGAGAAAAATTATTATTTTCTTTTATTATTCGAAGTGCAAGCCCATGGATTGTTGATATATTAGGTAATTCCGATAAATTCGGATACTTTGCTTTAATTCTTTCCCTGAAGTTTCTTGCAGCTGATTCCATGAAAGTTAGAACAAAAATATTTTTAGGCTCAATATCAGATAAAATTTCACCTGATAAAATTTTATCTACCAATAAAAGCATAATAGTAGTTTTGCCTGAACCTGCTGTGGCACTAACAGACATCAAACCGCCTTTATAATTTAAAACTTCTTCTTGGTCTTTTCTTGGAATAATAGGTTTTACTTTTATTGTTTCTTTTGTTTCAGAATTGGTTTTATAATATTTATCTATTCCTGAAAAATTTTCTTGCCCCAATGAATCATAAGAACTTTGATATAAGGTTATTTTATCAGCCAACAAATAGAGCTTATATAATATTCTTGCTGTTCTATCAAGCGTTAATTCAATATTATCTTCAAGTTCAAAAGTATCTTTTGACCAAGTTTTTTGCATAACCCAAGCATTATACAAAGGCCCTATGTCTTGTCTTAACCAACCTTCGTTATTCACGTCCAATAAAAATTGATATTTTGTTTTATATGAATAATCAATTATCTTTTGGGCAGAAGATACAACAATTGAATTTTCATCAATTTCATCATCAGATAAGGGATTTTCTGAAATTATCGTATTTTCCAATTGTATTATTAAATCATTATTTGAAACAGAATTTTTAAAAACATCTTCAAAATCATTAATTTGCTTTAATAATTGCGCAATTTTAATGTAATCTTTTGATAATTCTTTATCCAAAGGAAGAAAATTTGTAACTATTTCATAAAGTTGGATTGATAATTTTTCAAACCTTATTTTTTCATAAATTTCAATTAATTTAACAAATTCTTCATTATTTTTATTTTTGATAAAATCAAAAATATTTGACCCTTTAAAATCTCTTTCAAACTTATATTCCTGAATAATTTTAACTGATTCTTTTTTATCCAAATTTAATAATTCAATAAAAATCCCTTTTAAAATATAAGCTGAAACATCTTCATTATTTTTATCATTTATTATTTTTAAAAGCTCTAAAATATATGAAATTAATTTATTTTGATTTAATTTTTCATTTTTAGTCAAAAAATTAAAATTAAACCCTGATTTTTCTAATGAAGTTTTTAAAAATTCATCCGATAAAGGAGTAATTAAAGAAATTTCACAAGGCTTTATTCCTGAATTAATAAGAGTTTTAATATCTTTTAGAACTTCATCTATCATTTCATTTCTTTTTAAAAATGATTTTAAACTTATATTATTGAAATCAATTTTTTGATTATTTTTAACTAAATTTAGAATTTCTTTTGCATTTGAATATTTCTTATCTTCAATTTTTGGTTTTATTTCTTTTTGAGATAAAAATTTTTCAAAATTTATGTTTATAGCACCCAAATAGCCTAATCTTGATGAACCATCTGAATCATAAGCAATATAAAAATCTTTTACAGATGGCTTAATATATTCTAAATAAGCTAAAACAGCGGGAGTTATTTCATCAGCATCATCAACAAAAACATAACTAAATTCATTTTTTAATTTTTTATATAAAAATTCAAAAATATTCATCTGTCTAACATAATCAAAAGCCCTTAATTGAATAGATTTTAATTTATATTTATTAATTGCTAAATTGGCTTCTGTTGAATAGCTTTCTTGTAAAATTTTTGCCCTTTTTGCCACTTCTTCATCAGATAAATGATTTAAATTAATTAAAGCGTTTCTTCTAAAAAGCTGATGTAATAAGCTTGTTTTAGAATTATACCCTATAAAATCAACCTCTTTAATACATTCTTTAAAAATATATTGACTAACTTCAAGCCCGCAAAGATTAGGAATGATTTTTCTATTTGCGTCATTTTTAATTGAATTTTCAACAATTGCCCAATTATCTAAAATATAATTATAAATTAATCCTTCAAAACTATATATTTTAAGATTTCCAATATTACCTAAAGGAGAAAGATTTTTGATTTTTTCAATAAAATCTTTTTTCTTTTTAGAATTTCTCAATAAAACAAGAATCTCTTGAGCTTTTACATTATTATTCAAGAGTTTCAAATATTCATCAATTAAAATTTTAGTTCTATTATTATCAGATGGCGCATTTATAATCATATTTTTATAATATATCAGATGGGTCAATATCTACAACCATTTTAATATCAGATGGCAGTTTGATTGATTTTAAAAACCTCAAAATTGTCCTGTGTCCATTTTCAGAAAGTTTATTTTTAATTATGATATTATATCTGTATTCTTCTTTAATTCTGTTAATCACACAAGGGCAAGGCCCTAGGATTAAAATAGTTTCATCAAGAGATAATTTTTTAATATAATCACTCAGTGCAAATTCTATTTCTGCTGCTGATTTTTCAGCTCTAAAATCATCTTTTGATGATAAAACAACTCTAATCATTTTTGAATAAGGAGGATAGTCAAGCATTTCCCTTAATTCAATTTCATTTTTATAAAATTCTTCGTAATTTTGTTCTTGCGCATTTTTTAAAAATATATTATTTGAATTATAAGTTTGAAAAATAACTTTTCCTTCTTTTTCCCCTCTGCCGGAGCGTCCTGCAACTTGGGTTAAAATTGAAAAACCGCGTTCCGAACTCCTATAATCAGGCAAATTAAAACTCAAATCTGCATTAATAACACCAACTAAAGTAACATTTTTATTATCTAAACCTTTAGCTATCATTTGAGTACCAACTAAAATATCGATTTCGCCTTTTTGAAATCTTTTTAAAATTTCAACATGCTCATTTTTCTTTGTTAAGCTATCAGAATCAAGCCTTTCAATCCTATAATTCGGAAACATTTTTCTTGCTGAAAGCTCAACTTTTTCACTTCCTAAGCCAAAATGCTCAAGCGCATCACTTTCGCATTTTGGACATTTTGGATTAACAACCTCATAATTACAATAATGACATTTATATGAATTTGTTTGATTATGATAAATCAAAGGAATTGCACATTTAGGACATTCTAAAACTGTTCCGCACTCAAGACATTGAGTATAAGAAGCAAAACCCCTGCGATTGATTAAAAATATTACCTGTTCGCCTTTTTCAATTGTTTCTTTAACATTTTTTTGTAAAGTTCTTGAAAAAAGAGTATAATTTTTTTCTGCTCTTTCTTCTCTCATATCAATAACAACAACCTTAGGCAAAAGCGCATTATTATATCTTTCTTTTAAGACAAACAATGAATTAGTATTAATTGCCTCATAATAACTTTCAATTGACGGTGTAGCAGAACCCAAAATTAATTTTGCCCCATATAATTCACAAAGTTTTTTAGCAACATCACGTGCATTATATCTTGGATTAGGCATAGTTTGTTTGTAGCTTGAATCATGTTCTTCATCAATTATAATAAGCCCTAAATCTTTCATTGGTGCAAAAACAGCACTTCTTGCTCCAAAAAGAATTTTTATTTCATTGTTTCTTAATTTTTTCCAAGTTTCATATTTTTGTGCTTCAGTTATTGAACTATGCCATATTGCAACACAATCAGCGCCAAAACGCTCTATTGTCCTCATAGTCAATTGAGAAACAAGCGCAATTTCAGGCGCCATAAATATCACATTTTTACCTTGATTGATTGTATCTTCAATCAATTTAAAATAAATCTCAGTTTTCCCAGAACCTGTAATTCCATACAATAGCGAGGTTTTAGCCCCAACTTTATTAATCTCGTCATAAACTTTTTTCTGTGCTTTAGATAATTCAAAATCAGAATTTATCTTTTTTATATCAAAAATTTTATCCTTAATCTTTGGCGTTCTATATTTTTTAACATTTTTTTCAAAAAATTTCTGAGGTAATGCCGTATTTAAAACCGTTTGAATATCACAAAAATAATAGCTTGAAACCCACTCTAAAAGCTTTAAATATTCAAGAGAAAATAATGGAGTATTATCTAAAATCTCACTAATTTCTTTTGCTTTTATTCCTTCTTCTAAATAATCGCTAAACCCTACAACATAAGCTTTTAGTTCTTCTTTTCTTCTGCCGAAAGGAATTGAAACAGCTTGACCCACTTTAATTTCATTTTTTAAACTTTCAGGAATTAAATAGCTGAATGTTTTTGTACCCAATTTATTAATATCAACCAAAACTTGAGCATATTTTAAATTCATTATTTAACCAGCCCCATAGGAGTCTTAATTTCATTATCAATCAACAAAAATAAATCTTTTGCAACTTCGCTTCCTTGAGAAAAATCACTATTTTGAGGAAGAATTTTTATTTCCGTTTGATTTTGATATCTTTTAGTTAAAGTTAAAAGATAATATTTTGAACCTGCCAAAAATAATATATAACCATTTTTTGTTTGAATTTCAGATATTTCATATTTATCAGATGAACTTATTGCGCTTAATGCACTCATAAATAAGCTATCAGCGTCTTTAGAATATATTTTATAACATTCATTCAACATATTTGCCATAACATAATTAAAAGAAAATAGTATAGCTAAAGTTAATATTATTTTTTTCATCTTACTTTTCCATCCAAGTTTTACCCACTCCGACTTCAACCTTTAAAGGTACATCCAATGGTTGATTTTGTTCCATTGCAATAAGCGTTAATTTCTTAACTTCATCAAGTTCATCTTTATGAACATCTAAAACAAGTTCGTCATGGATTTGTAGAATTATTTTTGATTTAAAACCTTTTAGTTTTGAAAATAATTCCACCATTGCCATTTTTATAATATCAGCGCTTGAGCCTTGCAAGGGGGCATTTATTGCAGCACGAGCAGCAAATTCTCTAATATTTGCATTTCTTGAATTCAATTCTGCTCCTAAATATCTTTTTCTACCATAAAGAGTTTCAACCCAACCGTTAGTTTGAGCGCATTCTAGGGTTTCATTAATATAAGTTGAAATTTTTGGATAAGTCATAAAATATTTATTAATCAAATCTTGCGCTTCAAAAGGAGAAATATTAAGAGTTTGCGCTAAACCATATCTTGTTTGCCCATAAATTATGCCAAAATTAACAGTTTTAGCCTTTCTTCTCATTTCCTTTGTTACTTCATCCATTGGAACATTAAATATTTTAGATGCAGTAATTTTATGAACATCCATTTCATCGCAAAATGCTTTAATCAAACCTTCATCTTTTGAATAATGCGCCAATAACCTTAATTCAACTTGCGAATAATCAGCACTCATAATCAAGTAATCATCGTCCGTAGGAACAAAAGCAGCTCTAATTCTATTTGAAAATTCTGTTTTAATTGGAATATTTTGCAAATTAGGATCAGATGAAGATAATCTTCCTGTTGTTGTAACTGTTTGATTAAAATGAGTGTGAATTTTTCCATCACTTTTAACCAATTTAGGCAGGGCGTCAATATAAGTTGTTTTTAATTTCATTAATTGACGATGTTCTAAAATATCTCTTGCTATTTTATATTCAAGCGCTAATTCATCAAGAATTTTAGCATTTGTGGAATAATTTCCTGATTTACCTTTTTTCTTTGGTTTTATTTGCAATTTATCAAACAAAACTTCAGCAACCTGTTTTGGTGAATTAATATTAAATTCCATGCCTGCTTGAGAATATATCTTTTGCTCATAATCTTTAACTTTAACTATGATTTCATCATCAATAGTTTTAAGATAATCTATATCAAGCTTCACACCTGTTTTTTCCATATCTTTTAAAACAAAAGATAAGGGAAGCTCAACTTCATTCAATAGCTTTAATTCTTTTTCATTTAAAACTTCATTGTAATATTCATACAAATCAAACAAATAAGAAGCTAGAAGATAATAATCTTTTTCATCAGGAATTACATTAAGACATTCATTAATCTGTGTAATTAAATCATGTTTTCTTGATGAATCTTTGATATAACTAGAAAGCTGAGTATCTAAAATTACACCTTTGATATCGTAATCAAGGTTTTTAACATCATAAGTTATTTTTTTAATTTCAGAATTTTCAAGAATATCTTTTATTTCAATTACAGGCAATTTTAAAACAACATCGTTTTTATAAGCAATATAGCAATAAGCACTATCTTCAAAATCCGATAAAAACCCTATTTTATCAGGTTTATTTTCTTTTAGATAATTTTTTGCTTCATCATTTTGCAGTTTTTTAATTTCTTTTATCTTTTTTTCTTCAACTTGGCTAAATAACCCAAGCTGAGTTTGTTCTTGTTCAAGAGGTAAAAACTGAACAATATTATCATCACAAGAATTTTTTGAATTAAAAGGAGCTAATAATTTATCGATATTTTTAACAAATGAATAAAATTGCATTTTAGTCAAAAATTCTTTAACAGCCTCTTTATTAGGAGTAGTTAAACAAGCACCCTCAAAATCAAATTCAATATCTAAATCAGTTACTATTTTTGCCAAAAACTGAGATAAATAAGCATTTTCTTTTCCTTGAATTAGTTTTTCTTTTAGAGCTTTTTTTGTTATATTTTCAATATTTTCATAAACTCCATCAAGAGTTTTATATTCATTTAATAATGCTGAAGCTGATTTTGGTCCTATTCCTCTAATCCCTGGAATATTATCAGAAGTATCACCGCATAAAGCCTTATAATCAACAATTTGACTTGGATAAACTTCCATTTTTTCATAGACTTCTTGTTTATTATATTTAACTATTTCACCTTTAGAGGGAATTAAAACAGTAGTTAAACCTTCATCATCAATAAGCTGAAAACTATCTTTATCCCCTGTTAAAATATATGTTTTATGACCTTTATTTTGAGCTTGTAGAGCAATTGTTCCAATTACATCATCACCCTCATAACCCTCTTTTGTATAAATCGGAATATCAAGAGCACAAAGTCCTTCTTTAATTAATTCCAGCTGAGTTCTTAGGGTATCAGGCATTGTTAACCTGTTTGCTTTATAATCAGAATATTTTTCCAATCTAAAAGTTGCTTTTGAAACATCAAACGCAACAGCTATAGAATTAGGATTGATATTTAATTTTTTATCTGATAATAAATCAAATATTGCCTTAAAAAATCCATACACTGCCCAAGTTGGAATATGCTCCGTTGTTTGCATGTTGGTTCTCTCAAGCGCAAAAAACATACGAAAAGCCAATGCATGCCCATCAACTAAAATTAAAGTCTTTTTATCTTCCATTATTGCTCCTCAATTACTATTTTACAATAAAATTCAACCCTTGTAAAAGTTTTATATGTTTGACATTCAATCATAATAATTCTAGAATGTTTATGGGATAGAATATGAATAAAGCGCTAAATACTTCTGATAAAATTAATTATCAAGAAATGAAAGAGTTTCTTTTGAACTCTTTTTTTAACCATATCTGTAAAGATAAACCCATTAAATTAGCTGATTTAAATAAAATTCATAAATGCTCAATTGCAATAAAAGCTTTTGATTTAGTTTCTATTTCAATGTCATATCTTGCAGTTAATAACTATAGACAAGGTGCAAGATATTTTCAAACCCTAACTTTATTAAATGATGCAAAATACCTTGCAAGCTCATCTAATAGCGCAATAGCACAAAAAATCAACCTTTTTTGTTTTGCATTAATTGAATATCTTGAAAAAAATATTGAACCCGCGCTAAACCTATTAAATGCAAGTTTATATATTAAAACAGACAATATTAAATTTGAAGAAGCCATATTAGATTATAAAAAGAAAATTGATAACGAATATCAAAAAAAGACAATAACCCCGGCACCTCCCTCTTTTATCCCGAGCGAAATAAAAGATGACGCTCTTTTAGCACTTTTACAAGTTGGAAGAACAATAGCAATCGAAACAAATATTGATAGTCTTTTAACTATTATTGCTCAACAAATTCAACAAGCCTTAGGGGCAGATAGATGTACGGTATTCTTATTGGATACCGAACACAATGAACTATGGAGCAAAGTTGCACTGGGCCTTGAAATGCAAGAAATAAGATTTAGTGCAAATAAGGGTTTAGCAGGTCATGTTGCTATGACCGGTGAAACAGTTAATATATCAAATGCTTATGATAGCGAATATTTCAATAAAGAAATTGACCTTAAAACAGGCTATAAAACAAGAAACATTTTATGTATGCCGATAAGAAATCTATCCCATCAAATTGTCGGCGTGTTTCAAGTTTTAAATAAATTTGAGGGCGATTTTACTCAAAAAGACGAGGATTTATTAATTGCAATAGGTTCATCTGCAGGAATTGCGCTTGAAAATGCTAATTTATTCAACAAACAAAAAAAATTAATCGAAGAACAAAAAATGCTATTTTCAAGCTTTATTGACACCCTTTCAGCCTCAATTGATGCAAGAGATAAAATCACCTCAGGTCATTCAAGGAGAGTTACTGCCTACTCAGGATTAATTTGTGATGAATACGGATTATCTGAGAGTGAAAAAGAAATCATTAAAAACGCAGGACTTTTACACGACATCGGAAAAATCGGCATAAAAGATTCGGTTCTACAAAAAGAGGGTAAATTAACTCCTGAAGAATATGAACACATTAAAGAACACGTTCGCTTTACTCATAACATTTTAGGCAAGGTTTATATATCTAAAAACTTTAAAGATGTAGCTAAAATTGCTTCATCTCACCATGAAAAATATGATGGAACAGGCTATTACAAAGGTCTAAAAGGTGAAGAAATTCCTCTTGGCGGAAGAATTTTAGCAGTTTGCGATGTATTTGATGCAATAACTTCTAAAAGACACTACAGAGACAAAATGGATATAAAAACCGCTCTTGAAATTATCATAGAGGGCAAAAATAAACACTTTGATGAAAATGTAGTTAATGCTTTTTTAAATATAAAAACCTACGATATTTTAAAAGTCATGGTAGATAATTTAGAAGATATTATCGATATTTCAGAAAAAAATTTATTAAAACAGTTTAATTTAGGTGAATTATATGTTATTCTAAATAATGAGGGGGATGCCATCGTTAATCATAAAAAATTAACAGATACATTCAATAAATACTATAAGTATAATTTGTAAAGGATAATCAGAAAATGAGAGGAATAAAAAATAAAATCATTTTATCTTTATTCTTGACTTTGATTGTACCGTTTAGCGCACAAGCATCAAACGAGGACAGTCTATTGGAACCCGTTTCTGAAATCAAAATCCAAACTGAACCAAAACAAAACACAAATTATTTCAATTTAGCAAATATAGTTGATACCCTTTTAACAAATGATAATAAAACCCAAGAAACAGGTGTAGATAAAAAATCTCAAATAAGAAAAAATTTCATTGATGCAACCTCTAAATTTAACCAAGGAAATGCTAAGGTTGCTTATGATGAATATGATGTTTTAATTAATAAAATAGAAAATGATTCATCTCTTTTAGCCTTATCAAAAGTTTTTTATGAAATCGGATATTTTTCTTTAGCTAATAAAGCAATAGAAAAAATTGTCTATAAAAACCAATTTTATGATAATATAGCTGACCTTGAAAAAAGCTATAAACCAAAAAATGATTTAACTTATGATGATGAAATTTATTTCGCCAAATTATATTCAAGTATTTATTTTGATAATTCAGCCCAAGAGGCAGTTAATGACTTATTAGAAAAAAAATTAACTTATCAAAAAAATGATTACTATAACTATATTTTATCTTGCGCAAATTTAGAATTAAAAGAATATTCAAAAGCGCTTGACTATATAAATAAAGCAATTTCAATTAACCCAAACAATGTTTCATATAAAATACAAAAGCTTGATATTTTAATTAACTCAAAAAAATATAAAGATGCGCAAAATCTTATTGAAAAACTTGAAAAATCTAATTCAAGCATAATTTTTGCTAATACAATTGCTCTTAAAAAAGAAATTGTCCTTGCAAATACTTCAAGTAAAGATGATGAAAAAAAATATCATATTGCAAACAAAGGTTTTCTTGAGGGCAACTATGAAAAAACAAAAAAAGATTGCCAAAATATTTTAAATTTTGATAAAGACAATGATAAAATCATAACTCTTTATGCTAAAAGCGAACTTGCTCTTGATAATATTGAAAGGGCAAATGTTTATTTTGTAAATTCATATAAAGAAAACAAAAACAATATTGAAACCTTAATCGGTTTGGGAGATATTAAATACCTCCATGGCGATTACAAAAACGCTGTTAAAACATACAAAAAAGCTTATGATAAAGACAAAGATAACTATGAAGCGCTGATTAAACTAACAACAGCGCACAGACAATACGCTCAAAACCCTAAAGAATTAAAAAAACTTGAGCTTAAACTTGATAAAATGCCAAAAACCGAATATATAAGCTATTACAACAGCGCAATAAGCATTGCTCAAAAAAATGATGTCTTAAAAGAAGAATTTTTAAAAAGAGTATTAGAAATTAACCCAATGTATGAAAATGCGCTTGGTGAATTAGTTAAACTTAATCTTAAAAATAAAAACTATAAAAACGCAAGAGGATTAATTTATAACGCAGCATTTACTTTAGAAAAAAATTATTATTACTACTATCTTTGCGCTCTATATAGCCAAGCAATGAATAAAAAACAAGATGCAATTCATTTTTATAAAACCTCACTAAATTTAAATCCTAATTTTGAAATTGCAAATATTAAACTCTTAAAACTTATTCCAAGTGTATCAGACGAGGAAATATAATGGTAGTATCCACAAAAAGCGCGGCAGTAATTGGTTTAAATGTTTATGAAATTAATGTTGAAGTAGATACAATAAATTCAATTCCTCAAATTATAATTGTGGGTTTACCTGATACAGCCATTTCTGAGGCAAAAGAAAGATTAAGACTGGCAATTAAAAACTCCGGATATTCTTTTCCATCCACAAAAGTTGTTATAAATCTTGCACCGGCTGACCTAAAAAAAGAAGGCTCAAACTATGATTTAGCAATGGCTGTTGGGATTTTATCAAGAGAGGGTATAATTAAAGAATTTAATCAAGAAAAAATTGCTTTTATAGGTGAATTATCTCTTGATGGTTCACTAAGAGAAGTTAAAGGGATTTTACCCATAGTAAGCTCTCTATCAGAATTAGGAATAGAAAAAGTTATTATTCCATCTTCAAATCTTCAAGAAGCAAGCTTTATTGAAAACATTGAAACGCTTGGAGCAGATAATTTATCTCAAGTTGTTGAATATTTAAATCAAAATTCAGATCTTAAAAAGCTAAAACAAAATATAAATGATTTTTTAAATAAAGAAACAGATTTTCCTATTGATTTTTCAAATATAAAAGGACAAAACCAAGCCAAAAAAGCTCTTGAAATTGCAGCTGCAGGAGCACATAATGTTCTTTTATCAGGTTCACCGGGGGCAGGTAAAACTATGCTTGCTCGAGCTTTTATGTCAATTTTACCTCCCTTAACCGCTCAAGAAGCAATTGAATTAACTAAAATTTACTCTATTTCAGGCTTATTGGATAATAAAAACCCTCTTATCACAACTCGTCCTTTTCGCTCGCCCCACCACAGCTCTAGTGCTGTTGGAATTATCGGTGGCGGCTCAAACCCAAAACCGGGGGAAATTACTCTAGCACATAGAGGTGTTTTATTTCTTGATGAAATGGTTGAATTTCCAAGAAATGTCTTGGAAGTCTTAAGACAACCCTTAGAAGATAACGTTGTAACCATTTCAAGAGCACAAATAAGTGTTCAATATCCTGCCAATTTTATTTTAATTGGCGCTATGAATCCTTGTCCTTGCGGATTTTTAGGAGATAATAAAAAACAATGCACATGCAGCGAATTTCAAATTAATCGTTACAAATCAAGGCTTTCAGGTCCACTGTTAGATAGAATTGATATCCAATTAAAAATTCAAAGATTATCAGATGAAGAACTATTATCAGACAATAAAACTGCTGAAACTTCTTCTGAGATAAGAAAAAGAGTTATTAAAGCAAGACAAATTCAGCTTGAAAGATATAAAAACGAAAATATTTTAACAAACAGCGAACTAAATGCAAAATTAATTAAAAAATATTGTAAAATTGATGATAATACTAAAAAATTTCTAAAAGACGCTATAAACAAATTTAATTTATCAGCAAGAGCCTATGACAGAATTCTAAAAATCTCTAAAACAATTGCAGACCTTGAACAAAAGGAAGATATTTCTATCACTCACATCGCTCAAGCTCTGCAATTAAGAAGTTTTTAAAATTTTATTATTTTTTTAAGCCTGCTAAAAGTTGCATAATAGCTGTTTTTTCAGTTTCGTCAGCATATTTTCCATTTTTCAAGCTGGCTTCTAATTTATATTTTGATTCGCCTGCATGTTTTTTCATATACTTATTCAACTGTTGATTATAATCTCTTTTAATAGCATTTGCCGTTGTATTTTGAGCATTAACAGCTTGTTTTTCAAGACCTGCTTCATAGCCTTTGGTAGCTTGCATTTTTGCTATATTTTCGGCCTTTTTTTCTGCTTGATCTATTAATTCTTGAGCTCTTTTCTCGCCATTTTCTTTAACTATATTGGCATTTCTTTGAGCTTGTTCATATTTATGTTGAGCATATGTAGCGCGTCTAACATCACCTTTAGTTGAAGTATTTTGTGCAAGTTCGCTTGCTTTAGCTTTTGCGCTGTCTGCAGCTTGTTGAGCAGCACTAACTCTAGCATTAATTTCTTCAACTGTTCTTGCTGATTTCATACCTTGGTTAGCTTGTTCTGCAATAGCAGGCGCACCTTTGGCAACTTTAGCGTTTTTACCTCTTTCAATAAGTCTTTCTTGTCTTGCTTTATTTAAACTTGCATTAAATTCAGATAATTTTTCTTTTACAACTGCTTTTTCATTATGAGTTAAATTACGAGTGGCTTCGCGTCTAATTTTTTGATAATTTGCACCATTAGCAACTTTATCAACAGCCTCTTGCGCAATTGTTTCAGAAGCTTTATGAGGAATATCTTTAGAAGTTTTAGGAATTATTTTAGTAGCTACATCAAAAGCTCCTTCTTTTACTTCATTCACAGCTTTACCAGCATTTTTATGTTTAACAATCGCAATTGTTGCAATAGCAATTGCACTTAAAGCGCCTAAACCGGCAGCAATTTTCTTTGCACCATCAGGTACTTCATCAATTTTTTGTTTAATTTTATCTATTGGTGAGCTTGTTTTTGAATCATTTTTAACTGGGGTGTTGGCTCTTACACTAACCATAGAATTAATTTGTTCCATTTCTACCTCACTATTTTTGAAACTACTTTATATAGATATTAAAACATGACATAAATTTTATTTGCTAACCTAACTGTACACAACTTAATATATCTTAACATCAACTCTACAAATCCAGTATAACAAAAACTATACTTTTATACAATGAAATTTGTAAAAAAATATTCTATCCTTATAAATGGGTCGGGGCCTATCACCTTAATTAGCGTATATGATTTTTGCATTGGGATAGTTTGATTTCATCTTAAACCCGACCTTCCTAATTAAAAATTAAAGTATAAGAATCAAGAAGTTCATCTATATTTTTATTTAGTAAAGCTTGTTGAATTTTTTCATTTAAATTATCTTTTTCAATATCAGATAGATTTTTGATATTTTTAGGTAATACTATTTGATTAGTATTATCGCACTCAACAAAACCTTTATTTAAAACAAGAAAATCTCTATATGTTTTTAATATAGGTAAATATTTTTCATCAGGAATATATTTTCTATTTTGATAATATTTGCAATCCCTTGGTAATTGATTGACAATAAAATCAATTAAAAAATCAATCTCGCTTGTATATTCTTCTTCTTTGCAATCTTCACCTAAAAGTTTATTTCCTTCAATTTTATAATTATCAAATTTTTTAATATAACTTGCCCACATTAAACAGCCCAAATAAAAAGCAATGTTTGTTTTTAATAATTTTTGCAATTTATTATATATATGTAAAAAATTTAATCTTTTTAATTTTAAATCCGGAACAGCGCTAAACATGTAATATGTATAACCAACTTGACCTATTGAATCAATTACTAAAGGGGCAAACCCCGGATCGAACAAAATTATTTTTTCATCTTTCATATAATTATTTTAGCGCATAAATATTTAAATCAAAATTGTAACAATTTTAATACTTTGTACAATAGAAATTAATCAACCAAAATAGCATTAAACTGCCAAAAAATAAATATCCGCATGATTAATTCCAATTAACTATATTAACTTTAGTAAATTTATACAAATGTACTAATTCTAAATGATTATTTTTTATTATAATTTATGGTATAAATATAAACATAAATATAAATTACTTAAAGTCGGAGGCAATAAAATGGTACAAAAAATAGGACAATTTGTCTTTATGCTGCACTCGCACCTTCCATATTACAGGATGGCGGGTATGTGGCCTTTTGGGGAAGAATGCTTATACGAATGTATGGAAGAAACATACGTTCCATTGTTAAATATGATTTCAGAATTATATGATGAAGGCATTAAAGCAAAATTAACTGTTGGAATTACTCCGATTTTAGCAGAACAATTAAATGATGCACATTTGCAACAAGGCTTTATTGATTATCTTGATTCAAGAATTAAAGCAGTATCAGAAGATCTTGAAAGATATCCTGATCCCGAAGTAGCGCACAGCCAACATCTTAAATACTTAGCAAAATATTATTTTGATTGGTATAACAGAATTAAAGATTTATTTATTAACAAATTCAACAAAGACTTAATTTCCGGCTTTAAAAAATTCCAAGATTTAGGTTGTATTGAAATAACAACATCAGGCGCAACCCATGGTTTTTCACCGTTGCTTGCAACTGATACAAATTTAAATGCACAGTTTAAAGTAGGTTCAGATACAACAAAACGCCTTTTCGGTAAAAAAGCAAAAGGCTGTTGGTTGCCTGAATGCGCTTATAGACAAGGTTATGAGTTCATTGGAAAAGATGGTAAAAAGAAATGGCGTCCCGCTATTGAAGTTACCTTACAGAACAATGATATAGAATATTTCTTCACCGAATCACACGTAATCGAAGGTGGAAACTCTATCGGAAACCGTAGAAATATAGGAGTTTACGGAAATATTGAGTATATACCATTACCAAAAAGAGAGGCAACCGGATATGACACATATAGTGCATATTGGTTACCTGATGCACAAGTTGCCGTGATGGGTAGAAACGATAGAGCAGGGTTCCAAGTATGGTCAGCGGCAGACGGATACCCCGGAGATGGTTGTTATAGAGAATTCCACAGAAAAGATTGCAATTCAGGTATGCACTACTGGAGAATTACATCATCTACAACAGATTTAGGTGATAAGATGCTTTATGATCCAGTATTAGCTATGAATCAAGTTAATTCAAATTCAGACCACTACACAAATCTAATTTACCACTTATTAAATGACTACAAAAATTCCCATGACGGAAAACAAGGTCTTGTAATGGTTTCATTTGATACAGAATTATACGGACACTGGTGGTTTGAAGGTATCGAATTTATTAAACAAGTTATTCGTAAATTAAATAAATATGTACCTGAAGTTGAAATGATGACAGCAGGAGAATACTTACAAGCCCATCCGCCGACAGAAGCAATTCAAATTCCTGAATCTTCTTGGGGACAAGGCGGACATTTCTGGGTATGGCAAAACCATTTAACAGAATGGATGTGGCCTATTATTCATTCTTGCGAAAAACGTATAATAGATATCGTTTCAAGATATGAAAATATTCCAACTGATAAAATTCTACATAGAGCACTAAATCAACTTGCAAGAGAAGAATTATTGCTTCAAAGCTCTGATTGGCCTTTCTTAATTACAACATGGCAAGCAAAAGACTATGCAACAGATAGGTTCAGAGAACACGTTCAACGCTTTGAACAAATTGCAGATATGATTGATAATAACGCAATCGATGAAGCAAAACTGTCAGAAATTGAATCAATTGATAATTGTTTTGCTGATATTGATTATAGAGTTTATTTACCGATTGAAGAAGGAGTTATCCCTCAACAAGAGAAAAAACTGGCTCCTTTGTATGCAGATAGAAAATAATCTAAACTCAAAAAGTACAAAAGCCCTGCACTATGCAGGGCTTTTTTATTGTAGTTATTAACAACAAAATTATTGGAAATAGCCGAATGAATCTTCAATATCTTCTTTTCTTGCTTCTTCAAGCCCTTCCCTATCTGCTTGTATTGCTTGGAGCTGCGTTTCAAGCATAGCATTTTCATTTTGGATTTCTGTCTCCATTTGAGTTTGAGCTTCTTCAATTGCTTTTAATTCAGCATCTTCAGCGTCTTTTAATTCTTTTATTTCGGCCATCATATCCTTATATTCATCATTGGTACGATCGCCTATTTCATCCATTTGTTCTTGGATGGCATCTTCTTGAACATTATATTTTTTTGTAATACTTGCTTGTTCATCACTTGCATACTTTTGTTTCAGCACTAAATCCATTGAATTATCAAGTAATTCAGCCTGCAAGTCATGCTCTTTTGCAATATAATTTTGAATTGTTATCCAACTGCCTAGCATTTTTCATTTTCCTTTATTTTGTAATTTTATTTATACCCTTTTAGGCAGCATAGTATTTTTATTAATTCAAAACGTATATACCACCCTTAATTGTATAATTCCACCGTTTTTAAATTTATACCAAGCAGGTTTAATTCTGTTACAAATTGCAACAAATAAATTGTGTTCGTTTGTTTAGTCATCCTATGGCATTTCGTACGGTTTCAACAAAGCCAAGCTCATCGCTTGTCTTTGTTTTCACACACGGCTTGCGCGTTCTTTTCCGCCTGTGGGTATTTCGGCTCTGTTTGGCTAAAGTCGCCAAACAGCCTCAATTATCCTACGGCGGTTTCGTACGGTTTCAACAAAGCCAAGCTCATCGCTTGTCTTTGTTTTCACACACGGCTTGCGCGTTTAATACATTTCGCCCATACCAAATGTAAAGAAGCCGGATTTTCTATCAACTCCACATGTATTTGTTAAAGGAATACCATAATCTAAATTGATTGGTCCTAGCCCTGGTATAAATACTCTTAAACCAACACCTGCTGTAATTGCATATCCTGGTTTATCAAATACATCAGAACCAATTGATTTATTAAATAAAGTACCCGCGTCAACAAATGCTGCCAATCTTAAATTATTCAAGAATGAATTAGAAGTTAATCTGTCTATAAATGGAATTGGCGCTCTATATTCAATACTACCCATCATATATCCGTCACCAACACCGACTTCAGATATATTGAAACCTCTTATTGTATAAGGTCCACCAAGCGCAAACCCTGCAAATTCTGGCATATCACCATGGAGTTTTCCGCCCGCTTTAGCAGTAACAACCAAAGATGATTTCTTTCCGATAGGCATAAATTTTCTTATCATACCGTGTAATTTACCGAATGTATCACCCGATATGCCAAGATTTTCTTCAAGAGTAATTCTTGCTAAAACACCTCGTCTTGCATTAACTGCACTATCTCTTGTGTCATAAGTTAAAGCAGGTGTTATTTTTACATAAAAACCGCCATCAAGCTCTTTTTGACGATATGCCCAATCTATTCCTCTTTGAGCATACCTTGCTCTCATACCGCCTTCATCACCTTCATCTAGAGTTACACTTTCAACTCCAAGACCGATTGAACCAGATAGATTTTTAAATGCTACAAATTTACGAGCAACCGTCACTTCGCCGCCAAAGCGTTTTTCAATCGCCATAGGAACTTGATAGCTTCCATAGTATCTTGCAAAAACACGAGCACCCAAAGATTGGTTTTCTCTTTTAAACATAGGCTCTAAGAAGCTGATTTCACCTTGTAGATTAGCTTTTTGTACAACAGAACTGTCGTTCATCAAAATACCTGTACCAGCTAAAACGTTCAAATTAAGCTTTTGACCTAATCCTCTAAAGTTATTTTCGCCAAACCCAACAGAGCCAAAGAAACCTGAGGCTGAATCAATACCAACCCCTAAAGAAATCTTACCTGTTCTTTGTTCTTCAAGAGCAACATAAACGTCATATAAACCCGTTCTTTCATCTTTTTTAAGCTCTCTTTGAACATCTTTAAAAGCTTGCGTTCCCATTAACCTTAAAATATCGGAGCGCATTGTGTTTTCATTATAAACACATCCAGGTTGTAAAAATATATTTCTTTTAACAATAAAATCTCTTGTTTTATTATTACCCTCAACAATAATATCGCCGATAATCCCCTCATCAATCAAAAAATTAACGTATCCATCTGGATCATCTGAAACTTTTGAAACTCGGGCAAGTATATAGCCTCTTGTTGAATAAAGTTCTTGGATTTCATTTATTGCATTATTAATATTAAGAATATTTTGAGGTTGTCCTTTATAACGGTTTAAAATATTCATTATTTCACTTGTTGAAATACTATTATTTCCAACAACATTAAAACCGGCTACTGGCGGATTTTCTTCTAATATAATTCTCAATTTAACATTATTGTTATCTATTTTAATAGGTAGAGCTCTTATATTTTGAGTAAAATATCCTGTATTATATAAAGTTCTTAAATCATTTGAAACTTCTGAACGGACATATTGATAGCCCTCTTTAGAGTTAATCTGTTCTTTAATATAGTTAGTATCTAATAAATTATTTCCGAAAATTTCAACTTCTTTAATATAAACAATATCAGTATCATTGATATAAGTGTGATTAAATTCTTCATCTTTTGTTATTTCTTGTTCTGTTGGAGCTTCTTCGATAATTTCATCTTTTGGCTCAACTTTTTTTGTTTTATTTCTTTGAAAAAAATTAAATATATTTTTCTTTTTAGTTTTTTTTGTTTCATCTTTTACATCAACTTCGTTTTTATCATCGCCCAATGGCGCATAAACGGAAGTATCCGCATCTTCAAACATTGAAAAATCAGACTTATCCAAAGGAACTTCTTTAAGTTTTAATTTTTTTTCCTTTTTTTGTTCATCTTTTTCTTTTCTTTTAAAAATTGACTTGATATCCTTGACTTTTTTAAGTTCTTTTATATCAACCCTTGAAGCCGTTGAAGGGTCAACACCTGAAATAGGGTCTTCATCAAGCGCAAAAGCGCCTTGTCCTAACGATAAAGACAAAGACAACGATATTACACATGTGAATACAAATAATCTTCTCATCTATTCCAAGTCAATATAAGATAATTATCTAAATATTATTATATATCTAAAAAGTATTAAAGCCAAAAATTTTAACAAAATACTATAATTGTTTTAGTTTTAACAATAAAAATGTTACAAAAATTATTACAAACTGTCATATTAAAAAAATTTATACTAATATTTTATTAAAGAGAAAATAATATGAAAAAAATTCAAATTAACAAAGAACATAAAGCCTTGATTGAATCCGTCATCAGAGAAAGCTCTAAATTCAAAGGAAACGAAGAATTAATAGATCTTTTTTGTGAAGCTATATATAAAAAATCATATCTGTTGATTGACGCAATAAGAGATATGCCTCGCTTAAGACGCCATCTGCAAATGATTTGTGATGGCTGTATGGAACATATCATAAAAGAAAAACAAAAATTTGAAGAAACAAAAATCTATAAACAAATTGAGCAAAATGCAAAATTAAAAAATGAAATAGTAAGCGTTAAAAAACCTTCTGTTTTAAATGAAAAAGAACTTTTAGAACAAGAAATAGAACGTCATAGAATTAATGAACAAATAGTAAATCTTAAAGAAGAAATTCAAAAAAGCGAAAAATATGATGCAACCGATGATTTAATCGACCCCATTGAGTTTTGTCCGCAAAAAAGAATTTCAGAACAAACCATAGAGAAACTGCTCAAACTTGTCAAATTGATTGATGAACAGCATCCTACAAAAAATTATTACGATATTTTTTCTCTAAGATATATTAAAAGACTTAACCAGACAGAAATAGCCCGTACACTTAAAATATCACAAGTAGAATTATCTAAAAGATTTGTAGAATTAATAAAACTTGTTAAAGATAATACATAAACTATACTTTAAGTTTATTGTTTGTAAATGCCATATAATTTTTCATAGACAGTGGTTGTCTTCTAATATTTCCATATCTTCTGCTTTCTATATGAGCAGGGTCAAAATATGGCTTATGCGGCAATTCTTTGAAATCCGGATTTCTTTTTTCCATCTTTCTTTGCACAAAATATGCGCTTATATCACGAACAATAGGAGTTATAATCGAACAACCGATAACAGCACCAATAAAAGCACCCATTACAGATGCACCCTCAGGAATTTTTTTGCTAAATTCTTCAATCGCAAAAGGAGTTGCAATGCCTTCTTTTGTTAGTAAAGTATCCTTCATACTTTGCACCATATCAGCACTTTTTTTAAATAATCCGGTATTAAAAATTCCTTTTTCTGCTTTATTTATCTTTGCTTTTGCAACTTGTGTTGCTTTTTGCAATAGTTCTTCATTAGACAAATTTTGTACTTGTTTATTTGCAACGTCTTTTAATCTGTCTATAATTTTTTGAGTCATTTTGTAATACAAGGCTATATTAACAACCCCTGTAAAAATTCCCGCAGGAACTAAGAATTTTTTATCTTCAGCAGAAGTATTTTTATCTGCCGCAGCAGCAAAAGTATTACTTGCAGCTGCAAAAAGCATACCTGCAGCATTTAATACCAATAAAACTTTGCCTGCTTTTCCTTCCGGATTAAATTTTTCTGCCAATGAAGCTAAATTAAATGCCATTATTTAGCCTCCTTTGCATTATTTTCTTTATTTTGATTTGTTTGTGCATTTGGTTTTTTAGAGCAAATATTTGTAACGCTTTTATTGATATAGTTAATAAAAGGAGCATCAACTATAAAATTTGTAACCATCATTACCATAGTAGCCAAACCGCCCCCAAGTGCTTTACCCCAAGCGCTCATTTTCTCTGCATACTGATATTTTTGAGCGGTATCAGATAATTTTTCGGGATTTAGTACATTAGCTAGAGCTTCACCTGCTTTTGAACCAGCTTTCATACAGCCAAATGTCATAGCACCAATACAAATTGCTCTAATTACAACGCCGACAATAGTTCCACCCACAGATTGAGAAAAGGTTCTTATTGCCTGTATTTTAGAACTTTGCTTTGTTCTTCCGTCCTTTTCTTTGGTGGCTTTTGTTATTGCTTGACCTATTCCAAGATCAATAACAGGCCCAATCACCGCTTCAGAACCTGACATTACAATTTTTTGTGCTATAACTGAACTTCCTGCAAGAGCAGCCGTTTCAACAGGGTGGTTTATAATAAACTTGCCTGCATTATCCAGAATTTTTCCTTTAAAATTTTGTTGTTGTACGCTATTAATTTTCATAAATACTCTTTAAATACATAATTTCTAACAATGATGAATAAAAAAATTTGCTTCAATCAATTATTCATTTAACAAATTTTTACAAATCCCCATTTGCTCACAAATATTTTTTAGACTAGAATTTATTATAACAAAGAGAAGACAAAAATAAACCCTTAAGGATATTAAGAATATGCAAAGAAATCAAACCCCCGCTCAAAATGAGCTTAAAAGACCTTATTTTTATGACATCACCCTAAGAGACGGCAATCAATCATTAAAAAAACCTTGGAGTTTAAATGAAAAATTATTTATTTTTGATAAAATAGTTGAACTTGGCATTCCTGCTGTTGAAATAGGTTTTCCGGCTTCATCTCAAATGGATTTTGATTCTTGCACAACCCTAGCACAAAAAGCAGATGAAAACACAAAAGTTTCAGTTTTAGCCCGTGCAAATAAAAATGATATTAATAGAGCACTTGAAGCACTTTCTTGTGCCAAAAACCCAAGATTACATACTTTTATAACTTTATCTCCATTTCATATGGAACATGTTTTAAATAAAAAACAAGACGAAGTTGCAACTCTAGCAATCAATGCAGTTGAATATGCAGCACAAAATTTATTAAAAACAAACAAAAATGCAGATATTGAGTTTTCTGTTGAACATTTTGGAGATTGTTATGAAAATCTTGATTTTGTAATTGAAGTTTTAAAAGAAATTGTTTCAAAAGGTGCAACAACGATTAATCTTCCAAACACAGTCGAAAGATATCGTCCAAAAAGATTTTTGGATATGATGATAAAAGTAAAAGAAAATTTACCTAAACATACAATTATTTCTGTTCACAACCACAATGATTTAGGTATGGCAACAGCAACAACAGTTGAAAGCTATTTTTCAGGTGCAGGTCAATTAGAATGCTGTTTAAACGGATTAGGCGAAAGAGCAGGAAACACAGATTTTAACCAAGTTGCAGTAGCACTTCATAATTCAGGGGTAGATACAGGAATTAATTTATCAAAAATATATGAAACAGCTCTTACTATTTCTCAAATGTCCCATGTAAAAATATACGAAAAAGCACCTCTGATTGGTCCTGAAGCACTTGCACACCGCTCAGGAATTCATCAAGACGGCGCAATTAAAACAAAAGACATGGATTTTGGAGCATATAGACCAATTAACCCAAGTTTAATCGGAAGATATGATGATGAAAAAATAGGCTTCACTTCTCAATCAGGAAAAACCGCAATTTATGATATAATTAAGGCTCTTAAATATCCTATTACAATTCAAGAGTCAATCTACCTTACGCCCATTGCAAAAAGCTTGGCCGAACAAAAAGGCGAACTTACTCAAGAAGAAATCCTTGATTTATACTTTAATAAAATTTGCAATATTGAAGGTGCATTTGAATTAATTTCATTCAAACAAATTGAAAAAGGTATTTTTGATTTATTCTTTAACTTTAAAGGTGAAAGAAAAGAAGTAATAGGGCAAGGCAACGGACCTTTGGATGCTTGTTTAAATGGTTTAGCTAAATTGGGCTTTAAAACAAAATTATCATATTATAAGCAATATTCTCTTGACGGCGATGAAAAAGGTTCCAGTGCAAGAGCAATGAGTGCAATTTCTATGCTTGATGATAACAACAATGAAATCATAGGTAGAGCAATAGATACATCAACAGCTCAAGCAAACGTTAAAGCGATTTTCAATGCTTTAAATCAAATAATTAAATAGTAAATTCAATTTTCTTATTCAAAAGTTCTTGTGTTTCATAATCAAAAAAGCACAAGTCTTTTGGATTAATTGAGAAATCAATATTTTTTGATTTTGGTGCTTGTGAATTTACAATAGAACAAAATTCTTTATCTTTAAAATTAAAATAAACATTTTTATATGAACCTAAATTTTCTTCAAAATTAACCTTAGAAGAAAATTTTATCAAATTAAAAGGATAAGATGGGTCATAAGATGAAACAATATTTTCAGGTCTAACACCCACATATAATTTCATATTTTCTTGTAGTTCAAAAGGAAGCGAATCTGTGCTTATTGTTACATTTCCAAAAACCAAAAAGCCGTTTTTAACTTCTGCTTCAATTATATTCATGGGAGCAGAACCCATAAATGAAGCCACAAAAATATTTTTGGGATAATTATATATGTTATAAGGTGTATCAACCTGTTGAATTGTTCCGTTGTTCAATACAACAATTCTATCACCCATTGTTAGTGCTTCTGTTTGGTCATGGGTCACATATATAAAAGTGGTTTTTAGTTTTTTATGTAATTTTTTAATTTCTGAGCGCATATGCATTCTAAGTTTTGCATCTAAATTAGATAAAGGCTCATCCATTAAAAAAACTTTAGGTTCTCTGACTATTGCTCTGGCTAGAGCAACTCTTTGTCTTTGTCCGCCTGATAATTCCTTTGGTTTTGATTTTAGATAATCTTCTAAAACAAGGATTTCTGCCGCTCTTTGTACTCGTCTTTGAATTTCGCATTTTGCTGTATTTCTAACTTTTAAACCAAGAGAAATATTTTCCCTGACATTTAAATGAGGGTATAGGGCATAGTTTTGAAAAACCATTGCAATATTTCTATCTTTTGGAGCAGCATTATTAACCAATTTTTCATCTATATAAATATCACCCTCATTTTGAACTTCAAGCCCTGCAATCATTCTTAATAGTGTAGATTTTCCGCAGCCTGAGGCACCAACGAGAACTACAAATTCTCCATCTTTTATTTCTAAATTAATATTTTTCAAAATTTCTTTATCGCCGAAGCTCTTAGAAATATTCTTTAAAAGCACATCCGCCATCTAAACAGCCCTTTTATCCATCCATTCTCAATGGTAGCACAAATGTAATCATTGTACCAAAGTTTTCTTTAGAATAAACCCACATATCTCCGCCAAAATCAGTAACATATATTTTTAATATGTTTAATGTCGCCCTGAGTCCTATTGGACGTTTTGTCAGGCTTTTATAATATGTATTAAATATATTATCCAATTCTTCCTGACTAAAAACTATATCAGTAATTTTTGCTTCAAACAGAACGTAATTTGTACCGTCTAATGAATCATTTGCTCTAAATTCTCTGGTCTTTAAAAAATCAACAGGAGGATGTCCGATATTCAAAGAACATTTTCCTAAATTTGAAAATCTAAAAAACACATCCATGATGCATCTTAGCATATATTCAACAGCTTCAGAATCCAAATAGCAATCCCTTTGGGTTAGAGCCCTATAATCAAGAGAAAAGATAATTTTTCTATCTTTAAAATCTTTTTGATATACCCTTTCAATAGATTTTATCAAGCTGATTAAATCAAATGTTTTGTAATTATATTCAACTTTATTAGATTCTAATTTAAACAATGCAAATAATTTTTCTAAATCATAATTTAAATTATTTGAATTTGTGTTAATTATATTTAAATATTTTTCTTGTTTTTCTGATAAAGCGCCGCCAATTCCATCCAATAAAGCTCTTGAAAAACCATTTATTGAAACTAAATTAGATAATATTGCGCCTGACGATTCCAATAAAAAATCATTCTTTCCTTCAATTATCTTTTGAGCAGCGGCATATTTTTCATTAATGCTTTTTTGTTCTTTTTCTTTATTTGTAGTATTTCTAACACAAACAAAAACCTTAGCTGCCTCAATATCTCTTGTTGCAGTCATTTCAAAAGAAATTCTTTTTTCCTCATCGTCTTTTTCATTTTTTACGATAGCTTTAACAGAAGCACTTGAACCATCTTGGACGATTTTATTTAAAATTGTAGTTCCATTTTCAACAAAATCGGAAAAATAACGACCTATAATGTTGAATTTTGTTGTTTTATATATATCCAATATTTTATTATTTACATTAATTATTTTACCGTCTTGCTCAAGCGTAAACACGCCATCCGGCAATAAATCAAAACTTTCTTCTTCTTTTGGCTTTTTAAAATATTCTATTAATTTCATTTACTTTTAACACTCTTTTTCAAATTATTCTATCATGATTTTTTACTAAACAAAAGTTATAGAAACTCCATTCTTTGTATTAATTAACAATTATCATTTTATATTTTAAGATTAATGTAGGTATATTATTGGATGACAATATGAATTTTATTAAAACAATTCAAAATAAAGAAATTGTCTTAGTTATCGATAAAGACAATATAGATGATGATATTTGCAATAAAATACTAAGCAAAGTTAAAAATAGCGAAAAAATTGGTCTGGATATGAAAAATGTTCAAAACATTTGTTCAAAAAAATTTATAGCCTGCCTATTAAATGACGAATTTAAACTTTTCAATCTGCAAAGTGAAGTATTGACTTATCTTGCAATTATTTTAAAAAACGGTTTTTTAAAATCATATATAAATTATGAAGATTTCAGCAAAAATAAAAGAGAATTAATAAAAAGACGTTTGCGCGTTATTTAAATCTTGCAAAAAATTATTAAAATTTGTAGAATTGCAATATGTTTTTTTGCGCAATTCTTTTTAACTTTATTTCGTCATATTTAATTGCATCTTTATGCAGTAATTTTTTAATTATCTTTATAGCTTATTTTGCCTTAATTGTGCTTAATATGGAAATTTTATCTTTATTTAGCGCAATAAATGAAATCAATCTTTTGATTTTTTCATTTTTAAATTTAATTTTAAGCTTTTCTTTTTTTAAATTCAAAAAAGGTAAATTTTTAAAACCAAAATTTGATATAAAAAGATTTATAAATTCTCTTTTATTAGATAAATCATTAATTTTTCTTAGTTTATCTTTTATTATTTTAATTTTTTCAACACTTTTTTTGGCCATAGTAACCCCTGCAATAGAACCTGATTGTCAAACATATCATTTTTTAAGAGCTTGGGAATTTGTTAAAAATCAAAATCTTTTGCATTTTGAAACAAATGATATAAGGGCGCTTATAATGCCCATAAATTCTGAGATTATATATGCTTGGATGTTGGTTTTTAAAAAAAATTTCTACGGTTATGGGATTATTTCTTATCTAAGCTATATTTTAGTTATTTTTGCAAGCTGGCAAATATTTGAAAAATTTAAATTTTCATACAGAAAAAGGCTTTTTGCAATTTTTATATTTTCGTCTTTATGTGCAATTATTGTTCAAATTCCAAGCATGCAGACAAATATTTTAATTGGTGCATTATTATTGAGTTCTTTTAGTTTATTTTTATTTAATTCCAAAAAAACTCTTTATTTTTCATCACTAGCCCTAAGCCTTGCTATTGGAACTAAAACAACGGCCATTATCGCGCTTTTAGGATTTTTTAGTTTAATCATGGGATATGAAATTTTAATTGAAAAAAATAAAAAACTAGAAAAAACTAAGCTTTTTTTAATTTATCTTATTGTTAATTTTATTATTTTTGCAAGCTATAACTATATTTTAAACCTTGTACAATTTCATAATCCCTTTTCAAATAATGCCGCTTATCAAGGGCACAAATTTTGGGGCGGTTTTAGAGGATATATTGCAAATTTGATTAATTTTTTCATTCAAGCTTTTGATTTTACAGGTTTTAAATGGGGATTATATTTAAACAGTAAAATTTTAATAATCAAAAAACAAATATTTAATTTATTAAATATGCCTCTTGATATAGGTACCAATGTCAATTTATATGAAATTAATATAGGTACGGATGAACAAGTTGCAGGCTTTGGAATACTCGGTTTTTTAGCATTTTTACCTATGGTATTTATATCTTTTGTTAAATTCTTTTTTAATAAAAACAAAAGAACAATTCTATTATTTTTATTAGCTTTCGCCTTTTTAATTAATATTCTTATTTTAGCTCGTTCTTGTGCTTTTATGATTTTTTCAATCAGATTTATTGTTTCTTTTATTTGTTTGAGTTTTCTTGTTTTAGCCAGCCTTTACTCTAAAAAAAATATTCTAAAACCAATAATTATTTTCTTTTGCATTTTTTATATGACATTAATTCCATTCTTTATTCAAAGAATGCCATTTGGTGCAATTTTAAATAATCTTAAAAGAAATAATTATGATATTGAAAAACTCTCCATTGACAGTTTTTCAAATAAAATAATACCTGTTTATGAATTGGGATATACAATAAAAAATACAGTTAAAACAAGATATAAAAATCAAAAAAATATTGCAATTATAAAAAATCTGGAGTCCCCTGCTTTTTATGCTCTAAGCCTTGATTATGAAGGATACAACGTAGATTTTTTAGTCGGCGCATTATTAAATCAAGAAAAATTAAAAAAATATGATTTAATAATAGCACTTGATGATTATCAAAACGATAATGTATTTAATATAGAAGATGTACTAAATACAAAATATACAGTGGATGAAAATAATAACGTTAGATTTGATAAAACTAATAAATTAAATTGTTACTTTAAATTTATTCAATTACCTGACAATGAAAATGTAGATGAAAAAAATGCAGTAGAAAGAGTTTGTTATACAACTAATTATCTTTCAAAATTATATAAACTTGATTATATTGAATATATTAACCCTCTAATGGGCTTTAAGAAAATTAAATTACTCTATTTTAAGGGTTAAAAAATATTCAAACATGCGTTATTATAAATATATAAATTTTAAAAGGAATTGTTATGTTTAAAAAAGTTCTATCAACTACACTCTTGATTTTTTGCTTTAACGCTTTTATACCTATAAGCGCTCTTGCTTTTGACTATCAAGATAATGATGTTGAACATTTGCAGCCTGTTGTTAAAAATGCAAAAATTGATTTGGTTAAAATAACCTCAGGAGGCAATATAATTCAAAAAGAAAATTATATTGTAGTTAATTTTGCTCAAAATTTCAATTCAAAATACTATAAAACAGGTGATTACGTACAATTCAACTTTGATAACGATTTAAAAACCCAAGAGGGAACTCTTTTAATTCCTTGCAATTCTTCTTTAATTGCAAGAATAAGCTGTATTGAAAAACCAAAATGGTTCTCAAGAAATGCTAAAGTATTTATGGAATTTACTCATATTTTACTGCCCGATGGTACAAATATCCCTGTTTGCGTTCAATTAGCAGATAAAAAATATCTTCAAGAAGGAGCTAAAGAAACAGCAGGAAAAATTGCCGCATACACGCTATCAATCGGTGCGGTAGGTTCAGGCTTAGGTGCTGCAATAGGTGTTGCAGCAGGTCATACAATCACAGGGCTCATTATAGGCGGCTCAGTTGGGGGCGGGGTCGGTTTAGTTTCAGGAATTGTCTCCCCAGGGTTACATTTCAAAGCCAAAAAAGGTGAAAAAATAATCCTTGAATTGCAAGAAAATTTAAAACTGCCTAACTAAATGTAAAATATTTTTAATTTTAGCATTTTAAAAATTTAAAGTGCTAAAATATAACTATGCAGAATTTTTTTCAAGATGAGTTCATATATAAAAAACTTCTTAATCGCATGAAAAAAGAAGTTTTAAAAGAACAGCTCAATAAAACTATTGATGAAATAGATTATCTTAATGAATTACAACAGCATCTGGCAGAAAGAAATAATTTATTTCATTCTGCACAAAATAAATCTACAATATTAAAAAGCAAATAATGTCAGAAGAAAAAATATACAAATACAGAATTAAAATCACTAAAGATAAAGAACTTCGTTTTATTTCTCACTTGGATTGGCAAAATTTAATTTTAAAAATTTTTAGAAGATGCGAACTAAAATTGGCACTATCACAAGGTTTTAATAAAATGCCAAAAGTTTCTTATTCTCCCGCACTGCCCATCTTTATAAAATCAAATTGCGAACTTGTAAATTTTCAAACGCTTGAACCTTTAGAAGATGATTTTTTAGATAAATTTAAAAAATTTTCTCCTAATGGAATTGAAATTCTCTCACTAAAAGAAATACCCGAAAATACAAACGAACCTAAATCCCTTGAAAATTATATACAATGGGCAAGATATGAAGCAACTTTAAATGATGAAAAAAATCATGTTTACAATTTAGACAAAATAAGATATATTATAGAAAAGTGTTTGTCTTCGGATGAATTGTTAATCACGAAGAAAACTAAAAAAGGTATAGAAAAAACGATTAATTATCGAAATTCCCTAAAGACATTTGAAATTCTGGATGGCAATGTTTTAAGCTTTATATTGAAAGCGGGGCAAAACGAGGAAATCCCCTCCTTAAGGGCGGATGAGTTTTTAAAAACCTTGTTTGATGACAGTAGTATTTTCAAAATTAAAAGAGTGGAATTTTTCGATACCAACTTGAGAGTTATTTAAGTTTAAAGGAAAATTTATATGACAAAAAAAATTGTAATATCAGAAAAAGACAATATTGCTGCTTTAACTGAAGATAATAAAGTATGCGAATTTTTTGTTTCAAAAGGTGATGTTTTATTGGGGGATGTTTATCTATCAAGAGTAGATAACATTTTACCATCTATTGAGGCAGCATTTGTTGATGTAGGGATGGCAGATAAAATGGGCTTTATCCATACAGACGACATTATGGGAAAAGGAAGCTTAAAAGAAAAAGTTAAACCTAACCAAAAATTAATTGTACAAGTTGTAAAAGAACCAACAGGACATAAAGGCCCAAGAGTTACAACAGCCCTATCTCTCCCAGGAAGATTTTTAGTGTTATTGCCTGATGAAAAAGGCGTTAATGTTTCAAAAAAAATCACTTCACAAAAAGAAAGAGCGAGACTAAAATCAATTGTTAGTTTATTAAAACCTGTCGGCGTAGGCGTTATTGTAAGAACCGAAGCTGAAGGTCAAACAGATGCTGAAATTCAAGAAGACTTAGAAATTCTATTAGAAAAATGGAATTCAATAGTAAATGCAGCTGATAGCGCACAACCTCCAACTTTATTATATAGAGACCAAGATTTATTATATAGAGTTATAAGAGAAGCATGTGATTCTAATGTTGATGAAATTATTGTGGATACAGCTTTTGCGCTTCATAGAACTACTCAATTATTACAACATTGGAATATGCAAGTAAAAGTTACAATGCATAAAGGCAATGAACCTTTGCTTGTTGCAACAGGAATCAATAAAGAAATAATAAACTCTCTAAATACAAGAGTTAACTTGCCTTTAGGAGGATATTTATTTATCCAGCAAACAGAAGCTTTAACTGTTGTTGATGTTAACTCAGGCAAATTTACAAGCTCATCAAACCAAGCTGAAACCATTTTAAAAACAAACATACAAGCAGCCGATGAAATTGCCCGTCAATTAAAATTAAGAAATATTGGCGGTATGGTTGTAATCGATTTTATTGATATGGCTTCAAGAATGGATAAATTAGCTCTTTTAGAACATTTTGAACTTGTTTTAGAAAAAGATAAAGCTAAACCGCAAATCGGTCAATTATCTGATTTGGGGCTTGTTGAATTAACAAGACACAGACAAGGTCAAAGTTTAGCTGAAATATTCACCAAAAAATGTGATAAATGCCAAGGGCAAGGTTTTGTTATTGATGAATTAAAATTCTCAACCCCGACAAATATTGGTGAATCAAGAGCAAAAATGAATAAAATAAAAGGGCCGTTTAATTCAAATTTCAATCAAGAAAGCCCCAATAACCAAAATCAAAGAAATCATAAATTTGATAAAAACCAAAGACGCGATAAAAATAACCAAAGAAATCAACAAAACTATCAAAATGCTCAACAAACTCAACAACAAACACCAACCCAAGAGCTTACTAAAGCACAAGTTAACGATTTAATCGATGATTTAATTAAAGATGTTGAGCTAAATAATGTAGCTGAAATTGAAGAAAAACAAAAAGAAAATACAACATTCCAAAATGAAGACACACAAATAAAAGAAGTTGTTGAAGAAGTTGCAATTGATATGGCGCAACAAAAAGTTCAAGAATTAAAAGAAACTTCTTTTGAAAACCAAGAAGAAACAAAAGAAGAACCTAAAAAATTATCAAGAAAAGCCAAAAAAACAAGAAAAAAATCTGAAATAGCCTCTGAAACAAAAGAAGATACAGAAGCAAATGAAGAAGAACAAAAAGAAATAAAAGAAGAAAAACCAAAAAGAAGAACAAGGAGAACAAAAAGTGCTAAAACAACTTCATAAAACATTTGTTCTTATATATGTTGTTTTTGCTCTAATGTGCCCGCTTGCACTTGCAGATACAACAACACTGCCCAATACCGCACCCAATAATACGGGGGTTATTCAAAATGATGTCAGAGTAAATGATTTAGATATTGAACCGATTAATGTTCAAAATGTCAAAGAAGATGTAATCCCTGACACTCATAAAGAAAGCAAAAAAGTCATGGCATTGTTTTTAAAAACCATGATGGGAGTAGCAATTTCTGCAGTATTATTATATATTGTACTGTTATTTATTAAAAAATTCTATCAAAGCGCACTAGTTGATGAAGAAGACGAATATGAAAGTTTAGATTTATCAACACCCAATAATAAACAAGATGCGCTTAAATCTTTTTTAAACAGAAGCATTAAATAAAACAGCAAGGGTTGCTTTATGCCACTATATCATCTTCGACATCTTGTCCTTTTTGATATATAGCACTTTCATCAGGCAGCCCTTGGGTTTTTAAGAGAATATCAACAATGTGCTTCATTTGACATTTGAAAGAATACTTCGCTTTTGTAATCGGGCAAATATCACAATTACAATTAATTTTATAACACTCCAGTGCTTGCTGCGTCCAATTTTGAACTATTGAATCGGAAATAACTCCATTTGTCTGGCATACAAAATGTTCATCATCAAAGTTATATGCATAACTTTTAAACAAAATATTTTTCCCTCAAATCTTAGTAAATCTTATATACAATTACATTATGCACCACTTTTTTGTTTTTATCAAATAAATCCTATAAATGTAGTATTAGAAGAAAATTATTCTTTTCGGCAATTAAAAATCTATAAAAATAAAATAAACTTTAATTATGTTTGATTATTTTAAAAATATTGCGGAAAAAAATTCTTGCCAATCTATTGGCGTATGCTCGGTGCATCCAAGCATAAACTCACTATATGAAATACTTTTAGCACAACTAAGAGATATATCGTATTATCTTGTTAAGTTGAAAGAATTTGGGTTTTTGAATGAAAACATAATGAATGTTGTATTAGAAGCTCTATCAGCATTTTTAATAAATACAAGTTTCAATCAAAACAAATACCTAAGCTTAATTAAAAAATTGCAAAATATAAAAGAAGAAACAAAAGAAAAATATATGAACTATTGTTCTTCTCATAAATTTCCTTATGAAATCATTAATTGTGATTTAAAAATAAATGACAATACAACCATTTCAGAATTAATAAACTATTCACAAAATTCTCTTATGAATAAACAAAAAGACTGCGACAGAAAAAAGCAACGTCTTTTTGAACTCATAACACTCCAAGCAAAATTATGTGCAATTAAAATAACAAAAATAAAAAAACTTGATGAATCATACAATGAATTTGATTATGAAGTTATCAGATTTTTTGCACTCACAAACGGGTATTCAATTAGAGATGAAAAAATCATAAGAAGAATAAAAGAATTTTCTTATATTAATACTGCAATTCAAGAAAAACTTGATTTAATATATAAGGAAAAATATGGAAATAAAGAAAATGCTTCCATACAAATTAGCCCGCAAAAAGGGCACTCTATCCTTGTTTCAGGGGATGACCTCGATGAACTTGAGCTTGTTTTAAAAACTCTTGAAGAATATGACCCCAGGACCCCGATTAATGTCTATACGAATGGACCTTTAATTTTAGCTCATTTTTATCCTTACTTTAAAAATAATAAATTTTTAAAAGGGCACTTAGGAAAAGATAATATTGAATATGAGTTTTCAACATTCCTCGGTTCAATATTAATCACTAAAAACTTTGTTCAAAAAATCGATAACCTATATCGAGGAGAAATATTTTCAAATAAACTTATTTCTTTTGAAAAAGTTTTTGATATTCAAAATAATAACTATGAACCTTTGATTAACTCTTGTTTAAATATTGAAGGATATGTTAAAAATCAAGAAAAAAAATATCTAAAAGTCAACTATGATTATGAAGAAATAGAAAAAACCATTCAAAATCTAGAAGATGAAGAAGTTATTTTAATAGCGGGAAAGCTTGATGATAACTATATTGGAGAATATGAAGAGAAAAAAATAATAACTTTTAATTGCCCATTAGAAGAAGATATTTTAATTAAATCAATTAAAAGCTTAAAAGAAAAAAATATCAAAATTACAATATTTTTCTCTCAGTGCAATCTTCCTATCCTAGATATTATTCTTTCAATATTAAATGAAAAAATTGATATTTATCTTGCACAATGTTCTTCTTTTTTAATCAACCCGCACGTTATTGAAGCCCTAAAGGAAGATTTTAATGTCACTATAATATAAAATAAAACCTCCTTATTTAAGGAGGATTTATTTTTAGTGAGCACCATTATAACTTGGTGTATATTTATGTTTTTCTAATCTAGGATTTGGAACATAGAAAGTTAATACAGTGTCATCAACTTTTATTTTTCCTTTTGCTGAGACTATTTTACCATCTTTAACTAAATATTGAACATTATCATCCACATATTTTTTAGTTTTTTCATCATATACTTTTCTTCTTAATTTTGTGCCGTCAGGAAGACCTGCAACATTATTTTCATCTTTAATTTCAATTGAATTAATATTGTGTACTTCATTATTATCAGCACCAAGTCTGGCTTCCGTGCCTTTTGGCAGGCGGTTTGAAGTTATAACATTAATTACTTTAGAACCATATTCATCATATTTTAATAAAGGCCACATTTCTAAATCATCTTGTTTATCAATTTTTAATGATATCGGATAACCTTCTCTTATTGCGCTTAGTTGAGGGTCTTTATACATTGATGAAATTGCCTGCATTTTATTATAATACGGCGCATATCTTTTGTCATTTTTTAAACCGTGCAGAATTTCACCCCTGTTTGCCTGAAATACATTCTTTGATGATGTTTCATTACCTGTTTGGATAAATTCCATACCGTTAAATAAAGTGGGCGTACCGACAATAGCATTCATAACTTGCCATAAGGATTGTTGTATCGCCATAGAATCTTTCATCATTCCATAGCGCAAATCCAAAATTGCATCAACATCATACATGCCTGCTTTTTCAAAAATAATAGGCAGAGAATCTTCATAAGCCATTGAGCCAAATTTTTCAGCTTTATCAAAATCAGGTTCATCACCTTCTTTTTCTACGCCATTTGTTAAGTTTCTTAAGGCAGCAAGTAATTTTGCCTCTGCCTTTGGATTATCCGCATACTGTTTTTCAATTTGTTCTTTCATAATTTGAGCTACGGCAACTGCTTTTGAATTGATTTTTAAATAATCATTTCTGCCTGTGATTTCTGTAGCCAATCTCTTTTGCTCATCTGAACAATTTGACAAATTACCTGCTTGGAATAATTTTGTATCCAAAGGCAAGTGGTGTGCTAGGCGTGGTTTATCTTGATTTTCAACAAAAGTATGAGAATAAATAACCGCATGTGGTTGAGAAAATTTCATCAAATGATCTGTTTGACTTCTCAAGAATGAAACATTTCCTGCTTTATAGTCAATATTTTCATATTTTTCAGGGTTTACGCCTGCAAACATAGATAAATTGTTAAAGTATTTATCATAATTTGAGCCTGTGGTAGCGCCTGCTTTTTCCATAAATTGCTGTTCTTTAGCATAAGCAACATGGTTTTCATAGAATGATGCATAATAATCATCATAAAAACCTGCGTTTGATGTTATACCGCCAAAAAGACTCAATATTTTTGTTCTGTTTTCATCGGAAACACCTGAAACTTTAATATAATTTTCTCTATTTTTATCTTTACCATAATATTTTTCTGCAATTTTTAAAATATCGCTTCTGTTTTTTTGTGTTATTTTACCTGTTCTTAAAACGTTTGCTGCAGCAGAAAAACCATTTTTATCTATTTCTTCATTTTTTGCTTTTTTTGCAATTCTATCAAGAGAATCTGCTGTTTTTGCTAAAAATTCATTTGTTGCTTCTACATCAAATTTTCTCATTGAATTTACATCATTCCATTTATAGAAATCACCAAGACAAGTAATTTCTAAAACAGTCAATGCAGCAGGATTATATTTTTTTACACTCTTAACAAAATCAGACCAAAAACCTGAAATTCCAGAGAACTTGCCGTCATCATTCCATAATTCATTTAAAGTTGTAACATCATTTCTAATATTATCTAAATCACCGATATCTTTAGCAGCATCAATACGCCAATTCAAACCGGCTTTACCCATATTTACTATTGCTTCTGCTTGTCTAAAATCATCTAAAGAAATTGTTGATAATTCATGTGCGATTTTCTTTCTAATTAAATGAACCGCACTTGTATTGATGGATTTTTGCAATTTTCTAACAACCTGCATTCTTTCATCATCAACACTTATAGGTTTATAATTTAACATAGAATTTAAAGTGACGTCTTTTAAGTCTTCCTTATCTATTGAAGCATCAGCATTAATTAAATCAGGACTAAATGCACTTATATATAATTTTTCAATTATTTCATTTGCATATGACTTAACAACATAAGTTCTATAATCATCATTGCCTTTATACTCTTGAGGTATAACTTCATCAATAATAGTATTAATCATACTATCCAATTTTTCATAGGTATAAGTGTCTAAGAAATCCTCCTTAAATTGAGGCTCAGAAAATACAGCAGCTAATTCAGGACTAACCTTAATAGATTGCAAAGGAAATTCTTCAATATAATCTTCAACTGTTTTATTGTCATCCAAAACCCTTGAAGGAATTGAATTTGATGAAGTCATAATTTGTTCTATTTGTTCATCTGTAAGCTTATTATTTTTTGCAACAGCTATTTTTTCTTTGTCGTTCATTTGAGCTGTTTTTAAAATAAAATCACTTTGAATTAACTCAGTCCAATATTCAGGAACGCCGAGCAAATATTTTCTCATGTTTAACATACCGTCAATACTTGCTTTATTATTTTCAGGATTTGATAGATTTGCTTTAACTAAGTCAACTTGTCCATCCCAATATGTTCCGCCTGCAGCTTTTTGTCTGCCCATAATTTTAAAGTTTTCAAATGATAAAAACTTTTCAACATTTTTAATATCTTTAATAGGCACAAAATTCTTATGTTTAAAAATATCTAATCTTTTATCTTCAGGATCAACTTCAAAATAAAATTGATGAACAGAACCGGGGTATCCTACAATATCAAATACATCATCAGGCATTGAATCATAACTGTCAATTAATTTGGTAGAATCATTTAGCTGTTTTTTGCTAGCCATTCTGCTGTCATAAAATTGAATATAAGTAGGTTTATTTCTGTTATATCCTGCTTTTTTAGGATTGACAATTTTTATACCCAATGTCGGATATTCATATTCTTTGCCTTGCTCAGGCATTTTAGGTAAAACACCAAAAGAAACACCTTTTTCTAATTTTAACATATGGAAAAACGGAGAATCGCTGCCCCATTTCAAAGCATGTGCAACTAAAGGGGAAATCATGCTTTGTGAAGTTAGGGCAATATCAGCAACATATCTCTTACCTGACTTATATAAATCAAAATTAAAATCTTTAAAATCATCAGTATCAACGCATTGATATACATTATTTGACCAATATTTGTGGCTTGAAGTCGGGTCAACACCAATATCAGGAGTTGTTATGATATATGTATAAGGGTCTAATTCGCCTGTTTTTAATAAAGCATCAAGCCCTTTTAGGCTTCCTCCCAACTTATTAAAATGATTTCTGCTAAAATTGCTGATTTTAGTATTTTTATTTTTTACACCTTGGTCTTTATCATAAATAGCATTTGAATCAACAAAAGCATGATACATTGTCCCTGCTTTTGGTGAAATACCGTAATTATCCCCAAGATTAATCAAATTCAATTTTGAACCACTTTTAGTATCTATTGTTTTAAAACCGTCCAATTCATATCTTGTTTTTGAACCGTCTTTTTTGACAAATTTATATCTGTATGCAAACGCGGGAATATCTTTTTTATCCACAACATCTTTATTGATTTGAATTTGACCTTGTTCATCAAATTTAATTACTTTAATGTTTGAATCATCAGGCTTTACAAACCCATTTGATTTTTCTTTTTTTGTTAAAAATACAAGCTCTAAATACGCATCTTCCTGTAAAGGATTGTAAGGAGGAACAACAAAATCAAACACAGGAGTACCGCTTTTATGATAAGTGCTCTTGATTCCCTCAAAAGAAATTTGCTTTTGTTTTGCTTGTTGAATTTTATTAATTGATAAATCCATAACTCATCCTTTACTGTTTAATTTCCCTTTTAATAAAAATATCTAACTTTCTATAAATATTTTTGCTGCAACACATTTTCAGCTTTTGATAATTTTTCAATATCTTTATCGTCAATTTCAAACACACAAGCTCTACCGGCACCCATTTCTACAATCACAGAGCCTTGTCCATTATTTTGGAATTTACATTCAGCACCATAGCTTGGCATTAAATTAACAAATTTTTGATCAGGTTTTAAGCCGGGGATTTCAATTTTACCGCCTGCTTTTAAATTAATATTTCTATTACCTATAAATAATAAAGTTTTTCCGTCTTTATGTCTTGCAAACGCAATAATTTCGGGGTTATCCGTAGGTAATTTTATAAACGAACCTTTGGTAATTACATCTTGAGCATTTGTCATAGATAATTTAGCTTTAGAATTTTCCAATTCATTATATTTATTATCCCTGAGAGCAAATGCAGCCTTAACTACTTCAGAAATTTCAGGAGAATTGCCGCCCGGTTTTCTTGATTTATTAAATATATCAATTCTTCCTGAGTGAACCGTACATTCGTGGTTATCTGTTTCAGAATCTCTAACAAGCGCATGTTCATAAGGATATAAGTAGAAATCACCTGTTTGAGTACCGTCAACCATATACGGATTAACTTGGGGGAGCATGCTTTGAAGTATTGTAGTAAACATCACCCAAGGGGCACCGCCGTATAACATTGGAGATTGGTCGTCGTGAGTTGCAAAAGAACCAATTAAAGATTTAGGTCCGCATTTTTCACCTATTTTATTATTCATATCGATGTTTTCTTTTACATAATCATATAAAACATCGGCAGTCAACCAATCACTGTAATTATGATATTGACCATAGTAACTATCAAAACCAACTTCCAATAGTTCTTGTGGTCTATCATATGGCATATTTAATTGTGGTGAAGCATCTTCATGGGTATATGTTTCAGCCAACCATGCAAATTGAGGATCTTTAGCTCTTGAATAGTTGATAATTACATTCCAAAATTCAACAGGTCTTGCCCTGCCAACATCTGCTCTTATGCCATCAAAACCTAAATCTACGCACATATCTACATATTTTTTAAGCATATCAACAAGAGGTTTATTCAAAATACGTCTTTGTTCATCAACAAAAGACTTAAACATTCTGATATCTTGCCAGCCTTGAGGAACTTTTTCTTTGCCGTCCGGCCCTATTGCCATTAATTCAGGGTGTATTTTTGCAAAATCAACACTCGCACAAGACGGTAAATCAAGCATTACTTTTATGCCGCGTTTATGGCATTCATCAATATAATATTTACATTGAGCAAAAGCTACTTCAGGATCATTTTTATCCATTTTTTCAAGCTTTTTGCCTGTTTTTTGTTCGTATAATTCTGCAACTCTTTTTCTAACTTCTTCAGGTGGATTTTCATCAACCAATTCAGGATCAAGCGTCAAAAAGTCTTTTGGTGCATATAATGAACCTGCCGTACCCATAGCATGAGTTTTTCCTGTTGGATGAATAGGTAACATGTGTTGAGTGTTAAAACCTAAATTTTTGATTTCATCAAGCCTATCAACCGCATTAATAAAATTACCTGAAATTTCATCACCTTGAATTAATTCGTTGCCGTCTTTATCTTGAGCATTCATTGTTCTTGGAATTACCGCTAAGATATTAGCTTTATTCTGAGTCAACATGTCTCTTAATTCATTTTTATAACCTGGGACTCTTTTTTGAGCTTCAGTTACACCTTGAACATTAGAAACATTTGTATTAGGTAAAACTTTCTTGCTTTGTGCCAGCAGTGCTTTTGCTAACAATGGGCTTATCAGAGTTAATTGATAAGTTTCATTTTCTTTTACAGGCGTATTTTCTTGAGGTTTAGAAGTGCTTTTATTTACTGTTTGAACAGGCATTTGAGCCAATCTCACACTATTTATTGACATTATTTAGCACCTCCGTTTTTATTTTCTTCTGGAAATTCTTTTTTAATCTTTCCGAATAATGGTTGAACCAATAAAGTTACTGCAACAAGAGCAGCCGTCATAGGAACAAATATTCTTGCCCAGCTCTTATTGTTATAAATTTGTGTTGCATATTTTGAAATTGCTTCACAGAAACTTAAAGATCTCAAATAGTCTTGTTCCGGTCTTTTGATGATTTCTTTTCCATCCGGCATATATTTTTCATTTAATGTTCTTAAATTTGTCACTATTTTCTTAATATCAAAAATAGCAAGAGTTTTATCTTTTGTTTCTTTTGCTGTTTTTTCCAATAACTCTTGTTCAAGATTGAAATTATCGGCACCATAAATTATATCTCTCAATCTTGTATATAATGGTCTTGTGCCAAGACCAAGATTACCGTCACATGCGTCTTGAGCAACCGTTCCGTCATATACAACGGATCTTGCATATTCAAGCCATCTTTTATATGGAATGCTGTCATTAAGTTTAATTTGCTCAGGAGTCATGCCTGCTTTTTGAGCATCGGTTAATATTAACTCTGCTTTTTCAAGTGCAGTTTTAAATTCGCCGTTTGCAACCCTTCTTTCAAAATTACTGCAAATTAAAGCTTTTGCTTTTATTGCTTCAAGGGAATCTATTTTATTTTCTTTAAAGTTTTTCAAAGTCTTAGATAAACTGCCGACTTCACCTTTTGTACCAAGAATTGCATTGTTTAATTTGATAAATGCAGGGTTTCCTTTAGCAGATTTAGCACCATCAACAATGCTTTGAATATTGTCGCCTTTTGCTAATTCTTCCATAGCATCCACTAAATCTTTATCCAAAGAAACAGATAAGAATTGTTTTAAGGCTTTTTCATATTCTTCGGGGCTTAAGTCTTTTGTTTTTTGAGCAAAATCTGAAAAATATTTTGTCAAATATCTTTGAGTTGATTCAGATATAATGCCGTTTTCTGCCATAACCCTTAAATCTTCATATTTAGGATTTAGCATTTTTAACAATCCGTCTAATTCATTTAAATATATTTGAGTTGTCTTAGATTCGGTTTTAGAACCCATAACAGAATTAAATATATTCATATATGATTTAAATCTGCCTCTGATTTCAGGAAGAACCTTTTCGTTGTATTCTTTAATCAAATTAAAGAAAGGAGTATTGTCAAATTTTAAACCTTTTTGAACAGCCTTAACTTCATCTTCTGCAAATCCGTTATTCATCAATATTGTCTTCAAACCACTCATAGTTTTATCAGAGCTTTCGCTGAATTGTTGAAGTGCGTTTTTTACATCAAAATTAGAAGATTTACCATTCGAAATAACAGATCCGCCATCTACAATTAAATCATCAATAGTTTCAATCGGTTTAAAGTTTTCAAGAACATTCACCAAACTATCATAATCAACAATTGCGCTTTCAGCCTGCATATCTCTTAACAATGGAGTAAGCTCAATAGCGTGTAATTTTTGAATTGGCGTATAATCATCCAAATCTTTGAACATTTGATGAGTTCTGTTAACTATTTTTCCACCTTTTGTTTTAACAATATCATCAGGAGTATTAACTTCAAGCATTCTTACTAATCTTCTGAAGAAATCGTCATCAACATTTCCTTTTTTAGAATACTCACTGAATAATTCATCAATTCCCGCAACATTTCTAACATCCTTTTTAGCACTGTCTAAATAAGCCGCTAAACCGGATTTAATTGTTGCAGTGCCATCTTGTTCATAGAATAATTTAGGAGTTATTATATCTTTTGCTTTTTTATAATCGCTTTCAATAACTGCATTTTTTATCTTTGGCTCAACCGCATTTCCAACCATAGCAGTTAATAATGGAGTAGCAAAACCCGCTGTTGCCATCCATAGAGTTCTATTTTGCAGAGCTGTTTTTTGCATTTTTCTTTGGATTTTTTCTTCGCCATTCGGGCTATCGTAGTTAATACCCGTGCGTTTTCCTATTCTTCTTAATTTATCTTTAGGTTGCGCATCCCATGGTAAGAACTGATTATCCAAGAAGAAGTCTTTTTCATCTCCCTGAGCACTAACATATTTTTCGCCTATATCAAACCCATGGACAAGTTTTGCAGGTAAATTAATAAATAATTTAGGCCATAAGCTCATAGAAGCAAAGAACGTTGCACCGCCAACAAATTGCATAATTGCATCAGTTTTAGTTTTTGCTCTGCTTGCTAAAAATGAAGCAATTAGCAATGCACCTGTTTTCATACCAAGGTCATTAATTCTTCCAAGGTTATTATCACTTAATTTGCCGTCTTTAACTGCTTTATAAAAATTCTTACCGTCTTTTATTGTATTTTGAACAGCATGAAAAGGCCCGCCTTTAATCATTTTTGCTTTTGCAGCATTAGGTTTAACATCATTAGCATGACGAGTCAATTCTTCATATATTTTATTATAATGACTTTCATTTTGATTTGTTTTTTTATTATTTTGTTTCAATGAATTACTTAGAATAGGGCTTATATAAGTCATTAGCACACCTCATATTCTTTATTGGTATCAACTTTTGTTTTAATTGTATTCGGATTTGTTTTAAATCCGATAGTAGGAATAAGCCATGCCAACAAGGTGGTTAATGCACTTGCTCCAATTAAGACTTTTCCGTAATTTCTTGTTATGATATTTCTGTCTGTTCCCTGCCATAGTTGTTTTCCGGCTTGTAATATTGAAGAAAAAATTCCTATCGCATTTGATTTTATGTTATTTAAACTGCTAAATTTTGACAATTTCATTGTTTCAAAAGCTTTTTGAGCACCAAATGCAACACCGGTTGCAGCAACAACGTATTTTGAAATATTTTCCATTGCTGTTGCTCTGATTTTTAACTTTCTGGTTTTTTCATTAATTAATTGACCGGGGTTATTTAATTTTTCTTTAAAACCTGCTTTTTTAGCTTTTTTGTCATCGAGAGCAAATACAGAACCATGATTCATTTCAGAATCTTTTGCAAGTAAATCTTTTCTGAAAAATTCAGCCGAATCATAAACACCAGGGTATTGAATTCTAACTATACCTTTTTCTTGTCCGGGTTCCGGAAGCTCGTTAATTTTTTTTATATATTTTAAGTCTAAATCCACACCGGTTGAAGCGTTTATTAATGTTCTTGATAGTTTAGTTGAAGCCCACTTTCCTATGCCATAAGCAAGAACACCTGCTGTCATCATTCTAAAGCCTTTTCCTGCAGCATGGGCATCTGTTGCGTTAAATTTTCCTCTTGCTGCCCCATACAGAGCAATCAACATAGCACTTCCTACAACATAAGGAACCATGCCCAAAGATAAATATTCATAAAAATCACTGTTTTTTGAACCTGAAAAACCTTTGGGGAAATAAGTTAAAATATCATTTGTGAGCTTGTGTGCTCCTGCCTTAACTCCTGACAAGGGTCCTTGCTTATGTATATGAGACTCATTTTTATAAAATTTTTGCTTTTGTTCTTCTTTTGATACGTAATAACCTATTCTTGGAAGACTGTCAACACTAGGACTTTGGACTTGCTGCATAATTACTCCAAAACAACTACACACTTATATAAACAACACTAAATTGCATTTTTTGCCTTTTTAAATTAAATATTCTTAACAATTTGTAATATTAACAACAACTGTAAAAAGCACACCTAAACTGGTTTTAAATCTTCTACAAATATTTTTATCAACACATTGTTCGAATACTTAACCTATTGCCAATACTATAAAAAATTTTTAAAATAGTAATATGACTCAAGGCTTTTTTCAATTTAATAATTCTATTATAAATGAAATAATAAATTTTGCCACATCATCTTTTGACCTACTCTACATGAGCGGTCCAAAAGGCTCAGCCAAGAGCGAAACCATTGAAAAATTAACTAAAGAACTTTCTAAAGATTATTTAATATTTCAGCATTTTTGTTTTGAAAACACTGTAATTGATGACTTTTTATTAAATTTCTATGATGCATTAAGAAATTTTTCACTTGCACAAAAAATATCTCTTAAAAAATTCATGACAGATGATTTCAAAGAAAAAATCAGCCATTATTTTAAAACAATTAATTCAAAATGTATAATTACCGTTGAAAATTTTGAAAAAGTTAATGAAAACATTGAAATAATTGATTTTTTATCTCACCTTGCAGGTTATGAAAATGTAAAAATAATTATTGTAGCAAGAAATAACAACAAAAATCTTTTCAGATTTAAACCAATTAAAATTAAAACTCTTGAAATCAGCCCAATCAGCAAAGAGGAGTTTAAATCTAAACTAACCGTTCTTGGAGACACACTTGATGAAGAAATAAAAGAAAAATATTATAATATTACAAACGGACTTGAATTATATCTTAAAATGGGTATTAAATACTGTGCTACAACAGGTTTTTCAATAAAAGACTTAATATCTGAATTCGAAAGAAAAAATCAAAGTCAAAATATAGATTTTGAAGAATTTATGGTATCAAAATTTGTATCTCTAACCCCATCAGCTTATCAAGGATTATTTAGGATTTTAACAATTTTATCTCATCCTGTAAGCATTGATTTTTTAAGAGAATATAATCTTGGGAATACTTCTTATGCGGATTATTTATCTAAAAATTTTCTTGTGAGTCGTTTTAGGGATGAAATATATGTTAAAGATTATTTTAAACAATATATTGTTAAAACCTTTTCTATTCAAGAAAAAATAACAAATTATAAAAACTTGATTGCAATATATGAAAATGAATTGACCAAAAGCCCAAAAGATAGATTATTAAGGCTTTCAAGGGAATCAATAAGAAAAGAAATAGATTCTTTTAAAGCTTTAATACCGCAAATAAATTCCTCAAATAAGCATTTTTCATATCTTGGATTACCCCAAACACCTTGGGCAGATGAAAAAGAAAAACAAAAATTAAAACTAAATGAAAAATTAAATAAAATCAAAGAAAGAAAAAATTTTTTATCAAGAGAAAATAATATTTTTTCTAAAAATTCAAATCTTCAAAAACGCACAGAAGAATATAAAAAAGAACAAGAACATAGTTTTATAATAAATTTAATTAATTCATCTCGTGATTACACTAAAAATTATCAATACAAAGAAGCGATAGAAGAACTTTTAAGAGCAAAAGAAACAGATAATGACCATGAATTTAAAATTGAAATTTATTCTCTGATTGCTAAAAACTATGAAGCCTTGAACGATTTTAATGTTGCACAAAAATACTATTCTGAAGCCCTTGAATACGCCATTGAAACAAGAGATTCAAGAAAATGCGAGCTTCAATTTTCAATAGCAATGACAAATGTCAGACTTTTTAAAACAGAAATTGCAAAAACTCAATTTATAAAAATTGCAGCAAACGAAAACAATCCGACAAATTATAGAGCAAACGCCTTAATAGAATATGGTGAAATAGAAGAAGCAGAGTCTAAAATAAATAATGCAATAAAGGCCTATAATGACGCATTAAAATTGGTTTTAGGCAAAAATAAATCAATAGTTTCAAGAGCTTATTTTAAATTAGGCTTAATTTATGATGAAAATCAAGATTGGGAAAATGCTATAAAATATTATCAAAAAAATTACACCACAAGCTCTGAAAAAAGCGAAAATAAATATTATAGCTTATCTTTAACAAATTTAGCTTTAATTTATATAGAAGAATCAAAATATCGTGACGCTGCAGAGTTTCTAAAACTAGCGCTTTTATATGACAGTGAAAATAATGACCTTAATAACATGTATTTTTCACAAAAAGAACTTGCTAAATTATACTCAAGAATAGATGAACAAACCGCAATCAGCTATTACAAACAAGCGCTTGATTCAGCCACAAAATTAAATGACGATTTTAAAATTGCTCTTGTATATTTTGAAGCAGGCGAATATTATTATGATAAAGAAAATGATAAAAAAGCCCTAGAAAACTTTTTAAACGCAAAAAAATCACTCAAAGCAAACCCGAAAAGCGAAAATGTGGCACGTATTAATTCAAGAATTGAAGATATAAAAATGCGCCTTGATAAAATTACTTTTGATTTAATTATGGAAAAATATGATAACAAATCGTGAAAAAGAAATATTATTAAAAGAACTTGATTTAGAATTTGATGATAAAACAATCAATAAATTGAACCAATGGGAAGAAATATTTAAGCAATATAATTCTCATACAAATTTAATGAGCCAAAATGATATAAAAGTTCTTTTTGAAAAACATGTTTTTGATTCTTTGGCCATTAATAAATGGGATAATTTTAAAAACCATAAAAAAATCCTTGATGTTGGTTGTGGAGGCGGATTTCCAAGTGTAATTTTGGCAATTTGTTTTAAAGATAAAAAAATAATTGCAAATGATTCTCGCATAAAAAAAATTAACTTCATAAAAGAAATTAAAGATAAATTAAATCTTGATAATCTTGAAATTTTATATTCCAGAATTGAAGAAGCACCAAATCAAAATGTTGATTTGATTGTTTCAAGGGCAGTCGGGAAAATGATTGATGTTTGGGAATTATCTAAAAAACATCTTGTAAAACAGGGTAATTTTTTAATTTATAAAGCAAAATTATCTGATGATGAAATAAAAATGTTTCAAAAAAAATATAAAAACAGCAATTTTAAAATCATTCCTTATAAATTGCCGCTAGAAGAAATTTATGAAAGAAATTTAATTATTCTGAATTAAATTTACTAAATAAGAAACAACTTCATCACAATAAATTCGATTTTTAGATGAAAATGCAAGAGCTTTATTATTGAATTGTTTTTCAATTATAGCTATTTTTTTAGCTATTTCGTTTCTTGAAATATAATCACATTTTGTTAAAATATTGAAACAAGGAATTTTATTATATTTTAGCCATTCCTGCATTAAAATATCATTTTTTTGAACTTCATGACGAGCATCTATAAATTGAATAGTTGAAATTAAATTTTTTCTTTTTAAAAGATATTCTTCAAGATTTCTCTGCCAAGATTCTTGTTCTTTTTTAGACACTTTTGCATAACCATACCCCGGTAAATCCGCCAAAATGAAAGGCATTTTCTCGCTTTGTATTTCAAAAAGATTGATTAATCTGGTTTTTCCGGGGGTATTTGAAGTTTTTGCCAATTTTTGTCTATTAACTAGCGTATTAATAAATGTTGATTTTCCAACATTAGAACGCCCTAATAGCGCAAACTCAGCTAATGCGGTCTCAGGGCAAAGCTTCAAATTTGGTGAACTTATTAAAAATTTTGCGTCTTTTATTTTCATTTTTACCTTTTTTATTTATTCTACCATGGGCATGGGTTTTTATATTATAATAAATTTTATGGAACAAAATTATTTGCCTTTATTTAGAAAATATCGTCCGCAATCTTTTAAAGATATAGTTGGTCAAGAAAGCCTTGTTAAGGCATTAACAAACGCAATAGAATTAAACAGAATTGCCAATGCTTATTTATTTTGCGGCCCAAGAGGAACAGGAAAAACCTCAAGCGCGAGAATTTTGGCTAAATCTCTTAATTGTGAACACGGTCCAACCACAGAACCTTGCCAAAAATGCGCAAGCTGTATTGATATTACAAACGCCCAAGGACTTGATGTAATTGAAATTGACGCTGCTTCAAATAGAGGTATACAAGATGCCAAAGAACTCATAAACCAAGTTCAATATGCGCCTATCCATGGTAAATATAAAATTTTTATTATAGACGAAGTTCATATGCTTTCAAATGACGCATTTAATGCGCTATTAAAAACTTTTGAAGAACCGCCTAAAAATGTTATTTTTATTTTAGCTACAACAGAACCCCACAAAGTTCTTGAAACAATTGTTTCAAGATGTCAAAGGTTTGATTTAAGAAGAATTACAACACAAGATATTGTAAAAAGACTAAGAGAAATTTCAGACATTGAAAACATTAAAATAACTCAAGAAGCTCTATATACAATAGCTAAAAATGTTTCAGGAGGATTGAGAGATTCTTTAGCTCTATTAGACCAAGTCAGCATTTTAGGCGTAAAAGAAGAAATATCAAAAGATTTAATTGAAGAACTTTTAGGTAAAATTAATTTCGATACTCTTTTAAACCTTCTAAAAGAAATTTATAATCAAGATACGCAAATGGCTTTAATTTGCGTTGATGAAATCTATTCAAAAGGAAATGAACCTAGAAATTTAGCAGAAAATTTTATTGAATTTTTAAGAAACGTAATTTTGGTTTTAAATTCAAATAATCTTGAAAATATTAAAAATTTCAGCTCATTAATTGATGAAGATATTGAAAAGATTAAAGCGCTAAATTTTGACAAAGATAAAATATTTAAAATTTTAAACACTATCATTGAATATTATAAAGAAATTAAAGTTTCAACAAATCCTTATTTATGGATGGAGCTTGCGGCAATCGGGGCTTCAAGGCTTGATTTAACAATTAATCAAGTACAAAATATTAAACCTGTAATGCCAAATCCAAAAATTGCCGCTATTAATATACAAGCTCCAATTGAACAACCTAAACCAATTGAAAAGCCAATTGAAAAGCCAATTGAAAGACCAATAAATAAAGAACCCAAAATTGAACAAAAACCAACACAAGCCCCCGAACCAATAAAAGAAACTCCGATTGAAAAACCGCAAATTGATAATATTCAATTAAAAGACGGCGCTCAAATTTGGATGGATATAATTTCTCATATTCCTTCAATGCCTGCAAGAGCCTTTTATAAAGGAGTTGCAAAGCTTGTTAAAGTTGAAAATCAAACAATCACTCTCGGGTTTTTAAATGAAAACACTTTGGTTCAAGCAAAATCGCCCTCAAAAATGCCTCAGCTTGAAAATGCAATTAAAGCCTTAGGGGTTGATTATAAAATCGAATTTATAAGAATTGATGAAAATACAAAAGTTATTGAAATAAAACCTTCTTTTGCTCGTCCACAAGTGCAAGCTCAGCCATATACACAACAAACGGTTCAATCAAATCAACAAAACCCGATTAAAGAAAATCAACCAAAAGAGGGTGAAGAAAAAGAACAAATGTCTGAAAATGAAAAAAAGCAATACAGCCATAAAGTTCAAGAAATGATTGAACAATTCAACGGAAGAATTATAGATTAAATTAATATTAAGTGTAAAACTTGCCATAAATCGATTTTTATTGTATTATAGCCCTATGAGAACATTTGCGGAAACAAAAACACACGAAGTCACAGTCGATGTTGTTATTTTAACAATTAATGATAACAAATTAAAAGTCTTATTGGTTAAACGTGCCAATGAACCTTTTAGGGGTAAATGGTCAATCCCCGGAGGATTTATCAGATTATCAGAAAATATTGATGATGCGGCTTTACGTGTTTTAAAAGAAAAAACAAGTGTTTCAAACATTTATCTTGAACAACTTTATACTTTTGGCGATCCTCTCAGATATCCTAATGCTCGTGTTATAACTTGTGCTTATTTTGCGCTTTTAAGAGCAGAAGACATTAAGCTTGATGTTAAAGCCACAGAAGGGGTTGCAGATGTTCAATGGTATGAAGTTGAAAAACTTCCGCCTTTAGCATTTGACCACAAAGAAATTATTGAATATTCTCTAAAAAGAACACGTGAAAGACTTGAATTATGCCCTATTGCATTTCAATTACTTCCTAAAAAATTCACTTTAACAGAATTGCAAAAATCTTATGAATTAATTTTAAACAAAACTCTTGATAAACGTAATTTCAGAAAAAAAATGCTATCATCCAATATTCTTGTTGAAACAAATGAATATACAAAATCTGTTTCAAAAAGACCGGCAGCATTATATTCATTTGACAACATTACTCTTAACTCTAAAAGGGGTCATTTTTTCTCGTAGTTGTGAAATAATCAAATTCCTGCTATAATTATAGTAGAAAGAAGAAAAAATAATGTCATTTGATTTTAATCCCATAGGAAATTTATCTAACGTGCAAGCAAGCCATAAATCCTGTGATGGCGGCGGTGGAAATACAGGATATTTTCAACGTGGCAAAAAAGAAGAAGATGAAGAAATAGATTTTTCATCAGTGAAAGATTATCCTGATGATTCATTTGAAAAAGAAAATGACATCGACGACGAAATTCAATCTCAAAATTTTTTAAGCATAATCAAAAATTTATTTTTAGATTTATTTGAAGCAATCAAAAACATCTTTAAAAAATAATAATTATTGAACTATCTTTATCTTTATTTTAAAATTACCTTATAAAGTACGACTTAATAAGGAGTTTTAATATGAAAAAATCCATTAAAGATTTAGGCGATATCAAAGGAAAACGCGCTCTAGTAAGAGTTGACATCAATGTTCCTTTAGATGAAAACAACAATGTATCTGATGACACCAGAATACAAGCAATTATTCCTACTGTTAAATATTTAACTGATAAAGGCGCTAAAGTTATCTTAATGGCACACTTAGGAAGACCAAAAGGAGAAGTTAAACCCGAATTTTCTTTAGAACCTGTTGCAAAATACTTATCAAAAGTTTTAGGTCAAGATGTATTATTTGTTAAATCTTTAGTTGGTCAAGGTGCGGATAAAGAACTTGAAGCGCTTAAAGACGGACAAGTTGCACTATTGGAAAATATCAGATTTTATAAAGCCGAAGAAGCAAAAGACGATGATATGACTTTTGCAAATGAACTTGCTAAACTTGGCGATTTTTATGTAAATGACGCATTTGGCGCAGCTCACAGAAAACACACTTCAACTGCTAAATTAGCTAAAATTTTAAAACCCGCTGTTTCAGGCCTATTAATGGAAAAAGAATTAAGATGTTTAGGTTCTGCTCTTGATAACCCGCAACATCCATTTACAGCTATTGTTGGCGGTGCTAAAGTTTCTACAAAAATCGGCGTATTAGAAAACTTAATCGAAAAAGTTGATAATTTAATCATCGGCGGCGGTATGGCTTATACATTCGTTAAAGCTAACGGCGGCAAAATCGGAAATTCAATTTGCGAAGATGACCAATTAGAAACCGCTAAAGCTATTGAAGCAAAAGCAAAAGCTAAAGGTGTTAAACTTGTTTTAGCTACTGATGTATTAGCTACAAATGATTTTTCAGGAAACGGCGAAAATAAAGTTGTAGATGTTACAAACATTCCTGATGGTTTTGAAGGCGTTGACGCAGGCCCTGAAACTCAAAAAGCATTCGCTGATGTTATTAAATCATCTAAAACAATTCTTATGAACGGACCTGTTGGTGCTTTTGAAAATCCAAAATTTGCAAACGGCACAAAAGCAGTTTTAGCTGCTATTGTTGAAGCAACTAAAAATGGTGCAACATCAGTTATTGGCGGTGGCGATTCAGTTTCTGCAGCTAAGAAATTTGCCAAAGCTGAAGATTTTACACACGTTTCAACAGGCGGCGGAGCTTCCTTAGAATTCATCGAAGGTAAAATTCTTCCCGGTGTAGATGCTCTTGATGACTAATTTAATTAAATAAATATTTAAAAAGCCAATAATATCGAAATCGATTTATTGGCTTTTTAGTTTCAAAATTATTTTTATAGTAAAATAAAAATTGAAATTTTAAGGAAATAACTATGATTAAAGCACAGCGTGGAACAAAAGATATATTAAATGAAGAAATACCTACATGGCAGTGGATTATAGAAAATGCCAAAAACGTATTTCAAAATGCAGGATTTAGTGAAATCAAAACCCCGATTTTTGAAGCAACAGAACTTTTTCAAAGAGGTGTTGGTGATTCAACTGATATCGTTAATAAAGAAATGTACACCTTTAGCGTAGGCGGGGCTGATAAAAATTCCTCCTCCATCACACTTCGTCCTGAAAATACAGCAGGGGTAGTTAGAGCATTTATTGAACACAACCTAAATCGTCAAAGTCCTCCTCAAAAATTTTGGTATTTTGGACCGATGTTTCGATATGAACGCCCTCAAGCAGGCAGGCAAAGACAATTTCACCAAATCGGCGTTGAAATGTTTGGAATAAGTGAACCATCAGCTGATGCTGAAGTTATTTTATCAGCGGTTGAATTTTTAAAATCGATAGGATTAGGTGATTTAGAAGTTGAATTAAATTCTCTGGGTTGCCCCAAATGCAAAAACGATTACAGAAATTCAATTAAAGCGGTTTTAGCGCCTTATATTGATGAAATGTGTGATGATTGCAAAATGCGCTATGAAAAAAACCCTCTAAGAATTCTTGATTGCAAAAATGAAAACTGTCAAAAAATCTTTGAAAAAGAAGAAATAAAAAAAGTCATTTTTAATGACTATATTTGCGATGAGTGCAAAAATCATTTTAATACATTACTAAATTACTTAGATGAACTAAACATTAAATATCAAAGAAATAAACTTCTTGTAAGAGGTTTAGATTACTATAACAGAACCGTTTTTGAAATTAAATCTTCAGCCCTTGGCTCTCAAAGTGCTGTTTGTGGCGGCGGAAGATATGACGGACTTGTTGAAATGCTGGGAGGTAATCCAACTCCTGCCGTTGGCTTTGCAATGGGAGTTGAGAGATTATATAATCTTGTTGAGAAAAAAGAAACCCCTAAATTGGATTATTATATTGTTTCAACAAATACAAAAGAAGCTCTAAAACTGGCTCAAAAACTAAGAGGTCAAAATAAAAGAGTTGAATTTGATATGCAAAAAAGAAAATTCTCTAAGCAATTGGAAAAAGCTTCAAAATGCGCTAATTATGCTGTTATTTTAGGTGAAGACGAAATAGAAAAAGGATTTTATAGCGTTAAAGACCTAAACAGCGGCGAACAAAAGAAAATAGAAAATTTCAACGATTTATTATAAATATAAAAAGACCGATTTAGTTCAATCGGTCTTTTTTTTAAAATATTTTGTTTAATTAAGCTAAGTAGTTTAATTTAGTGTCTTTAAGGGCATTTAGCTCTGCATTTAGCGCCATTAGTTGTGTGGAGGCATTTAAGTTATCTTGCACCAGTGATGACTCAAGCGCATTTGCCATTTCAAGATTGCCCATATAAAGAGGGTTATTTAACATTCCTCTTTGAATTGAATTATTTTGCAACATTTGAAATTGCAAATCATTCTTTTGAGCTATTAAACTTTGTCTTGCTAATTGTGTAACTAATGACATATCTAACCCTTCAAATTGACATTATAGTATAGCACCAATATACATGTTTTTCAAGGCTATAATTAGTTTTCTTTTGTAATTATTTTATCAATTAAACCATATTCAAGAGCTTCTTGAGCAGACATGAAATTATCACGTTCAGTATCTTTTTTGATTGTTTCGAGTTTTTGTCCTGTATGCTCAGCTAAAAGCTCATTTAGCATTGATTTCATTCTTAAAATTTCTTTTGCTTCAATTTCAATATCGGTTGCTTGACCCTTAGCACCACCCAAAGGTTGGTGAATCATAATTCTTGAATTAGGCAGAGCTAATCTTTTACCTTTTGTTCCGCCTGATAATAAAAATGCACCCATTGAAGCAGCATCACCAAGACAAATTGTTGAAACGGGCGCTTTAATCAATTTCATAGTGTCATAAATAGCCATGCCTGCTGTAATTACGCCCCCAGGAGAGTTAATATAAAGCATAATATCTTTTTCAGGGTTTTCGCTATCTAAAAGCAATAATTGAGCTACAACTGAATTTGCTACATCATCATCAATTTCAGAACCAAGAAAAACAATTCTTTCTCTTAATAATCTTGAAAAAATATCAAAAGAGCGCTCTCCTCTGCTTGAAGCTTCAATGACAGTAGGCACATAATCCATTATTTTATATTCGTTTATTCCGTACATAATAAAAAACCTTTTTAAACTATATTAACCATAATATTAAACGAATGTTAAAAATTCAAGTAAAAAGATATGGATTTAATTTGTTTGTAGTAAAATGAGATAGGAAGTTTTCCCATTAATATAGTTATCACTGTAAAATAAAAGGAAATAAGATGTACAATGTTGCAATAGTTGGGGGCGGCCCTGCGGGAATTTTTACTGCTTTAGAAATCACAAAATTAAAACCTGATTGGAAAGTTTTATTAATTGAAAAAGGCAGAAAAATAGAAAAAAGAATTTGTCCGATTAGAGAAGGTCAAAAAAAATGCCTTAGCTGCAAGACTTGCGGTCTTTTATGCGGATGGGGCGGAGCAGGCGCATTTTCAGACGGCAAATTAACCCTAACCCCTGAAGTAGGCGGCCATTTGGTTGATTATATGCCATACAACGAAGTTGAAAATTTAATTGAATATTGCGACAATATCTATCTTGACCATGGCGCAACACAAACCGTTTTTGGTACAAATAGAGCTGATTTTGCTGATATTGAACATGCTGCAACATTAGCTGAATTAAAACTTGTTCATTCTCCTGTTCGTCACTTGGGAACAGAAAAATCTTTGGCCGTATTAAAATCCATGCAAGATTATTTAATGGATAGAATAGATATTATAAACAATGAACAAGTTGAAGAATTAATCATTAAAGATGGAGTAATTAAAGGCTTTACAACTTATCAAGGAAATGAATATTTTGCTGATTATGTTGTTGTTGCACCGGGGCGCGAAGGAGCCGATTGGTTAAGTAAACAATTCATTAAACATAAAATTGAAATGGTAAATAACGCAGTTGATGTGGGTGTTCGTGTTGAATTACCTGCTGCAGTTATGGAACCTATTACATCAAGATTATATGAATCAAAATTAATTTACCATGCACCGACTTTTGGTGATGAAGTTAGAACATTCTGTATGAATCCTAATGGCGAAGTAGTTAATGAAAACTATAACGGCATTTCAACCGTTAACGGTCATTCTTATGCTGATAAGAAAACTCCTAACACAAACTTTGCTCTATTAGTTTCTAAAAAATTCACAGAACCATTCCATGAGCCGATTAAATACGGTCAACATATTGCTTCACTAGCTAATATGTTATCAGGCGGTATTTTAGTTCAAAGATTTGGCGATTTATTAGATGGACGCCGTTCAACTCCTCAAAGAATTAAAGAATCAATCATTCAACCAACTCTAGAGTGTGCTACCCCTGGGGATTTGAGCCTTGTTCTGCCATATAGACAATTATTGAGCATAATCGAAATGCTTTATGCGCTTGATAAAATCGCCCCCGGTGTAGCTTCAAGATACACTCTTTTATATGGTATTGAAGTTAAATTCTATTCAGCAAGAGTGTTAATTTCAAATGAACTTGAAACACTTGGTGTTAAAAATCTCTTTGCAATCGGAGATGGCGCAGGTGTTACAAGAGGCTTAATGCAAGCAAGTGCTTCAGGAGTACATGTTGCAAGGGTTATCGCAAACAGATAATATGAACAAAAACATAATTGCCTTTTGGGGTTATCCTCAAAAGGCTTTAATTCAAGAATATAAATTAAAATATCCAGAAGCAAAATGGGTCGATTTAGATATTGATTATAAATATCCTGATTTAAAATTTGTCCCTGACGCATATTGCACAATAATCAAAAATATCTGTAATAATGCATTTTATTTAAAAAATAATATAATCACAATTCTTGCGCCAATTGGAAAAGATAAATGTGATAGTGCTTATTTTATCTCTGAAATATTGAAAAACGAAGGCTTTAGCGTTATTCAATCTGTTTTTGAAGATAAATGCCCCGATATATCTAAAATCAAATTGCCGATATCTAAAAGTAATTTACCCCTAAAAGAAAAAGTTGAAATAATAACCAAAAACATATATGAACAAAAAGATTATTCTTATCTTGAAGAAGTAAAGCCATCTTTTGGTTTTTGGGGAGTGCCTCCTAATGACCTTGATATTTTAAATCTTTTTCCGAATAATACAGAGCTTTTTGGTTGGACTAGGGCAGTTGAAGCAGGATACCCCGGAGATTGGGAAATTGAAACCTATGTGGATGAAAATTTACCTACCGTATTTTTTACGCAGGCATTTTGTTCTAAAACCGCTCTTGCAAAATATTTAGCTAATAAATATCAAGGCTTATATATTGATATAGATACAATTCCAACAAATAGCGCAAAAGCTAAAATAGAAGCGTTTTTAAAGTTGAGGTGAAGATGAAAACTTATATTGACGCAGGAACAACTTGGACAAAAATTTTAAAAATAGAAAATAACGAAAAAACCTATTCAATTATTCCAACCAAAGATTTAAAATCTTTGAATTTAAAATACAATAAATGCACAGGTCATAGTTTAGCAAAAGACAAAAATATATATGAAAATGAAGTTGTGGCTCTTGCAAACGGGGCTAAAAAATATCTTGAGGATGATTTTATAGCTCTTGATTTAGGTTCAAGAGATATTAAATATGTCCAATATCAAAATAAAAAATTTAAAGATATGGACTGGAATGCTTCTTGCGCTTCTGCAACAGGAGCAACCATTGAAATGCTTTTAAAATTTTATAACGTAGATGTAAAAAATTTAAAATATAACCCCCAAAAATACTCTGTAACTTGCGGAATTTTTGGCTTAGAAAAAATCATGGATGATATAGCACAAGGAATTAACCCTGAAATTGCTATTTCAAAATTTATCCATGGCATTGCCTTTAATGCTTATAATTTTGCTAAAAACCCCTCTAAAATATGTATTTCAGGAGGATTTTGCGAAAACAAATGTTTTATTGAGAGCCTAAAACAATATTGCGAAGTCATTCCTTTGGGCAGATTTATACTTGTTGACGGTTTAATGGCAATGGATTTAATGTAGAATATTTTCAATAACATGAATAAATTCATCTTGTCTAAAAGTATTTTTTTGAATATATTTCTTTATTCTTGTTTCATCAATTTCTTTTGAATATTTTTCCTTTGGTTCTGAACTAACCACAATCACAGGGGTTTTTTCATAATTTTGATTTCTTCTTAATTCTTTAATAAATTCAAAACCGTTCATTTCAGGCATTTGAATATCAGAAATCACCATATCATATTTAGTTTGCTTACATTTATCCAGCGCATTTATGGGGTTTGTTGCAGTAGAAACGTTATAGCCTTGATTTGATAATATATTTTTTTGCAGCATTCTTGTTGTTCTCGAATCATCGACAACAAGTATTTTATATTTAAAATTATCTTGAACTCTTGCTATCTCATTTTTAACTACAATCCTGCTTCTAATTTTTTTAGAGCCGATTGTTGAGATAATATCACTAATATTTAATATCAAACAGGCTTCCCCGTTAGCTAGAGTTGTAATACCTGAAATGTGCTTTACTTTATATAATGGCGGAGCTAATTTTTTGTGTACAATTTCTTGATCTGAAATTAATTTTTCAACAATAACTCCAAACATTGTATTTTCTGTTTCTATTATCATTAAAGTACATTTTAGGGTTTCGCGGGGTCTATTTTCAAGTCCTAAAATTTGAGAAAGAGTATAAATAATTATTGCAGAACCGTTATAGATATAATAATTATTATTGTCTTTTTCAAAAACTTCATCAGCATTTATTCTTGTTATTGTCCTTATAACTGATGTTTCAATGGCAAAAAGCTGTTTTTGTTCTTCAATAATAAATACTTTTTTAGTTGCAACAGTTGCAGGTAAAATAATTCTCACAACCGTTCCTTTATTGACTTGCGAAAATATATCCACTCTGCCTTGCAGTTGGCTTATTTTATTATTTACAATATCAAGCCCCAGTCCTCGCCCTGATAACTCTGTTACAAAATCTTCGGTTGAAAATCCGGGGTAGAATATCAAATTTGTTAATTCTTCATCAGAAATTGCATTTAATTCTTCAATGGTTAAAAGCTTTTTTTCAAGGGCTTTTTCTTTGATTTTTTCAATATTTAAACCCCTGCCATCATCTTTTACATCAATTACAACTTTATTATCCTTATAGCTTGCATTAATTTCAATTTTTCCAATAGGATTTTTTTGCAGCATTTTCCTTGTTTCAACTTCTTCAATCCCATGGTCAATTGAATTTCTTATTATATGCATTAAAGGAATTTTAATTTCTTCAATAATGGTTTTATCGGCTGTAATATCCGCACCATTAATTATTAAATCAATTTTTTTATTTTTATCTCTTGCGATATTATGAACCATTCTTGGAAAAAGTTGAAAAATTGTCGATAATGGTAAAATTCTCATGTTTTTTACCATTTCTTCAATTTCATTTGTTGTAGAATTTAATTTTGCTTCGCTTTCTTGTATTTGCCTAAAAAGATGAGACATTTCTTTAATTAAAAAAGTTATTTTTTCATTATGTTGTTCTGATAATGCACATAATTGCTTGTTATATGCAATTATTTTTCTAAAATCATGTTCATCTTCCCCGATAGGATTTGATAAATATTTTTTATCAAAATATTTAATGTAATATCCCATCTTTACAAAGTTTTTTTGCCATTCAATTAAATCATTATTTATTTTTTTAGCCAAAGAAAGTTGCTCGTTTGTTTTAATTTTTGAAACAATAAGTTCTCCGATTTGCCCTACTAAATTATCAAGCTTAATTGAATCAACCCTCAAAGTCTTAATTTCAGTATTTGTAATAGTATTTAAAATATCTTTTTGCGTTAATTCATTTTGTTTTTTAGTTTTATTATTATGGTTTTTAAATTGAAATTTAACCATAGTTTTAATTACATCTGATTTTGTTAAAATATCAGACAAAGAAACATTATTCTTATTTTTTAATGCTTCAATAATTTCTCTAAACCCTAAAACAACATCATGAGTCAAGGGAATATTTTTTTCTTTAAAAATTTCAATTATTTTTTTAATGTTTTTATAAATTGCAGAAATTATTTCGTTTTTTTCATTTGCAACAAGTTCATCAATGATTTCTTTGGCATCAACAATAAACTCTGGGTTTATTTCTAAAAGCGGAATTTTTTGAATAAGTTCACTAAGCTTTTCTTCTTTTAATTCAATCAAATCCGGAGTTTTTGTTACTTGTTTATTATCTTGCCGATTTTCATTTAATTTATCTTGTTCTAATTTTTCATCAATTATATCGTAATATGATTTTCTTTTTATATTTTCCTTATCAAGCAAATCACAAAACGCTTCAATTAAAGTCATAGCTTCAGAATTGACTTCCATAAAAGAAAGCTCTTTATTATCTGAAACTTTATATTTATCAAGAGAATTAATGATATTTTGGGCTAAATTTTTAATTGAGCTAAAATTTTCATCATCAAAATTCAATAAAGATATAAAATCATTAACAGTATTTTCAATTTCAATTACTTTATCAAAATTCTTTTTTGCCCTTGCAATAGAAATAATATAAAGCAATTCTATTATATCGTTTTCAAATCTTTCTAATTTTTCCAATAAATCCTTTTTAAATGGATTATCCTCGCCCATAGGCACTTTTTCATCATCAATTTGTGTTTCTTTTTTAATATTTTCAAGTCTATCTATATATTTTTGTGTTTCTGCGCTCTTATATTCTGTTCCTTGCATGACGGTTTTATTAATTAAATCAGAAATAAATTCCAAACACTCAGATATAATATCAGTAATATAAGTCTGAACTTTTAATTTATTTTCTTTAATTAAACTGATTACATCTTCAATTTTATGAGCAATATTTTGAATTTCTTCAAACCCAAGCATCCTGGCGGACCCTTTTAGAGAGTGCGCATCTCTAAATAATTGAATTGCAATATCATAATTAAATCCGCCTTTTTCAAGCATTAAAAGCTTGCCATCCATAGAAGAAATTATTTCTGCGGATTCTTGCTGAAAAATATTTAATATTTCATCTAATTCCTCTTTTTGAAATTCCATTTTTTCTACCTATAAGAAGAATTTTATAAAACTTGTTGTTTTAAATTATTTGATGTGGTTTGAATTTTTGAAAACATTTCTTCGTTTTCGTTTGCGATTTTTTGACTTTGCTCAACAAATTGAGAAATTTGTTCAATATAACCATCCGTTGTTTTTGAATCATTGTTTATTTGAGAAGATGAAACAAAAATTTCATTCATATTTTTTGAAATTTCATTCATTGCATTAATTAACTGCTCAATATTTTCACTAATAGTGTGAGCTAATTCTAGGCCTGATTCAATTTCTTTTGTACCTTCTTCAGTTGCCAAAACCGTTGAATTTGCCGTCTGTTGAATATCATTAATTAATGAAATAATCTTTGTAGTTGCTTGTTTTGATTCATCTGCTAATTTTCTAATTTCAGAAGCAACAACAGCAAAACCTTTGCCGTGTTCTCCGGCACGAGCTGCTTCTACTGCAGCATTTAGTGCTAAAAGATTAGTTTGCTCTGCTATATCTTCAACAAGACCAATCGTAGATGAAATTGATTGCACAAAATCAGACAATTCTAAAATTAATTCTGCAATTGTTTGAATTTTATGTCTTATTGAAAACATTTTTTCAATATTTGCCTTAACTGCACTATATTCATTATTCGTAAAACTAATTGACTGATTTGTTTTTTCTCTGGTTTTATCAGTCAATTCTGCCATTTCATCAGAATATTTTTGAAGATTTAAGATTAATTCTTTTGCATTTTTTATTTTATCATTTGAGGAAATATTATTTTCTTTTTGTGAATTATTTTTATCTTGAATTAAATTGACTGAAGTTAAGGTTTCATCTAAAGAATCAATTATGATATTATTCATAGGATTTTGAACGGCATTTTTACTATATTCAAAAGCAAACAATAATATAATTAAAGTTATTATTGAAACAGTAATCAAGTCATAGCTAACATAACCCAATACTTTTACAAAATAAAAATTAACGCAAAAAGCAATAAATACCATTGCTCCGTCAAAAATTTGCTTTCTTGTAAGTTCTCTATTGATATTAATTTTATTATTTTGATTATTATTTACTTCTTTTGACATATTCCACCTTTATATAAAAAAATGTATAATTTTATTATAAATAATTTTATTAAATAAGTTAAGCTATGATAAAAAAAGTAATCATTATAGATGATAGCAGCACCCAATTAAATCTTTTAAAAACCATTCTTGCTAAAAATAATTGGGAAGTGTATAGTGCTCAAAATGCAAGAATCGGATACGAAATGATTTTTGATATTGCACCTGATTTAATTATTACAGATGCAATCATGCCTCTAATTGGAGGGTTTAAACTTGTTAAATCCATTAAAGAAAACCCTGCTATATCAAAAATTCCTGTAATCGTATATAGTATTCTTGATGTTAAACATGCCAGATACTATCTTCAAGATGATATTAATGAATATTTTTTGACCAAAAGCGATAATATAAATTCTCTTCTTGAATTAGCCCAAAAAGCAATAATTGACCACCCTTTGACTGAAGAATATAAAAATCAAATTTTAGAACAATCATCTTCTCAAACTCAAACTGATGAAACGGAAGATATTGAAACATCAAATGAAGAAGAAGAAATTATTCAAGAAGAAATTCAAAAAATCAATGAAGATGAACTAAAACTTGCCTTTAAAAAACTTTATGACTTCACATTGGATGATGAAGAAATAGCAAAAAATTTTTTCAACATTCTATATCCCCTGCTAAAATACGACTTGGGGCTTGTTTCAGTTCATTCGTTTGAAAAAAAAGAAGAAAAAGTATATTTAGATATTAGAGATATTATTTTAAGTCCAATATTTCAAAATAGCATTCTACACAAATATAAAGCTAAAAATAATACACTTTTTAAAACTTACGCCCCTCATTCAAAAACCGTTGTAAATCTTGAAGAATTTAATTCAAAAATAGAGCTTAATTTTCAACATTTAAACAAAAAAATGGCAGAAGTATGCTTTTTTTCTTTTGAAGAAGAAAAATGGCAAGATGAAGAAAACATTTTAATTCTAAAAGATGTTTTAGAAAAATTCTTCATAGCAAGATATGTTAATAAATTTTCTTACACAAAAAAAGGCTCTCAAAAAAAATACTCTCTAAATAAAACGGAATTAAATTTTTTTAACAAAATTGAAAATGCGCTTTTAGAAAACAACCACATATTTCTTGTTATTGTTGATGTAGTTAATTTTCAACAGTTGAAAGACGAATTATCAACAGAAAATCTTGATATTATAAATTCAAAAATATCAGAAAAAATAATCAGTACGATAAATAAAAATGAACAAATTCACAAAAACTACGAAGATGAATACGCAATAATAATGTTCACCAAAGACGAAAAAGAATTAAAAAGCAGATTAAAATCATTATATGCACTATTAAATAAAATTAACTACAATGAATATAGCGTTGAAGCAATTATTACTGCAGCAGATTGCATGATAGATGGAAGCTATAATATCCACGAAGCCCAAAAAATTGCTCAAAAGGCATATAATGAAGCCCTAAATGAAAAGGTGGTAATTAAAAATGACAGACAGTAATCTGACACTTCAACCCAATAGTCTTCTTCAAGAAATTCAAAAAGAAGAAAATGAAATATATACTCTTATAGAAATAGATAAAAAAATTTATGCTATTGAAACAAAAAATGTGCTTGAGATTGTAAAAATAATGGAATTGGATTATCCTTATAATCTTCCCTCTTGCATTTTAGGAATAATGGAATACGAGCAAACTCCAATAGCCGTTATTGATTTAAGAGAAATATTAAAAAATGAAAGAATAACTTATAATTTAAGTGCAAAAATTCTTGTTATAAAAACCGAAAAATCAACCACTGCACTAATTTGTGATAATGTGGTTGATGTTAAAAAAATAAACCTCTCAAAAATAAAAGATATTCCATATATGACACAAAACAGTCTCTACAAAGGTGTTTTTATGGAAAACGAAAAAGATGTTTATATTTTAAATATAGACGCTATTGAAGAATACATCAAAAAAAATCCCGAAAAATATTTAAACAAAGAAAACAATGAAAAATATATAATTAATGATGAAATTTCTAAAAAAACTCTCCAAGAAAGAAAAAAATTCTTAACCAAAATAACCCAAGATATTCAAACAAATACACCATTATATGATATGGGAGTTTCGTTTTCTATTAATAATGTAAAATATTATATTAACATGGCAAGTGTTAAAGAATTTTTTAAAGTAAACAATACAAAATTCATAAAAATCCCCTCTACTCCTGATTTTATCTATGGAGTTGCAAACATAAAAGGGGAATATATAACCGTTCTTGATATAAGAAAATTTTTCAATAACTCCAAAACTCACATAAAAGAAAAATCGACCATAATTATTTTAAATTCAAATGAATTTAAAATAGGAATTTTAGCTGATGAAATCTGTGAAAGCTTAAACATCAATTTTGAAGAAATTATTCAAAATAAACTGCAAAAGCAAGAAGAAACAAGCACGCTTGAATTTGTAAAAGACGGAGAAATTTATCAAGTTTTAGATGTTGATAAACTATTGCAAGAAGACAAGCTCACAATCTGTTAGTTTTTTTATACTCATATCAAAAGCACCAAGCATAACTTTTAAATATCTCAAAACTAAAGTGTTTTTTTCTAAACATTCTTTTGGAGTTTTTAAATAATTTTCATCAAAATACCCGATAAGAGCATTATCTATACTTCCTGTCAGCATTTTAAAATATTCTTCTTTTGGCAAAAATTGAGATTCTTTTAAAGTTTCATTTAATTGTTTTAATAGTTTTATTATTGTTTCATTGAATTCAAGTTTTTTATTTAATTCATCAGACAATTTTTCAACTATCAAATACATTTTAGCTAAATAATTTCTATATTTTGAAAGATTTTCTTTCATTTTTGGAATTTTACTTTTAATATATTCCTTATCAATATCAGGCAATTTTATATCTAAATTCTTTTTTTCAACAAAATCTAAATTTTTAACTATTTCTTCCAGTTTTATATTTTCAAAATTATCAATTTGTGCTCCGCCTGTTGATGAATTTATTAATTTTAAAGATGGCTTTAAATTCTTTAATTCTTTGCCTAATTTTCTAAATACATCAACAAAAATCGCATATCCGCATTGTGTTGGAAGCATAGAACCATCTTGGGCTTTTATTGTTGCAATATTTTTATTTAAAAATTCCAAATATTTTTTTATATTTACTTTTGCCAAATTTTTATCTATGGATGAACATGTTGCAGCTTTTTCAAATTCCTCATAATTATCTGGTTCAATTACATATTTATTCAAATCTTTTTTAAATACACATTTTAAATTTTCGTAATGACTTCCTTTTGAATAACAATTTCCATCCTTAAAAGCTAAATCCTGCCCTATTAATATAATTTCATCAAACCCCATAAGAAACGCACTAACTAAAGCAGTATATGAAACAGTGCCCATTGTTGTAACATTTGACCATGTTTTTAAACAATCCAATACCCAAGAATTTAAAAACGTATTTTTTGAAATATAATTAAATATTCCTTTGGTTTTTAAATCATAAACCGCACAAGAACAGTAGGGTTCAAGAATTAAATATGAATTTTTAACTATATCATATTCAAATTGAGCACTATTATCGACTGTTTCAATATACACAATAAAATCAGGCTGAATATTATGCTTGTTTAAAAGTTTAATGGTTGGATTTAGGGCAAATATAACAAATTTGTCTTGGTTTTTTTTAATTATTTCTATATTTTCAGCTAAAGATGGACCTGCTGAAACACAAAGCGCAGTTTTTCCTTTATAGATATCTTTTAGAGTTAATATATTAGGAGTTTTTAGAACTTTTTCAAAATTCATAAATGTATTTAATAGAGCCTGAGGCATTTTTTTATATATTGTTTCCCTATTGCCTATATGTTGCGCTTGCGCTTTTTGTGCAATATATAAAACATCTTTTATATCATCTATATAAAGATTTTTATGATAATTTAAAAAAGTTATTGAAATTTCGCTTTTATCATCAGCTAAAGAATAAACATATTCAGCTAATGTATCTTTATCACAACACAAAAATACATTATTTTTCATCAATCCATCTATTTTAGCTAAACTTAAAACAAATTTTATAATATTTAAATCAGGTTCATAAACTATAATTTTACCTTCTAAATTATTTGCAGCTTCATCAATCAAATAACCCAAACCAAGCCCATATATTATTCTTATTATGTTTTTTTCTTCTTTATTTTTAATAGAATTAACTATTCTTTTTGCTTCATTTTCAGCTCCGTTAATATCATGGATAAAAACATCATCCAATAATAAATTAAACACGCCATTTTCCATATTTACAAGCTTAGGTGTTGATTTTTCACAATTAAACCTTAAAATCTCACTAGAAAGTTTTTTATTATATTTAGCAATATGGGTGATATTTTCATTTAATACTTTATTTTCCATACGCAATATGGTAGCATTAAAAGGGTTATTATGGCAAATTTAATCAACAAAATTACATCATTTATTCTTGTTGCATTTTTATTTTTTAGCTGCAATAGTTTTGCAAACGAAAATTTATCAAATTCAAAATTAAAAAATTACGATGAAATATATGAACTATTGCAAGAAGCTGATTTTGATTATATTTTTGGAATAGACCCATATCAAGCAGATGAATATACAAAATATATGTACACACCATATCCTTTGTTTAGAACAGGCGTAAACCTTATTTTCAAATCCAAAACAATTCCTCCGGGATATTACCTTTTAACCCCAAGAGAAAAAAACGGCAAAACTTGGGTTTTATTTAAAGAAAACGGAAAAATTTCTTATGTAATCCCTGTCTATAAAGAAGAAACAGTTCCTGAAGAATTTTATGAAGATAAATTTCCGCACCCGAAACCAAATATTTATGAAAAAATAAAAAATAAAACAATGGATTTTATCGGCACAAAATGGGGTCATAAAAATCAAAGAACACCTATTCCCAAGGCATTTATTGAATTTAATGATATGGGAATTTATTGGGATATGATATTATATTATGGAGATAAAAAATATTATCTTTTATTCAAAAAAGATTAAAATAAGGAAAAATAAATGAAAAAACTTGTTTCATCATTAATTGCAACATTAATTCTATCTATGAATTGCCCTTTATATGCTTTTGATTTTTCATTTTTTAACAAAAACAATCCTCAAAGAGAAATCAAAAAAGTCTTAAAAAAACACAATAGAGCAATGGCTGAGCATAATGTTAATTTAGTTCAATCTTATTATGATGAAAATTATAAAAGTGCCGATGGTTTTAATCTTGAAGATATGAAAACAATGCTTGAAAAAACGCATCAAGCCTACACTAATATCAAATATAAAACAAAAATAAACAATATAACTGCCTATGATAATTGGGCATTGGCGCAAATGAGCGATGAAACTTATGCAAAAGTATATCTTGATAAAGACAAAAAAAATAAAGAAAAAGCAGGCACTCTAGAGGGCAAGAGCTCCTATTTAGTTTATTTTAAAAAAGATAAAGATAATTGGAAAATAGTTGCAGACGAAATTTTAATGGAAGAAACATCTCTAAAATATGGTGTAGCTAAAAAAATAGATATGGAATTAGAAACGCCCATATTCATTGAAAATGATGAAAACTATGATATTTCTCTAAAAATGCCCAATAAACCGGAAGACATAATTGCTCTTGCTTCAATTTCAAGAGAAGAAATAACTTATCCGCCGGCTGATTATAATGAAAAATTCAGAAAAATCCCGGAAACAGGTGATTTAGAGCGCTATGTTAAAGCAAACAATAAAAATTTAAACGAATATGCCCTTGCAAGCGTTGGTTTTACTAAAGTTTCAATTAATGAAGAAATAACAAAAGCAAGAATTGAAATCTTAGGAATTGCTTATATTATGAAAAGAATTAATATGAACAGAAATAAAGCAATCAATACAAATATTGCGGAGAAAAAATAAATGAAGGATAAAAAAGCCTGCATTTTCTATTTTTTAATGAATATAATTCTTTTGGATTTTGGAAATCAAATCAGAAAAATTAGCTATAATCCATATTTAAAAGATTTTGATAATCCTGTTTTTTCAATTTATCATATAAACAATTCAGGCAGTGCTTTTGGGTTATTTCAAAATAGCGCAATGTTTTTATCTTTTATCGGTCTTTTTGCTGTTATTGTTCTTGCTTTTTATGTTTTTCAAAATATTAAATTCTCAGACAAAATAGCTCTTTTATCTTTAACATTATTTAGCGCAGGAACTTTAGGCAATTTAATTGAGCGAATACAAAACGGCTATGTTGTTGATTATATTAAATTAAACTTTATCAATTTTCCGATATTTAATTGTTTTGATATAATGATTAGCATAAGTGTAATATTATACATTTGTTTTATTTTATTTTCTAAAGACAATAAAGAAACCTAAAATGGCTGAAATTCAAACAATTATAATAACAAATGATGATAACAAAAAAAGATTAGATGTTTTTATTGTTGAATATTTTAAAAACAAATACCCAAGAGCAAAAATAGCTTCATTAATTGATGATGGAGTTTTTTTAGTTAATCAAAAAAAACAAAAAAACTCTTATAAACTAAAAATAAATGATGTTATTTCTTTTGATGAAGCAAATTTAAATGCTTTTTTAAATCCATCCAATGAGCTTATTCCTTGGAATTTTAATCTTGATATTATATATGAAGATGATGATTTAGCGGTTATTAATAAAGAAAAAAATATTCTTACTCACCCAACTAAATATGATAGAGAGCACACTCTTGTTAATGCGCTTTTATATCGTTATCAAAATAATTTATCTGATATTCAAGGCTCAGACAGATTAGGAATTATCCACAGACTTGATAAAAATACAGCAGGTTTAATTGTAATAGCTAAAAATAACTTTTCTCATGTTGATTTAGCAAAACAAATTAAAGAAAAAACAGCAAAAAGAAAATATCTTGCTCTTGCATTGGGCAATTTTAATAAAAAAGAAGGAATAATAGATAAACCATTAATTCATTATCTTAAAAATAATGTTAAAATGAATGTGTCAGATGATGATAAAGGTTTAAAAGCTATAACTCATTATAAAGTTATTGAAGAATTTAAGGGGGTTTCTTTAGTTGAGTTGGAACTAAAAACAGGCAGAACTCATCAAATAAGAGCTCATTTAGCTTCAATTAATCATCCTATTTTTGGTGATAGCCTTTATGGAGCTAAAAGCTTTATGAGAAATGAATTTTATAACCTAAAAACAAATGAACAACTGCTTCAATCCTATTATTTATCTTTCATTCATCCAAAAACAAAAGAATTTATGGAATTTCAACTAAAAGAAGATAAATTCAGCAAAGATTTTATAAAAGTTTTAAATTTTTTAAGGAGTAAAAATGAACATTAATCTTGAACTATTTGATATATGCTATATGATGATTGGCTTTATGATAGCAGGCATTATTTTTATGATTTTCATATCAAAAATGAAAAAAGAAATTAAAAGCCTAAAAAGACAATATGAAAAAAAATCAATAGGAGCAGATGATTCATCCCTAAGAGTTAAAACTCTTGAAAACAAAATTAAAACTCTTGAAGCAGCTCTTAAAAAACAAATGGAAAAATAGCTTAATAGCCTTCTCCAATTGTATCTATTGCTTCAACTCTGATATCTGTTATTAATTCAGAATACGAAATTACAACAATAGTTGGTATATGACGCTCCAGCATTTGATATAAAGGCAATCTTATTCTTGGAGAACACAATATTACAGGCTGCACCCCAACGGCACTTTGCGCTCTCATTAGGGTATTTGCGGTTGATTCAATAAGCTCTTGGACTTGCATTGGATTTAATAAAAACATTGTACCCAATTCAGTTCTTTGGCAGCTGTCATCAAGCGTTTTTTCCCATTCGGATGAAAGAGTTAGTGCATATAAAACCTTTTCTTTATTAACATTGGAAAGACAAATTTGTCTACCTAGCGCTGCTCTTAATCTTTCAGATAAAATATCCGGTTCTTTTGAAAATCTTGCATAATCACACAATCTTTCAAAGATAAATATTACGTCTTTAATTGAAACCTTTTCTCTAATAAGATTTACAAAAATCTTTCTTAAATCAGATGTTGAAATGATTGTAGGAACAAGGTCGTTAACCAAAGTTGGGTCTTGAGATTTAACAAGCTCCATTAATTTTAAGACATCTGTTTTTGTCATAATTTCATCAACATATTTTCGAACGCATTCTTGTAAATGTGTAACAATTACATCCACAGCGTCAACCGCTTGGATTTTATCATTTTTTCCTATATGTTGAGGATTTAGCCAATAAGCTTGAGATTGGAATGTTGGTTCAACTGAAACAATAGCATTATCAGGCAATTTTTTGCCTAATGAATCATATTGATCAGCTATAACCATTAATTTTCCTGGGTAAACCGTACCCGTTGCAACAGGATTACCGCGAATTGAAATTAAATATTCATTATCTCCAATTGCACTTGAGTCCATAATTCTTATATTTGGAATAATATAGCCTAAATCATCCGTTACTCTTTGTCTTAGCGCTGCAATTTTAGCTAATAGTTGCCCATCTTGTTCAGGATCTGCTATAACTAAAAGCCCTGCACCCACTTGCAAAGACAAAACATCAACACCCAATCTTTCATACATTTTATTAGGGTTAACTAAATCTTGCATATTTTGCTTAACAGCGTCCAATTGACCCAATTGCTGTTGAACATCTTGATTTACTAAAACAGATAACCCTCCGCATATTAAAATTGTCGCAAAAACTAAAAAAGGAAACCAAGGCAAACCTGTAATTCCTGATGTTAAGGCAATTAAAATCAAAAATCCTGAAGCCAAAAATAAACTTGTCGGTTTGGATAAAATTTCAATAGCCAAATCAGAACCCAGTGCAACACCGCCCCCTGTTGCACGGGTCATCACTATACCTGATGAAATAGCCATTAACAAAGATGGAACTTGTGCTGCTAAACCATCACCAATTGTTAAAATGGTATATTTTTGAATAGCATCAGCAGGAGCCATACCGTTTAATAAAATACCGATAATTAAACCGCCTATGATGTTGATTAAAGTAATAATGATACCTGCAATAGTATCACCTTTAACAAACTTCATAGCACCATCCATTGAACCATATAAGCTTGATTCTCTTTGTAAATCTTCACGTCTTTTAACTGCTTCTTCAGGAGAAATTAACCCTGCATTAAAATCGGCGTCAATTGTCATTTGTTTACCTGGCATAGCGTCCAGTGCAAATCTGGCTGAAACTTCGGCTATGCGTTCAGCACCTTTTGTAATAACCATAAATTGCACAACAGTAATAATTAAGAAAATTACACCGCCAACAACCATGTTTCCGCCTGTAACAAAGTGCCCAAAAGCTTCAACAACTTGTCCTGCATCCCCTTTAGCTAAAATTAAACGAGTGGACGCAATAGATAAAACAAGCCTAAAAACTGTCCCAATCAAAAGAATAGAGGGAAAAGCCGCTAATTCAAGGGGTTTATTAACATATAATGAAATCATTAATAAAACAATTCCAAGCGTAATATTGAAACTGATTGAAAAATTGATAACCCAGTTTGGCATTTCTAATAATAAAATCAATATTAAAACAATGACAAAACCCGCTAAAGCAATTTCTGAAACAGGATTAGAATTTTGTTGAGGAGCAGCCAATTAAACCCCTCCTTTATAAATTCCAAAAGCGCTTTGTAAAACTGCCAACTGTGTTTTAAAATTAGCGTCGATTACTCCGTTATTTGCAACAACACAACAGCTTCCTTTTTCAATTGTTTCATCAGCTACAACGCCTATTTTTGCACTAATATTTTTAGAACTTAATATTTCAGGCAGTGATGCGCTTGCAAATTCAACATCATCAGGATTTACTTTTATTGTTACTTTTTCACAATCAGAATGAATTTCATCTAAAACAGACATAATAATATTTTTTAGTACATCTTGTGATAAATCTACTTCTTTTTTAATGATTTTTTTAGCTATTTCCATAGCAATTTCCATAATATGAGGATAAAATTCTTCATACATTTCATCTCGCATAGCTAAAAACTCATTCAGCGAAGCTTTTATTTCTTCAACTTCATTTTGTGCTTTTTTTAATCCGTTTTGATAACCTTCTCTTGCTGCCAGTTCTTTAATTGAATGGGCTTCTTGTTGAGCTCTTGAAACCAAAGACCTTTCATCTATTCTTCTATAGCCGCGTCTTCTATCGCCTCGTCTTCTTTCAACTCTTTCTTTAAATTCGATTGATGAAATATCAATTTTTTCAAAACTTTCAGCAATTACTTCTTCTTTTACTTTTGGCTTTTGAACAGGTGCTTTCGGTTCAATATCCTGCGCATTTTCTAAAACATCCTCAACATCAGAAATTAAATCTTCTTTTTTTATAATATTACCCTTTTTAATAATTTTATTTGAAGAAGATTGTTGAGTTTTTTTATTTTGAATATTTTGTTTTCTAATTATCATGAAACATTTTCTTCTAAATATTTAGATATTATATTTGCAATGTGTGCAGGAAGTTTTTTTCTTTTTTTATCATAACAAGACAAAACGTATTCTTTAATATTTGGTCTTTCATTTTCTATAATATTCAAAATTTGATTTTTATCCGAATTTTTAACAATTTTACACATTTTTTTATAAGCTTTATCATAGCTTATTGTAACTGTCTCAGGTAATGCGCTTTTCATTTCCTCAAAACACCTCATAGTAGCCTTTGTGTCTAATTTTTCCTCTAAATCAGGCATTTTTAGATATTTTATTAATACTTCTCGTTCAGGCTTATTAAACTTTTGCAAAATATTTTTTATTTTTTCGCTTGAAAAATTCTTCATTAATATCGCCAATGAAGCAAGTTTTATTATTTTTTCATCGCTCATAGCAGCGATATTTGTCATAGTTTCTTCTTTTACTTGTTCTTGAGCCATAGCGTCAATATTAGATTGAGTTAAGGCATTTTGAGTTAATTGTTCTGATATTACGCCTCTATTTTTTAAATCTTCCATGGCTTTTGTAAAAGATTTTTTAACCTGTGCTTCAACCAAGGATATTAATTGTTCTTGCGGGATTTGTTTTTCTACAGCTTTTTTTGCTATATCAAAAACCGTAAATGCAACTTTTTGTAAGACCCCTTCTCTATATTGAGGGTCAATTTTTGCTCTAATTAAATCAATTGATTTATGAAAAATCCATTCTCCGATAAATTGTGTAACAAGGCTTGCTTCTTGAGCATTCAATTTAGAATTTTCTTCTTTAACTAAAGCATCACCCGCCATTACGCAAAAACGATAAATAATTTCAACAACAAAATCTTTATCAGGCTTTGAAATATCATTAGGAATAACTTGACTTGCTTGGCTTGACAAGTCTTTGGCAAAAGCTTCAAAATTAAATGTTTTTATATCAGTTTGTGCCATTTTTCCTTTTTACCCTCAAAATTTAGGCATTTTCAATCCAGTTTTTTATATTTTCAATTGCTTCATTTTCATCCATGGAATTAAAATCAGATTCTAATTCATCAATAGCATCAGACAAATTATGTCTTGGTGCTTTTGTAACTGCCGCAGCAGATTTAGCCTGCTCAAGGGCAAGAGCGTATTGGTTTTTTTGTTCAATAAAACTTTGCGCCATTTGCTCTTGTTGAGCTATTAAATTTGAAGCTTGCTGAGTAACATCTTTTAACTGCTGTTCTTGATTTGCAGCAATTTGTCTTAAATATTCAAGTTCTTCTTCTTGTTTTCTTGCTTCATCTTTAACTTTTTTACCTATATGACCAAGCCCCAAAATAAGCCCGATTAATAACATTGAACCAACAACCCACCAAGGATTGCCTGATTCTTCAACTTTTGGAAGTTCATTTTCTTTTTCAGGCGCTAAAACAAGGCTATTAGATTCAACAAAAGCAATAGAAACATTTTCAGGATCAACTTTAGGGCTTGCAGCATGAGCGATTAAAGTTTTTAATTCATAAAGACTCATATTTGTTGGAATTGAATTTTCTTCAATTGAAACAGCAACTGTTATTTCTTCAATTGTACCCGCTTGGGTAAATTCGCTCACTTGTGTTTTTGATACACCATATTGAGTTTCAACAGCAGAGCGTGAATATTGCCTATCTTGGCTTGATGAACCAGATTGCACCGCTCCTTTTACTCCATCTGGAACATAAACGCTAACAGGATTCATGCCTGATGAAGTTGTATCATTATGATTATCGCCTAAGTTTTCACTGAATTGTTGTTCTGATACAGATGTTTTTTGTTCAGGGTCATACAATATGCTTGTTTTTTCAACAGGTGCTTGAGTTAAGAATGTTGAAACAGTGGCAATATAATTACCTTTACCAATTAATTTATCCAATTGAGCATTAACTTTTGATTGCATGTATTTATCGTTTTCTTCCAATTTTGCAATAGCATCATCAGAAGCACCAATTATTGAATTATAAACAGTTCCATTGGTATCAGTTATTGAAATATTATCTGCTTGAAGCCCATGAACAGCACCTAAAAGCAAATTAGAAATTGCTTTTACTTTCATGTTATCCAATCTTTCACCTGACGGCATTGTGATTTGAACAGTTGCTGTCGTTGGTTTTTGGTCTTGAGAGAAAAATGTTTGTTCAGGAATTGAAATAAACACTTGAGCATTTTCAATAGGCGGAATTTTTCTGATTAATCTTGCCAATTCGCCATTTATTGCTCTTATAAGTTTAATTTTTTTATCATCTTTAGTGGATGTAAAATCACCCTTATCAAAAATTTCTAAACCTGTATGCTCATCTAAAAGCCCGCTTTTAACAATGGCCAAAAGCGCTCTATCTCTTTGGTCTTGAGTATATTCTTTTAATACAATACTAACTTTTGACCCATTATCAACTTTTGTTGCCACAATTTGTTCACGAGCCAAAAGAGCCTGAACCTCAAGGGCTTTTCCTGTATTTTCAGTTGTAAAAAGAGTAACAGGGTCATTTTTAATAACTTTTTCCGCTTGTTTTATTTTATTATCTTGCCCTTGGTTATTATTTGAACCAACGCTCACCATAACCGATATCATAATAATAGCCATCACTACAACAACCACTATCGCAGCTATTATAGTGTATAAAAGAGGTTTATTTTCGGTTAATTGTTTTAGGTCAAATTTTTCCATACTGTTCTATTAATTAAATTATACTATCATAATATGCTAAAGTTAAGACTAAATCTGTATTTGCATTATTTTCTCATACGTTTGTAGGATTTTACCTGTAATGGTAGTTGCTGCTTGAACTGTAATCTCGCTTTGAGCAATTGCCGCCATAACATCATGAACATCTGCCTTACCTAGCATTGCGTCTTGTGTTAATTGTTCCGGTTTATTTGTAACCTCATTTAATTCTTGCATCATATCAGCTACAACATTTTTAAAACTTTTCACGTTTGTATCATCAGAGCTAATTGAAATATTAGCTTCTAAAGGTTCCATGCGGTTCGTTCTAAAAAAATTTACTTGATTTATTTTATCCATTTTTTATTTCCTTTATAGGTAATTAGCTAACACAGATTTAACATAATTTTGAGTTTCTTTATAAGGAGGAATGCCGTTATATTTATCCACAGCCCCAGGGCCAGCGTTATAAGCAGCAAGAGCTAGAATTTTATTTCCATTGTATTTATCAAGCATTTGTTTTAAATATTTAACTCCGCCATCAATATTTTCTTTAGGATTAAAAGAATTAACAACACCTAAAGCCTTAGCTGTCTGCGGCATTAACTGCATTAAACCCCTTGCGCCAACTGATGAAACAGCATTAGGATTAAAGTTTGATTCTTGTTTTATTAATGCTTTGATTAATCTTTCATCTACATCATATTTTTCACTTGCTTCTTTAATATAACCTAAAATTGCTTCTTTAGTGTTTGATACTTTTTCTTCCGCTCCTCTTAATCCGCTTAAAGAGCCAAAAGGAAGAGTTTTAATATCTTTTTTCACCATTGGAGGAGTATCAAGCTCAAAAACACTGTTTGATTCAACTTCTTTTTTAGATTCAGCTAAAATTTCATCAAAAGCAGAGGTTTTATTAACTTCAGGCTGTTTAGGATAAATTGAATTAATATAGCGATTTAGCTCATTAACACGATTAAACGCTTGAGCTTGAGAAGAAGAATTTATGTAATTTTGCAATTGCGGACTAAACATTTTCACCTTTCCCCTCTTTTATTTCACGACCTTAAAAGTTTTATATTAAACTAAATTTCAAAAAATCATTCATTTAAAGTAGTTAGGAAATATTTTAAGAGGGAAGCCAAATACTTTTATATAATATTTAATTATTTTTTACTAAAAAGCAAAAAGCAGAGCTAAAATAACTCTGCTTTTTATATTATTGTTTAAATTTTACTATTTAACACAAACTGTTAACAATACACCTGCTGCAACAGCTGAACCGATAACACCTGCTACGTTTGGACCCATAGCATGCATTAATAAGTAGTTGTTTGGATTATATTCTAAACCAACTTTATTTGATACACGAGCTGCCATAGGAACTGCAGATACACCTGCTGAACCGATAAGCGGGTTGATTTTGTCTTTTGAGAACAAGTTCATAATCTTTGCCATTACAACACCACCTGCAGTTGCAAGTGAAAATGCTATAACACCAAGAATTAAAATGAACAATGTTTGAACAGTTAAGAATTGGTCTGCTGATAATTTTGAACCAACAGATAATCCTAAGAAAATAGTAACAATGTTAATTAAAGCATTTTGTAATGTGTTTGAAAGTCTTTCAACAACACCACATTCTTTACATAAATTACCAAATGCCAAAGCACCGACCAATGGGCATGCGTCAGGCAATAATAAAATACATAGAGAAAGAACTAACAAAGGAAAAACAATTTTTTCACGTTGAGAAACTTCTCTTAATTGGCTCATTTGAATTTCGCGTTCTTTTTTAGTTGTTAAAAGTTTCATAATCGGTGGTTGAATTACGGGAACCAATGCCATATATGAATATGCTGCAACTGCAATTGCACCTAGTAATTCAGGAGCTAATTTAGATGTAACATAGATTGATGTCGGACCATCAGCACCACCGATGATACCGATTGCACCAGCTTGAGGCAAAGTAAAACCAAACACACAAAGTGCCAATAATAACGCACCGAAAATACCAAATTGAGCAGCACCACCTAATAGCGCAGTTCTCGGATTTGCCAATAAAGGACCAAAGTCTGTCATAGCGCCTACACCCATAAAAATAATCAATGGGAATAAGCCTTGGTGAATACCTGCTTCATAAATGATATTCAAAAATCCACCGGGTTCTGCTATACCTGCATTTGGAATATTTGATAAGAAACCGCCAAAAGCAATCGGAACTAACAATAATGGTTCATATTGCTTTTTAATTCCTAACCACATTAAAAACAAGCAAACAACAAGCATAATAGGTGAGCCATATTGATGCATGAATTGTTCACATACATTTGTAATATTAGGATCAGCAGGTTGAACAAAGTTATATATACCTGTTGTATGCCATAATTGTTGGAAAACTTCTCCTATATTCATAATTTATTTCCTCCAATCTTAACCTACAACAACCAATACTTGACCTGTTTTGATTTGGTCGCCTTGAGCAACTTCAACAGATGAAATTTTACCTGAAACAGGAGATTTAATTTCTGTTTCCATTTTCATTGCTTCAATAACTAATAATACATCGCCTTCAGCTACTTCATCACCTTCAGAAACTTCAACACGTAAAACATTACCAGGAAGTGCTGCTTTAACTTCTTGACCTTCGCCTGAAGATTGAGTTTTAGCTTGTTCTTCAACACCGGCTTTAACACCGATATCATAAGTTTTACCGTTAACTGTAGCTTTTGAACCATCTAATTTAACAGCATATTTTTTACCATTAACAGTTACAGTGTAGCCATCTGCAGAAGTTGTTGCAACTTCTTTTTTATCAGCTGAAACTTTATTAACTGAAACTTGACCTTTACCTAATAAGAATTCAATACCTTTATCAACATTACCATCTTTACATGCTGCTGAAATAAAGATATTTTCTTCTGTAAGAGGTAAACCTGCTTCTTGTAATCTTTTCTTAGCTGCTTCAACACCTTTTTCAGGGTCTTTATCATTCAAATCTACAACTTTTTCAGTAGTTGGTTCTAAACCTGTTTTTTCTTGCGCCCATTTAACTAATTCAGGATCAGGTTCACAAGGAGTTTTACCAAAGTAACCTAAAAGCATTTTAGCATATCCTGGGTTAGCTTTTTCCCAAGGTTGGTCAGTAATAGCATTTAAGAATGATTGTTGAGCATAGAATTGAGATACGGGTGTAACGCTTGTTGCAAAACCGCCTCTTTCAACAACTTCTTTCATATTTGCAATCAATTTCGGGAATTTATCTAACATACCCATATCTTTTAATTGGTTAACAGTTGTAGCTGTAGCGCCACCAGGAAGCGGAGCTTGGATTAAGATTGGGTTAACTGCTAATGAAATTGGTGAAATCGGATAATCTTTCAAGCATTCTTTGAAGATTTCTTCTGTTTCCATGATTTTCTTAATATCTAAACCAAGGTCATATTCAGTACCTTTTAAAGCGTGCCACATAGAAATAATATCAGGTTGACCTGTACCGCCTGAAACAGGTTTCATAGCAAGGTCAATACCATCAGCACCACCATCAAGAGCAGCTAAATATGCAGCTAAACCAGTACCTGCTGTTTCATGTGAATGGAAGCGGATATGAGCATCAGCGCCCAATAATTCACGAGCCATTTTAACTGTTTCATATACTTTTCTTGGGTTTGAAGTACCTGAAGCATCTTTAAATGCTAATGAATCAAAAGGAAGTCCTGAATCTAGGATATTTCTTAATACTCTTTCATAAAAAGCTACATCATGAGCACCTTCGCAACCATAAGGAAGTTCCATCATTGTGATTGTAACTTCGTGTTTTAGCCCATGGTTTTTAATTGAATTTGCTGAATCAATTAAATTATTAACGTCATTTAATGCATCAAAGTTTCTGATAACATTAACACCGTGTTTAGCGAACATTTTTGCGTGCAAATCAATAATATCACGAGGTTGAGAATTTAAACCTACAACATTAACGCCACGAGCCAATGATTGAAGAACTACATCAGGACCAACAGCAGCTCTGATTTTATCCATTGTTTCAAAAGCGTTTTCATTGCAGAAAAATATAGGAGCTTGAAAACGAGCACCGCCTGCTGTTTCAAAGTGTCTTAAACCTGCGTTAACTGCAGCTTGAAGTGCAGGGATGAAATCATCAACTAAAACCTTAGCTCCATAGATGGATTGGAAACCGTCACGAAATGACGTATCCATAACTTTAATTTGTTTTTTTGTCATTTTTTTATCCTCTTAAATTTTTACTTAAAACTAACCTTGTGCAACAGCAACTGCAATTGCAAGCGCAATATCAGTATCATCTGTTGTATTTACTTTTCTTGTTTTTTGTTCAACAGTCGGCAAGGGGCAAACTTTGTTTAAAAATTCAACAAATCTTGCCATTAAAGCGATTGCACCAACAAGAACTATCAGAAATGAAAAAACAATTCCCATTCCGACAACCATTGCCGTACCGCCTGTTGCCCATAATTCAGGGTTTAACATAGTATTTCTCCTTTTATTCCGTTTTCTAAAAAATCATTGTATTCTTTTTTAAAGTTTGATAAAAATCTATCTAAAAATTCGTTTTTATCAACCCTTTTATTTGTTTCAACATAGATTGATGTTGCTTTTTGGTCAATATTTTTAAGCTCATCTTCTTCAAGATTTAAATTAATTCCGCAGCCTAAAATAACACCTTTGCAATTTTGTCCGATAAATTCAGACTCAGCTAAAATTCCTGCTATTTTTTTGCCATCAATTAATATATCGTTAGGATATTTAAAATGAGGTTTTAAATTATATTCTTCTAAAGTCTTTGCACCAATTAAGGCAGCAAATCTTGTTAATTCATTTAAATGCAATAAATTTTGAGGCTTTAAAATTAGGGAAATATATAAATTGCCTCCGTTTTTATCAGATGAATACCAACTGCGTTCAAATTGACCGTGTCCTTGTGTTTGCAAGTCACAAGATATCACTTGAAAATCATCCAATTCCTCTAGATGTTGATGAGCGTAAGCGCTTGTTGAATTTAACTCATCGAAATGAATAATATCATGCATAGCTTGATGATAACAAAAACATAATTTATAAACAAACAAAATTTACTTTTTTAAACTATGTTTTTACAAAAGAATATACCATCCAAGAGCCTGTTTTTATTTTTCCTTGATACAAGAGATTTCGAGCTGCCCAATCAAGAGATTTATTTCTCATATATGAAGCAATCAAAAATAAAAATGGAGTCTTTTTATATTTTTCTTCATCAGATAAAAGATTTTTCATCTGCTCATCGCTATAAATGCTAACACTTTCAAGATCAACCACAAAGAGCTTTTGCCCTTTTTTCATATCAGATAAAATTTCTCTATTTAATTTTTCAGCCAAAATCGGATAATCATTTTTTAAAAAAAAACTTTATAAATAGAATGTCCGTTTAAAAAAGCATCATAAGTAGACCCTGCTTTTAGAGCATAGGGAAAATTATATTTATCAATAGACATAGCTATATAGTCATTATCATTATAGTATTTTGTAAAATGTGTTTTTGGATAAAAAAGAAATAAAATTTTATCTTGTTTTTTTATATCCATTTTTTGCATAGCCAAAACAGGCAATCTTTGTCCTTCTTGTCTAACGAGTCTTATAGCAGACGTATGAGAAACAACAATAAAAAACAATGTCATAAAAACATAAATTGTTGCAAGAGTAATTTTTGTACTTTTTGAATTTAATTGTGCCCAGCCAATTGCTGCCATTAAAATCAAAATCGGATATAATTCCGTTAAATATTTTGTTAAAAAGATTATTTTTCCTGCTATGGCAGTAATTAAAATTGTTAAAAATGTTGCTAAAAATACTGTTAAAAGATATTTATTAATTCTTTTAGAATCTATATTTGATTTTATTATCATTAAAAGACAAATTCCCATAGGGATAAGAGCAAACATAACAAAGCCAATATTAATAACATCATGGTTAATTATTTGATGATAAAAACTTACAGGCGAATTTGTTATATTTTTTAACACAGGTGAGAATAAATCCGTAAAATAGAAAAATATCTTAGACCAGCTAAAAGGCGCCCACCATTGAGAAAAATAAGTAGGATGAACAAATATTCTTAAAATAAACGGTATTATAGGTAAGCACAATATTAATCCCGCTACAATAGGCATATATAAATCTGTTTCTTTTTTCTTTTTTGGTCTAAAGGCAATTAAACCAAAAATATTAAATAAAACATATACAAAACCGATTGTATGCTCTAAAATCAACAAAACAGAAAACACACTTAACCAAGCGGCATTTTTCCTTGAGGGTGCTTCAAACATTTTTATTGAATACAATAAAATTAAAGAAGATAAGAAAAATATCATAGAATAAATTCTAACTTCTTGAGAAAAATAAATTAAAAATGAGCTAATAGAAGCAATTAAAGCACATGCTAAGCCGATTTGAATTGAATGGAATTTTGTTTGATAATTCTTTCCGACATAATACATCACAACACAGCCTAAAATATTAGGAACTAATGATGATAATCTCAACATAAAATCAGAATTTTTAAATATCATCATCCAAAATTTTAAATAAAAATAATGCAAAGGCGCATGGCAATTTGTTCTAATGCCGTCAAAAAAATCAAAAGGAAATTTAAGCATTGAAATTGAATATGTAATATATTCATCATTCCATAAACCCTCAGGTTTATTTAAATTCCATAATCTTAGTGCTAAACCCAATAATATAATTAAAATTAAAATTACTTTGTTGTCTTTTAATAAATCTTTCATAAAATCTATTCTAGCAAACACTGGCTTTTTGTCGTCATAAATTAAGAGGACTTTAAATATTATATTTTTTAAAAATCTTTTACAAAAGCGGTTTTTGTAGTATTGTAATAATTAAGTAGAATTATTGTGGAGTAATATTATTTAATGGCAGATATAAATACCGTTGTAATAGTTAGCAACAGACAAGAGTTGATAAACCAAATTTCTCAAAAATTGGTATTATTAAGAAATCTTGATAAAATCAAATCCTGCTCAATTGAAGAAGCGCAAAACATGTTCGACGGTTTTAGCCCGAATGTTTTAATTCTGCATTGCGATAACAACAACATTCAAGCAATTAATTTAATAAAAAGCCTTAAAAAACAAGAAATATATAAAAACCTCCCAATACTTCTAATCAATGAAAACTGTTCAAGAGAAGTTATTATTGAAGCATTTGATAACGGTATTAGCGATGTTTTATTTATGCCTATTATTGATTATGAACTATTAATAAGAGTTATTTGGTGCTTACAAAAAAATGAATTGAATATGAACATTGAATCTCAAGCCAATTTCTTAACTGCTCTTGGAGTTGTTCAAGCTGATACAGGAGTTTATACTCAAAAATATTGTGATGAATTTTTGAAAAACGAAATAGCTCAAACAAGAAAATACTCTCAAAGAGCTTGTATTTTATTAATTTCTCCTGATAAAAAATATCCAAACTATAAAAATCCGAAAGAATTTATAGAAATCATTAAAAAATCAATTCGTTTAAATGATTCTATTGCAATAAAAGATGTTGACAAATTCTATGTATATCTTCAAAAAACAAAACTAAACGGAGCATATAGCGTATTTGAGAGGATAAACACAAATCTTGGTATTGATTCAGGTGCTAACGCAGGTGTTGTTGAAGTTCAAGAACAAAAATTTGAAGATATCAAAGAAGCCTTAGATGCCGCTTTAGAAAAAGCAAATGAAAATACTAATTCATTGATTGTGGCTTCAGATTTTTATTCAAATACACCGGATAATAAAATTATATTTGAAACACCAAAAGATATTATAGAAAAACAAAAAGAAAATAAAATTATAAACAAAAACAATCCAATAGCTCCAATAAATGAAGCTCAAAGTAATTTTGATAAAAATAGCGTAAAGCTTTTCAACCAAGCATATCAAAGAAAACTAAAAGTTGTTATTGCGCCCGTATTTAAAAAATATGAAAATATTTTAAAAATAAAAAGACAAGATTTTGCAATAAACGCCTACACGGGAGCAAAATCATTGTTTAGTGTTTCTGCTAACGGAGTTAATGCTTCAATGGCAATAGAATATGATGGCATTGAAAATGCCATAGTTCGTTTAAGCATTGTTGATGATGAACAAAAAAGACTTTTTGAAACAGAATCTGTAGATTTTACTATTTTAAATTATCGCAAAGTTTCACTTATGCTCAGCGAATTGATTGATAAATTCATTATTGTTTTAAGAAAAAAAGCACAATAAAATAAATGGCGAGCAATTTTGATTTTTTAAAAACGATTGATAAAGAACTTTATGAAATAATTTTAGACTCAGAAAAATTATTTCGAGATGAATATTTTAATCAATGCGCTATTCAGCTTAGAATTTTTGCCGAAAAAATGGCTAAAAAAATCTTAAATCATCAAAATCCAAATTTAACATTTGATGATACTCTGAATTGTTTAAAAGACAAAATTAAAACAGAAAAAGAAAAAGAATTTATTGATGACTTATTTTTTATTAAAAAAATAGGAAATAAATCAGCCCATGGTGAAGATTCTAAACCCTCTGATGTAATTGAAGCAATAGAAAGAGCTTTTGAAGCAGCAATTAACTATGCTTATTCAAAAAAGAAAGATGAAAAAATAAACAAACTTCAATTTGACACTACCCTTTTAGTCACCCAAAAACCATTGAAAGACAATAAACTTATTGATAAATATGTTCAATTAGCCCAAGAACAAAAAGAAGAATTATTAAATTCAAAACAAGGTGAATTTAATTCTCAAGTTGAAAAAAAAGATGAAAACGGTTTTAAAGATAAAAATTTTATTAAAAATACAAAAAAATATAAAAAGAAAGAATTAACCCCCGCTCAAAAGAAAATTAAAGAAAAAGTAAAACAAGCAAAGAAAAATCTAAAAGAAAATATTAATAAACCGCAAAAAGCAAAATCTAAACCTAAAAAAAACAATAAAAAGAAAAAAAGCTCGCTAAAACACGTATTATTTTGCATTTTTGTGATTATTTCTTTAATACTAATATTAAAAATGTTACTGATTTTTTAGTATTTAGCAATTTTACCCATCAAAAATACTTTATATTAATATGATGTTATTTTTTATTGATGGAGTAAAAATGGAAAAGAAAGAAAAACTAATTTTAGAAACGGAGAAATACGACTTTTCAGACTACTCGGAGTACCTGTTAAATGAATATAGAGAATATAGACTCCAAGCACTTGCTGAAAAAATTAAAATACAAAATATAAAACCTAAAATAAAACTTTATGGATACTAATTTTTATGATATTTTCTTTATATGGAGAAAATATTATTCTTAGATTTCGATGGAGTGCTTTTTGACACAATAAAAGAAGTATATCTTGTAAACAGATATATTCAAACAGGGATAAATTTATTTGAGCCTGTTGAAGAAAAATCTTATGCGCTTTTTTCTAAATACAAATATCTGGTTTATAATATCTGGATGTTTTATTATTATAATCTTCTTCTTTTTTCAAACACCAAAGAAGAAGATATTGTAGCGCAATATAAAAAACTGATTTCTAATAGAGATATTAAAAAAGAAGAAGAATTTTGCAAAAATTTTCTTCAGATTAGAGCTGATTTAATAAAAAATCATTATGATTTTTGGCAAAAATTAGAAACACCTTATCAATTTTTCTATGACATTAAAGAATTTTACAATAAAGAAAAAATTAATATAGTTGTGGCTTCTAAAAAAAATAAATCTTCAATTTTAAAAAGATTTAGCGAATACAATTTTAATTTAGATGAAAACAAAGTCTTTGCAAGAGATGAGCTTGATAAGTTTTCATCAAAAGGCGAATTTTTTGAAAATTATATGAAAGAAAATAATTATCAAAAAGCACTTTTTGTTGATGATAATATAAACAACATAAATTCTTGTAAAAATTATAAAAATATTGATACAATTCTTGCTCTTTGGGGCAACTGTGAGCCAAATAACAAAGGCTTTAGCGAAAAAGAAGCCATAGAAAAAATTCAAAATTTTTTTAAAAATTAATCCTGCGCAAAAAATTTTCTTTTCATGTTTTGTAAGACAAAATAGTGTTGTTTTTTAAATTAAAAAATGCTATTATCATAAAAATATTTTGCATGAGGGTAAATAATGGTTGATAACAGAGGGATAAGTCCTGTTAGTGGTTATTTTAACGCAAGCGACGGCTCTGCAATGGCAAATAAAATGTCAGAAGAAAAAATGGGCCAAGGCGGCGAATATTTTGCTCAAGAAATAATAGAAGAAGAAAACCAAGAACAACAAAACACTTTCCAAGACAGATCTGCTCAACTTCGTGCATCCCTAAACGGGCTTGCCATGGCAAATGCCGGTTCAATCATGCTTATGAAAACACTTAAAGAAAAAGATTCTTCTCAAAAGAAAATAAAAAATACATCAGAAAAAAAAGAAGAATTAACAGATGAAATTATTGATGAATCTGTTTTGGATGAATAGTTTTATTTAACTTTTTAGCATAATACACTACCAAAACAGAAATTATAGTATATAAAACCATTTCAGAGGTTTCTTCTAAAACAGTGTTTTCTAATATTCCTTCGCCTAACACTTGCCCTATTGTACACAATCCGCAGAAAAATACGGACCAAAACGGCATTTTAACTTTTCTTAATATAACAAAAACATCTAAGTATATTTTTTTAAAAAAAGCGTATAAAATCATTATTGCAATATAAATACCTATAATATAGTTAACTAAAAAACCATATTTATAATCGCTCCACTGATAAAAAGCATTAGGCTGGCCGTCAATCGCCCCAAAAATAACTCTGCCATAGCTTATTTCTCTTGCAATCATAAGAATTAAAACCATGATAACAAGATTAAAAAACGCTTTATGATTTTTTGCCCTAAATGCAAAAAATATAGGCAAAAACAAAGCAATCAGCTGTAAATTTTCTAATAAACTGTTTTCATAAATTGCAGTTATATTTAATAATCTTAAAAGCAGAACATTTATTATTAGAACAGCTAATGGAATAATATTAATTTTATTAAAACTAAAATCAATATATTTTTTAATAAAATTTATTATATTCATTGTAGAAAGATTGTATCATATATTAAATTTATAAAAAGATAAATTTATAATAATTTACAAATATAAATACTGTAAAATAATTCAAATAGTGTTAAACTAAAGATATGATGAAGCAATTTAGACAAGAATATTCTATTAAACAAATCCCAACAGAAGATGCGCTTTTACTTGAAAATACGCTTAACGCCATGTCTATTTCAGGCTGGGAGTTGTATTCAATTTATGAAGCAGAACAAAATTCTAAAATAGTTTATAATTGCATTTTTGTAAAAGAAGTTGAAAATCAAGAAACAGAAGAAAATGATGATATAATTAATTTCAGAAATTCTGTTGAAAAAATGTTATATTCAAAAGAAGAACCCTATGAACTTTGTTTGAATTTACAAAAGAAAATAAAAGATAAAAAAGATAAAATTGAACGGGTTAAAAAATTTCTTGAAACATCAAAAGATGAAGAAAGAGAAATTTTAAACGATGAAATCAAAAAAGACATTGATGAATTAAACAATCTTAAAAAAGACTTAAAAGAAGTTTTAGCCCCCTCTAAAATGATTAAATTTTTAGGAGAAGAAAAGCTTTCAATAAGCCTTTCAAGTGAAAATTATTCTTTGTGTGATCCGAAAATTGAAAAAAATCTTTTATCTCAAACAGTAAAAGTAAGACAAGAATTAACCCATGGGCTTGGCTATATAATTCCAAAAGTTCAATTTATTGAAAACACATCACTAGACGCCTTTGATTTTTCAATTAATATCCATGGGGTTAGCGTTGTTAATTCAAAAGCATATCCTAATCATCTTGCTTTTTTTGAAGATGAATTAAATATTGAAAAATTACCCAAAAATTCATTTAAAATAAAAGACCCCTTAACCAAAAGAAAAATCATCTGGATTGAAAAAAATCAATGCGAAAACTTTTGGATAGAAGGAATTGAAGCAAGCGAATACATAGCAAATTATTTAAGCTATTATGCTATTGCGCATGTTGAAGAAATTTTTGATTATAACGATTTAAACAGATATATTGAATTTGTCAGCAATCAAAATTCTTTTCTGACCGATACAATTTTGGGTGATTATATAAGCATTTCAGAGCTTAAATATCTTTTAAGTCAATTAATCAGAGAAAAAGTTAGCATTAAAGATATTGTCTATATTTTTGAAAAATTAAACGATTTTTCAGACGACCCAAATAAAGCAGATTTATTAGATAAGTTAAGAATGGCATTGTCAAGGCAAATTTCTCAAAGCGTATCCAATAAAGATAAAGAAATTTTTGCTTATGAAATAGATAATGACACTTTAGAATTATTGGAAAAGCAAACAAATAATGAAGAATCAAGCGTTAAAATAGACTTATCTAAATTTTCTAAATTTAAAAAAATCTTAAAAGAAACAAAAGAAGATTTAATCAATCAAAGTGCTGTTTTAATTGCTCCGCAGCAATACAGACAAGTTATATTCATTCTTGTTTCTCAATTATTCATGGATATTCCAACTATTTGTTTTGAAGAAGTTGCACCTGAGTATAAATTAACAGTTTTAGGTAAAATTTAGCTGATAATCCGTGGTTTTTTGTAAATTTATTATTAACTTTTGTAAACTTTTGAGCGTTTTGTGCAATTGATTATATTTTAAATACTTTATTAATACATAAGGTATTAGTTAGTTAATTGAGAGAAAAGCTATGACAGAAGTTGAATTAAACGCATTATTTAACATTTCCCCTGAAAGAGTTAAAAATGTTTATGCTACAAACTCTACAAAAAATGCCGATGAAATCAGAAGAATTGTAAAAATATTCAACATTGCTAACGAACAAAAAGAAACTTCAAAAGGTATTTCAATAAGAAGCTTGGCTGCTTTTAAAGCAATTTTAATAAGCAACAATTAATTTCCCTTAAAATTATTATTTTTAGTTTTCTAAAACGTAAGAATATGTCATTTTAGATTAGAATTAATTAAAAGGCATATTATAATAATTGCTAAAGTCGCAAAAGAAAGGATTTTAGCAGAAGGGAAACTAGCTTTTTAATTCTTTTATAAGTTTTAAAAATTCGGGAAATGAAGTATTTATACAATCAAATCCTTTTATTTTCATTGCTTGATTATTAATCATAGATAAAACATAAAAGCTCATAGCAAGCCTATGATCTAAATGTGTTTCTAATATAGCTGTTTTATTTATTTCATCACAGCCTTTAATATTGAAACCATCAGGTTTTTCTTTTATATTAATTCCCAAAAAAGATAGAGCTTCAACAATTGTTTTTATTCTATCTGACTCTTTATTTCTTAAATCTTGAGCATCTGATACTGTGCTTATTCCTTGAGCTTTTGCTGCTAAAATTGCTAAAATCGGGATTTCATCAATTAATCTTGGAATTAAATCACCTTTTATTTCAAAAGGTTTAATGTTTTTTGTATATTTAACCCTAATATCAGCAACCAATTCAGATGAAACCAATCTTTCATTTATTATTGAAAAATCAATTTCCGCTTGTTTAAATACATCTAAAATTCCTGTTCTTGTAGGGTTTATTCCGACATTTTTAATTGTTATATCAGAATTTGGAACTATTGCAGCTGCTACCATAAAAAATGCCGCTGATGAAATATCGCCTGCTATTTCTATATCTTTTGGGATTAATTTTGTTTTTTTAACCTCAACAAAATGCCCTTTATCATCTTGACCTATCTTAATATCTGCCCCTAAATATGAAAGCATAATTTCAGAATGATTTCTTGATAGCGTTTTTTCATAAATTCTTGTAGGTTCATCAATTCCAAGCCCCGCTAATATTAGTGCACTTTTAACTTGTGCTGATGAAATTGGTGAATGATATGTAATTGCCTTTAATTTTGTTCCTTCAATTTCTAAGGGGAGGTTATTATCATTTGATTTAATCTTAGCCCCCATAAGCTCTAGTGGTGCAATTATTCTTTTCATCGGGCGTTTTGAAAGACTGTCATCGCCAATTAAAACACAAGAAAAATCACATCTTGAAAATAATCCTGCTAATAATCTTGCGCTTGTCCCTGAATTATTGCAATTTAAAATAACTTTTTCTTTTGCGCTTAAACCTTTAGAAGAATTTAAAATTAAATCATGTTCTGATATAAATTCATATTCTACCCCTAATTTTTCCAAAATTTTAAGAGTAGAAATACAATCTTCGCCTTTTGAAAGATTTTTTATTTTAATTTTTGAATTAGTCAAAGCACCAAAAATCAATGCTCTATGAGAAATAGATTTATCAGGGGGAATGGTTATTTCCCCCTTTAATCCATTTATTAATTTTTTTGTTTCTAAAATATTATCCATTAGCTAGCTCTGAAACAAAGTTTGGAACACAGAAAACTGCGCTGTGAAGTTTTCTATTGTATATTTTACAAGTTTTTGAAATTTCTTGTGCTCTTTTTTCATCAATTTTTGTGTAATCCAACGGAATTTCAACATCATTGCTGCAAAAACCCCAAGACCAATATCCACCTGGGTATGTTGGCATAGGTCCAGCGTATGGAGCTACATTTTTAAACACTTTTCTTAATAGCGCATAGGTTTTTTTCATATTTTCGCTTTGTGCAAAAGGTCCTTCTGTTTGAGGAACAACAATTCCGCCTTTTTTTAAGGCACGCTTAACATTGTTATAAAATCCTTCGTTAAATAAACCTTCCCCAGGGCCAATAGGATCAGTTGAATCAATTAAAACAACATCATAAATATTTTCTTTGTCTTTAATAAAATCAATAGCATCTTCAACTCTAACATCAACTTTTGGATTATTTAGCTCTAACGCTACTGTTGGGAAAAATTCCTTAGATGCGTCTATAACCATTTTATCAATTTCAACCATATCAATATGTTTTACAGATGGGTGTTTTAATAATTCTCTAACTGTTCCGCCGTCACCGCCGCCTATAACTAAGATATTTTCAGGATTTTCATGAGTTAACATTGGGATATGAGCTATCATTTCATGGTAGAAAAATTCATCTCTTTCAGTTACCATCATTAACCCGTCAAGCGTTAAAACATTACCAAAAGCGCGTGAATGAAAAACATCCACTTCTTGAAAATCTGATTTATCTGAAAATAAATCTTTATCTTTTTCTATTGCGATACCGAAACCCTCAGGAGTAATTTCATGGTATAAATTTTCTGACATTTAACTTTCCTTTATTAATCTAAACATGTTTTAATATTATACAAAAAAATTCGCTTATTTGTTATAATTAATTTTAATGAAAAGCAAAAATAAAATAATGGATTCATTTGAAGAGTTTATTGCCTTGCCTTTATCTATTCTGAAGAACAGAATAATACAGATAACAGGCTTTAAATCTGACTTTATGGAAACAAAATCAATAGATATTGAATTAACTGATGATGCTATTCATATTAATTGCATAAATAATGAAAGTGCATATAATTTATTAAGCAGCGTTATTTACAAAAGAAAATTAATAAAACAAAAACAACTAAAAGAACAACAAGAAGAAAACAAAGCTCCCGTAAGCTTAGTTTAAGCTTTTATTATCTTAGAGGGCAATTATCAAATTAGACACTAGGCTAATTGGCTATCTGCGCTTAATAGCTTAGTATTAATCCATAGGTAATTTATTAATGATACAAAAGAGGAAGGATAATTAGCAATGGTTCAACAAACTGTAAGAACAACCCAAAAAGATGTAAGAGTAATTATTGTTGAGGATTATAAACTTACAAGAGTAGGTTTAAGATATGCTCTTAATGAAATTGAGAATATCAATGTTATAGCAGAAGCGCAAAACGCCGAAACAGGCTTAGAAATAATTAAAAAAGAACAACCCGATGTAGTATTGATGGATTTAGGTTTACCGGGGATAAACGGGCTTGAAGCAACAAGCAAAGTTAAAGAAATCTCCCCCAATACAAAAGTAATTATTTTAACCTCTCATGATAGAGAAGAAGAAGTTGTAGCCTCCTTGGGTTCAGGCGCAAGTGCATATTGTTTAAAAGATATTGACCCAAACACATTATCAAACGTGATTAAAAATGTGGCAAAAGGTGCGTGTTGGATAGATTCAAATGTTGCTCATTTAGCGCTTAAATTATTCCCGAAACCGGAAAACACAGAAATCTTAAATTCGGGTCATTCAATGGATGTGAAAGCAAAATTAACAGAAAGAGAAAGTGAAGTTCTAAAGCTTTTAGTGCAAGGTAAATCTAACACAGAAATTGCACAAGAATTAATCGTTTCAGTACACACTGCAAAAGCCCATGTTTGTTCAATTTTGCAAAAATTATGCGTGGATGATAGAGTTCAAGCAGCAGTAAAAGCAATTAAAGAAGGTCTTGTATCGGTGTAACATTATAAAGGCAGTTGAAAAAAACTGCCTTTTTATTTTATTATTTTTTTATGCTGGGTGATAATATTCAAATAATTAAAACTAAAGATAATTCTATTGGGCTTTACGATAAAAATCTTGATGAAATTTTTCATTCAATATATGGGGCTAAAACAGAAGCTTTTGAAAAATTTATTCAACCTGCTAAAATTATCAACAATAAACCTCTAAAAATTCTGGATATTTGCTATGGAATAGGCTACAACACAAAATGTGCCCTAGAAAACTTTAAAAATATTTCTTTAATTGATTGTGTTGAAATAAATAAAAATCTGGTTTTTAATTCTTATAAATTTAAATATAGAAATGATATAGATGAAATAATCAAATCTAATTTAGAAAAAAATGATTTAATTCATTTTTATATTGATGATGTTAGAAATATTATAAAAAACCTAAATAAAAAATATGATATTATCTTCCATGACGGTTTTGCGCCGCACAAACAAAGTGAATTATGGAGTGAAGAATTAATTTTTTATATTTCAAAATTACTGGATAAAAATGGAATTTATTGCACATATAACCATTCAAAACCTGTTTTAAAAGCTTTATTAAACGCAGGTTTAATTATTGGTAAAACAATAAAAGATAATAAAATAATAGGTACTTGCGCTTCATTTAATAAAGAAAATATTTTAAATCCTCTAAATAATTATGAAATCGGACAGCTAAACACAAAAAGCGCAATAACCTATAAAGATAAAAACTTAAATTTATCTCATCAAGAAATTATTGAAAATAGAGAAAAAGAACTAAAAAATTCTAATCTTATGACTCTTTCGCATTATAAAAAAATTAAACTAAATCAAGATTAATCTTCTGATTTTCTACATCAAATTTTTTAATAACAACTTCAATTTCATCTTGCTCTGATAAATCTTTTCCATTTTGCTTTTTATATTCTTGAAGCTGATATTTATTTAAAAGCCCTTCAACTTTAGGATACACCTCAACAAAAGCACCAAAAGGTTTAATTCTTGTAACTTTTCCTTTAATTTTTTTATCTGTTTCAAGTTCATCTTTAGCTTCAAGCCAAGGATTTTTTTCTAATGATTTCAAACTCAATGAAATTCTTTGTTTTTCTTTATCAATTCCTATAATTTCAACATCTATTTTTTCATCTAAAGCAAGAACATCACTTGGATTATCTATCCAACCCCAAGATATTTGAGATAACGGCAATAACGCATCTAATCCTCCTATATCAATAAATGCGCCAAAATCCGTTATTCTTACTACCTTTCCTTTTACTACCATGTTTAGTTCAACTTTGTCTAAAATTTCTTTTTTAACATTTTCAATTGACTCTTGATAAACTTTTTTATTTGATAAAACAAAATTATTTTTATTTATATCAAGAGCGAGAATTTTTAGCTCCAATTCCTTTCCTATTTTTTCATCGTCTGCTTTTAATTGCGAAGATGGAACAAAACCCTTTACTCCCATTACATTAACGCAAACCCCGCCTTTGACAATTGAAATTACTGAGCCAATAACAGTTTCATCATTTTTAAATTTTTCTTCCAAAATTCCCAAGTTATGAGATAACATAACTTTTTTATGAGAAAGGTAAAAAACCCCGTCTTCATCTTCAAAACTATTTATCACAAAATCATATTCTTCATTTAGTTTTAAAACATCTTTAATATCTTGTTCCCTAGACATTAAAACTTCATTTAAGGGGCATTTTGCATTTGTTTTAGAATTAATATCAACTAAAACACAATTGCCGTCATAGCCTATGACTTTTCCTTTAACAATTTCTTTAGGTTTATAAGAATAATTATATTTTTCAATTAATTCTTCAAATTCTAAATCGCTAATCATAATGTAAATCCTTATAAAACCGTATTTATTATTTTTATTATAGAGGTTTTTAACTAAAAACAATCTTTTTTATGGTTAATTTACTACATTTGTACGAAACAAAACCCGCTCATCTAGAATATTTTTTTAATATAATAATAAACATGAACTACGCTAAAAGCACATATAATATGCTATTTTTAGCAAATTTATTACTTAAAAATAAATTAAGCAAAAAAGAAATCTTAAAAAAATTCTCATTGCTTAAAAATGAAATTTCGCTTGCAACCCTAAATAATTACCTAAAAAAGCTGAAAGATAATAATATAGCCCTTAAAAAAGATGGTTTGAATTTTTATATTGATTGTTCTTCTTATGATTTTGAATTAACAAAAGATAATATTAAAGCCTTAAACGAAATAAAAAAGGCAGTTATAGCAGAAAAAAATTATAAAATCATAAGAATGGTAATGAGATTTTTTTATAAAATCTCTAAATTTATTAAAAATGAAGATTTAAAATATGAACTAATGGATTTTGGATATTATTCGGAATTAAACTGGGATTTAATATATAAACTTGAAAACCACTGCAAAAACAAAGATGTTATCCTTATTGATTATATTTTACCTTATGGCACAAATAAACTAGAAGAAATACACACAGATAAAATAACTCCCTCAACAACTTCACAAAGACTTTATCTTGAAGGAATAATCAAAGGAGGAAAGACATTTTCAAAACTTCCTATTGATAGAATTTATATGATTAAAAAAACAATCAGAAAAAAACTAATGTTTAATGTTGAAACGGACACTCTAACATATAGAATTTTAAAAAACACTTGGGATAATGCTTTAATTGATTTAAAAGAAAAAGTTACGGATTATAATGAAAATTATTATGAAATTGAAACTCCGATTACAAACGAATTTTTTCTTATTCAAAGGCTGTTTGAATTTTGCCCTGATTTAATCTATATTTCAGAAGGAAAAATTAAAAATTCTATAATCGAAAGACTGGAAACTCTAAAAACTATATATGACAACAAAAACAACAGATAAAAATTCTCTAAAAATTCTTTGTGAATTATTAAAAAAATATTCAAACAAAGAAGAAATAATTGAAAAATGCAACATTAAATCAGGTGCATTTTTTAAACACTTGACTGAGCTTAAACAAGCTGATTTTAAAATAATGAAAGATGGTTCAAACTATAAAATTAAAGCTTTCAGCAATTTAATTGAACTAAAAAATACAGACACAAGCACAATCGCTCATCTTTTAGTTTTAGCACATTTTATATTGAGCAAAAAAAAGGCAAAAAACTTAAAAACAGCCATAGAAAAAATACTTTTACTGTCTTCAAAAGAAAAATATGATGAAATACATAATAAATTTGAACTATTTAAAAAAGCAAAAATATATTCAGATTATAGCGACAAAATAAGCGAATTTGAAGAACTGATTAATAAAAATAAAATAACAAAAATAACCACTCAATCCAATCAAAGCTATATTTTAAAACCGATTAATATAATAATGGATGAAAAAAATATTTATTTTCATTTTTATGATGAAGAAAAAAACGAAAATAAAACAATATTATTTGAAGATATAACAAAAATTATCCCGATAGATGAAAGTGAAAACGATATTGAATTTAAAAATGAAACCATTTTTGAACTATACGGCAGATTAGCAAAAAATTACCGCCTAAAAGAAAATGAAAGATTAATAGAAAAATTCCCCAATAAAATTGTAATAGCAAATTCAAATTCAGATAAAAAAGTTTTATTTAAAAGATTATTGCGCTATGATGTATTATGTAAAATAATACATTCAAAAAATGATGTAAAAGAATTTCAAAACCTTGTCAATAATTCACTTAGAAAACTAAAAAGCGGAGTTTAATAAATGAAAAGACAAACAAAATATTATTTAATAGGTTCGGCTTTTTTGATAATGGCAATGTTTTGCATAACCTTTCTGCCCCCATTGATTAAATTCAAAACCACTTTTCATATTAAAGAATATATCTATGTGCAAATTGAATTTTTCTTATTATTAATTTCAAGCATTTTCTATCTTTTTTCACCAAAATATTACATTCAACAAATTGAAATTATAATTTTAGCAATATTATATTATCTTTATTTTATTAAATTCTATCCTTTGTTTTTTTAAATATCTGATGAATTATCAATCAATTCTGATGTATCAGGCTTAATTGTTTGTCCTATGGATTTTTCAAGATTAGCTCTTGCTGAATTATAGTCATAAATTGTTTGATAATAATTCATCTTTGCAGTTGCAAGTGCAACTTGAGCATCTTTTAATTCAATTACATCACCATAACCTACTTTATATCTGCCTGAAGTAAGTTCATAGTTTTCAATTGCTTTATCCATGGCAGTTTTAGCCACAGGTATTCTTGCTTTTGCATCTTTTAATCTGGTATAAACAGATTGAATTTCATAATATATATCATTAATTTGTGCTTTTGTATCATATTGCACTTGTTCATAAGTTGCTTTTGCTTCTTTGATTTGGTTTCTGATTAATACAGGGTTTACAGTCGGAAAAGTTAAAAATCCGCCATAGTTATACCAATCTCTGTCTGTCCAGCTATCAACACCGCCTTTTGCAAAGTTTGCTTGAAATTCAATTCTGGGTAAAAATGTTTTCCAAGCCAATTTAACCCCTTGATTAGCAGCATCAACATTAAGCATTGCACCTTTTAGGTCAGGGCGAGATTCATTTGCTATTTCAACAGCTTCTCTCATGGTTATTGAAACAGGCTCATATCTTAGCGATGTATCAATCATATAAGGATCAGAAAAAGGCAAACCCATAGCATTATTCAATTGAGAATATGCTATATCAACATTATTTTCTGCTGAAATCAACTGGGCTCTGGCGTCTTCCATATTGGTTTGAGCAAACAAAACGTCAACTTTTGTTTTTGTTCCGACTTCCCAAAATGCCATTGCCTGATGATATGTTTTTGTATAATTATCAAGAGTTTCTTGAGCTACCCTTTTTTTATCAAAAGCATATAAAAGATTATAATATGCATCTTTAACCGCGCACACTACCTCATTTACGGTTGTATCAATATCTGTTTTGGCTTTTTCATATGAAATTTTATCAATAGTATATTGATTTTGCGTATAGCCAAAGTCCCAAACAAGCTGTTTAATACCAATTTGACCAAGCGTATATTTGTTAAAAGCACTTGCTTTCATATTTCTAATCATACTAAGGTCAGGCATATTATGGTTGATTGATGTAGACCAATCAAGGCTTGGAGTATATCCTGAAAGAGTTTCCCATTTTTTATATTTTGCAATTTCTGTTTTAGCATAAGCTGATTTAATCTTTGGACTATTTATTAAAGCAAGCTCAAGGCAATCTGCCATATTAAGCTCAATTGACTTTGAAACCCCGCCTTCAAGCTTAACTACTTTATCGCTCTTTTCACCTACATTCATATAAATATCAGTAGGAATTGAATATTCCTGTTTTACTTTATCTGTTACCTGATATTGTTTTTTTAATTTTGTAGGTTTAACTTTAACCTTTTTAGGTTTCTTTTCTTTCTTTTCTTTCTTAAAGATTTTTTTACCTATATCTAAATCTTTGTTGTTATCCTCATTGCAATATGCGCCTAATGTCGTCAACAAAAGACAAAGAATAATAAATGAAATTTTAAATTTATTCTTCATTCTTTTCTTCTACCCCTTTATCTTTATTATGACATTTATTTTTAGTATCTTCTCTTAATTTTTGTATTACTACATAAAATGCCGGTACCATTATCGTACCAATGATTGCTGCTGCTGTCATCCCGCCGAATACGGTTACACCAAGTGATTGTCTTGAATTAGACCCGGGACCAACCGCAAACACAAGCGGTAATATACCGAATATAAACGCTAAAACAGTCATCATAACCGCTCTAAATCTTGTTCTTGCAGCTTTTTCGGCAGCCTCGATTATAGGTAAGCCATTTTCATCATGTTCAGTTTTGGCAAATTCAATAATCAAAATTGCTTGTTTTGCGGCCAAACCAATTAACATAATAAGACCGATTTGAGCATATAAATCCAAAGACAAGCCCCATAAATATTGGAACAAAATTGCACCCAACATCGCAATGGGAGCAATTAACATAACACCTATCGGCAACATCCAGCTTTCATACAATGCAACCAAGAATAAATATACAAATGTTAAAGCCATTAATAATACTATTCCTGTTTGCCCTGCTGATTCAATTTCTTGCAAAGATGTTCCTGACCAAGCAAAACTCATATCTTCAGGTAAATTTTCTTTTGATAGTTTTTCCATTTCTTTAATAGCGTCACCTGAAGATTGACCTTTTGCAGGTGAACCTTGAATTTGAACAGATTTATACATGTTAAATCTTGTTATATCATAAGGACCTGTGGTCGGTTCAATTTTAATTATAGATGACAAAGGAGCAGAAGCACCTGAGGCAGTTTTGACATAAACCTTATCTATCGAATTAATAGTTGAGCGATATTCTTCACTTGCCTGCATCATAACCCTAAATACACGTCCGTATAAATTAAAGTCATTAACATAATATGTACCAAATTGGCTTGATAGTGCGGTATAAACATCATTAATATCAATTCCTTGAGCTAAGATTTTTTGATAATCAATATTAACCATTAACTGAGGAGTTTGAGAGTTATACTGAGTAAACACACTTGTTAATTTAGGGTCTTGGTTTGCTTTTAAAATTAATTGTTTAGCTTCATTATGCAACTCCTGCGGAGTTCTTTCACCTTTATCCAACAATTGATATTCAAAACCGCCAAACATAGATAAACCTGTAATTGCAGGCGGTACAAAAGAATACATAGTTGTATTAGGATATTTTACGCTAAGCCCGTTTGCTTTTTGTATAATATCATCAATTGATTTATGAGATTGTTCATCTCTTTCTTTTTTAGACATAAACAAAGATTGCATAAATTTCGGCTTCATTCTTGTTTTCCAGTTATCTAAATGAGCAATTAAGATTGCAGTATTTTGACCTTGAAAACCAATCATTGAAAGAACAGAATGAACTCCCGGAATTTTCAACAAATCATCAGTATATGAGCTAACCATTTCTGTTGTTTTAGCTAATGAAGTACCGTCTTTCATTTGAACATTGGTAAAAACCGCACCCGAATCTTCTGTTGGTAAAAATCCTGATGGAATAAGCTTAAACATGCCAATTAAAGCTATAATAAGAATAAAATAAGTAATTATTGTCCTTTTAGGCGTTTCAATGAAATATTTTGAACCTTCCAAGAAACTTTCTTTTGTTCTTTCAAAAGCTCTGTCGAATTTCTTTAAAGAAACATCCCAAGCATAAGCTAAAAATTCACCCCATGCTTTTAATAATTCTATGCCTTTTAAATTATTTTTATCTTGCCAATAATCTTTATATAACTGTCTATATTTATCGTAATAGCTTCTTTGAGGCATATCTTCTTTGCTTCTTAGAAAAATTGCACATAAAGCTGGAGCTAAAGTCAATGCCATGATTGTTGAAATACCAACCGAAACCGCAATTGTTACAGCAAATTGTTGATACATTTTACCTGTAATACCGGGGATAAATGCAACAGGAACAAATACCGCCATCAATACTAAAGACGTTGCTATAACCGCTCCTGATACTTCTTCCATAGATATAATTGCTGCTTCTTTAGGTTTTAGTCCTTTTTCAATGTGTCTTTGTACGTTTTCAACAACAACTATGGCATCATCTACAACCGTACCAACCGCAAGCACCAAACCAAACAATGTCAGGGTATTAATTGAAAAACCTAAAACCGCAAAAGCTGCAAATGTACCAATTAATGAAACAGGAATTGCACAGAAAGGAACAATACTTGCTCTCCAATCGCCCAAAAATAGATATACCGTAGCTACAACGATAAGAACCGCCAAAATAATTGCTTCGGTAACTTCAGATAATGAATCTTTAACAGAATCAGTAGCATTATGGAATACGGAATATTCAATCCCCTCAGGGAAAGATTTAGATAATTCTTCCATTTTTTTATTACATTTATCTGCTACATCTATTGCATTCGCATAAGATAATTGCATAACTGACATAACCGCAACAGATTTATTATCTACCATACCATTTGTTACGTAGTTTTCACCTGCAAGCTCAACTCTTGCAACATCTGATAATTTAATTGCTTGTCCGTATTTATCTGATCTTACAATAATATTTTCAAATTCTTCTTTTGTTTTTAAACGCCCCGGAGTTCTTAAAGTTAGCGCCATATCAGGTTTATTTACTAATGGTTCATTACCCAAAGACCCTGCTGAAACTTGTGCATTTTGGGCAGTAATTGCTGCAGCAACTTCTGATGGCGAAACATTCAACGCAGCCATTTTTTGGCTATCCAGCCAAACTCTCATTGAATAATCTTTGCCGCCAAAAACTTGAACTTCGGCAACCCCATATATACGAGCTAATTCATCTTTTAAATAAATTGCAGCATAATTTGATAAAGTAACCAAATCAACTGAATTATCAGGCGAATAAATACCATAATATAATAAACCGCCGCCACTTGTATTTTGTTTAACGGTTAAACCATATCTTGATACATCAGAGGGCAATCTTGATGTTACCAAAGAAACCTTATTTTGAACATTAACTACGTTCATATCAGGGTCGGACCCTACTTCAAAATATATGGTTAATCTATATTGACCGTCTTTTGAATCGGAGGTCATATATAACATTCGCTCAACACCATTTACGGCTGATTCAATAGGTGCTGCAACGGTTGATTCGATAACATCTGAACTTGCACCCATATACGTTGCACTAACTGTAACTTGAGGAGGGGTAATAGTGGGGTATTCTTCCAAAGGCAAGCTTTTCATTGCAATAAAACCAATAAGCATTATTACAATTGAAACTACAAACGCAAATCTTGGACGTTCTATGAAAAATTTAGATGAAAACATAAACCTCTTTATTACCTTCTACTATTTTGTATCCTCTTTTTTTGTTGGATTTTCTTCTTTTTGCGCAACTTTAACAGCCATTTTTGGCATTAACTTTGTAATATTGGTTGCAATATATTTATCATTCAATACAAGGCCGTCTTTAACTATCCAATAGTTTTCATATTGACCGTCATCTTTAAAGTATTTTTGAGAAACCGTTTTATCATTTGAAACAGTATAAACATATCTGCCTCTTGAATCTTGTAAAACAACATCTTGAGGGACAACAAGAACAGTATTTTTCTGATTAGAGTAAACTTTAACTTTAACAAAATCACCAGGGATTAAGATATTATCATCGTTATTAAAAGTCGCTCTAAAATCGATTGTACCTGTTGTTGTTGATATTTGATTATCCCAAAAATCTTGCACACCTTTAATTGGATATGTTTCACCGTTAGGAAGAATAACATCCACTTTAATTGGAGCATTGCCTTTTTTGGGAATAAAATCTTTTTGCCTTAATTCTTCAAACATTTTTGAATCAACGCTATATTTTACATATATCGGATTGGTTTTTGTAATTGTGGCTAATGTTCCAGAGGAAACTGTTACATAATTACCTTCTTGAATTTGCAGAGAACCAATTTTACCATCAACTGGAGCTTTTATTGATGTATAGCCATAATTTCTTTGAGCCTCTGCTAATTGAGCGCTTGCAGATTTAACAGCAGCTGCTGCTGCCATTTTATCAGCATACAAGCCATCATAAGTAGATTTTGAAATAAAATCTTTTTTAACCAGTTCACTTCCTCTGTCATAATCTCTTTGCGCCTTATAAAGTGTGGCTTTTGCATTTTGCAAATCTGCTTTTGCTTTATTTAGCGCATTTAAATATTGAGTCGGCTCAATTGTAAAAAGAACTTGTCCTTTTTTAACAAAATCACCTTCCTTAAAATGCTTCTTTTGAAGATATCCATCTATACGGGCAACCAAATCAACCTTATTCATTGATTGAACACGCCCCGGAATTTCAATTGATTTATATATATCTATCTCTTTAACTTCATTCAATTCAACAGTTGGAGTCGAAGTCATAGCAAGCGATTTAGCTCTTGAATATTCGCCATATTTTGTAATAGAAAATCTAATCAAAATTAAGCTTAAAATAACTGCTGACACAATAATCAGTATTTTTTTCATAATAAAATAATGTCTCCCCTTACTGACCATATTCTAGCATAAATCAAATTATATATAGAATAAAAATCATCTAAATAATGTAGCAGGGTTATTATACTTAAAGAGCAATGTTATTTTTTAAAAACCATAGATTTAGCTAACTATAATTTTATACAATCGGACAATTTAAAAAAATGAAAAATTGAGATAATAAAATAGACCCCTTTAATATATGGAGGTAGGAATATGCTAAGATATATGAAATTTTTATTACATAAAACCGAAAAATATAACAAAAAAGCCACAAACCCTTTTATTAATAATGATTTTCAATATAACCCATTTAAATCTATATATGAACAGACTTATATTTGGGTCGAAGAAAAGAAAGCGACAGCCGTGTGTGAAAACAAAGACAAGCGATGAGCTTGGCTTTGTTGAAACCGTACGATGCCGCCGTAGGATAATTGAGGCTGTTTGGCGACTTTAGCCAAACAGAGCCGAAATACCCACGGGCGGAAAAATGCGTAAGCCGTGTGTGAAGAACCAATCCATATACACCCTGTCACCCTGAACTGGTTTCAGGGTCTTATTGGCTTGGTATGTAATAATTGCCCTCTCATAAACACAATGAAATTATACAAAACCGAAAATCACTTTAAAGCTAAAATTGATTTTATAACATTTGCAATTATAATTTGTTCTTTTTCAGTTGCAGTTTTTGCAAGTTCACAAATCACATTAGGATTATTTTCCATTTCCACAAAAACAAACAATTTATATATTTCTACTCCTAAAGCCTCGGCCAATAAAGGTATTTTTGAAAAATGTATTGAGTTTTTACCTCTTTCAATGTAACCAATGGTGTTTGGAGCAACACCTGCTTTTTCAGCCAATTGTTCTTGAGTTAATTTAGCCAACTTTCTATAATATTTAACATTTTGACCGAATTTCTTTTTAAAATCATTCATATAGTAATTTTCACTTTTAATGGTCAAAATTTCCACACGCATAAGCGGTCATATATTGACCTCAAAATAGTATTTATAGATTATGTCTTTTGGTTTAATTTTTTTTAAAATTTCTGTATGAAAAAATTATCAATGATTATTCTCTTAACCCTATCAACCCTTGGCGCTTTAGCTTATGAAACCTACACTACAATTAAAATCCCATCACATAAACACAATGAAATGAGCTATCAAATAGCTTGGTGTAAAAAGCATAATGGAATAATAGAATATGAAAACCCTGATAAAACAAGGGTTGATTGTTTAACAGAATTGTATGCTGTTGAATTTGATTTTTATAATAAATGGGCTGAAAGTATTGGGCAAGCACTTTATTATGGTTTTATGACAGGTAAAAGACCAAAAGTTGTGTTAATTTTAGAAAATCAAAAATGGCAGATGGTTTATTATAACAGAATTTTAAAGTTATCTGAAATTTATAATTTTGATGTTGAATATGTAACAAATGATATTTTAAATCTTGATGAAAATGGAAAATGCTTTAATAAGGAGTGTAAGTGCTATAAAAATGATTATTCACAACAAGATAAATAATTAACTCTTCAGTCTAATTATTTTCATCACTCAAACTTACAACTTCTGGGTTTATTGCAAGCCAACGATAAGTATCTTCATCAGGTTCAGGCATATCCATAATAAAAATGCCGCCCAGTTTTCCTCTTTGAGAAACAAGATGTCCGCTTTGAAATAATGTAGCTAAAGCACGCCTTATTGTATTAGGACTAACATTTAAAATTACGGCAAGTTCTCTAATTGGTGCAATTTTATCTCCTACTTCATAATTTTCTATAATGTATTTTTTTAAATGCCCCAATGCCTTTTGCCAAGAATAAATATATTTTTGTGAAGTTATTTTTCTTCTTTCACTGCTTAAAAAAGAGGTTTTAGAAGGCTTATTTTCACCTAAATATATTGTTCCATATCTTCCTCTGCGAGATAAGATTATTTTTCTTGCATTTAAAATTTTCATAGCATCATTAACTGTTTTAATGCTGACATCAAACATAGTTGAAAATGCTAAATTCGGAAGAATTTTATCTCCTTGTTTGTATGTTTTTTCAATATATTTTTGAATTTTATCGACTAATTGATGAGTTAAAGTAAAATCTTCATCTTCAATTCCATTCAAAAGTTCTTCTTTTGATAATTCAAATTCTTTTTTGTATATCCAAGAATATTTATTACCTTTTAGATGAATTTTTTCTAAATAACCTTTTTGCGCCAATTTAACAAGAGTAAATCTGATTGTATTTTGAGAAATATCTGTTCGTTTAGATAATTCTGAAATTGATATAATAGGCTCATTTAATTTTATTTTTTCATCTAAAACAATTTTTTTAATTTTACATTCGGCAATTGAGCCATGATAAAGTTCATCTTGTGATTTTATATCTTTAGAATAAAAATCAGCTATACATGTACCTAAAGATTGTTTAGAAGTAAAATATCCTAAGTCTTTAACTTGTCTGATTGAATTTTGCATAGTTGCACTGGATACTCCCAAAAAACCCGCAAGTTCTTCTTTTGTGGGTATAAAATCCCCGATGTCTGCTATTCCGTATTCCAGAGAATGTTTAATCCAATCAACTAACCAAGCTGAAACAACTTGACCTTTTGGTGTTTTAGAAACACCAAAATTAGGCTTTGGTATTTTTATATCATTAAGTGTCAAATGTTTCATAATAAACTATTTAACCATAGATTAAATTATTTTTTAAGTATTTTTATTTTTTTAAGTTTACAATTTTTAAATTTAATATTTGATTTTTTTTATATCATATATTACTCTGCTTGATGTAATTATCGCTGCAAACAATAAAGCTAAAGCTAATCCAAGCCAAAAACCCTCTAAAATTATTCCTTTATTGAATGCTAAATAACATCCTAAGGGAATTGCAATAATCAAATACCCGAAAAGCATTGTAAACATAATAATTTTAGTATCTTTTAAGCCTTTCAATATCCCAACGCATGCTCCTTGAATACCATCAAAGAATAAAAATGCCATGGCTATTTTTAATATTCTTTCACTTAGAATTATTACATCCATGTCTTGTGAAAAAATTGAAATAATCTCTCTTGACCATATTCCCAATATCATAAATGTTGTTAAACATACACAAACAGTAATAAATATATTTGCAACAGAATAATCAATAACACTTCTTTTATCTTGTTTTCCGTTAAAATAACCGATTTTAACACTTGCTGCATTAGCAACAGATAAAACAATCATAAAAGTCATGTTTGCAATGCAAAGAATAATATTGTGAACTCCTGCATACAGTGCACCAAATTTTCCAATTATAACAGCAGTCAAATTAAATCCTAAAAATTCAAAAAACATTGCAAATGAAATAGGTGCGCCCATTTTAACTAAATCTTTTACATATTTTTTAGATGCTTCAAAAGGAGTTTTAAATAACGGTAAACAATATAGAAGCATAAATACTGCGACCAAAGTTTTAGACAACAATGTTGCAATTGAAAGCCCCACAACCCCTAATGGCGCTATATGAATAAATGAAAAATCAAAACCAAAAGTCAAGATTATATTCAATACCAAATTCAATATAACCATAAAAAGCATTAATAAATTAGCAAAAACAACTTTTTCATAAGCTTGTAAAAATTCTTTTAGAGCCGTAAAAATAGCAGATGGAAATATTGTCCAAGCGCAAATTTCAATATATTGTTTAACAGGATGTATTATCTCAGAGCTTAGACCGATTAAATCAATGTTTAATAACAAAATCTCTAAAATAATAAAAAATGGAATAGACGCCAAAAAAGAAAACAATAAAGTTAATTTAAAATATCTTTTAGATGGAATTTTTTGCCCTCTAAAGTTTGCTATTGTAGGGCTTATACTTAAAATTAACCCGATAACTCCTATTGTTACAGTCATTACAATAGCGCTGGCAACACTAATTGCTCCAAGCGCAACTGTTGAATATCTTCCTGCAACAATGGTATCAGCAAAGCTGACCAAAATCTGAGCTAAATTACCTCCTAAAATCGGCAGGGATAATTTTATTAAATTTAAAATTATTTCTCTATATTCTTTTAATTTATTAATCATAGTGTTTTATTCGGATTTAAAATATTTCTTTCATCTAATAACTTTTTGATTTTTTTCATCAATTTATATGCATTTTGTTCAATTGCATCATTAATATATTTTTTCTTATGAGTACCAACACCATGTTCACCTGATAGAGTTCCTCCAATTGACAATGCATAATAAAATAATTCATCTTTTAATTTTAGAAAATTATCTTTTTCTTTTTCTAAATCTAGCGCAAAATTAGGATGAATATTACCATCTCCTGCATGGCCCATGGTTGCTGTTATTATATTATATTTTTTAGATAATTCTTGAATTTTATTAATCATATCAACGATTTTATTTCTTGGAACAACCATATCTTCTGTAATTACAGAAGGTTTTAATTGCGTTAGAGCGGAAAAAGCGCTTCTTCTTGCTCTCCAAATATTTTCATTTTCTTCATCATTTTTTGCTTGAACAATGTTTTTTGCGCCTTGTTTTTCTAAAATTTCTTTTAAAATCTCAAGCTCATAAAAAACACTTTTTTTAAATCCGTCCAATTCAATTAAAAGCATTGCTTCTTTATCAATTAAAAGTCCGCAAGGATTAAATTTTTCTATTGTTTGAATGGTATATTTATCTAATAAATCAAGCGTTGAGGGGATAAACCCTTGATTTATAATTTCATTAACACATTTAGCAGCTTCCACTAAACTATCAAAATAAGCCATGGTTATAAGTCTTGTTTGAGGTTTTGGAATTAATTTCAAGGTTGCTTTTGTTATTAAACCAAGCGTCCCTTCAGAACCGACAAAAAGACTTGTAATATTATATCCTGTAACATTTTTAGCCAAGTTTTTTGATGTTTCAATAATTGACCCATCAGCTAAAACCACTTCAAGATTAATAACATAATCTTTAGTATTACCGTATTTAAAGGTTCTAGGGCCTCCTGCGCATAATGCAATTGCACCACCAACCGTTGAAACAGCTAGATTAGACGGGTCAGGCGGGAAAAAAAGATTTAATTTATCCAATTCTTTATTTAAATTTCCAATAGCAACATTAGGTTCAACTATTGCAACTAAATTTTCTTTATCTATTTTTATTATTTTATCCATTTTAGAAAAATGAACAACTATTGATTTTTCGCTTGGTCTTGTAGCTCCGCAATGGTTTGTGCCCATAGCTCTTGGAATTAAAGAAATATTATTTTTATAGGCAAATTTGGCAATTTTTGAAACTTCAGAAGTATTTTTTGGAAAAACTACAGCTAAAGGCATAATTATTTTATCAGGATTTTGCGATGTATCATAGGCATAAACAAATATATCTTCTTTTTTATAAAGAAGATTATCAGGGCAAATTTTTTTCAACTCATTTACAATATCCATAAAATTATTCTATTATAAAAATAAAATACCTAAACCAAAATCAGGCAAAAAATAATTTAGGGCAATTTTTTTAAATTTTGTTTTTTTATATATATATGAACAATGTATCACTATATAATTTATTTCCGAATTATACAATAAATAAAAAACCAAAAATAACAGAGCAAAAACAATACCCCTCTGTTAGTTTCAATGGTCTTCAAAAAGATATATTTGTAAAAAGTGCAAGCACAAACCCTTTAGCTCAAACTGCGCCAACAAAAAAAGTATTTGATGAAAAATACATAACAAAGCTTTATGACCAAGCTTATGAAGAAATAATGGCTTTAATGCCGCCAACTACAAAAGAATTAAACATAGAAAAACCAACTTTTGTATTTAATGATGATGAAGATGAATCATCTACGATTGCCAGCTATAATTTTTCTGACAATCAGGTTGAATTTTCCAAAAAAGCAATGCAACAAGACTTTTATATAAAATATATAAAATATGAAAATGAAAAAATTCCTATTAATATTGTTGTGGAAGAAGATATAAAGGATGATAATCCTGAACAAAATTTTGAATTTGTAAAATTAAATGATGAAGAAAAAGAAATTTATATAAAATCTTGCTTCGCTCATGAATTAAGACATTGTGTTCAAAATCACCTTTTATTTTCTTGCGATAAATTAAAAGATGAAGCACAACAAGTCTATGATGCTAAATTAGCAGAAAAAACAGAGTATATAATCTCTGTTATTGATGAATCAATTAAATTATATCAAGAATTATTGCAATCAGGTGTTTATATAATTGAGGGCGAAAGAGTTACAGATAAATTAAGAGAATTAAAATTAGATAAACAAAAACATGAAAACCCTTATTATAAAAGATATGAACCGGCTAAAATTTTAGATGAAAATACACTTCTTGAAACTTCAATATCTTCAACAGATAATAAACCATTGTATTTTTCAACTAAAGAACATTTATTAAAAGGGTTACAACAGCAATCTGAAAACGAAGAAAATAATTCAGGAAATTATGACATTTATCTTTCATATCCTCATGAAATTGACGCATATAATTTCCAAGCAAAATATCTTGCTAAATGTGCGCCTATAAAAGAAAATAAAAAAATTAATGATCTTTGCGTATGTACAATGCTTAAATATCAAGACGGGCTGGATAACCTTGAAAAATACGGTTATAAGCCTTTAGTTAAAGAATCTTAGCTCTATTCAAGCCCTATATAATTTTTTAAATTAAGTGATAAATTTTTATTTCTGCATAATTTCTTTAATTTTGCAATTGCTCTTGTTTCAATTTGTCTTATTCTTTCTCTTGAAACACCATAACGAGAGCCGATTTCATCAAGTGTTTTCTTTTGACCATTGTTATCCAATCCGTAGCGCATAATTAAAACATCTTTTTCTTTTGGATTTAATTGGTTTAACATTTTTTGAACATCTTCCAATAAATTTTCTTGAGTAACTTTGCTATCAGGAGTCAAATGCGTATCATCCACAATAAAATCAGCAATTTTAGATGTGTCATCTTTTTGATTAGCCGGAGTTTCAATTGAAATTGTACTTTGTGAACTTTTCATTAATTGAACTAGTTTATTAACAGGCATATCAACTCGAGAAGCAATTTCTTCTTTAGTTGGAATTCTGTTTAATTCTGTTGATAATTCAATAGTTGCACGTTTTATTTTACCTAGTGTTTCAATCATGTGAACAGGAAGCCTAATCATTCTTGATTTATCGGCAATTCCTCTTGTTATTGCTTGCTGAATCCACCAAGTTGCATAAGTTGAAAATTTATAACCTTTTGAGTAATCAAATTTTTCAGCCGCTTTCATTAAACCAAGGTTTCCCTCTTGAATTAAATCAAGAAATGAAAGTCCTCTACCTATATATTTTTTTGCTATTGAAACAACAAGCCTTAAATTAGCATTGATAAGAACCTCTCTGGCTTTTTGAGAATGATTTTCTTTAATTTGTCTTGCAACTTCCAATTCATCTTCAAAACTCAACAATGGAATTTTACCAATTTGCTGCAAGTACATTTTAACTGAATCATCGGCAGTTATTGACTTATAATCTTCTTGGGAATGCTTTTGCTCATCTTCGCTATCTTGAAGATTTTCTTCTTGAGAAGCTATATCATTGTCAATCTGAAGAAGCGTTTGTTCATCCAAATCATCATACAAAAAATCATTTTGCGTATTTTTTTCCATTGTTTTTTGTTTCATTTCCTCGCTCCAAGAACATAGTTATTATACAATATTTTTTGATTTTTAGCTATTTTGAATTTAATTTTTCCTTTGTTCTTATCTGTCTTAAGGCTTCATATAAAATGACTGCAGTTGCATTAGAAACATTTAAAGATTCAAAATTGCTTTCAAGTTTAACGGTGAAATCCGCTTTATTTAAAATTGTTTTAGATATTCCTTTGCCCTCTGAACCCATAACAAGAGCAAAATTCATATCCGTATAATCAATTTCATAATAATTATCTTTTGCAGCCATCTGCGTTGCAATTACCCAAAAGTTTTGTTTTTTTAATAAGTCTATACTAGCTGAAAGACTAGTTGTTTTAATAATTTGTATATGGTTAATTGCGCCTGATGAAATTTTTTCAACAGTTGCATTAATAGGACAGCTCCTATGATTAGGGACCATGATTCCATCAAATCCGACAGCTGCAATTGTTCTTATAATTGCACCTAAATTATGAGGATCAGATATCTCATCTAATACAACAAGTCTTTTATATCCTATTTTTTCTTGAGATAAAAAATCTTCTAATGAAATTAATTCAACACTTGCAACTGAAGCAACAACCCCTTGAAAATTAACTTTTTGTTCAAATTCTTTTTGAAATTTTTGCAAATTAACATATTGAATCTGTATTTTATTATATTTCGCTAATTCAACAATTTTCTTTAACCTGTTATCAAAAGAAACACCATCTTGTATGTAAATTTTATTAATTCTTTTTGGATTTTTTTCCAATGCTTCACAAACGGGATTTTTTCCATAAATTAAATTATTATTCATTTATAAACTATCTCCTACACTTAATTATGTATATAATTGTTAAGTTATTTTCATATTTTATTTAATTATTGTATTATAAATAATAATAAGGGAAGAATAAGTTTAGAATTTATAGAGATGTTAAATTTTTTATCACAAGCAAATCAAAAACAAATTGTTGGAATTGCTCTTAATCCTGGGATTGGATTAGAAATAGCTATACTGGATAAATCAAATTCTACAGTAGTTAATTATGGAAGAAAAAAAGTAGATTACAATTTTTCTACAAGAGAAATTCAGGACTATGTGCAATTTAAAACCGCGCTGGTTGAATTGATGGATTTAATGAAAATCCAGCCAAAATCTCTTGCATATTTGGTTTTACCTAATGTTTATTTTGATTTTTTAGAAGTACCTGTTGCAGTTACAAACACAGAAATTAAAACTGCAATTTTATCTAAAGCTGAAGAATTTTATATTTTTAAAAGAGAAGAACCAATCTCCGGATGGTGTCAAATTGCAAGTTATGAAAACACTTCACAAAAGAAAATTGCATATTCTTCATTCCAAAAAAGTGCTATTGAAGAATTAAAAGAAATTCTTTCTGATGTCGGTTTACAATTAACAGGCATAGAAACATCATACAGTGCCACATTAAGGGGTTTGTATCTTACAGGGCAAATTGATGATGTAATCTTAGAAAATTCTCCATGGACAGCAATGATTGTTGGCACAAACAGCTATGCGCTTTTACAAATGGAGGGTAAAAATCTGCTTGATTATAGCGAAGTGCCTATTGCAATCAGATCGTTTTCTACAGAAGAAGCATACCAAGCAATTGTATCAAGTTCAGCTCAACTGATAAACAACCACAACATTAATGCGCTTTATATAATCAGCCAAACTGATGATATTTGTGCAGAAGTTTTAAAACATCAAATGCAGTTTGATAAAGAAATCCATGCAATTGATTCAAATAAATTTTCTAAAAAACCATTGCTGGAGGTTGTATCAACAATTGATTATTCGCAAGTAAACTCAATGACCTTATCTGTTTTAGGTGCTGCACACATTAAGTCAAACTTTGATATAATTCTTAATGTATTAGCTGATGATCCTAATGCATCTATGGGGGTTTATTTTACGGCAAACATTCTTGGTACACCCGTAGATATTACAAATGATTTGGTTTTAAAAGTTTCTATAATGCTTTCAGTTATATTTTTTGTAATCTTTGGAGGTATAGCTTTAATTTGTGCTACTATTGACTCTAAAGAACAAGAAAAAATTGCAGAACTGTCAAGCAAACTACAGAAAGTAAATGCAGAAATTTTATCTGAAACAGACGGTAAAAGCAAACAAGAAATTGATATAAGTACAATTATTGACGAAATTGCCGCTATGAATGTTTCAGCTATTAATTTCTATGATTCAATCGCAACAGATATTCCAAAAAATGTTTGGCTAACTCAATACTACAACACCACAGGTGATAAAATCGTAGTTAGGGGTGTTGCTCAAAGCATTATTGATATTTATGAATATTATAAAAATTTAAGAATAGTATCTCCAAAATCTGATATTAAATTAACTGAGCTTAAAGTTATAACAGAAGACTTACCTCAAGAGAATAAATATTTATCAGATATTGCTATTAATAAAGATACAGAAAGATTATACAGCTTTGAAATTGCAAATACTCAAATTCAATATGAAACAGCACAAAAAGATAAAAACGTTAGAGGCAAAAACGCAAACGCTCCTCAACAAATAGATTATTTACAACCTCTACAAGAAAACGAAAACGAAATAATAATCAAAACTCCGCTGAATAATATTGAAAATACATCAGGAATGAAACCTGCAAAATAGGAAAAAAAATGGAAAAGTTAATTAAAGAAAATATAGTTTATTTATTTTTAGTTGTAATCATCTTTATAGGCGGATTATACGCTGTTCATTATTATGGCTCACTAGCTATGACAAGCCACAGCGAAGCCAATCAAAAACAAGATGAATTAATAACTAAAGAAGCACAGCTTGACCAAATTAAAAAACAAAAATTATCTTCAACACGCAAAAAAGAATCTTCAAGCGGTAAAGTGATATATGAAGTAATGGGACAACAATTCAGCCCTGAAGCTTCTTTTGGTATAATGTTTGAGAATATTCTTTCTAACATTACAAATAGCGGCATTAAAATTCGCTCAATTGACTATAACTATCAACCGCAAGATGATAAAATCTTATTTACAAAAGCAGCAGGATACAATGCTTGCGAGCTTTCATTTATGACTGTTGGAAGCTACACTCAATTACAAAATTTCTTTAAAAACATTGCAAAAGAAAAATATCTAAGCAGTCTTTATGAAGTATATATTGAACCTTATGAAAGAGACAAAAGCATTCTTGTTGCAAAATTTAAAATAAGATTATACACAAAAACAATTTAAAAAAACCGCCTTTTAAAGGCGGTTTTTTATAGCGGGTTGCCTATTTTTTCACTAAACACAACCTTATTAAAATCTTTTCTTAATTTATTAGTCGGAGTTTCTTCTTTTGCATAACCCAGCGTTATTATTGTTATTAAAACTTGACCATCCTTTAAATTTAAAATTTCATTTGCCTTTTTATATATTTCAGGCTTAATCACCGTTGCTTCATTTGATATTGCACCAATTATACAAGAATCTATTCCCAATTCTTTTGCTTCTAACATCATATATGAAACAGCATAGGTTACTTGTTCTACTGAGCGCATTAAAACTTTATCATCACCCAATAAAACAGGGTAAAACATTGGAATTGAAAATATTTTTTCTCTGCCTGATTCACCAATTCCTCGAGAAGCTAAAACTTCGCCAAATTCTTCTTTTGACCAGCCATTTTTATCTGCAATACAAGCAATTAAAGCAGGAGCATTTTTAACATGGGGCTGATTGCCTGATAACTCACATAAAACATCTTTTGTTTGTTGATTTTGTACCAAAATAAATTTCCAAGGCTGGCTGTTCATCCAAGATGGAGCTAAATATCCCGCCTTTAGAATTTTTTTTAAGTCTTCTTTTGGAATATCTTTATCTAAATATTCTCGAACACTTTTCCTTTTTTCAATTAAATCCAACAACATAAATACTATACTCCTTTTTTATATAATACCTATAATAACATATTATTGAATTTTCTTTTCAAGGTAATTTTTAGCAAAAGATAATTGCGGGTCATTATTTGTTATAAAATCACTATGTTTAAAATTCACAATATAATCAGGCTCAATACCCTTTTTATTTATATCAACTCCTTTTGGAGTTAAATATCTTGCTATGGTTAAATTCATGCCTGATTTATTAGGAAGCGCAAAAACTTTTTGAACCAATCCTTTACCATAAGTTCTTGTACCTACTAAAACCGCTCTTTTATTATCCTTTAGGGCTGATGATAAAATTTCAGAAGCTGAAGCTGAATTTTCATCAATTAAAACAACTAAAGGATTATCATAAATACAACCTTCATTTTCGGCTTTATAAGTGTTTTTCTTTCCTTGACGCGCTATAACATTAACAATCACACCGTCATTCATAAATAAATTAGATATCACAATAGCATTTTGAAATAAACCGCCCGAATTTCCTCTTAAATCCAATATAAGCCCTTTTGTATCTTTTAATCTGTTTAGGGCTACAATGAACTCAGCAGGCGTATCTACGCCAATGAAACTTGAAATTCTGATATATCCGATATCATTTGAAACTTTTTTATATTCTATTGTTTTAACTTTAATTTCTTCTCTTTTAACATTACAAGAAAATTTTTCGTTTCCTCTTAATAATTCAAGATTAACTATTTGATTTATATTACCCCTGATTAACTGCGCAACCTGATAAACAGATTGACCGTTAACATCTTTTGAATTTACTTTTAAGATAATATCACCGCTTCTTATCCCGCTATTATATGCAGGGGCGTTTTCTAAAACATTTACTATATATATTTTTCCCGAGATTGAAGCAATATTTATTCCAATACCATATAATTTTGAATTAATTGCACTGTTTTGCTCTTGGAATTCTTCTTCTGATAAAAACTTTGAATATGGGTCATCTAAGCTTGCAAGCATAGAATTTATTGCAACATAAGCGTCTTCTTTTGTTTTGATTTTATTTGTGTAGCGTTTTTTCCATCTTGCCCAATTTTGTTTATTTAGAGTTTTAGAGTAATAATTTGATTTAATTACTTGCCAGCTTTCATTGAAAAGTTGCCTTGGATTGACCTCTTTTTGATTTACTATATTAATTGATGAAACATCATTAATTCTATTCAATTGTTTTATTTGTAAATTTCTGTATGTTACTAAAAACAACAAAAAAACACTTACAAAAAGAATAACAAATTGCCTTATTTGCGTTTTATTTAATTTCAGTTTCATCTTACTTTTTTTCTACACCGGAAGCTAAAAGTCTATATCCACCACCATATATTGTCTGAATATATTTATTTTTTTCAGAAGAAATTTTATTGATTTTTGCTCTTAAATGAGTGATATGCACTCTAATTGTATCAACATCATCATCTTCATTATATCCCCAAACCTCTTTTAAAAGTTCTTTAGCAGAAACCATAGAGCCTTCTTTTTGCATTAAAACGTTTAAAATATCAAATTCAATTGGTGTTAATTGAATTTGTTTATCAATAATTCTAACGCTATAACTTTCAGGAATTAATGTAATATCGCCTTTTGATAATACCTCTTTCACTCTTAAAGAAGGCAGTTCTTGTCCTGAGCGATTTAAAAGGGCTATAACCCTTGCTTTTAGTTCTTCAATTTCAAATGGTTTTGTTATATAGTCATCAACCCCTGAATTAAAGCCCTCAAGCTTATTGTTTAATTCTCCTAAAGCAGTAAGCATTATAATTGGAGTTCTTGCAATATTGCTTGTTTGACGGATTTTATGAGCAATTTCAAATCCATTTACTTCACCCATCATCACATCTAAAATAACTAAAGACGGTTCATCTTGTTTAATTAGGGCATATCCTTTAACAGGATCTGTGGAATATTCGCAGTTATAACCCAATAACTCCAAATTAACCTTTACAAGTTCGCAAATTGCTATATCATCATCAATAATTAAAATCTTATTCATAATTAAATTTTATATCTAAAAATTTTTATGAATAGCACAACTTTTTAATTCTTTTACAAAATGAAATACTAAATTTATTCTAAGTACCCTCTTACAATTTTATAAATTGTATATACTTTATCTTCATTTTTATTTATTAAATCAAACAGTCGTTCTTTAATATCTGCTGTTTGTATAATATCTTCATCAAAATCAAAAAGCTTTTTAATCGACACATTAAGTGTTTTTGCAATATTAGTTAATGTTTCTGCCGTAACAAAATTAGAACCTCTCTCAATTAGAGAAATAGAACGACTATTTATGCCGACTAATTCTGACATTTGTTCTTGAGTTAAATTGTTTAACTCTCTATAATATTTGATTTTTTTACCTAATAATTTTTTAATATCTGTCATAGCTCACTACCTTATTCATATTTTGAAGTAAAATAACTCACTTTTAAACAACTTGAAATATCCAAAATTCCATGTTTAAATATGAAAAGTAGAAATTAAAATGGTAATTAAGATATGAAAAAAGGTTTTTCTTTAGTTGAATTATTAATCAGCTTAATTGTAATTAGTTGTATCACAGCAGCATTCACTCCGATTATTACAAAGAAGTTTTCAAGTGGTGTTTTTGGTGGAAGTAGCGGTTCTAATGGTTGGAGTGATGAATGTAAGGATATTTCAAATGATTGTAAATTATGTTTTAGAGATGAATGCGTCATGTGTAATCTTGATTGCACAATAGATGGACAGTACAAAGATACTCCATCATGTAAATGTTTACCATGCACTGATAAATTTGGAAGTAATTGTACATTATGTCAAAGTGATAAATGTGAAAGTTGTTTAGATGGAAGCTATCTTGATAATGGTAATTGTGTAGATTGTAAATCAAAATTTGAACATTGTACAAAATGCGATAAAAATGAATGTAAAACATGTGAAACAAATTATAAGTTAGATAATGGAAAATGTGTTCCAGATTGTACTAAATTTTTTAATGAAAATTGTACAACTTGTGATGAATTAACTTGTAAAACTTGTAAACCTAATTATGATTTAGTTGGTAATGATTGTATTGCAAATTGCCCGACGAAGTTTGGAGAGAATTGTATAACATGTAGCGATACAGCTTGTACAGCTTGTTCTGGTAACTATATTTTAAATAATGGCAATTGCACAACTTGCAGTGCTAAATTTGGTTCAGCTTGCACAAGTTGTACGGCTAGCGCATGTACAGCTTGTTCTGGTAACTATATTTTAAGCAATGGCAGTTGCACAACTTGCAGTGCTAAATTTGGTTCAGCTTGCACAAGTTGTACGGCTAGCGCATGTACAGCTTGTTCTGGTAACTATATTTTAAGCAATGGCAGTTGCACAACTTGCAGTGCTAAATTTGGTTCAGCTTGCACAAGTTGTACGGCTAGCGCATGTACAGCATGCAACAATGGATATGCATTAAAAAATGGAATATGCCAAAATTGCAGTAGTTTATTTTCACATTGCACAAATTGCACCACATATACATGTACAGCTTGCGCAAGCGGATATACGCTAAACAGCGGAACTTGTACATCATGCCCAGATGGTTACGCTATGTCCAATAGTTATGGATATTGTGTTACTTGCTCGGTATTACACGGACCTGGATGCTCCAGTTGCATCACTTCAAAATGTACAGGATGCGAATTCGGATACAGTCTAGCTACTGGGGGAGGACCTCAAGGTGATTATTATTACTGTCAACCAAATTTTTAAAAGACAGTGTTTTTAATTTCATATTTTATGTTATTTTTTGTGTTTTGATATCTTAGCCTTTTAAGAAATTAAAAGGCTTTTTCTTTTATTAATTAAAATTGGATAAGTATACCTAACCAACATTTTATTATGTTTTGCTTTAGCAAAACATATATAACTTGGGCGAAAGCCCAATAATTATGAGGCAGGCGGAAGTTTTCTTCTTTTCGGTTCACTTTTCTTCTTTTTCATTTCGCCGCTTGAGAGAAAAAAGAAGAAAAGTGAACAAATATCAACAAGCATTGGGTGATTAAAATAATTCATTTCTGCAAATATTTTAACTCTATTTAACTGCTACTAATTAATCAACAATTGCCCCTTTAGGAACAACGGTTATTCCGCCCTGTGAAACATAGAAACCACGCTTTAGGTCGTCTTCTTTATTAAACCCAATTTCTGTATAAGGCGGTATTTCAACATTTTTATCTATAATAGCTCTATTAATCTGCGAATGTCTTCCTATGGTAACATTTTCCATTAAAATAGAATCACACACGCTTGAATAACTATTTATTCTAACTTTTGGCGATAAAACACAACCTGAAATCATACCGCCAGAAATTATACAGCCCTCCGAAACCAAGGAGTTTTTCGCCAGTCCCACACGCTCATCCTCGTCCCAGATAAATTTTGCAGGCGGAAAATTATAGTTATATGTTCTTAAAGGCCAATCAGGTGAATATAAATTTAATTCAGGAGAATATGCTAACAAATCCATATTTGCTTGCCAATAACTGTCAACATTTCCAACATCTTTCCAGTAGCCTTTTTCAGCTTCTGTCATACCCTCAAAAGTATTATTTGAAAAATTATAAATATAAACCCTTGAACCGTTTTTCAACATATTTGGAATAATATTCTTTCCAAAATCATGTGAAGAATTTGCATCAAGTGCATCTTTTTTTAATTCTTCAACCAATTTATCAGGTTCAAAAATATAATTACCCATTGAAGCAAGACACTTTTTCGGGTCATTTGGAATATGTTTTGGAACATGTTTTGGTTTTTCAATAAAACCTGTTAATCTCCAATCATCATCAACTTCAATAATTCCATATTCACTCGCCAATTCGATAGGAATTGCAATAGCTGAAATTGTTAAATCGGCTTTTTTTTCAATATGATAATTAAGCATTTGACGTACATTCATTTTATATATATGATCTCCGCCAAAAACACAAATATGAGAAAAACTTTCATCAGTTATTTGATTCATATTTTGAAAAATTGCGTCCGCTGTACCTTTATACCAATTGCCGTCTGTTCTCATTTGAGCAGGAACTAAGTCAACATATTGATCAATAGATGAACATAAATTCCAACCTCTTGAAATATGCTTATTCAATGAATCGGATTTATATTGAGTTAAAACTTTTATTTTATGAAAACCCGAATTAACAAAATTATTCAAAACAAAATCTATTATTCTGTATCTGCCGCCAAAAGGAACAGCAGGTTTTGCCCTGTCTTTTGTTAAAGGATAAAGCCTTTTTCCTTGCCCGCCCGCTAAAACCATTGCTAAAACTTTGTCGTGATACATAATAACACCTATCTTGCTACCTCTTTATTTTACTTTTTATAAGCTTTAAAAACAATAATTCAAATATATGTTTTTAGAGTAATGTTTTTTATAACAAAACTAATAATAACTTTAATTTAAATCAATTTTATAATATAATCTAAAAGCAATAATATAAGGAAAAAAGATGACATCAACCATTGCTTTTATAGGTAAATCAGGAAACGGAAAAACCACTCTAACTAGAGCATTTGCAAGATTAATAAGAAAAAATTTTTCAAATTCATCTATCCTATTAATTGATAATGATTTATCTTTAGAATTATCCGACAGTTTCGGAATTAAAACAAGAAACACAATCTATGGAATAAAATCAGGTAAACACGAATATAAAACAGGTATTCCTGATGGAATGACTAAACAAGAATTTATCGATTGGGCAATTGAAGATATTATAATTGAGGTTGATGAAAATATTGATATGATTGCTTCTTGGCTTGTTACACCAAAAGATTGCAAATGTCCAAGCACAAAATTAACCAGAGATTCTTTAATTAAACTAATTGAAAGATATGATTTTGTTATTATTGATTGTGAATATGATTTAAAATATTTAAATTCTCTTGTAGATTATCCTATTGATGAAACAATTATTGTATCAGGCTGTAAAAAAAGCGATATTGAACTTAGCGCAAAAATTGCAAATTCATCAAGAAAATATGCGCTAAACGGTCAAATGGGAATAATTATCAACAAAGCCGAAAAAGAAAATTTAAACAACGCAATGACGCTTGTCAAAGACTTAGATTTAAATTTAATTGGAACAATTAATCAAAAAAATGAAATCAATTATGATGAATTAGCACAAAATTTAGAGGTTTTTTATCCAAGAATGAATTTACCTCAAATTGAAACAGAATAAAGGAGAGATTAGTGGCAATTATTATAGATGGAAAAAAAGTTGCAAAATCTTTACTTGAAAATCTTAAAATAAAAGTTCAACAATCGGAAAAAAAACCGGGGCTTGCAGTAATCTTAGCAAATGACGACGCTTCAAGCAAAATTTATGTGTCATCAAAAGAAAAACAGTCTTTATCTCTTGGCTATAAGTCAAGTGTATATAAATTTGATTCATCAATTACTCAAGGACAACTGATTAAATTAATCCATGAATTAAATGAAGATAAACAAATTAATGGAATTTTAGTTCAATTACCGTTATTTAATCACCTTGACGCTAATCAAATAATTGAATTAATCGACCCTAAAAAAGATGTAGACGGCTTTCATCCAATCAATGTGGGTAAATTAAACTGCGGGCTTAATCCTTATGCAATTTGCTGTACGCCAAAAGGAATAATTAAACTCCTAAAAGCTTATAATATAGAGCTTGAGGGTCAAAATGCCGTTGTTATAGGACGCTCTAATATTGTAGGTAAACCCACTGCAACTCTTTTAACAAAAGAAAATGCCACAGTAACACTGGCACACTCAAAAACAAAAGACTTAAAATCCATTACAAAAAAAGCAGATATTATTGTTTCTGCCACAGGCATTCCTAAATTAATCAAGGCAGACATGGTTAAAAAAGGTGCTGTTGTAATTGATGTCGGTATAACAAAACAATTCGACAGGAGCCTTATAGGGGATGTTGACTTTGAAAAAGTTAAAAAAGTTGCAAGCTATATAACTCCTGTCCCTGGGGGTGTAGGACCTATGACAATAGCTTGTTTAATGGAAAATACTTGGGAATTATTTTTGGAGCAAAATAAAAAATAATGCAAAATTTTAGAGGAACATTTGTTAATAAAAATAGAGATGCTTGGGTTGAAGTTAATCTTACCAATCTTGAAAATAACGTATTAAATATTAAAAAGTATCTTTTAGAGCATTGTCTTGATGAAAACAATCCTCCTGAAATTTTTGCAGTTATCAAAGCAGACGGATATGGACATGGCTCTTTAATGTGTGCTCCTACTTTAATTGCATGTGGCGTTACACATTTTGGCGTTGCAAGCATAGACGAGGGGATTGAACTAAGAGAAAATAAAATCACAACTCCAATTCTTGTTTTGGGTGCAAGTCCCCTATGGGCTTTTGAAAATGCCATAAAATATGATATTGAAATATCAATTTTTAATGATGAACACCTTGAAATTGCTCAACAATTATATAAAAGACTAAATAAAAAAATAAAAGCTCACATTAAAATAGATACAGGCATGAATAGAATAGGAATAAGTTCAGATAAAGCACTTGAATTTACAAAAAAAGTTTTAAATGCCGACTATATTGATTTAAAAGGAATATTTACACATTTTGCAGACGTTGAAAATCCTCAAATTTTTAATAGACAAATAACAGAATTTAAAAATGTTATTGAGCCATTTAAAGATGAGTTTAAAAAAAGAAAAATTAAAATCCATTGTCTAAATTCCCCTGCAATATTTTTATATCCTGAATATTCTTTTGATATGGTGCGCATGGGTATAATCATGTGGGGTTTAAGTCCTTTTTCAAAAGAAAATGAAATTATGAATTCCATGCTTCCCGTAATGGGCTTAAAAGCAAGAATAACAAATATCCACACTCTAAAAAAAGGAGATGGAATAAGCTATGGACACACTTATATTGCAGATAAAGATACAAAAGTAGCTACAATTCCAATAGGATATGCCGACGGATTAGATAGAAAATTATCAGGTAAAATTTGTGCTACATTAAATAATAAAGTAATTCCTCAAATAGGAAGAATAACAATGGATCAGGTTATGTTTGATGTTTCAAATATTGATTGTTCTGTTGGTGATGTTATTACCATTTTAGGAAAAGAAAATCAAAAAGACACAATTGATACATGGGCAAAAAAGCTTGATACCATTAATTATGAACTAACTTGCAGACTTAAAATGCGCTTACCAAGAATATATGTGAGGTAGAAAATGACAACAACAGAGAAAAAAACAAGTCTTTATGATGAACATATTAAATTAAATGCAAAAATGGTGCCTTTTGGCGGGTGGATTATGCCTGTTCAATATGAAGGAATAATAAAAGAACATAATGCAACGAGAAATTTTGCAGGACTTTTTGATGTTTCACACATGGGCGAAGTTTACATTAAAGGAAAAGACAGCCTTAAATTTTTAGAATCAATCGTTCCTCAAAATTTATCTCAATTAAAAGAAGGGCAAGCAATATATTGTCAACTTCCCAATAAAGACGGCGGTTTAATTGATGATTTAATTATTTATAATTCTAAAAATATAATTAATGAAATTGATTATCTTATTGTCATTAATGCTTCCAGAATAGATTTTGATGTACCATTTATGAAAAAAGAAGCACAAAATTTTGATGTTGAAGTAATAAATAAAAGTGATGATTTTTCAATGTTAGCTCTACAAGGACCAAACAGCCAATATATCATAGAAAAAATGGGAGTTAGTTTAGATAATCAACCTGAATTTTTCACTTTTAAAAAAGCTATGCTTGATAACTGCCCTGTTTTTCTAACTCGCACAGGATACACAGGTGAAGACGGTTTTGAAATAATATTTGAACATAAATATGCTTCAAAATTATGGAATAAAATTTTATCTTATAAAGATGAATTCAAAGTTGTACCTGTTGGCTTAGGGGCTAGAGATACTCTAAGATTAGAAGCAGGTTTACCCTTATATGGCCATGAATTAAATGAAAATACAACTCCATTAGAAAGCTCTTTGGGATTTTTTATTCCAAAAGAAAAAGAAGCAGACTACAACGGCAAAAGCCTAATTTTAGCCCAAAAATTAAATCAAACTCCGCTAAGAAAAAAACTTTTTGCTTTTATTATGGATGATAGACAAATTGCAAGAAATGACTATGAAGTTTATATTGATAACAAAAAAGCAGGCATGGTTACATCAGGCGCACCAAGCCCGACTTTAGGAAAAAATATCGGCTTTTGCATGATAGAATTTGAAAATTTGTCTTCTGATTTAGTAGCAAAACTTAACAATATTAAAGAAAGTATTGGCACTAAAATACAAATTATGGTAAGAAATAAATTATATAATGCTACAATAGTGAAAAAACCATTTATCAAGAAAAACTACAAAAAATAATTAATTATAGGAGAAATAAATGAATATACCTGACGGAATTTTATGTTCAAAAACCCATGAATGGGTGCTGGAAGAAAATGGATGTGCAACTATCGGGCTTACTGATTGGGCAGTTGAACAATTAGGAGATATTGTTTTTATTGAACTTCCTGAAGTTGGCACAACCTTTAACAAAGAAGAAGTTTTCTCTACGATTGAATCTGTAAAAGCTGCAAGCGAAATTTATATGCCTATTTCAGGAGAAGTTATTGAAGTAAATGAACAATTAATCAACTCACCTGAATTAATTAATGATGACGCCTTTTCTGCTTGGCTTATAAAAGTTAAACCGCAAGATTTTCAACAAGACTCTCAAGGTCTTCTTGAATATAATGATTACAAAGATGAAGTTGAATAAGAGAAAATAAAATGTATAATTTTGAAGCATTAAATGAACAAGATAGAAAAGAAATGCTTAATTCTATCAAAATAAGTTCTATTGAAGAAGTTTTTGATTGCATTCCAAAAGAAGCGAGAATGCAAAATCTTGATTTAGATAATGGGCATGATGAAATTGAGGCTCAAAAAGAAATTAAAAAACTGGCAAATTTAAATAAGACAAATTATTTAAATTTCTTAGGTCAAGGCTCAAGAAAAAGATATATTCCGGCTTGCATAAAAGATGTGGCATCAAGATTTGAATTTTTATCTTGCTACACGCCATATCAAGCAGAAATTTCACAAGGCACACTTGAATCTATGTATGAATTTCAATCTATGATGTGCACACTAACAAACCAAGATGTATCAAATGCTTCTGTTTATGATGCTGCCACAGCTTGTGCTGAAGCCATTTTAATGGCTGCAAGAATAACTAAAAAATACAAAGTTTTTGTTGATGAAAATATCAATCCAAATTATCTTGAAGTTATTAAAACATACCTTTGGGCGGGTGATATTGAATTAATTGTTGGCAGTGATTGCAATAATGATGATTTATGTGCAAAATTATATCAAACGCCAAATAAATATGGTGAACTTGTTGATATGCCAAAAAGAAATTCTAAAGAACTGATTATCGCTTGTGTTGATTTAATGTCAATGGTTTTATTTGAACCGCCTAAATCAGATATCACCGTTGGAGATATTCAATCTTTAGGTATTGATTTAAATTTCGGTGGAGCCTATGCAGGTTTTATTGCGTGCAAAGACGCTTATAAAAGACAATTAAGCGGAAGAATATGCGGAAAAACAATAGATAAAAACGGAAAGACCGCATATTGTTTAACTCTGCAAGCAAGAGAACAACACATAAGAAGGGAAAAAGCAACTTCAAATATATGTTCAAATCAAGCCTTGATTGCTTTTTGTGCTAATTTATATCTAAGAAAAACAGGCAAAACCGCTTTGATTAAAATTGCCCAAACTTCATACGATAATGCTCATAAATTAGCAAAAAAACTGCAAGAACTAGGGTTTGAGCTTAAAAATAAAGAATTTTTTGATGAATTTACAATAAATGCAGGTAACAGCGAAAAATTTTTAGCACACATGAAAGAACAAGGAATTTTAGCCGGAATTAAGCTTGATGAAAGCCATATCCTTGTTAGTTCAACGGAATTAAATGATGATATTGAAATAAATGAATATATTTCAAAAGCTAAAAATTTATCATTAATTCGCATATAGGCTACAATTTAAATCTAATGTTTTAAAAAAACCTCTATTTTAATATTAATTAAAAGGAGGTTTTTTATGTGTAAAACTTATGACGCTATATATGAATTATCTAAACATACGGAATCAGATATTTTAATATGCAGTTTAGGTAATTTAAAAATAGAAGGACAGCTATATAAATGCTGCAAAGAAATGGGACATGAAAAATGCTATGAAGGCATTGTAACCCTTAAAGATGCAATAGTAAGATGGCATGAAGGTGAATATCGAAAAGAATACAAATGGTTAAATATCCCATCTAAACATATTAAAGCTTTTGCCTTTAAATGTTGTGAAATGTAAAAAAAGACTTTAGGATTTTTCCTAAAGTCTTTAATGTATTATCAGTAACTTACATTTAAAATTTACGAATTTTCAACTAAATCATAGAAATCTTTAAGTGCATCTTCGAATTCAGCTTCGCCATCAGGAATTGTGCTGTCATCTTGAGATACTTCCGGCAATGGATCACAATCACCTTCATCGTCATTAGATACTGGTGGTTCCAGGCCTTCAGTTGGCGGTTCATCATCAAAATCTGCACCACCATCATCGGTATCTAAATCGCCATCGCCGCTGTCAGGATTTGATGGCTCTACTGTTGGTTCTTTTGATGGTTCAACTGTTGGTTCTTTTGATGGCTCAACTGATGGTTCTTTTGATGGCTCAACATCATCATCAAAATCTGCACCGCCATCTTCTGCATCCATATCGCCGTCGCCACTGTCAGGATTTGATGGTTCAACTGTTGGTTCTTTTGATGGTTCAACTGTTGGTTCTTTTGATGGTTCAACTGTTGGTTCTTTTGATGG